>DATDIT010000032.1:0-20834 GCA_036520875.1 Candidatus Acidiferrales bacterium
CTAGATGTCGTAGTACAAGTGGAACTCATACGGGTGTGGACGCATCCGCATGGGATTCACTTCCTTGGACATCTTGTAATCAATCCAAAGATCGATGAAGTCCTTGGTGAACACGCCGCCCTTGGTGAGGAAAGCGTGATCTTTCTCGAGGGCCTTGAGTGATTCCTCGAGCGATCCCGGGACAGAGGGGACGTGCGAGAGTTCCTCTTTGGAAAGATCGAAGATGTCTTTGTCGAGCGGGCCTCCGGGATCGATTTTGTTTTCGATGCCGTCGAGCCCGGCCATGAGCATTGCGGAATAAGCGAGATACGGATTGCACGACGGATCGGGCGGGCGGAACTCAAGCCGCTTGGCCTTCGGATTCGTTGAGTACATCGGTATGCGGACAGCGGCGGAGCGATTGCGGCGCGAGTAAGCGAGGTTCACAGGCGCCTCAAAACCGGGAACCAGCCGCTTGTAAGAATTGGTGGAGGGCGCGGCGAACGCAACAATTGCGGGAGCGTGCTTGAGCAGACCGCCGATGTACCACATGGCGATCTGGCTCAATCCGGCGTAGCCGTCTCCTGCGAAAAGCGGTTTGCCTTTGTTCCATAGTGATTGGTGGGTGTGCATACCCGAGCCGTTATCGGAGAAAACGGGCTTGGGCATGAAGGTGACGGTTTTGCCGTGCTTGTAGCCGGTGTTGCGCAGGACATACTTGTATTTGCACATGTTGTCCGCGGCGCGAATCAGCGTGTCGAATTTGAAGTCAATTTCGCACTGGCCGGCGGTAGCCACTTCGTGGTGGTGACACTCGACCTCAATCCCAACATCCTGCAGCTTCAAAACCATCTCGCTGCGCATATCCTGAAAACGATCGGTGGGAGGGACGGGGAAATAGCCTTCCTTGTAGCGCGGGCGGAAGCCCAAATTGGGCTGCCCCGGTGTTTCACGGCCGGAATTCCAGCGGCCTTCGTCGGAATCGACGTAGTAGTAGGAATAGTTTTCGCGAGAGTCGAAGCGAACGTTATCGAAAATAAAGAACTCGGCTTCGGCGCCGAAGAAGGCCTGGTCGGCGATGCCGGTCTTCTGAAGATATTCCTCGGCGCGATGAGCGAGGTTTCGCACGTCGCGATCGTAAGGCTTGCGCGACAGAGGATCTTGGGCGTCGCAGATCATCACCAGAGTGGGCGTTTCGAGAAACGGATCCATGAAGGCGGTGTTGGGGTCGGGAATCAAGAGCATGTCCGATTCGTGAATCTGCGCCCATCCGCGAATCGAGCTGGCATCCATCCCGAATCCTTCGTGGAAGGAATCCGCGGTCAATTCCTTGATAGGGTAGCTGACGTGCTGCCATACGCCGGGCACGTCGATAAAACGAAGGTCGAGAATCCTAGCCCCGTTTTTCGATGCGAATTCAAGAACGCCTTTCGGATCCATCCGTCCTCCAGTCAGTAGATTGCAGGGAATAGAATTTAAGTGGCAGACGTTACCGCAGCTTTTCCTTCGGCGTCAAGCATAGCCTTGGACGAATCTGAATTTGTTTTTCCATCGGATGGATAGATTTCTGTTATGGGTTTCCTGGAGCTTTTTCTCAAACGTTTATCCGTTTCGCATGCTTTCGTGCATTTTGAGGAACGGGAACGGGCACGCTTCCGAATCGGAATAATCACTTCTTTGGATTGGACGCTTGCGCCCTCGCACGGTATCTTGTTACCGCAATTCGGATCTGCGCCAGCTTCATAAAATCAGGAGTTCACCTCAAAAGATGAAGGAGATTCATGTCTAACGAACTTCGGAACTTTCTCGAGATTCCATACGGCGAACTGGAAGAACTGAATTTGAAAGCCAAGGAGCAGCGGCAAAGCCGCGTTCCGATGGAGAAGCTTCAAGAGGAAAGAGTCAAGTATCTGACGGACGAAAAGCGAATCAAAGCGGTGACGGTGCTTTTCAGCGATCTGGAAGGCCGCTTGCACATGCTGGACTACGACAAGAAATTTCTCGTCAAGAGCTGGGACAATCTGACGTTTGACGGCTCGTCGATTCGAGGCTTCACGGCCCAGAGAGAAAGCGATTTGCGGCTGGGAATCGATTGGAGCGCGTTTTATTGGGCCCCGGCGGATTTTTTTGGCTCAGGAAAGGTGATGGTTTTTGGCGAGGTGATCGACAAGCAAGGCGGACCCTACGCCGCGGACATGCGCGCCATGCTGAAAACTTTTTCGGACGGTCTGCACAAGAGGGACGGATACACACTGAACGCGGCCAACGAAATCGAAGGGTTTCTTTTTGCGGGCACGGACGCAGAGAGGCGCTATTACGAAACCGGCAAATTCGAATACGTCAACACCGGCGGCTATTACCATTCGCTTCCCGGCGATCCGCTGCGGACGTTCATCGATACGGTGGCCGAAGTGCAGCGCGCCATGGGTTTCCAAAACGAGAAGGATCACCCGGAGGTGGCGCCGTCACAATTCGAAATCAACTACGGCTACGGGGAAGTGGTGGCCGCGGCGGATCAGATCCAACTTTACAAACTGATCTGCCGGCAGGTGGCGACAAAGGCTGGCATGACCGCGTCGTTTTTGCCGAAGCCGGTGGTCGGCGTGAACGGCAGCGGCATGCACACCAATGTTTCGATCAGCAAGAACGGAACAAATCTTTTCTGGGATCCGAAAGGAGAGGAAAAGCTTTCGAGCTGCGGCTGGGAGTTCATCGACCGCATCCTGACGCACGGAAACGACATTTGCCTGGCGCTGAATCCCAGCGTGAACGCTTACCGCCGCCTCGATCCCCACTTCGAGGCGCCGAACCAGATCAAAGCGTCTGCTGTGGATCGCGGCTCGATGATTCGTGTGCCCATCGGCAACTCGAAGAGTATGCGAGTGGAGGTGCGCTCCGTGGCGCCCGACGCGAATCCCTATCTGGTGATGCTCAGCGTTTTCAGGACCGGGATCGAAGGCGACACTGCGGACTTGGAGAATCTGCGGCAAGCCGAGCGATATCTGCCGGACAATATCTACACGGCGATCGATGATTTTCGGGCGGCCGAGTGGACGACTAAACTGCTCGGTGAGGATGTGAAGGGCCGTTATGCCGACCTGAAGCAGGCGTCCGCCGATCGCTGTGCGCGTCTGCTGGGCACGGTGGTCAAAGGCCCAGAGGTGCAATTCCACCACGAGGTTTACAACCAGTATTTGTGGAACCAGTTTTAGTCGGAACCCTAAATGAAAATGCCCTGGTGCAGCAACAGCCAGGGCATTTTTGCATCGATCAGAGCTAATGGGGCCGAGATTTGCGGTCTTACACCGATCGTACCGGCAGCTTGACCACATCGTCGGCGCGCATTACTTCCTTCACCACGAAGCCTTCCGCGTACTTTACGCCGATCATTCGGCCATAGTGCTTCGCCGCGTCGCTCATGTACTCTTCGAGCTTGTCCAATGGAAGCAAAACTTTCGAACGGCCGTCGCGCTTTGGCGGGCGAAATTGCGATTCGTACGCCAGAATCGCCCGACGGCGGCGATCGTATTGCGCGGTGATATCGACTGCAAAAGTGGGACGAACGTCCGCATACGCGGCGGCATAAATAACCTTAAATGGGCGGAACGCTTCTCCCCCCAGCGCGTAATTCTTCAAGCCGGCCACAAAACAGGCCTCCCATCCCAGAGTTGCCGCCGTGTAGTGGTCAGGATGGCGTCCCTTCCAGTAGGGAAGTATCACGGTGTGGGGTTCGAGTTCGCGAATCACGGCGGCGATGGCTTCCTTTTGGTCGTCGCATACTTGCAGGTGAGCGTCGGGCAATCCGAGATTCCGGCGGACGGCGGCGCCAAGAATTTTTCCTGCGCGCGTCGCTTCCTTTAGCCTCGTTTCCGGAGTGCCGCGCGTGCCCGTTTCGCCGCGCGTAAGATCGAGGATGCCAGTGCGATAGCCAGCCTGCGCCATCTTGAGCATGGTGCCGCCGCAGGTTAGCTCCACGTCGTCGGGGTGCGGCGCAATTGCGAGCAAATCGAGTTTCATTCGTCCTCCGGTTCGCACCGCACGATTTTACATGAAACCGACGCGAGAAAAGTTGACGGCAGACTCCTTCGGAAGCTTGATAGTGTTAATGTGTCCGCTGCATTCAGGAGTTAAGCAATGGCGGGGAAACTCCTAGAGGGTCAGGTTGCGCTGGTCACCGGCGCGGCGAAGCGCATCGGGCGGAGCATTGCGCTGCGTCTGGCGGTGGACGGCGCCGCGATCGTGGTGAATTACAAGACGTCGCGCGGCGAGGCGGAATCTCTGGTTCGCGAAATTCAGGATGCGGGGGCGAAGGCTGCGGCGATTCAGGCCGATGTTTCCAAGCGGGCGGAAGTGGAGAAAATGTTTGCCCAGGTCGAGCGCGAATTCGGGCGGCTGGATATTCTCGTCAACAACGCTGGGATTTTTTTCCCTGCGAAATTCGAAAGCCTCACCGACGAGCAGTGGGATCGCATCCTGGATACGAACCTGAAATCGCAATTCCTCTGCGCGCAGTTGGCCGCGCCGATGATGAAGCGTCAGGGTCGCGGGCGGATTATCAATCTCTCGTCACTGGGCGGTTTGCTCGCATGGCCGGGCTATACGCATTACTGCGTCTCGAAAGCGGGATCGATCATGCTGACGCGCTGTCTGGCGCGGGCGCTCGCTCCTGAAATTCTGGTGAATAGCGTGGCGCCGGGGACCATCCAGTTTCCTGGCGAGCCGCCCGACGAAGACTACATTCATCGCGTTCCGTTGCATCGCACCGGAACGGGAGACGATATTGCCGGCGCCGTTGCGTATCTCGCGACCGCCGACTTCGTTACAGGACAAGTAATCGTCGTCGACGGCGGCAGGGCGTTGGTGTAGGAGCTTCAATCACGAGGGGATTATGCCCACTTTGATCGAGAAGCCAACTGAGGTGGTGGCAGCGGGAACGAAGCCGAAGCTCATCGAGGAATTCGTGGGCCACGTAAACTCCAAGACTGCAAGTGTCAGCGTGGCACGCATGCGAAGTCCCGCAGGATGGTCGGAGCCGGGTCAAACCCCGGAGTTTGACGAGTACAGCATCGTACTGAGCGGAACACTTCGCGTTGCGCACAAGAGTGGCGCTTTGGATGTTCGCGCTGGCCAGGGTGTGATCGCGCACGGCGGAGAGTGGGTACAGTATTCGACACCTGACGGCGCGGAGTACATCTCGGTGTGTCTGCCGGCGTTTTCGCCAGCTACCGTTCATCGTGATTAAGTGCAGCTCTGGTTGCCGCTGGCGGCGGGGAATGCTTCGAGCCGCATAGTGTGTTGCAAGACCGCGCCGGTCACAGTTGCTCCGCTTATGACCAGCGCGGCCTTATAACCTGCGGGTCGAAGCGGGCTATTGTGGTGGCGAGTTCGGCTGTGAGTTCGGTGAGTTCGGCTGTTGGTTTTGCGCCGTGACCGTGAGAGCGAGATTCGAGCCATTGTCGGTCGGTTGATATTGGACCGTCGCATCGGTTCCTGCGCCGACGCGGCCCTGCACTTGCGTCTTGGCGTCCACGTGAAACTGCATTGTGCGCTTGCCGGAATTGTCACTCACTTCCATCGCAAAGGACTTGCGATTGCTTCCTACCGCAGTTACTTTCCCGGCCACTGTTTTTGCTTGCGCTTGCTGCTGTGATTGGTTCTGGGGAGCAGCACGGGCCGTTACGGGGATGGCCAGGAGTGTCAAACTAGCAAGTGAAGCGGATAGAACAAACTTGCGGTTCATGCATACACCTCCTCGGTTAGGCTTGTGGGCAGGGTTGCTAGCTCATGGCATGTTTCGGCCCGTGCCGCTGGACAATTTGCCAGCCACCGTAAGCGGCGAAAGCGACAAACGGTTACGAGATGCCACCCGGGTTGTATTGGCACCAATCGGTCGCGCCGATTGGTTGACGCGTAGCGGAGAGCTAAGCATTTATTCCCCGTCGCTGTGTGCTTCTTTCTAAAGGGAACTTGGTAGGCCGCGAGTATGCCCGGGATCGAGCATGCTCTTTGTTAATTGTCTCGTGGGCCTTTTTTCACCCATTTCCGAATTGCATGGCCCCACGAGGGCGCAAAATCCTGTTTGCAAAAGTGGCGTTCTCGAATATTCTAGGTTGTTTGGAGGTGCACAAACAGGGTGGCAGATTCCACAACTGCAGGGGGATTGACTCGTTTCGGAAGTACGCAACGCCGCGACGCGTGGTGGATTGAAAACCTTCCGTTCCTCATCGTCTTTGGCGGCTTCCTTGTTTACGCCACTTGGCGCGCGTTTGAGAACAATTACTTCTGGACTGATCCTTACCTTTCTCCGTTTTATTCTCCTCTCATCGATCCCAACCATCACTGGTGGCCATTTTCGCCTGCATTGCTAATTCTTGGGGGGCCGGGAGGATTTCGTATTACGTGCTATTATTATCGTAAAGCGTATTACCGGGCCGCGTTCCTTGACCCACCCGCTTGCACCGTCAGCGAAGGGAGCGGCCGAAAGTACGGTGGTGAAACGGCTTTTCCTTTCATTCTTCAGAATGTTCACCGGTATTTCTTCTACATCGTGACTGTGATCCTTGCTTTCCTTTGGTACGACACGTGGCGCGCTTTCTATTTTCCCAACGGCTTTGGTATCGGCGTGGGCACGCTTGTTATGCTCGTGGATGTGATTCTGCTGACCACCTACAGCCTTTCGTGCCACTCGCTGCGCCATCTGGTCGGCGGAAAACTGGATTGCTTCTCCTGCGCTACACTTGGGCCGCCTCGGCAATCGGTTTGGCGAGGCGTCACCAAATTGAACGAGCACCACATGTTCTGGGCCTGGGTGAGCATGATTTCCGTTGGCCTCACCGACCTCTATATCCGCTTGGTGGCCTCTGGCGCGTTGAAGGACATTCGAATCCTGTGACCTCCAAGTACGAAACCCACGAGCATGACGTCCTCATCATTGGTGCGGGCGGAGCGGGACTGAGAGCCGCAATCGAGGCTCTGGCGCAAGGCGCGCGTGTGGCAGTGGTCTGCAAGTCATTGCTCGGCAAGGCCCACACCGTGATGGCGGAGGGCGGCCTGGCTGCCGCAATGGCCAATGTGGATAAAGCCGACGATTGGCGCACGCATTTTCGCGACACCATGCGCGGCGGAAAATTGCTTAACAATTGGCGCATGGCACAGCTCCACGCCCAGGAAGCTCCCGACCGCGTCCGCGAACTCGAGCAGTGGGGCGCACTTTTTGACCGCACCGAAAACGGCGAAATTTTGCAGCGCGCCTTTGGCGGACACACTTTCAAGCGTCTTTGCCATGTTGGCGACCGCACCGGCCTCGAAATGATTCGCACGTTGCAGGACCGCGGCGTCGAGATGGGCTTCGACGTTTTCATGGAATGCACGATCACGCGGCTGCTTAAGGATGGCGACCGGGTCTCCGGGGCGTTCGGTTACTGGCGCGAGAGCGGCAACTTCGTCACCTTCAAGGCCAAGTCCGTTGTGATCGCCACGGGCGGCATTGGAAAATCGTGGAAAATTACTTCGAATTCTTGGGAATGCACGGGCGACGGCATGGCCCTCGCTTACGAAGCGGGCGCCGAACTCCTCGACATGGAGTTTGTCCAATTTCATCCCACCGGAATGGTCTGGCCACCCGGAGTACAGGGACTTCTGGTTACCGAGGCGGTGCGCGGCGAGGGCGGAATTCTGCGCAATAAAAATGGTGAACGCTTCATGGAGAAGTACGATCCCAAGCGCATGGAGCTATCCACGCGCGATGTGGTGGCGCGCTCGATTTACACTGAAGTCAAGGAAGGCCGCGGCACTCCGCACGGCGGAGCGTTCCTCGATATTTCGCAAAAGCCCGCCGAATACGTGAAGCGCAAGTTACCCAGCATGTATCACCAGTTCAAGGAGCTTGCGGATGTGGACATTACCAAGGGGCCAATGGAAGTCGGCCCCACCTGCCACTATGTGATGGGCGGCATTCGCGTGGATGCGGAAACTGGGCAATCGTCCGTGCCCGGACTTTTTGCCGCTGGAGAAGCAGCCGGCGGTCTTCACGGCGCGAATCGCCTCGGAGGGAATTCTCTCTCGGACCTGCTGGTTTTCGGGCGCCGCGCGGGCTTGTCCGCTGCTGAACAGGCCAAGAAAACGGCCGCGGCTGCCCTCGATGACGCTCTAATCCAGGATGCCGAGCGCCAGGCACTGGCTCCCTTTGAGCGCGCCGGCGGCGAAAATCCCTACACGATTCACCATGACCTGCAAGAAATCATGCAGAATCTAGTCGGGATTTTCCGCACAGACGAAGACCTGCGGAAGGCGCTTGTCGAAATCGAAAAGCTAAAAGAGCGGGTCAAGAAGACGCACGTCGAGGGAACGCGCCTGTTCAATTCCGGCTGGCATCTTTCCCTCGACTTGCAACGGATGCTCACCGTTTCCGAGGCTTGCACGCACGCGGCGCTCGCGCGCAAGGAGAGCCGCGGCGCACACAGCCGCCTCGATTTCCCCAAAACCGAGGACGAATGGGGCAAGAAGAATCATGTAATCGTGAAGAAGGGCGATGCGATGTCGCTCTTCGAAGTGCCCAAGCCGGATCTCCCCGCTGACTTGCAGCAGATTTTGGCGGAAGATAAGTAGTCGGCCGGTAGCGCGGAGGCTTTTTAATGGCGGACGCAACCTTAAGAATTTTTCGCGGCGACAAAGAGGGCGGCCAGGCAGTTGATTACAAAGTGCCGCTCACGCCGGGCATGGTCGTGCTTGACGCCGTCCATTCCATTCAGGCGCACCAGGCTCCCGATCTTGCTGTGCGTTGGAATTGCAAGGCTGCCAAGTGCGGTTCCTGCTCCGCGGAAGTGAACGGAAAGCCGCGTTTGATGTGCAAGACGCGCATGGATTCTCTGCCGCTCGATCAGCCCATAATCGTGTATCCGATGAAAGCCTTTCCTATAATTAAAGACCTGGTTACCGACGTTTCTTGGAACTACAAGGTCAATAAAAAGATTCCGGCATTCAAGGCGAGGGCGGGCGCATCGTGGAAGTTCTATCAGAGCGACGTAGACCGCGTGCAGGAATTCCGGAAGTGCATCGAGTGCTTCCTTTGCCAGAATGTCTGCCACGTGCTTCGGGAGCACGATAAAAAAGATGTGTTTGCCGGCCCACGCTTTTTCGTCCGCACCGCGGGACTTGAAATGCATCCGATGGATGGCGTGAACCGCATCCCGTTGCTAAAAGAACAGCTCGGCATCGGCTATTGCAATATCACCAAGTGCTGCACCGAAGTCTGCCCCGAGGAAATCCACATCACTGACAATGCTATTATTCCCCTCAAGGAGCGCGTTGTAGACCAGTTCTACGATCCGCTAACGATGATTGTCCGCAAGATCTCCGGCGCCAAGTAATCGTTTCCTTCATGATCGCGGCGCACCCGCGTTATGATTAGATTGAAGGAGCATCGATGCGTACCGTCGTGGCTGCCGTCATCGAACATCAAGGCAAGCTGCTGGCCTGCCAGCGGCCGCGTGGCTCCCGCTACGAGCTGATGTGGGAATTTCCCGGCGGAAAAGTCGAGCCGTGGGAAACTTTGCCGGAAGCTCTCTCGCGGGAATTGCGCGAGGAACTCGGCGTGACTGCTCAGATAGGCCCGGAAGTTTTTCACACGCGCCACACCTACGCTGATACCGACGAGCCGCTCGACCTATTCTTCTTCGCGGCATACGCTTCGCCGGCCGAAATCCAAAACCTGGAGTTTGAAAGAATTGAGTGGTGCACCCCGGAATCGCTGCCCGAACTGGTTTTTTTGGCAGCAGATCGTCCTCTGATTGACGGCCTGGCGACGGGCTCGATTCAAGTACCCTCGTTGCTCTAACCAAAGCTAGACGTCGGCTGCGGTTGCGGACGGCTAGTCGCTGTGCTACTTTCGCTCGCGGGCGTCCTTGAACTCATCTCCGTGAAAAAATTCGAATCTTTCAAAACCGCGAATCCTGAAGAAGCCGCGCTTCTCGAAAAGCTGGACCCCCATCGGCTTCCCAAGCACATCGCCGCCATCATGGATGGGAACGGCCGCTGGGCGCAACGTCGTCATTTGCCGAGGATTGCCGGCCATCGAGCCGGTGTAAAAGCCTCCCGCGTGGTGATTGAAACCTGCACGCAATTGCACATTCCGTGCCTTACCCTCTACGCTTTTTCGCTCGAAAATTGGCGGCGGCCGCAGCCCGAAGTGGATTTCCTGATGCGCTTACTGCGCGAATATCTGAAACGCGAGCTTCCACTGATCCAGCAGAACAACATTCAATTGTTAGCCATTGGGCGCTCCAACCAGCTTCCGGAAACGGTGCGCCAGGATCTTGCCGATGCCATGCGCCAAACCGCGCGCAACACGGGGATGAAGCTCGTTCTCGCGCTCAATTACGGTGGCCGCGCGGAGCTCGCCGACGCTTTCAACGCCATGCTCGACCAAGTCCGCGCCGACGGCCTTTCTGCGTTCCATGCGGACGAGCAGACGATTTCCGATCATTTGTATACTGCCGGATTACCCGATCCCGATCTTTTGATTCGCACTAGCGGCGAAATGCGCGTGAGCAACTTCCTGCTTTGGCAGATCGCGTATGCCGAAATGTACGTAACCGAAACGCTTTGGCCCGATTTTTCACGGGCGCGCCTGCTTGAGGCGCTCCTGGATTTCCAGGATCGCGAGCGCCGCTACGGTGGATTGGAATCCGCGCGCGGCGCCGCGCCGACGCATAAGAAAGAGGCTCCCGCCACCGGACGCCTCGCACGAACGGGTCGGGGCTGACCCCGCATGCTTCTTCGCATTCTGACCGCTGCGGTGCTGATACCTGCCGTTGTCGCGCTGGTGTGGTGGGGACCTGCCCCGCTATTAGCCGCTGTGGCAGCGCTGGTTGCGATCCTTGCCTTGCGCGAGTTTTTCAATTTGGGCGAGCTCGTCGGCTTGCGTGCGTATCACTATTGGACATTCGCGTGTGCTGCCGGAATATTCTACGCGCAGTACGTGGCTGGTTCCACGGACACCGTGACGCTTGGCTCAGGCGTCACCATCACGCGGCCCCCATCGAATCCCTTTGCCATTTCCCTCGATGAAGTGCTCCTCATTTTCGTTTTCGGTTTGGTGATCGCAGGGCTCGCCACGCGCCGTCCGCTGCAAGACGTGCTCTCCGCTGTATCGATCAGCTCGGCGGGACTTTTGCTGATCGCGCTGCCGTTCAGCTATTTGGTGCGCATCAACGAAATCGTTCCAGGCGGTCGCGACCTTGTCCTGTTTACGCTTTTCCTGATCTGGGCTGGCGACATGCTTGCCTATTTCACCGGCCGCAGCTTCGGACGCATTCCCTTCGCGCCCATACTAAGTCCCAAGAAAACCTGGGAAGGAGCGATAGCAAATTTCGTGGCTTCGCTGCTGGTTGCCGTGGCTTTCGCGCGGTGGACCCAAGTGAGCGTCGTCACCCTCACGGCAGTCGCGGGGCTCGCGAACATCGCCGGCCAAATGGGCGATTTGATCAAGTCGGCTTACAAGCGCGCCGCTTCCGTAAAGGATTCAGGTACGCTTTTGCCAGGACACGGCGGAATGCTGGATCGCATCGACAGCTTGATTCTCGCCAGCCCGGTCGTCTGGCTAGCCTGGCACTGGCTAGCTGCGAAGTAGCGTCGTGGCCGTCCGCTTTTATCGAGCGTGGTTCCACCGTTCGTCGCTGCGATTTTTGAAGGGGCACGGCATGCCGTGCCCGCTGCAGAGCAGCCTCCGATGAAACCATAGGTGTGATGGCGGCGTATCGTTTTCAATAATCCGAGGCTGTGTTATCAAGCGCGCTTCTTCTCCGTCGCACGAAACTCCCTCGCGCATTCATCGCAAGGGCAAAGCTCCCGCAGGCAAGCGAAGCTATAGATTCCCGTCGTGTGCGCGTCGGAGAACTCGATGTGGATGGCGTAATTGCCCACCGCCTTGGCTGCTTTAGCTGTCACGCGCGGCTTGTACATTGGCAGCACCGCCGCAGCGGCCGCCGCTTTCGGATTGGCTTCCTTCTTCGCGCGTTCGTCGTTGCATGTCGCGCACGGGCAGTTCTCCCGTAAGTAGGGGAAATCGTAGCGGCTCGTGTGCCCGTCGGACCAGGTAATCGCCACGCCCTCGCCCGTGGATACGTAGACCTTGACGTCGACCGGTTTCTTACGCGCATCAGTCAGTATCGGCATTTCGACTCATTCTAGCAAACAGCGGAGTTTTGGGGGCGCGCGGATACGGCTGCGCATTTTCGATCAAAAGTAAAAGTCTATTTCGTCATTCCGAGCGGAGTGTCCCGCGCCTTTGGTGTTGCGCGAAGCGCCGGGACACGCAGTCGAGGAATCTCTCTTGGATTGCCCAGCAGCCCATCGTCCCCAAGCAGCGACAAACCTTCCCATTGTCGCTTTGGATGTCTCAGCAGAGCCACCGAGCTCTATTCAAACCGGAATGGCGTGTTCTCGGGTGCACGATCCGCGCAGGAACGGACGTGTTCCATGCCGCCCCAATCGTGGAATAGCGTTTCCGTCCGCGCGTTGATCTCTTCAAGCGACATCGGCCGATGCTCGCCCGAGCCTGGAAAAACCAAGTACAGAATCCCACCCCATCTCCCGCCTTGCCGCGCGTCCGACCAAATTCCCAGATTGTCGGCTAGCGCGATGGAGCCCTCGCCGAGGCGCCCGATGTCTGCGAAGATTGCGTACGCGGACCTGCCGTTTCGCGTGTTCACCACAACAGCCAAATCTCCCAACCGCGCGCCCGACTCGTGGGCCAACTCTCCGGGCAGCGCAATGTACGGGATCTTCGAAGCATCCACATACCGTGTCGGGTCGATGCGTCCTTTCGTCCAATCCGAAAGCGCCGTGCAGGAAATGTAGTATCCAGGGGACGGGTCATCAGGCCCTTGAACCACCGGATTTCCTTCTTCGTCCGCAATAATGCCGTCCCAGTGCCCGGGTTGCCCTGCGTTGGAAAGGTCGTCCAATCCGGTGTCTTCCGGATTGTAGGCATTCGGCGCTCCGTCAGCGTCAATCATCAGGCTCGACGTGAAGAAAAAGGCCGCGTCGTTCTGCAACCGCCAGATCGGCACTTGCCGCACAGCCTGCCCACCCCGATCAACGTCGAAATTCAGAAGCAGCGACCTTGTCGGGCAGCTATTCAGTGAATCCACGGGAGCATTCAGCGCAGCTATTCGAATATTTCGCGCGAGCCCCGACGCAGGAAGTGTCAGCGCGATCATCAATGGAAAAATTCTTCCGATCCGTTGCATGGGGACCACGATTATACACCGCTGCTTTTTATCCGTGTTCGCTGGTTAGATGTCGGAGAAGCTCAATGCGCGAAAAAATACTTGCGCCCAGTCGTAACACTTGTGGGTGTATAAGTGTACCCCGCAAGTCGAAATCGCGGTCAGCAGTGGCGTGACTAGCCCGACCGAGAAAGGATCAAGCGGAGGACGCATGCATTGCCATTCGTATCGGCGCGCACTCCTCGCCATGGTTGCGGTCTCGGCTCTCATCATTACTGGTTGCGCGCGACACGTCCAAGTCGACGACGCTGCGCTTCGAAATGCGGATTCCGATTCCGCGAATTGGATCACCTATGGCCGTACATACTCCGAGCAGCGTTTCAGTCCTCTCAAGAAAATTAACGAGCAGAGCGTCAGCCGTCTCGGGCTCGCGTGGTCCATCGACTTTCCAACCATGCGCGCATACGAAGCGACTCCACTTGTAAAAGATGGCGTGATGTATACCACGGGCGCTTGGAGCGTCGTTTATGCCGTGAACGCGCGAACCGGCGCCCTGCTGTGGTCCTACGATCCGCTCGTTCCGAAGGACGATTCGAAATTCGCGTGCTGCGATGTCGTGAATCGCGGAGTCGCGCTCTATAAAGGACGCGTCTACGTGGCCGCGCTGGACGGTCGGCTGATCGCGCTAGACGCCAAGACGGGCGCACTCGCGTGGCAAGTGCAAACTACGCCCAAGAACGAACCCTACTCGATCACCGCCGCGCCGCGCATTGCCAAGGGCCGGGTTCTAATTGGCAACGGAGGCTCGGAATATGCGGTGCGTGGCTACGTTTCCGCCTACGATGCGGAGACGGGAAAACTAGTGTGGAGAACATACACGGTCCCAGGGAATCCCTCGCAGCCAGGCGAGTCCGACGCGTTGCGCAGCGCAGCGAGCACGTGGCAGGGCCAATGGTGGAAAGCAGGTGGCGGAGGAAGCCCGTGGGATAGCCTCGTCTACGATCCCGATCTCGGAATGGTTTATGTAGGAACCGGGAACGGCTCTCCTTGGTACGACCAGGTTCGCGGTGAGGGAGACAATCTTTACATCGCCTCCATCCTCGCGCTCCGTGCCGACACCGGCGAACAAGTCTGGCACTATCAGGCCACGCCCGGTGACAACTGGGATTACGATGCCACTCAGCCCCTCTTGCTCGCTACCCTCAACATAGACGGACAGCAGCGCCGCGTTTTGATGCAGGCCAACAAGAATGGCTTTTTTTACGTCTTGGATCGCGAGAATGGCTCGCTGATCTCCGCCACTCCATTCACCGAAATCAATTGGGCAACCGGTATCGATTCGAACGGCCGTCCCGTCGAAAACCCTGAAATCCGCGCGATGAAAGACGCCACCATCGTTAAGCCTTCCACCGAAGGCGCGCACAATTGGAATCCCATTTCTTTCAATCCAACAACGGGCCTCGTCTACCTCAGCGTGTTGGATAGCGCATCGATCCACGCGAAGCTACCCGACTGGAAAATCGATCTTCACGATCAGACCACCGCCTCGGACCGGGGCTATCACGGACCGGTGCGAGACCAGTGGCTCAAGCTCCCGTCGAAGGGACGCTTGATCGCATGGGATCCAGTCGGCCGCCGCGAAGTGTGGCACGCTGACCAGCCTTTTCCCAGGAGCGGCGGAACCCTGACCACATCGGGTAATCTCGTCTTTCAAGGGAGAGCCGACGGAAAATTCATCGCCTATCGCGCCGCCGACGGCAAGCCCTTGTGGGAATTTGACACCGGCGTCGGGATTTCCGCCGGACCGATGACCTACTCAGTGAACGGAACTCAATACGTCGCGGTAATGGCCGGATGGGGCGGACCCACCACGCTCGGCAATCGATCCATCGGCAAGGGAAAGATCGGAAACGGAAGGCTCGCCGTCTTTTCAATCGGAGGAACCGCAACTCTCCCACAACGCGCTGAGCCAGCCGTTCAGCCTGTGCCGATGCCTACCTTTAAGCTGGCCGTTGCTCCGCGTGAAATCGATCAGGGATCGAATCTGTTTGCCGCGTACTGTGCGCGCTGTCATGGAGGCGACGCAGTAAGCAGCGGCCTCGTGCCAGACCTGCGCTACGCCAGCGAGTCCGAGCACCAAATCTTTCAGCAGATCGTTCGTGGCGGCGCTTTGCGTGAACTAGGCATGCCGTCATTTTCCCAGGACCTCACCGCTGCACAGGTCCGTTCCATCGAAGGCTACATCCTAAAACGTGCCCGTGAGTCCGCGCAGCCAGGCGCCGCCGCAAAGCATTGAGCATGTAAATTTGCGGCGGACGTTATTCCGAGCGGAGTGTCCCGCGCCTTTGCTTTTGCGCGAAGCGCCGGGACACGCAGTCGAGGAATCTCTCTTCGATCGACACTAAATCAATGTGTAGCTTAGAAAGAGTCCTGCCATTGTGTAGAATACATTTCCGAATAGCGAGGTGATCCATGACGAAAAGCTACCTCCTAAAAACCGAAGCTTCCGCATATTCCTTCGAAGACCTTCAGCGTGACGGCGCCACAGTCTGGGACGGCGTTTCCAATCCAGTCGCGCTGAGGAACATGCGCGAAATGCAGCCGAGCGCGAAACTCGTGATCTACGAAACGGGCGACCGCAAAAGCGCAGTAGGCACAGCGACAGTCGTCTCGGTTGACGCTTCAAACCCAAAAAATCCCGAAGTGAAAATCAAAGTAGGGAAGCCGCTGCCAAAGCCGATCAGCCTCGCCGAAATCAAAGCCAACAAGCTATTCTCCGACTCGCCTCTAGTCCGCCAAGGACGCCTCTCCGTCGTCCCCCTCACCGCCGACCAGTACAAATTCCTCGCCGGCTCGTAGTCGCAAGCTCCTGGAGTGCGGCAGTTTGCAGCGCCCGCGTCGCGTTCGGCCGCTGCTCTTCGAGTCTCAAATCTGTAATCTCTAATATCCAATTTCTGAAAGTCCACAGGCATTTCTCCCTTGCATTCTTCCGGGCCTTGCTACTCTGCCTGCGTGATTATGAAAACTAGGTTCTTTGACGGCGAAGATAAGCCGCTCCGGCTTAGACTATTCGCGGTGCGCCCTCTTCCAGCGCCCACCAGGCAGAGCCAAAAAGGCCCCAACCCGCCACGACCTATTCGACAGGCGAGCCGAGTAGAATGCCCTGCAACTCATTCAAAACAAAGGATCGGCGCACACTCTACCCGTCACATTTCCCGAGGGGTCGAATGCAGCTCTTTAAGCGCGGGTCACAACCTGTGCCAATCGTCCATGAGCCAAATCAATCCGCCGATCAGCCAGAGCGCCAATCGACGGCGCGTGCGTCACCATCAGAATCGTGTGTCCCTCGGAGTGAAGTTCGCGCAGCAGTCGCAGAACAATTTCCTCGTTCGCTTCGTCAAGATTTCCCGTCGGCTCATCAGCGAGAACCAGTTTCGGATGATTGATCAGCGCCCGCGCCACGGCCACGCGCTGCTGCTCGCCGCCGGAAAGCTGTCCCGGCAAATGTTCGATGCGATCCGCGAGGCCGACGCGGCTCAGCGCCTCGCGCGCTTCGGTCTCATCCGTGGTGCTGTGAAAATATTGCGCCAGCATCACGTTTTCCAGCGCAGTCAGATAAGGAACCAGGTGAAACTGCTGAAAGATGAAACCGATTTTCTGGGCGCGAAATCGCGCCAGCCCGCTTTCGTCCAGCCGCGCCACATCGGTGCCGTCCACCAGCGCGCGTCCCGAGGTCGGCGTGTCCAGCCCTCCCAGAATATTTATCAGCGTCGTCTTGCCCGAGCCCGAAGGCCCCATGATCGCGATCCATTCCCCGGCATCCACGTCAAACGACACGCCATCGAGAGCACGCACACTCCCGAACTCCTTTCGCAGATCCTCGATTTGTACCAGCGGCGCCAAGACTCTCCTTTATTCGCCGCGCAGAATTACAGCGGGCTTCACCTTTCCCAATGCGCGCAGCGGCAGCGCACCGGCCATCGACGCAACCACCATCATCGCAATTGTCAGCGGGAAAACTTCCCAGCGCGCTGCAATGGACGCGCCGAATACGCGCTCGCCCATCCAACGCGCCAGCGCGATTCCCGCGACGCTGCCGACCAATCCGCCTGCCGCGCCGAGCACGCCCACTTCGGCGAGAAACAATCCCACGATGCGCGCCATCGAACCGCCGAGCGCCTTCATCAGCCCCACGTCTTCGCGCCGCTCCATCGCCAGCGCCGCCATGGTCGCCAGGACGCACAGTGCAGTCAGCGCCAGAATCAGTACCACCATCGACGCGACCAGCAACCGCGTGCGTTGCAACAGATTGCCCTCGGCTTCCGTCACCTGCCGGATGGGACGCACATCATAGCCGGGAAGGGAACTCGCCAATTTCGCCGCGTAGTCGCCGATATTCGCCGCCGTTCCACTCACGCTCATCTGCACCAATTCGATTTGCCCGCTCGTCGCGGCGAGCTTCTGAGCCGCGGGAAGGCTTACGAAAACTTGATTGTCCGCGGCGGCGCCGGCGTCAACTACGCCCGCGATTTCAAAAGTTGCCCTGCCGCCAAGATAGTTCAACGTGATCTTGTCGCCGGAAGAAAAATGAAACTGCCGGGCGGCGTTGCGGCCGACGATGCACCGCCCATCATCGTCGCGCGACGCGATCCATTGGCCATCAATCTTCCACGTAGGATCGAGTTTCGGAAGCTGGTCGAGCCACGTTCCGGCCACCACGACAGGAGTCTCTTGATCACGAGCCACAATGTACAGAAACGGCGCGGCGCCCACTACGTCCGGCGTGTTCAGCCGCTGGAGTTGATTCAGTACGGCACCTTGATCCATCAAAGCCGGCGAACCCGGCGTGCCCACGGCACCACTTCCCGCCGACGCCCCGCCGCGCGAAATAACGAGATTCGCGCCCAGCAGGCGAAACTCGTGCGTCAACTTTTCCCGCATGTCGAACTGAAGATTCAGGAGCCCCGAGATTACGGTCGCGCCGCTGGTCACGGCTACAAGCGCCACGGCAAGGCGGCCGCGATTGCCTCGGAGCAGTTTCCAGAGTATGCGGCCAAACATCATTCGCCCCGCAGGATCGGCGCGGGATCGAGACGCGCCGCCCGCCGCAAGGGAATCAATCCGCCAGCCAGCGCCACGAGCGCCGCAAGCCCGAGCACAATTGGCAGAAGGATGATTCGTGGAGATGCCGCCGCACCGAAGACGCTTTCTCCTAGAAAACGCGCAAGGCCTGTGCCGAAAATAAATCCAATCGCTCCGCCTATAAGTGCGAGCGCCAAGTGCTCCGTCAAAAATAGCGCTGAGACGGACGCGTTCGTCGCGCCAATCGCTTTCATAACCCCGATCTCCGCGCGCCTCTCGAGAATGGCGGCGGCGGAAGTGGCGGCCACGGCGAGTCCCGCACCCACCACTGCGGCGAGTGTCACGATCCACAGCAGCGTGCTCACATGAGAAAGAATCTTGCCCTCGGAATCCGCCACGCGCCGGATCGCATGCACATCCGTTCCCGGCAGCACTTCTTCAATCTGGTAACTGATCGACGAAATGTAGGGCGAGCAGAACCAGCGGTCGTATTCAGTGGGTGTCAGCGATTTGGGATCGCGATCGGCCAGCGCGTCGGCTGGCTTGGTGAGCGCGCTCACGAAAAGCTGCCGAAATTGTCCTGGATGCCCCGAATATTGTTGTGCGTACGAGAGCGGAACGAAGATTGCATTGTCCTCCGTGTCGCCAGTCGCCACGATTCCGGTGACCAGAAGATCCGGCGCCGCATTCGACGACTCGCTGTGGGCGATTTGGATCGTTTTACCGATGGCAAAGCTCCCGGGATGCTCCGCGGCGAGCGCCGCGCCAACGACAACTTCATTTGCGCCGTCTTGAAACCAACGGCCTCGTATCTGCCACGATGGATGTGTAGACTTCAATCCGGTTTGAAATGTCGTCCCGTCCGGCACGGACACTTCGTGCGCATACCATGTGCCAATCATGGTGGTCCGGACATTTCCGGCGATCGTCGGAACATCGAGAAATGGAGTGAAACCGAGAATATTGTGGCGCCAGAAAATCGTTTTCAGCTTAGCCAGATCCGCTTCTTGCAGGTAGGCGCCTTCGTCAACCGGGCGGTAATCGACGCCTCCGATTTCAACGGGCAACGTATCCGATTGCGGGGTGACCAGCAGGTTCGCGCCCAGGCTGCGAAATTCGCGCGCCATCCGGTCGCCCACTTCGAGCGCAATAGTCAGCGTCGCCGTCGCAACCGCCATGCCTACGACCAGCGCCGCTGCAGTGAGAATTTTGCGGCGCGCGTTGCGAGCGAACGATTGGCGTACGATTCTTGCGAACATTTTCTAAGAGTGAATCATCGCATTAGCGTTGGCGAGCGCCGAGAGATCGATGATCACTTCTCCTCCCGCGACTCTCGAAGTCACCGGAATCGGATTGCAACCGCCGCGATCGCCAATCGAAGGAATGTAGATCGAGGAACCGCAATTTTTACAGATCACGTTTTGGCCTTCCTGCCGGTAGCCGGCGCGCCCGCAAATCTCGCAGGCATCGAGCGCCGTGGCGTAATCCCCATTGGTACGGTGAATTACCATGAATCGAATCGAGGTGCCGTTCACCTCAGCCGTGTAAAAGTGCAGGCTGGAATCAGTCAATTCCGAGAGTGGAATTCGGACTTCGTTGTTTTGTGCTGTCAGGATCTTCGCCGGTTGCGGAGCATTCATGGCATGCGTATACGCGAATTCGGCCGCCAGCGATACGACCACCAGCACGCACAGGATTGCAGCGGCAAAGCTCCATCGGCGCTGGCGGCGAAACTCCCATTCACGCAAGCGGCGTTCGGCGGGATTGGCAGTAGCGTCTCCGGCTGGCCGTCGCGCGCCAAACCATTCGCGCATCACCACCAGTGCAGCCACTCCCAGAATCACTACGAAAAAGAAGACCTCATTGCGCACGATCGGCCCGACAGTGGCCATCTCGGTTTTGCTGGACCATATCCACTGGGCCTCGCTCAACTCGTGCACTCCAGTGAGTGCCAGTTGGAACGCGACAACCATAAGGATGATGCTTGTCGCGCGAAAGAAGCGATGCATCGGAATCCGCAGCGTTCCCTGGAAGAAGAAAACGCCCACGCCGACGGCAATCGCAATGCCAAGCAGCGTCCCAATCCACACCTGCACGCCCGCACTAGAAAGCTGGACGGCGCGCAGGATCAGCACGAGCTCCGCGCCCTCGCGCACAACCATGAAGAACACGAAAGCGCCGATAGCCCATCCCGCCGCCCGCGTGGACCGCTGCGCGTAAGCCTCCACGCGCTCTTCGATGTCCTTGCGCAAGCTCCGCGCCACCCGGTTCATCCATACAATCATGGTGACCACCAGCGCGGACGCCAGCAGCATCAGCAGGCCTTCGAAGCCGTCTTCGCTGATTGCCCAGTGCTGCAGGAGTGCGGCGGCGGCGACGCTAGCCGCGCAGGCGAGGATAACTCCTCCCCATGCATAGCTTTTCAGCGCACGGCGGCCGCTGCGGTCCAAATAGACGAGTACAATGCCAACGATGAGCGCGGCCTCGACGCCTTCCCGAAGAGCTACAAGGAGAGCTGGAATCATAGAATTTCCAGTTGCAACT
>DATDIT010000033.1:0-4519 GCA_036520875.1 Candidatus Acidiferrales bacterium
TTCATCCAGTCGATGTAGTTATCGAACTTCACGCCCGCGATCTCTGTCGGATATTCCATGTTGACGTCGAATGCCGGAAGCTGCGTGGTCGGCAGAACGAAATATTCGTACTTTTCAAGGAACGCCTGAAACCGCCGCCAAAGCTGCCCGTGCAGCGTCTCGGCGCGCGCGACATCCATCCCAGTCAGTCGCAGGCCTTCCTCAATCTCACCTTTAAGCGTGTCTTTGAAGCTGTCGGGGTGCTCGCGCAGTTGCTCCCCATGGCTATTCGCCGAATTCCAAGCGCGCAGTGTCCGAAAGGAGATCTCGGCAGCAGCGAAGTCCGGCTCCGCCTGCTCGACGATGCACCCAAGCGATTCGAATGTCCTGCGATGCCCATCAACCACCGTGCGCACGCGCGGGTCAAAGGGCACTCCGCCCAGGTTGTTGAACCACGCCACGCGCACGCCTTTGAAGTTGCGGTCGAGCGGGCGCGCGAAGTGTTCCCCTGGTTCGTTGATCGAAAGCGGCGCGCGAGAATCAGGTCCCGCAATCGTGCTTAGCGCCAACGCAAGGTCGGCCACCGAACGCCCCAGGCATCCCGATGTGCTCAGCGTCGACCACGCGAACGCCGCCTTCGGGTTCGGGACGCGCCCTATCGACGGCCGGAAACCAACTACGTTGCAAAATGCCGCGGGATTGCGCAGCGATCCTCCGGCATCGGAACCAGTAGCGACGGGCGCCATTCCGCAAGCCAGCGCGACGGCGGCGCCTCCGGAAGAACCCCCGCACGTCTTAGTCAGATCGTACGGATTGTACGTCGCGCCGAAAACTTTGTTGAACGTCTGCGATCCCGCGCCAAATTCCGGCGTGTTGGTTTTGCCGACGATGATCGCGCCCGCCCGCCGCATCCGATCAACCACAATATCGTCTTCGATTGGGATGTAGTTTCTGTAAAGCGGCGATCCGAATGTAGTGCGAATTCCGCGCGTTTCCAGCAGGTCCTTATGCGCAACTGGCAAACCATGCAGCGGTCCCAAAGCCTCTCCGTGTGCCTGCATCTCGTCCGCCTTCGCGGCAGCGTCCGCGGCCATTTCAGGCACCAGAGTCACGATGGCATTAACCTTCGGGTTTACACGCTCGATCTTTTTCAGGTGCGCAGCCAGCGCTTCGCGCGCCGATAGCTTCTTCGCGCGGATCAGCCCGGCCATCTCGATTGCGCTCATGAAGCAAATCGAGGAAGTGTTAGCCCGAGTTTCTACACTGTTGTCGAGAAGAGACACACCGGCAATCCCCAGCAGTACTTCGCGACGCGTTAGATGGTTCTCATTCAGGGTGTGAGCCTAACACGCGACGGAGTTTCGACACGAGTGTTTTCGGCCGGGCCGGACGTGTAAAGTGGTCTCGAGCGGAATTTTCTTGCCGAGTGATGCTATCCTTTGAAATTCATTCGAAGGGAGAACTGAGTGCAGCTCGCAGGGCAAAATGCAATTGTCACTGGCGGTGGGCGCGGCATCGGCCGAGCCATCGCGCGCAGGTTCGCTGTGGAAGGCGCAGCCATAGTGGTAACCGCGCGCACGGAAGCTGAAGTCCGCCAGGTCGTAGCGGAAATTCAAGGCGCGGGAGGCAAGGCTGCGGCCGTCATCGCCGATCTTTCACGCGAGGCGGATTGCGAAAGAATTGTCCGCGCTGCGCGTGAAGCCTTCGGCGCAATTCACATCCTCGTCAATAACGCTGGCATCTTCGGCCCGGTGCGGCCCGTCGAAAAAATCAGCGCATCAGAATGGGATAACGTATTAGCCGTCAATCTGCGCGCCCCATTCCTGCTCGCGCGCCTCGTCCTGCCGGAAATGTACGAGCGCGGCTCCGGCGCCATCGTCAACATCTCCACGATTGGCGCGAAGGTCGCGTACCCGATGAATTGCACCTACGCCGCCTCCAAAGCTGGCCTCGACGGACTCACGCGCACTCTCGCCGCTGAATCCGCTCGCAAAGGTGTCCGCGTCAACGCCATCTGCCCTGGCCCGGTAACCGAAACACAAATGGCCAAGGATCTGACGCGAGAATTCGCAAAGCAGCTTGGTTCAAACGGAGACGAAGTCCTGAATCAAATGATTGCGGGAACGCTGCAGGGAAGGCCGCAAACGGCGGATGAAATCGCCGCCGCCGCCCTGTTTCTCGTTTCCAGCCAAGCCAGCGCGATTACTGGGCAGACCCTGAATGTTGATGGGGGCCTTGTCTTTTACTGATCGATTCCATAACGCCGCTGCTCACGTACTCGAGCGCCCCGTACCCGCGTCGCGCGGTCATGGCAATTGCGCGCACCCCAACTTCGCCCCACACCGCGCCGTATTCCCAGGCGCTACCCAGCGTGTAGCAAATCGCCACAAACAAGAATATCGCCGCGAACACTATGCCGAAAAGCAGTTCCGCCGCGATTAATTCGCGCACGAAGTAAGCCTGCAAAATAGCGATTACCGCAAGCGCCCAGACTACCCGGCGCCGGGTTTTCGGAGAAACCGCTCCCACTGTGTCCCTGATCCGCTGCAAAAGCGTTTTCATCGAAGTTTTAGACTAACCTCTGTGCGCTTAGATGCACGAGGGGTTCCAAAAGTATCAAGGGGTAAATGGTTTATATTTAATGGATTGCAGGGAAAGGTAAATATTGATGGAAAATCTCTTCATTTATTTGCCGATAATCTGGCAACTCTCTTGCACTGAAAATCCGTGTCTACACGAAAACTAGCATTTGATTTTGTTTCGTGCCCGAATCGCGCCGAACGAATTACCGCCCCTCGAACGGGTATCTGTCCTGCGCAAGCACCGCATCGGCCACGCGCCTCCGCAGCGCGATCGTATCCACCGGCGCATGCTTCGCCAGACGTCTCAGCGCGGCCAGTTGCGTGGTCAGACTGTCGCCGTCGGAAACGCCCGCAAGGGCGGTCCGCGCCTCCTTTTCAACTCGGTCCATGGCATCGTACGTAAACGCTCGCGCTGCGTCGGCCATCAGTTCCGCTGCGTGGCCCTTCGCCGCCGCCGATTTCTGCGCCCGCCGTAGCGACGATTCCACCGCATAAATATCCATCACGATATTCGCTAGCGACCCAACAATTTCCTGATTTTCAGCCAGTTTATCCCGGAACTTTTCCACCGCTGCCCCTGCCGCCAGCAGGAAAATCTTCTTCGCCTGCCCCAGCGCCCTTTCTTCTTCCGCCAGTGCGCCCGAAGGACCCTCCTCAAAGGACGGTCCCGACAGCAATTCCTCCGCAAGTTTCTTCGCTGCGGGAATCAGCGGCAAAATCCCACCCATCGCGCGCTTCAGCAGCATCTGGATGATCACCAGCCGGTTGATTTCGTTCGTTCCCTCAAAAATGCGATTGATGCGGCTGTCGCGGTAGATTCGCGCCACCGGATAATCCTCGTGAAAGCCGTAACCGCCGAAAATTTGCACGCCTTCATCGGCGCAATAATCGAGCGTCTCGCTCCCCGCCACCTTGATAATCGAACTCTCGATCGCGTATTCCTCCAGCGCCCGCATCCCTTGCTTCACCTTGTCGCTTCCCGCGGCGGATGCTGCGCCTTCGATCGTTCCCGCCGTGCGATAAATCATCGACTCCAGCGCGTAAATACGTATCGCCATTTCGCCCAGCTTTGTCTTCACCAGGCCAAATTCGCAAATGGATTTCCCGAAGGCCGTGCGCTCCTTCGAATACTTCGACGAAAGCGCCAGCACTTGTTTTGCTCCGCCCGCGCAGCTTGCTCCCAGGGAAAATCGCCCCGCGTTGAGCGTGTTGAACGCCACAATGTGCCCGCGTCCAATCTCATAGAGCAAATTTTCCTTGGGCACGGCTGCATTTTCAAAAAATAGCGGCACCGTCGAACTGCCGCGTATCCCCATCTTGTTTTCTTCCGCTCCGATGGAAAATCCCGGCGTACCCCGTTCCACGAGAAACGCCGAAAATTTCTCGCCATCCACTTTCGCAAACACCGTATAAAGATCGGAAAATCCGCCGCTGGTGATCCACATTTTCTGGCCGCTCAGCAGCCAGTTCTTGCCGTCCGGTGAAAGCACTGCGCGCGTTCGCGCTGCCAGCGCGTCCGATCCCGCCTGCGGCTCGGAAAGTGCGTAGCACGCCAGCATTTCGCCGCTCGCAATTTTGGGCAAATATTTCTTCTTCTGCTCGTCCGTGCCGAAATAAACCAGCGGAATCGTCCCAATTCCCGTGTGCGCGCCGAATGCAACCGTAAACGATGCATACACGCCGAGCTTTTCCGACACAATCACGCTCGATACTTTATCCAGCGCCGCGCCGCCGTACTCTTCCGGAATCCCCGCGCCCAGCAGCCCGATCTCGCCCGATTTGCGCACCAACTCCGCCATCAATCCTTCTTTGTGCTTTTCCAGTTCGGGAATATGCGGGACCACTTCCTTGGCGATGAATTCCTCGATCGTCCGCCCCAGCAGGCGCTGATCGTCGTTCAAATCAGCGGGAGTGAAAACGTCCTCCGGCCCCGTGGGCGCAATCAAAAAAGCCCCGCC
>DATDIT010000034.1:0-14190 GCA_036520875.1 Candidatus Acidiferrales bacterium
GTTCGTCGAGCCTGGCGGAACCGAAGAAATCGCCCGCTCAATTTCCTGGGGGCTCATGCAAGTAATGGGACAGGTCGCGCGCGAGCACGGTTTCACCGGCAAATTTCTAAGCGCCCTCTGCAATCCCTCCCTCGGACTCGACATCGGCTGCGCCGCCCTCGCCTCAAAGCTCGCCGCCGCGCACCAATCAGGGCAGGGAACTGCCCTCGGCGAAATCGCACGCGCTCTCGCCCTCTGGAACGGCGGCTCAAATCCAAATTACGCCGCCGAAGTCCTCGCCCGCCTCCCGCACTACCAATGACTTACACGGGTCTGAACGCCAACTCACGTTGCGCCTGCCGATTGAAACATCCCATTCGCCTCTTGTTCTCTTGACGCGGGCACGCCGAGCGCCTATAGTATTATCAAGTTGATTCTAGTAAGTACTTAGTTACCAGATCGTTGGCGGCTTAGTTACGTGCCGTCCTTCCCCAGCCAGGACGGCAGCGTTTCGCACAACGCCGCGCCACGGCAGCGGCTTTGCTCCAGGACTGGGGACAGTATCGGATGGCGCAGTTTCGGTCCTTGGGTGCCGGAGCCGATGAAACTTACGACGCGGGTCGTCTTTCACCACGCTATTCTCGTATTCCTAACGCTTATTCTTTTTGCCAGCCGCTCCATCGCGCAGAACAATCCGGCGCCGACGCCGGCTCGCATCACTCAAGCCGTCGATGAAAACAATCTTGTCACTCTGAGCGGTAACGTCCATCCGCTCGCGCGCGCCCAGTTTGACCGCGGACCAGCTTCCTCCGATCTCGCGCTAAATCGCATGCTGCTCGTCCTGAGCCGCAGCCCCGAGCAAGCCAGCGGTCTCCAGGCGCTGCTCGACCAGCAGCAAGACAAATCTTCCCCCCAATATCATCGTTGGCTCACGCCGCAGCAGTTCGGCCAGCAATTCGGCCCGTCCGATAGCGACATCGCGCAGATCACTTCCTGGCTGCAAATCCACGGCTTCCACGACATTCACGTCAGTAACGGCCGCGTGACAATCGAATTTTCCGGCACCGCGGCACAGGTGCAAGAGGCGCTTCACACTTCGATCCACAGATACGTCGTCAACGGAGCGGAGCACTGGGCCAATGCGAACGATCCGCAGATCCCCGCCGCACTCGCTCCGGTTGTCGCAGGCGTGTTTACGCTTCACAATTTCCTGAAGGCGCCGCAATCACAGGTTACACCTCAGGTGTTTGCGGCCACGGCGACGACAGGGAAGCGGCCACAATTTACTGCCGCTAACGGCCTGCACGCGCTCTTGCCGGGCGACTTTTACATTATTTACAACATCAACCCGCTCACGAATCCTCCCGGCGCCACAAGCATCGCGATCGTTGCGCGCACCAATATTAATGTGCAGGACGTCCAGGACTTCCACGACTTAGCGCAGGACCAGGCGCAACCTCCGCAGGTGCTCGTAAACGGTCCCGATCCTGGCGATCTGGGCGGTGGCGAAGAGGCAGAGGCTGTGCTGGATGCGACCTGGGTGACTGCCCTCACGCCCTTCGCGTCGACTACGCTCGTTGTCTCGCAGTCGACAGCCACCACGGACGGCGTGGATTTGTCCGAGAACTACGTCATCGACAACAATTTCGCGGACGTGATGAGCGAAAGTTTCGGCAACTGTGAGGCGAATTTCACCAGCGCCGAAGCAACGGCCACCTCGAGTCTGGCGCAGCAGGCTGCCGCCGAGGGAATTACTTACGTGGTGGCGTCTGGCGACTCCGGCGCCGAAGGCTGCGACGACCCAAACAGCGAGACACTAGCCACCGGCCCTCTTTCGGTTAACTTGCTGGCATCGAATCCATACGTCCTCGCTGTCGGTGGCACGATTTTCGACGAAGGATCCAACAGTTCCAAATATTGGGGACCCACCAATACTCTCATCAGCTCTGACTCTATCGGGTCTGCCATTTCCTACATTCCCGAGAATGTCTGGAATGAGAGTTGCAAATCCGGTCAGCCCGATTGCTCGAAGCCAAGCATCGCGGCGGGCGGAGGCGGCGCCAGCACGTTCTTCACGAAACCCTCCTGGCAAACTGGCGTCCCGGGAATTCCCGCGGATAACGCACGCGATCTTCCGGATGTCTCTCTGACTGCGGCTGGTCATGACCCGTACCTGATCTGTATCGACGGTTCGTGCACTGCCAACTCTCAGGGTGAAATCACGTTCTACGGAGTGTCCGGCACATCCGCTTCCACTCAGGCCTTCGCCGGGATCATGGCTAACGTCGCCCAGAAAATAGGTGTCCGCCTCGGCCAGCCGAATTACGTCCTCTACAGGCTCGCGAACGCCGAAAATCTCTCGCAATGCAATGCCTCCAGCACCACAACGCTCCCGGCAAGCTCGTGCGTCTTCAACGATGTCACGGTAGGGAATAATGCCGTTCCGGGCGAACTCAATTACGGCACGGCGTCTGCCAAGTATGAGAGTGGTGTCGGCTACGATCTGGCAACGGGCCTCGGCTCGGTTAACGCCACAAACCTCATCAATCAATGGAGCAGCGTCACCTTCAACGCCACGAGCACCACTTTTTCGATCAGTCCTACCACGGTGATGCATGGTGACCCGCTCAACATTTCAGGCGCCGTCGCGCCAACTAGCGGCTCCGGCACTCCAACCGGCGTCGTTTGGTTTACTCACAACAATGATTTCCTCGGCCTCATCGGAGACAACACCTTCGCGATCTTTCCTCTTGACGCAACTGCTTCCTACAGCGGTACCGCTCGTCTTCCCGGCGGCACTTACCAACTGAATACGCATTATCCCGGTGATGGTACCTATGGCGGCAGCTCTTCGTCGCCTCTCGTGCAAGTCACCATTTCGCCGGAACCAACCACACTCACTTTTTCCGTGTTCACGAAAAACCCTATGGGCAATTTGGTGCCGTTCACGAGCGTCCCCTACGGCACGCCCATTTATTTCCAGGCTCAAATAAACTGGCAATCCGGCTACGGCTCGCCAACCGGCGGTATCAATTACTACAGCAATGGCGGCTCGTCGCTTTGGGGCGCCATTCTGAGTAGCGCCTCGAACGGACAATCACTCTCGAACGCCGATACCATCGCTCCGGTTGGCACCTATTCCGCCACCGCACTCTATCTCGGAGACAATAGTTTCCAGTCCAGCAGCGACACTACCCCGAGCAATTTCTCCATCACCTCGATTTCCACTCAGACATCGCTCGCGGCACAGCAAACCGCCCAGGGTCTCATTCTCACCGCCACCGTGTCCGGTACTGGCGTCGGCTTGCCACCTGGAGGACTGGTAACCTTCACCAACGGCGTTGGCGGCCCAGCACTCGCCACCGGTCTTCTTTCCAGCGGGACTTCTTCCGGCGGCACTGTCCAGTCGATCGCAACTTTCAACGCCACGCAGTTGACTCCCGGCCAATACAATTTCGTCGCAAGCTATCCGGGAGACGGAAACTACGGAGCTTCGGCTTCCGCGACGGTTCCCATGAATCTGACGGCCGATTTCATCGTCACGAATCAGGGAATCGCGTCGCAGACTGTGATTCCCGGGCAAACCGCGATGTATATCAACGACATCGTCATCAGACCGCTCTTTGGCTACTCTTCGACTGTAAATGTTTCATGCGCCGTGCCCGCAGCGGATACCACGTGTTCCGTGAATCCGCCGTCCGACGCGACCGCGAATGGAGTTGGAATTGGCACCATGACGATCAGCACCACAGCGCCTGGCGCGTCAATCGCGCAACCAAAAGTGGAACCATCCGGCCCACCACCGTTCCATTTGCCGGCCAGCCGCCTCGCGTCGCTGGCTTTCTTGCTGTTTTCATTCTTGGTTCTGCTGACCCAAATCCGGCGGCGCCGCTTCGCGATGCCGCTCGCTCTGCTGTTGGTGATGGCCGGACTCGCGCCCGTAGGTTGCGGAGGCGGCGGAAATAGCGCAGTAGCGCCGTCGTCGCCCTCCTCGCCTTCTTCTCCTCAGACGCCGGGAACGCCCGCCGGAAACTACACAGTCACTGTCACCGCTACCGCGGGTTCCACCACCCACACCACCACCCTCACCCTAATCGTGCAGTGAGCCCCTCGCCTTTCTCCCCATTGGTGCCTTTGGTTTCATGTAGCTCACCCCTTCAGGGGTGAGGCCTTTCGGCCCTCGCCCCTCGCCGCGCCCGTTCACCCTGAACAAAGTGAAGGCCACGCCGGAAGCCTTTGCTTTTGCCGTTTGCTTTTGAGCAAAGTGAAGGGCGAGCCGGCAGTGTTCGCTATCCGCCCCGCAGCTCTTGTAGCGCCGCCATCCTGGCGGCGTTTTTCTGCGCAGCTACCGAAGCGGAAATTCGCCGGCTGGAAGCCGGCGCTACAAGAGCATCATCTTGCGACGTCGTACTGCTTGCGCCGATGCATGGAAGGGAAAACTTCGAAGGGCGCTCGCCGTTTGCCGCCCGGGCTTGCCGGGCGTGCTCCTCGCGCGAGCCAAAATCACCGTCCCGATCGCCGTTCACCATGGACGATTTTTCTTTACACCAACAACCACTTGCGCGATTTCGCCTCGCGGTGTAAAGATTCTCTCCGTATCCTCGTACTACGCCCACACGCGCCGCTTTTGCAGTTGTAGTGCCGCGCTTTTCTTTTGCCTTTTCTTTTGTCTTGTGCCGTCATCCTGAGCGAAGTCCCGCGCTTTTCCTCTTCGCGCGGTTTCTGCGCGGCGCGGGACGCAGTCGAAGGACCTCTCTTCGATCTTGCCGCGCCGAGAAAAACGGGGCAGGGAAGCGCTTCACAAATTTGGCTTACTGCTAGCGTCGCTAGCTACGCCGCGCCCTTCAAATATTCGAGCACTTCTTCGGCGTGCCCTTCCGGCTTCACTTTGTGAAAAATGTGTTTGATCTTCCCATCCGGACCGATCGCGAACGTAGTCCGCGCCACGCCCATCACTTTCTTCCCGTACATATTCTTTTCCTGAATCACGCCATACAAATTGCAAATCGTTTTGTCCGCGTCCGCCACCAGCGTGAACGGCAAATCGTACTTCTCCTCGAATTTTTTCTGCGCCTTGGCCTCGTCGGGTGACACGCCCAGCACCACCGCCCCCGTCTTCTCAATCCGCTTGAACGAATCGCGAAACCCGCACGCCTCGATCGTGCATCCGGGAGTATCCGCGCGCGGATAAAAATAAAGCACCACCCACTTACCCTTGAAATCTTTCAGCGCGATCTTTTCGCCATTCTGATCCACCGACGTAAATTCCGGCGCTTTGTCGCCAATGTCCATTTCACTCTCCTGGCTTATCTCTGACGCGCTCGGGTAGCGCTGTCATTCCGAGCGGAGTGTCCCGCGCCTTTTCTTTTGCGCGAAGCGCCGGGACACGCAGCCGAGGAATCTCTCTTCGATCGCGCCGCATCGCCTGCGCAAAATCCCTGCCTCCTCGCTTCTCCAGCCACTAGCCGCTCACCACTTCTACCATGACACGACATACACTGAAAATCGCCGCACTCCGCATGCTTCTCCTGCTGATGCTGATCGCAATAGCCGGAGTGGCGCGTGCCGCCACCTATTACATCGACTACGCCAGCGGCTCGAACTCGAACAACGGGCTCTCGAAGAGCACTCCCTGGAAATCGCATCCGTATATGTCCTGCGGTTCCGCGCCCACCTACTCGCACGCCGTTGGCGACCACTTCATTTTCAAGGGCGGCGTCACCTGGCCGGCCGCCTGCTTTCCGATCGGCATTTCAACCGGAGGCAACAGCAGCACGCAGGATTATTACGGCGTGGATGTGACCTGGTTCGCCGGCGCATCATTCGCGCGCCCGGTATTCGACGCCGCGCAAACGGTGATCGGGCACTTCTTCTATCTCGGGTCGGTCAGCTACGTCACCATCGACGATTTCGAGATGAAGAACCAGAACATCGGGTCGAACGGCTTTGGCTCGTCCGACGCGATCAGCGCGCAGGGATCGACAGGCAACATCGTGGAAAACGTGTACATCCACGATTTCATCACCACGCACCAGATTTCCAATTCCTGGGTGCCGGACTACGCCTCGGGCGGAATTCTCGGCTACGTGACGCTGCTGAACAGCACCATCGACGATTCGGGCGGCTACGGCTTCAACTCCTCGGGCACGCAAATCAACGGTGGGAATCTCGGCGGCGCCTGCGAAAATTGCCGCGAGGTGAGCAACAGCAAATTTGTGAAAACCTCGTCGGCCTGCTTCGGCGTCACGCTCTGCCACGACACAGAAGTCAGCGGCGTCAATCAAAATATCTGGTATGGCACGAATCCCGTTGGCTACGGCTGCGACAGCCTGCACGCCCAGCACACTCAAATCGTCGAGGACGAAAACGGCATCGGCGGATTCACCGTGTACAACATGTGGATTCACGACAACCCCGATCCCGGTCTCACCATTTTCGTCGGCTACAAAGGCTCGCAGGTTTACAACAACGTCCTCGGAAATAATGGCGGGCCCGTGCCGCCGATTGATGTGGTGACCACGGGAAGCGATTCCTCCTCTTCGCGCGGATACGTCTACAACAATACATCCGACAGCACCGCGGCAGGCGCGGCGGCGATCGCCGTGGTGCCCTACAACGGCTCGAGTTTGGCCGGTCAAGTCGTCATTCAAAACAACATCACGCTCGGCGGCGGCGTGCAGGTGACGGCCACCGGCACGGTAAATCAGAGCAACAATCATGCGATGACCTCGACCGAGGCCAGCACCTACGGCTTTACGCTCGGAAACAAATACAAACCATCGTCATCTGATCCATCTGTTTCCGGCCAGGGAGCGAATCTCACCTCCTCTTGCACCGGGAGCCTCGCTCTTCTTTGCCAGGACACCAGCGGCGCCGCGTGGTTTGGTGGCGCTTACATCACGCGTCCCACCGGATCGACTGCCTGGGATCTCGGCGCGTTCATGGGGCAGGGCGGAACTACAGGTCCTCCGCTCGTCTCGTTTACATCGCCATCGGCGGGAACCGTTTCAGGAACGCAAACGCTCACGGTAACGGCCACGCCGCAAGGCAGCGCCACAATTTCAAGTTGCCAATTTACCATCGACGGATTTCCATTTGGGTCGGCACTCACGATCTCGCCCTACACGCTTTCATGGAATTCAGCCACAGCCGCGAATGCCGCGCACGTGCTTGGCGCATCTTGCACCGATTCAAACGCGCAGGTGGGAACCGCCTCCACAGTCACCGTCACGATCAGCAACTCCATGCCCGGCTGCTTCGTTTCCACGGACAATGACAGTGGCGCGCTTTCCTGGACCGCCAATCAATCCTTCACCGCGCAATCCGCCAACTTCACCGCCACGTTCACAGCCACTCCGAATTCAGCCGGCCAAGATAGCGTGATCGCCCTCTCGCAGTCTCCGATAAATGCCTATGCGCAGGCCGCGGCGCTGATTCGTTTCAATTCCACCGGCCAGATCGACGTCTACAAGGGAAGCATCTCGAATTACGCGGCCGACGCCACGGTGAATTACTCGCCTGGGACAACCTACGCCTTTACCTACACAATCCACTGGTCCGCCGGCACGTATGACGTAGCCATCACCTCGCCTGTCAGTGTCGCGCTCGCTACCGGCTACACGTTTCGCGTCGGCGCGCCCATCGCCAGCCTCGGATACATCAACGCAGTGAGCGACAACACCACGCCCGATACCGCCGACGTTTGCAATTTCCAGATCGGCAGCGCCGCGTCGCTCAGCTTTAGCCCCGCGAGCCTGAACTTCGGCAACCTCACCGTCGGCAGCAACGCCACGCAAACCATCACCGCGACCACCGTAGGCGGCACCGTGAATTTTTCCAGCGTGGCCATCAGCGGCAATGCCGACTTCACCATCAATTCCAACACTTGCACAGGATCGATCCCTAGCTCCTGCGCCACGCAAATTAAATTCGCGCCCACTTCGCCCGCGCTCGAAACCGCCACCGTCACTTTCACCGACGACGCTACCGGCAGCCCGCAAACCGTCGCCATCAGTGGCACCGGCGTTCCCGCCACGCCCACCCTCTCGGTCAGTCCGGTCAGCATAAATTTCGGCGGCGTGCAAGTTCACGTCACTTCCTCGAGCGGCCCCATCGTGCTCAGCATCTCGAGCGGGCCAGTCACTTTCACCGGCACGCCGTCTCTCAGCGGAGCCAATGCCGCGGATTTCGCGCTCGCCTCCAACACCTGCACGGGAACCGTCTCCACCGCCTCCTGCCAAACCGTAGTAAGTTTCACTCCCAGCGTCGTAGGAGCCGAAGCCGCCACGTTGAGCTACGCCGACAACGCCACCGGCAGCCCCCAATCAGTCGCGCTAAGCGGAACAGGTTTCCTAGCCCCGCACCCGCCCACCGCCATCCACGCCACCGTCCAGTAACCGCGTTCGCCTTTCTCGTTCTGCTGCTTTTGCGCCTTTGCTTTTCCCGCGGTTTTTGCGGGCACGCGAACGCAATCGAAGGATCTCTCTTCGATCTCCAATGCGCATCGTCGCGAGCAAACACTGCGCCAGTGTTTTTGTTCTCGGGGATCAGTCCTGCCTGGCGCACATGCTTGGCTACCCGTCCGCCGCCCGCCTCACGCGAAAGGGTGCCGCGCATGTAGTCCACTCCGCTAAGCCTCGGCGCACAAACAACGCGCACGCCCGCGAACAAACTCCGCTCGGCGGACGGGCCCGCGCTTCATCCCCGTCACAAAAATCAAAAACGCCGGCGCGAAGCGCCTTCCATGGTGCTGTTTCTGTCGCAGCATGTACTTGAATTCGCCCGCTTAATGGCAACGCCTACTATCGCCATCCCGTCAGCCGAAGATTTACTAGGCCACCAGCCACGAGGCCACCCTCCCATGACACGACGCACCCTGGAAATCGCAGCTTTCTGCGCAGCCTTGCTAATCGCCGCGCTCGCCATCCACGCCTGGCTCTCCTCGCGCGACGAACAGCGGCGCCTCCAATCCACCCTCGCCGCGCAAAAGCAAATCCTCGACGCCGCCGACACCAGAGAGCGCACGCGCGACGTCACTCTGAATGACGCCCTCGCAAAAATAGAAAAGCTGAAGCGCGCCACGCAAACACCGCAGCAAATCCTGCGCGACCTTCCGAAGTATCTCCCGCTCCCGCAGCCCATCACCCTCGCGCCGGCGCCCTCCGACACCCGCCTCCAGCAGGGAACTGCCCTGCCAACGAAATCCGAAACCACCGCGCAACCGTCGCCACCCGCCCCGCAGGCCGCTTCCAACCAGCCGACAGCGCCGTCGCAGCCGCCAATGCCCTGCCAACTCGAAGGAAACTGCGTCGCCCAAATACCCGCGCCGGACCTCAAGCCCCTCTACGATTTCACGCAAAACTGCCGCGAATGCCAGCTCCGCCTAAGCGCCGCCCAACAGGACCACGCCGATGACCTCACCAAGCTCGACGCCCTCACCCGCGAACGCGACGCCGCCATCACCGCCGCCAAGGGTGGCACCTTCTGGCGACGCCTCCGCCGCAATGCCCTATGGTTCGTAGTCGGCGCAGGAGCAGGCGCAGCCGTCGCCCACATCGCCGCAGTCCGCTGAAACCCACAGTCGGCGCGTCCGCCCTCATCCCACGGCTCCCGCGAAACCCCAGTCCTGGCGGAAGGGCGGTGGTTCATCCCCGCCACGGAAACAACGGCGCGAAGCGCCTCCAGCGGGTTATCGAGCTGCGCCGGCAGCGGCCGGATTGGGGAGCGCGGAAGCTGCAGGTTGTTCTGCGGAGCGAACAGATCGATTTACCGGTAGTCACCGTGCACCGGATTTTGCTGCGGCGCGGTCCGACCGCGCAGGGCCGGTCAAACTGCGAACGTCGCTACCTCCGAACCCGCCTGTTTGAGAATACCCAGCGGGAGCCCAGGTGCGGCGGTTGACCGCACAGGGCCGGTCAAACTGCGAACGTCGCTACCCCCGAACCCGCCTGTTTGAGAATACCCAGCGGGAGCGGAGGTCCGGCGCTTTACCGCGCAGGGCCGGTCAAACTGCGAACGTCGAAGTCAGGAAATCAGCCGGGCCCGGGCGGGAGAATGGTGCAGTTGATTCGAGTCGAGCCGCGCGTCTTGGTGTACTACTGCCGCAGCTTGGTGCGCCAACTCGACCTCGGCACCCAGCGGTCCACAGCCGTGGCCCCTGCGTCAGTCTCTCAATGGAGTGTAAGTGATGTCCTGATAACGCGGTGTAAAGCGTCGAAGTTAGGAATCAGCCGGGCCCTGGCGGGAGAATGGGTGCAGTTGATTCGAGTCGAGCCGCGCGTCTTGGTGTACTACTGCCGCAGCTTGGTGCGCCAACTCGACCTCGGCGCCCAGCGGTCCACGGCCGTGGCCCCTGCGTCAGTCTCTCAATGGAGTCATTACCGCTGCGATTTTCACACCCGCACTTATTACCTCTGCGATTTTCACACCCGCACTTTACCTCTCCGCCTTCAGTTTTGCCGCATCGCCAAAACGACAAAATACCTCTTGCCTTCCGCTAATTCTTACTATGTTGTGCTGGGTGGCATTTTCCTTTGTTTGCTGTTTCCGAGCGAAGAAGACTGCGAACTGCAGAATCGGACTGAGAAAGAACGACTGTCGAGGGAATGAAACTGCCGCACACGAACAATTAAGTGGCGGGAGAAGAATCGGGTTGCTTCTGCCTTTTGTCGCCGGCGCGTCATTTGAGCGGCACATCATAAAATTCTGTGAGCTGGTTTCGCTGCAATTTCCGAGGTCTTGCGATGAAGCATCGGGTGCGGGGTTCGTTACTCCGCGATTCCATAGCGGCAAAGACGATAGGACTTAGCATCAGGCTGTTACGCGGTGATACCGATGATATTGATCCTGCCCGAAGTATCCGGGCTGGGATAACTAGACGTCAGACTGGGGGAGAAAGCGCCCTGCGGGAAAAAGTGCGCCTCGGGGATTAAGCATCGCTGGCTTGAGCGGCGATGCCGCCACCAGCGCCACCAGCGGAACGTCCCTGGCGACCGTCAGCCAAGGGGCACGGCCCGTAGCAAAAATACCTGTACAGCAGTGTCAGTTTGAGGCGCGCCCAAAGCCACCAACTCCCGAGCTATTGGGTGGTCAGGTCCTTTAGTTGTTATGCAGCTAAAGAGCGGCACTGGCGCTGGCAAAGCTAAAAATGAGGTGACCTGAGGCAGCCGTATCGGTCGAGGGGGCATTAACTGCAGGTGCAGAGTTCGCGGAGGCTGGTGGACATGAGGACATGGCTAGCTCGTCGAGGAGTTGGGGGCCGTGCGATGCGAGAAACGGGAGTGCGCTGAGAGTCCGTTCCTGGAGGTCACCGGCGGGATGTAGGGCGTCGAGGAGGATGCGCTGGTGACGATCCAAGACTCCGGAGCGAAAATTAATGGCGCGGGCAACCTTGGCTTTTAGTTGCGTGAACTGGTGGAGCATCTTCTGTTCGGAAGCGCGAAGGGCGTCGACTAAAGTGGGATCGAGACTTTTCAACGGGTCGTCATATTGTGCCAGTAAATCGCGCAGTGCGCTTTCGCCGGCGTCGAAGCGGGCTGCTAAATCGCCGGGCATGAATTTCTGTTCCATTTTTGCTCGGAGGTGCTGCGGTCCCGCGAGGATATCGCGGAATTCGAGCTGGTATTGCTCCAAAAAGCGGGCGATGGGAGGCTCGACGATTGTAAAACTCCCGCGAGGAAGGATTGCCGGCATACGTCCGATAAATTGTTTGTAGATAAGGTTGGACTGAGCGAGGTAGGCGATTTCGGCCGGGCCTCCTACGTACGCCGCCGTAGGAAGCAGCGAATCCTGCACGATTGGGCGCAACAAGGCGCTGGGAGTAAGTGCGTCTGGCCGATCCTTGAATGCCGAGGTCAATTGTTGACGAGAGAGTTCTGCTTCTCCGGCGATAAAGTTGCCGTTACGGCGGCGCAAGGGCTCACGGCGGCCGTCTAGGTTGTAAAACAACAGGGTTGTTTCACGCGTGACTTTTACCTGAGCGTGAAAACCGGCTGACTCAAGGTCGTTGGATCGCGCCAGCAGAGCGTCGCCAAGCGACTCGGCTTCGTCCAGCGCGCGAAGGTAGATTGGCGCGGCCAGTCGGTGCAAACGAACGTCGAGTGGATCGATGAAAATGATGCCGCGACCAGCAAACAGCCGCGCCATCAATTTGCCAAATGCTGAGCCGTAAGTTTCGTCTCGCGTATAAGATTCTCGGAGCGCCTGGGCAGTCTGGTCAGCGAAGGGCCCCTCAAGAGTTTGCGCAGCAGCAATTACGATTGATTGGATGTCGTCACCCAACAGAATTTCGCCGACACGGCGGCCTGCGTCTTCAGGTCTGGCAGGCAATTCGTAATGGATGGGTCCTTCGCGGGTGTTCCAATCAGAATGATTAACCTCTGCCAAGTCGTGATCCTCTGTCGCCAGCCAGAAGATGGGAACTGCGTCCGTGCCGCGGCTAGTTGCCTCATCGGCTATGCGTAGAGCGGAGAGGGCCTTATAAATTGTGTAGGCTGGACCGGAAAAAAGGCCAGTTTGCTGGCCGGTGACAATCGCCACGGCTCCGCGGCCGAGACGGTCAAGATTGCGATTCGCGGCAGCCTCGAGTTCCCTGCTGGCACCAAATTTCTGATTCTGCTCGCGCAGAATTTCGCAGACTTGGCGGCGGATATTTGAATCGAGGCGGACTTCCCGGGCTGCGGCGTCAATGCCAGCGAGAGTTGGAGGATGTGCGTAAAAGGATGCGACCTTGGGGAAATCTTCAAGAAACGTTGAAAGGAGCTTGCTCGTGTGCGGGATTTCGCGGAAGGAAAGACAGTGAGACTCCATGGACGAAATAATGATACACGGGGCCTCGAAGAGCGGCAACATTGAGGCTTGCGGTATTGGATAGTCTCCGGTGGCTGAAAGGCGCGGCCTAGAAACCTAGAAGAGAGGCCCTTCGGCTGCGCGTCCCGGCGTTTCGCGCAAAAGCAAAAGCGCGGGACGCTTCGCTCAGGATGACGGCAGCTAACAAGGGATGCGGGGCGGATGGTGGACAGGTAGCCGAGCATGTGCGCCGCGCACGATGTATCGTGCCCCTACGACTGCAACTACAGAAGCGCCAATCGGGAGATTGGCGTTCCCAGGAAAGGCAAAGGCTGCCGCGCTGAAGGCCGCGGCGCTACGTTTAAATCTCCGAAACTGCAAAGGCAAGGCGGCGATCGCATACGGTGCTGATGAGAGCGGGGCGGGTCATCGTTGACTTGAATTGGGGCGGAACCTAAGATGATGCGGCATGGCAGACTCCCAGCCGCTGGTTGGACAGACGATTTCGCATTATCGCGTCGTTGAGAAACTCGGCGGCGGTGGCATGGGCGTCGTGTATCGCGCGGAAGATGTGACGCTGGGGCGCGCGGTGGCGTTGAAATTCCTGCCGGATGAAATTTCGCGGGAAAAACAGGCGCTGGAACGTTTCCTCCGGGAGGCTCGCGCGGCCGCAGCGCTGAACCATCCGAATATCTGCACGATTCACGAAATCAGCGAATACGATCACCGGCGCTTCATCGCCATGGAACTGCTGCACGGCGAGACGCTGAAGCACCATATCGTCGGGGGCAGGCTGGACGTCAGCGCGCTTCTCGAAATCGGCGTGCAGGTGGCGGATGCGCTGGACGCCGCGCACACCAGCGGAATCATCCATCGCGATATCAAGCCCGCCAACATTTTTCTAACGAAGCGCGGACAAGCCAAGGTGCTCGATTTCGGCCTCGCGAAGCAGTTGCCGCACAGGGCTGCTACGATTGGGAACGCGCCAACCGAAGGAACCACCGAGGACGAAGATTCGCATCTCACCAGCCCGGGCGTGGCGCTGGGAACCGTCGCGTATATGTCTCCGGAGCAGGCGCTGGGGCAGGAGATTGATGCGCGAAGCGACCTATTCAGCTTTGGCGTGGTTCTGTACGAAATGGCCACAGGGCGGCAGGCGTTTGCGGGGCGCACGTCCGCTGCGATTTTCGACGCGATCCTGCACAAAGCGCCGACGTCGCCCATTCGGTTGAATCCGGACATGCCGCACGAGCTGGAGCGCATCCTTAACAAGGCGCTGGAGAAGGATCGCAATCTTCGGTATCAGCACGCGTCGGAAATGCGCGCGGACTTGAAGCGGCTCCAACGCGACAGCGATTCGGCGCGGTCGGCGACGCGCTCGGTCGGCGCTGTGGCGGGGAGCGAGGGGAGTGACTTCCCTTCCCC
>DATDIT010000035.1:0-6187 GCA_036520875.1 Candidatus Acidiferrales bacterium
GTAGCGGTTGTAATTCAGCGAGAGATTCACAGCGATCGGATTGGAGTTGAAAATCTCGATGCCGTCGAGCACGTCGTAGCATCCGCGTTTCAGGTAGCCGTCATGATCGGTGAATCTTTCAGGCTGTTCTGTCATGTTCATCGACGCGGGCGCGCGAGTGATAAGTTCGTCCGCGCTCTTGACCACCACCGCCTCGGTGCGCTCAAACGTGCCAAAGGGAAAGTGCAGCATTTCGGCGATGCCTTTCAGATCACGCTGGCCCAACGCAGCAAAGTATTGCGTCATCACGCCCACGGCTGCCGGCACCGATTCCTTGTAGGAGATTGGAAACCGCAGGTCGGGAATACCGCGAGGCGATAGGCCCGCGGGCGGTTTGAGATTTGGCTCTGCCGTCTCCGCCTGTTGCGCCGCTTGAGTCGGTTGGCCGAGCTCGGGCACAACTCCGGCAGCGCCAAGCAAGCCCGCTGCGGCGGCGCTCCTCATGAAATTTCGACGGTCTGTTTGGATTTCACCTTCGTGGGCAAGAGCGTCTCTCTTATTCGCATCAGCAGCCATCACAGTTCTCCTTTCGTGCACGTCAACCGGCGAATGATAACGCCGCGTCGCCGCGACTGCTACGCGGACGTTTAAGCTGCGAGTTGTAGAATGGACATCAAAGCCTTCATGTTCTCTCGCAATTCCGAGGCGGCTGACATAAAAATAGAGTTCGTCTCAAGGCGCATTCCAAATGACTTCAAACAAACGGCTGCGAGTGGGCGTGATTTTTGGCGGGCGTTCGGGCGAGCACGAGGTTTCTCTCGCCTCGGCTGCGTCGGTGATTCGCGCGCTCGATCCGGAAAAATATGAGGCCGTGCCGATCGGCATCAGCAAAGAAGGCCGATGGATGGTGGGCGCCCCGGCGCAAAAAATGCTGGGCGAAGTGCTGAAGTGCGGCCAGCCGGTTTACCTTCCCCCCGATCCCACTGGAGCGGCGCTGGTTCCAGTTGCGCCGACCGCGCAGCATCCGAGCATCGCATTGGACGTGATTTTTCCCGTGTTGCACGGCACTTTCGGAGAAGACGGCACAGTGCAAGGTCTGCTCGAACTGGCTGGCCTGCCGTACGTGGGCGCAGGCGTGCTCGCGTCGTCGGTTGGGATGGATAAGGACGTGCAGAAGCGCCTGTTCGAATACGAGGGAATACCGATCGTTCCATTCGTGGCCGTGCACCGCTCGGAGTGGGAACGCGAGCGCCCGAAAGTGCTGCGCGCCATCAAGAAGAAATTCACATTTCCGGTGTTCGTGAAGCCCGCGACGCTCGGCTCGTCCGTGGGAATGTCTCGCGTGAAAAATATGAAGGAGTTGCCTGCGGCGATAGATTTGGCGGCGGAATTCGCGCTAAAAATTATGGTCGAACGCGCGGTGACCGCGCGCGAAATCGAAGTTTCGGTTCTCGGCAACGACGATGTGCGCGCTTCAGTGCCAGGAGAAATTTTGCCGCACCGCGAATTCTACGATTACACCGCGAAATATCTGGAGGAGGGAACTCGTCTGCTGATTCCCGCGCCGTTGACGAAGAAACAAGTGCGAATTTTTCAGGATTTCGCCGTGCGCGCGTTTCGGGCCATCGAAGGAACGGGTTTGGCGCGTTGCGACTTCTTCCTGGAGCGGCGTACGGGCAAGATTTTCATCAACGAACTCAATACCATCCCCGGCTTCACCTCCATCAGTATGTACCCGAAGATGTGGGAGGCGTCCGGCCTGCCGTATCCCCAATTGATTGACAGGCTTATCGAACTGGCGTTCGAGCTTCATGGCGAGAAGGCCCGCACCAAGTACTCGATCGAGCTTCCGGCAGGCTCCGGCGGCGCCCTTGATGCGTAGGGCCGGAGCCTGGGTGCCCCGAAAACGTGATGATATTGACGCACTGGATCCTTTCAATTAGACCTTTCTACTAGACACAATTTCGGGCCCCCAAACTGCCCGCCAACCGTCGGCTGACGCCCCTACGGAAGCACAAATGGAAGGGGAAGAGGGCTTTCCAATCCCTCGGCCCGGAAGCCGTCCCCGCCTTACTTTTTGACCCGTTTTTGAGGCTCCCGGGCGCCTTGCACTTGACATGTTGCCTCTCCGTAATTAAACTAACTGGTTAGTTGAATAATATTCTGCCATTTTTAAGGAGGGAGTTCGATGGAATATCGCCGGCTGGGGAAAAGTTCGCTCGTTGTTTCCGCGATGGGCCTGGGTTGCATGGGAATGTCGCAATCCTACGGGACGCCGGATGATGCGGAGTCCGTCGCGACGATTCATCACGCGATCGATCGCGGGATCACCATGCTGGATACAGCCGACATGTACGGCGGCGGGAAAAACGAAGAGCTGGTGGGAGCGGCGATTGCGAAACGGCGCAACGAAATAATTCTGGCAACGAAATTCGGAAACATGCGCATGCCCGACGGGCGTTTTCTGGGAGTGAATGGAAAAGCCGAGTACGTGCAGGAGGCGTGCGAGGCGTGCCTGAAGCGGCTGAAGATTTCGACGATCGATCTTTTTTATCTGCATCGCGTGGACACGAACGTGCCGATCGAGGAAACCATTGGCGCGATGGCGCGGCTGATCGAACAGGGAAAGGTCCGCTACATCGGTCTTTCAGAAGCGGGCGCGAAAACAATTCGGCGCGCACACGCCACGTATCCCATCACGGCGCTGCAGAGCGAATTCTCGCTTTGGACGCGCGATATTGAAGCTGAGATTTTGGGTGTTTGCCGCGAACTGGGAATCGGGATTGTCCCATACAGCCCGCTGGGGCGCGGATTTTTAACAGGCAAGGTGAAGAAGAACGATTTCGGGGACCGCGATTTCAGGCGGATGTCTCCACGCTTTCAAGGCGAAAACTTTCAGAAGAATCTGGAAATTGTGCAGCGCGTGGAAGAGATGGCGGAGGAGAAGCATTGCACGCCTGCGCAACTGGCGCTGGCCTGGGTGCTGGCAAAAGGAAAAGACGTGGTGCCGATACCGGGAACGAAGCGGCGGAAATACCTCGACGAAAATTTGGCGGCCCTGGAAATTTCGCTGACCGCGGCGGATTTCGCACGGCTTGACGGGATTGCGCCTCCGGGAGTTGCGGCGGGCGCGCGTTATCCGGACGAATACATGAACCGGCTGGGACTGTGAAATCAAACATGCGACGCGGACGTAGAAAAGTACAGGACCCGGCGACGGCACGGCGAATTCTGGCCGCGGCCGAGCGGCAATTTGCAGCGCAGGGGCTGGCGGGCGCGCGGACGGAGGAAATCGCCGCCGCGGCGCATGCGAACAAGGCGATGCTCTACTACTACTTCGGAGACAAGCGCCGTCTGCACCGCGCCGTACTGGAAAATCTTTTGCGGCAACTGCGGGCGGGAGTGCTGGCGCCTCCCGCCAAGGAGCTATCCGCGGGCGATGAATTTTTCGGCTGCGTGAACGGGTACTTCGATTTTCTGGCGACGCATCCGAACTATCCGCGATTGGTGCAGCGGGAAGCGATGGAATCGCGCAACGATTTTCAGTGGATGGCGAAGGAATATTTTCGTCCGTTGCATGAGCGGCTGGCAAGCACGGTGAAAAAAGCAATCGAGGCGGGTGAATTTCGCGAGATGGACGCCGACCAGACGGCCATGATCGCGCTGGGAGTCACGACGTCGTATTTCGCCGCGGCCAGCATCATGAGCGACGTCGTACAGCGCGATTTGCTGACGCCGGAGGCTGTGGAAACGCGCAAGCGCGCGGTGCTGGATTTTCTCCGGCACGCGGTGGCTCGCGAAGGAGCCCAGGCGCAATGAAGAAGACCGCGAAAACGCTAGGGGTCATCGGCGTGGTATTTCTTATCTCGCTGGCGTTCTACATTTTCAGCACGCCGCATGGCTCGGAGATTCCCCTTACCGGGACAGTGGACGGCAACGAAGTGATCGTAAGTCCGCAAATCACGGGACGCATCGTGAATCTGACTGTGGACGAGGGTTCGGTGGTGAAAAAAGGGGATCTGCTTGCGGAGCTCGATCCCAAGGAGCTTGAGGCCAGTCTAGCGGCCGCCAAGGCCAACGTGGCGAGCTTGCAGGCTCAGGTGAGCGAGGCTAACCATAATTATTCGATGACGGAGGACACGACCGGCGCGTCATTGAAGCAAGCCGAAGCCGTGCTGACGTCGACACGGGCGCAGCTGGATCAGGCGCGCGCGAATCTGTGGCGCGACCAGACGGACCACGACCGCATGATGAAACTGTTCGAGAGCGGTGTGGAATCGGCCCAGGACCGCGACCATGCGGACGCCACGCTTCGAGCTTCGCAGGCGAACGTGAAGTCGCTCGAAGACTCGGTGACCGCACAGGAAGCGGCGCTGGCGATGGCGAAGGCGAACCTGAAGCAAGTAGACGTGCGAGGGAGTGAACTGGCGACGACTATCGCGCAACTGGAGCAGGCGCGAGCCGCCGCCATCGAAACCGGAACGCAACTGGGCTACATGAAAATCTACGCGCCGATTGACGGCATCGTTTCCGTGCGAGTGGCGAAGCAGGGCGAGGTGGTGGCTCAGGGATCGCCGATCGTGGTGATCGTGGACGTGAATAACCTGTGGGTGCGAGCGGACGTGGAAGAGAGCTACATCGATTCGGTGCGGTTCGGGCAAACACTGCAGGTGAGGCTTCCTTCGGGCGACGTTCTCCAAGGGCAGGTTTTTTTTAAAGGAGTGGAGAACGATTTCGCGACGCAGCGGGACGTGAGCCGCACCAAGCGCGATATCAAGACGTTTGCGATCAAGGTGTCGCTGCCGAAGGACGACGGACGGCTGTTTACGGGCATGACGGCGACGGTGCTGCTGCCTCCGCGGGAGAAGAAGAGCTGGTTTGCGCGGCTGTAATGGCTAGCAAACGTAAGAGAAAAGCAGATCCCTCGAACTGCGTCCCGCGCCCGCGAAAAGCGCGGGAAAAGCAGAAACGCGCGGGACTCCGCTCGGGATGACAGCGGAGGAGAAAAGCGCTCCCTCCAAGAGAGACTCGGTATGAATGCGATTGAAGTGGAGCATATGGTGAAGAAGTTTGGGGAGTTCACGGCGGTGAACGACGTGAGCTTTACCGTGGCGCGGCGGGAAATCTTTGGACTGCTGGGACCGAACGGAGCGGGGAAGACGACTTTGATACGCATCATGACCACGCTTACGCCGCCTACTTCGGGAGCGGCTCGGATTGACGGCCACGATATCCTCACGGATCCGAATGGTGTACGAAACACGCTCGGCGTGATTCCGCAGGCGTTTACCTCCGATCCGGAATTGACCGCGAAAGAAAACATGGTGATTCACGCCAAGCTGTACAGCGTGCCGGCAGAAAGGCGCGATGCGCTGATCGACGAGTTGCTTGAATCGGTGGAACTGCTGCAATTCCGCGACAAGCTGGTGGGAACATTTTCCGGCGGCATGCGCCGGCGACTGGAAATCGCGCGCGGGCTGGTCCATTCACCGAAGATCATGTTTTTGGACGAGCCGACGACGGGACTGGATCCTGTTTCGCGTACGCATGTGTGGGAGATGATTCGCAAGCTGCGCGACAAAGCGGAACTGACGATTCTGCTGACGACGCATTACATGGATGAGGCCGACAAGCTCTGCGACCGCATCGCGATTGTGGATCACGGCAAGCTGGCGGCCCTGGACACGCCGACCCGGCTGAAGGACAACATTCCGGGGACGGAGATTGTGGAGGCCGAATTCGAGGCCGCGCCGGCGGATTGGCAACAGCAATTGATGGGCTTGGCCGGTGAGACAGGCGTGACGGAGCATGATGGCGTGGTCCACATTACGACGAACAACGGTCCGGCAACGGTGGCGGCGTTGATGGATTTGTCTCGCGCGAGCCACGTGAAGGTGAAGAGGGTTTCCGTGCAGAGTACGACGCTGGACGATGTGTTTTTGCATTACACAGGGACGGCGCTGCGCGACGAGACTACGAAGACTGTGCAAGTGCCGAGCCCCTTTTCGAGGCCGCAGCGGTGAAGGGCGAAGCGAAGAAAACAATGCGGCGCGAGCGGCAGGGAGGAAGATGCTGAGATCGAAGAGAGGTCCTTCGACTGCGTCCCGCGCCGCGCAAACACCGCGCGAGGAAAAAAGCGCGGGACTCCGCTCAGGATGACGTGGCTCGCGGGGTGTGTCTGCCACGCCGTGGCGGAGTTCGCCAGTGT
>DATDIT010000036.1:0-38089 GCA_036520875.1 Candidatus Acidiferrales bacterium
TCAAACCGGCAATCGCTCGCCGCGCGATCCTCTTGAAGTCCCAAAAACACGGGCGCGCGCAATTTCTTGTCATGAGTCCACTGCCCAAACTTCACGCGCGCCACTAACTCGGGCTTCACCCAGTGCACAGCCTCTTTCACCTTTGGCGCTGTACGGAACGGGCTGTCGGCTGTCTCCAACTCCTGAAGCGTCTTGTAAATGCTGTCGAGCAGTTCTTGCGTAAAACCCGTGCCCACGCTTCCGATATATTCCAGATTGCCCGCCGCATCGTACAGACCCATGAGCAGCGCGCCGAAATGTTCGCGCGATTTTCGCGGCGCTGTCCACCCGCCGACCACCACGTCAATATCCTGGACGATTTTGAACTTCAGCCAGAGAGACGAACGCTTCCCGGGATAGATGCTGTCGCGCCGCTTGGCGACGATCCCTTCCAACCCCTGCTGCCTGGCCACCTCATACAGCTCGATTCCCTTCTCATTCTGATGGTCGGAAAAACGAACGCGCTCCGATGCCGTCAGCAAGCTCCGCAGCAATTCTTTGCGGCTCTCGAGGGCTACATTTCGCAAATCGTAGCCGTCGTAATACAAAAGATCGAACGCATAGTAAGTTACCGGAACGGTCTGCTGCAGCCGCACTGAAGGATTCAAAACGCCAAACCGCTGCTGAATGCGCATGAAATCCGAGCGCCCCGCTTCATCCAAAACCACCACTTCGCCATCAAGTATCGCTCTGCGAGCGTTCAGCCTCTTTGGCAGCTCTTTCAGCTCCGGATATTCCTGCGTGATTTCTCGGTCGGATCGGGAGCGAAGCTCCACCTCGCCGTCGCGCACAAAGGATAAAGCCCTTTCGCCGTCCCACTTTATTTCAAACAGCCAATCCGAGTTCGAAAAGGGCTTGTCCGCAAGCGTGGCCAGAGCCACCGGCACTTGATCCGGCATTGCGGCTTTTTTCGCGCCCGGCAATTCGTCCGGATTCAGAATCGCTTTCCGGGTAGCGTCGGCCTTGCCGGTAGAAATCGAAAGGCGCTTCCCTGCGTGCTGCGCCGTGGAAGGTTCCGCATCTGACTCCTTGCGAATCAGGAGCCATTCATTGCCGCGCTCCGAGCGCCGCATCTTTACCAGCACGAATCTTCCGTTGAGCCTTTCGCCGTGAAGCCGAAACTTTAAATCGCCCCGCTCGATTTGCGCCGCCGCACTCTCCGGCCCCTCGATCTCGTACGTTCCCTTGTCCCAAATCTGAACCTGACCTGCGCCATAGTTGCCTTTCGGAATTTCTCCCTCGAACTTCGCGTAGTCGATCGGGTGGTCCTCCACGTGGACCGCCAGCCGCTTTTCGCCGCGCACCTCAGGCGGACCCTTTGGAACTGCCCACGATGCCAGCGCGCCGTTCACTTCCAACCGGAAGTCGTAATGCAACCGCCGAGCCGCGTGGCGCTGCACCACAAAAATCGGCAAAACCGATTTCTTGGGGCGTCCCTTCGGCTCAGGAGTCGCCGCAAAGTTCCGTTTGCGGTTGTAATCAGCCAGGGCGCACATGTTCGCTCCAGTATAAACGCTGTTCGTTCGGTTTACTCCAAACGCGCCAAAATGCCCGGCCTGCAACACACCGCCTCTGAGGAACCACTTGCTGCCCCACGGGTTAGGGCGAAGAAGCCGACCCGCAAACCATTCACTTCTAGGGTCTTTCCTTTATTGTGCGGTGCCAGCGGCCAGGTACTCTCATTCGAGGAGGGCGCTTATGGCGTCGGCGGTATGGAAAGGGATTATTTCCTTCGGCTTGGTTTCGATTCCGATTCGCATGTATGCTGCCGCTCGCGCGAAGCGCGCCAACCTGCACCAGATTCATAAGACGTGTAATACGAGAATCAAGCAGCCGCTATTCTGTCCGCATTGCAATCGCATCGTGGATCGTTCCGAGATAGTTAAAGGCTACGAATACGAGAAGGGCCAGTACGTGGTCATTGAGCCGGAAGAAATCAAGAAGATCACGCCTTCATCTGGTCATACGATGGAGATCCTCACCTTCCTTGATGGAAACGAGGTGGACCCGATCTATTTTGAATCCTCCTACATGGCATTGCCCGAACCCCATGCGGAAAAAGCATATCTGCTCCTGCTGAAGGCACTCGAGGACACCGATAAAGTTGGCATCGCCAAAGTGACCATGCACCAGCGGGAATACACCGTTTTCATTCGCCCGCGCGATAACGGGCTCACCCTGCACACGATGTTCTACCAGAATGAAATCGCCAGCGTGGAAGGCTATGGCAAGAAGTACGACATAAAACTCAAGCCCGAGGAAGTCAAGTTGGCCAATCAGCTGGTCGAGAGCCTCTCTGCACCGTTCAAGCCCGCAGAATATCGGGATGAATTTCAGGAGCGGCTCAGCGATCTGATCGAAGCCAAACTCAAAGGCCGCGCCGTGATCGCCGCACCGAAAGCGCCCCATCGCGCCCCGGTGATTGACATGATGGAGGCTCTCAAGAAAAGCCTCGCCGCCGGTCACGCCGGCAAGCGCGAATCCAAAGTAGTTTCAGTCGCGACCCCGCATCGCACCCGCCGAAAGGCAAGTTAATCCTTTCGTGTCGCTGACGCACCGCACTCCTAGTTGTCTTCACTCGAAAATCTATTGGGAATCGCCGCCCTCGGCTACAGCGTATCCCTGATGGAAAGTACGCGTCTGCATTTCCATACTGAATGGGAAAGCGCAGTTTTCATTGCAATGCCGGAAAGGAGATATGATGGCGACGCGCAACATTCGAACCAATCAATCCACCCAGGGCCCAGGCCTCACACCGATTGACAACGCAGCCCGAAGCGGACGCGAGCTTGAAAAATACGAGCCCGACCGAACCACAGGCCGCCTCCCCTCCCAAACAGAAAACACCAGGAAGCCAAAGAGCAAGAAGCGGGCGCGGCGTAATGGCTAGCCAGGAGCGCGAGCGTCCGCGCCTGCGGAAACCGGACGCCCACGCTCGCCAATCCTACCCCCGGCGGCGTTTCGATAAATATGCTTGGATCAATCATGTGCTTGGCTACAAACGCAGATTTGCGTGGCTAGCCACGAAGTGAGGGGATGATCTCCTGAAGAACGAATTAGCTCCCCAGATTCTTGAGCAGAGTCGCCAATGGAAAAGAATCCGAAGCCTTTATCGAAACTCCGAATAGTTTCCGGGGATCTGGATTATGGGCTAGCGAATAATGAGGTCCGCGAAATAGCTTTTCCGCGAACTGCTGAAGATCTGGACGAGCTTCTGCAAAGGTTGGTTCGGAATTCGGAGCCAGCAGGCGATCGTTGATAAAAAGCTCGAGTTCGCGGCCGCTAAAGTGGAACTTCCCCGCAATAGTCGGCTCCGCCTCCAAACGCTGGCATGCGATCAGCGCCGCGCGCACGGCCTGCGCCAAGCGGTCCTGATTCCCGCCATCCAATTCCGCCTTGCGATTGTAACGAACGCCTAACCGGTTATCGAGGTTATCCACGCTGTAGTTGGCCTGATGGCCGATTAGGACCACGCCAGGACCGGCGGGGACGTGCCGATAATCGGCGACATCCAGCAAAAGCTCTTCGAAAATTTGACCTCTAATCCAGGAGTAGAAAATCGGGATAAGCGGCGCGAGGTCCGCGTCGGCTGGCGAGTCGAGCATCAGCTTCACATTTACATGCTGAAGATTCACGAGGCTGGAAGTTCCTTGCTCAGGCGTTTACCGGCGTGCCCAATTTGCCCAATTTATTGTAGCAACTGTGCGCGGCGTCGATAAAAAGTTGCGCTTCATCGATCAGGTAGCGGTTCGAATCCTCGGTGTGAGGCTCGTTCGCTTTCCGATGAGCGTCGAAAAGATAATTAGCGAATTTCCCGCCTGCAAAAGGATCCCAGAATTTCTGCGTATCGTAATAACGGGCGCGAAATTCGCTGACAACTTCGTCCGGCTTATCCGACACCTGCGGCATTTCAAGTTTAACCAGACCGCGCGCAGCTTGGAGCATCGCGAGGTAAGCTTTCTTTCCTGCCTCTTCGCTTTGGCCGCCATCAAAGGCGACCTCCGCCTCAAATAGTTGGCGTTCGGCGGCGGCAAGGTCGAACTCGATCGGAAACACTACTTCTCCGGCGCATTCGCCCGTTCCCATGTCGCCCAGAGTATATTCGCGAGGATCGCCCCAGTCGCTGAAGAACGACCGGTCCGATGGATCGGCGGGAGGTTTTGTCAAATCCTCCAACAACTTCTTCATCTCGACTTTTCCAACGCGCTTGACAAAATCTTTGAAACCTTCGCCCTTCGTCCGGCCCTCCAAGTAGCGCGTAGTAAGCCGATTGACCACTTCAGGAATATTCTTCGATGGGATCGCCACAACGGGCAAACCATACGACCCCGCGTTGTGTTCCCATTCACCTCCGAGCACCACCTGAAAGTGCGGCACAGCATAGCCGGCGATTTTGCGACTCACGCCGTAGAAGCCCAAATCCGCCACGTGATGTTGGCCGCAGCTGTTGAAGCAGCCGCTAATTTTTATGTGCAGGTTTTCGACGGACTCATCCATTTCCGCGCCCTTTTCCAGCAGGCGCTTGCGTAGTTCCGCAGCGAGCCCGCGAGATGACGAAATTCCTAGCTTGCAAGTATCGGTGCCCGGGCAAGTCACGACGTCGACGATGGCGCTTGCTCCGTATTGGCCCAGATCGGCAGCTTCCAGCGCTTCGTACATGGCGGGCAAATCACTTTTGCTCACCCAGCGGATTGCGAAATTCTGCTCGACGGTGGTTCGCACGGTTTCTTTGGTGAAGCGGCGAACAATGTCGGCCAAAGAACGCAGTTGATCGGCGGTAATGTCGCCGAGGGGAAGGGCGACGGTAACCGTGACGTAACCGGGCTGCTTCTGAATCCGCGTGTTGTGTTTCAGCCAGCGCTGGAATCCTGCTGAAGCGGATGCAGGTAATTCGCCGCCGGCGCGCAAGGGCCGCTCTTCGAAATGTTTCGCGTCATCTACAAAATCGGTCCAGCGCGGATCGGGTTCAAGAGTCTTGCGCTCCTCCAGCACCAATTCGCGAAATTTCTCGATGCCCAAATCCTGAATCAGGAATTTGATTCTGGCGCGGCTGCGATTTTTCTTTTCGCCAAGCCTGCCGAATACTCTGGCGACTGATTGCGTGAGCGGCAGAATTTCTTCGACTGGAACAAACGAATCGAAAAGCTTGGCCATGTAAGGAACAGCGCCTAGCCCGCCGCCGACGAATACCTGGAAGCCCCGCTTCTCTTCCCCGTCTTCATTTTTCGTGGCGGCGATGAAGCCGATGTCGTGAAGGCTGGTTAGACCGCAGGCGTGCTGCGAGCAGCCGCTGAAAGCGGGCTTGAATTTTCTGCCGAAATTTTGGCAATCAGGATGGCCCATCAGGAATTTCGAGAGCACTCGCGAATAGGGAGTGACGTCGAACACTTCGTCCTGGCAAACCCCGGCATAGGGGCAAGCGGTGACGTTGCGAACCGAATTCCCGCAAGCCTCGCGCGTGGTAATGTTGGCGGCAGCGAGACGCCGCATCAGCGAGGGTGTGTCGTCGATGTGAATGTAGTGGAGCTGAAAATCCTGGCGCGTAGTGACGTGGGCAATGCCGTCCGAATATTCTTCGGCGAGATCGGCCATGGTTTCGAGTTGATCGGCGTTCATCCCGCCACCAGGAATCTTGATGCGCTGCATGCCTGGCGCATCCCACATCGTGTTTGGACCTTTGGTTAGTTCACCAGACGGATAGGGAATCTGCTGGACCTTGGTGCCGTCGTGGCGCTCGCCGTTGTCGTAACGCTGGCCGTAGGTGCCTCGGCGCAGGCGGGTTTCGGCGAAAAGGCGCTCGTCTATCTTGCCCTGTTTCCGCAGAGCTATTTCTGTCTCGAAAATATCGATTTCGCGAGCCAGATGCTCCGGCATCTTGCCGGCTAGCTCTTCTCTCCAAGATGTATTGGTTACCTTCATAAAATCAATCAGATGCTGCCTTTGTGGAGTTGATGCATCAAGAATAGCAAATCCGCCGCTGAAGTGCATCTTTGGGCCGCTCCGCGTGCGGTAAATGGAAGGGTCGCGGAGCCGTGATGATTGGAATTCGGGGTCCGCGAAAAGTGTCGAGTAGATTGTGCCACCGTCCTTTGTTTGCAATGAGTTGCACGACGTTCTACTCGGCTCCTCCGTCGATTAGAAGCCAGTGGCAGCCGCGCGGCGGTTGAGGTGTCACCGAAGTTCCCGATTTGGCGGCGGGATCTGCGCAGCCAAACCTTGCCGCCGGGCGCTGCTTCGGTTCCTCTGAGGCCGATGAGCGGATGCATACTACTGCCTGTCCGTATCAGGACTGTCCGCCGAACTCGAACTGCGGTCTGTTGGACCATGCCTCCATGTTTGACGAATGGGAGGATGGCGTCAAGGGTGAGCTCCTGTGGACTATTTTTGAACGCTGGCAACTTGAGGCTAGAGGCCAGAGGGTAAGCGCGGAAAAGCCGTCACTAATTCACAACTCGGCAAGGACGACACAAACCTGACGTCGAGGCCGGGACCGTCCGCAAAGCTGCTACGCATGAGCAGCTTTTTGCGCCACGAATTGCTTGCACTGGCATAAAACGCGATCGTTCTTTTTCAGATCTGGATTGGGCCGCAGGACAGTGCAACCGTACGTTCTGTGCCAGGACTGCGGATGTCCGCAAACACATGTGGTCTCGTGAACCATACTGACTCCGCGAACAGTATACTCGGGCCAAGAGGATGTGTACATTAACGGCATGTGATTCCTCGACGAACGAAGCCCTGTGTGGAGAATACCGAGAAGCCCGATAGAAGCGCTATCAGGTATTCCCCTTAAAATGCGCTCTGACTTCCCACCGCTTCCGCTGTGGGCTAGGATCTTTCGTCCCTGGCGGGACTTGGGCGCTTCTATCGCAGATGTTGAGCCCGCCAATAGACCGAGATTGTGTTTGCTAGTGGGGGGCGGAGGGCGGGGATGCGGGCCCTTTTTCGGGGTAGAGACGTTCGAATTCGGGCTCACCGTGAAGGCTGGCGATATCGGGATCGCGGCGCGCCCAGACGGCATCCTGGAAACCTGCTTCCCAGGCTTTGCGCAGCGCATCCAAGGCTTCCTTCTTTCTGTTCAACGTGCAATAGACGCACGCGGCGTTGTAGAGAATCGAGGCTTCATTGGCGCGCAGCGTGATGGCCAAGTTGAGTTCGCGCAAGGCATCTTCCTCCCGACCCCCGTAAGCGTAGTAGCCACCCGCCAGCACGCGTGCCCGCGCGTCCTCGGGCACCTGTTTCAAGTGAGCCTCGAGCGCGATGAGGAATCTCAGACTCATATTGCGCTTGGCCTCTTCTTTGCCCATGGCGCCGAGCGCATTCAGAATGGGCACATAAACGTTGTAATCCTCACCGCTGGCCTCGATGGCGACTTCGGCGACATCCACAACGTCCTGATATCGCCCAGCGGCAAAGAGGGCGCGACAAAGCATGTAATAGGCGCCTTCGCAATCGCGTTTGCGCTCGATTGCTTTTTTCACCATGCGCACGGCTTCGTTGTGCAGCTCGGCGGCGTAGAGAACCCAGGCTTGGCTCACTTGAACTTCGGGCAAATCCCAGCGCAGGGCCACGGCTTTGCCGGAAGCTTCGCGCGCGCGTTCGACCCACAACTGATCGCGGCTGTAATTGCAGTAGAACATCGCGCAGGCGTTGGCACAGGCGGCATAGGCCAACGCGAAACTGGGGTCCAGCACGACCGCGTTTTCGAACATCTGCAGGGCAAACTCGAGGTCCTGGCGAGTTTGCCTACGAGCGTAGCGCTTGCCGCGCAGGAAAAGATCGTAAGCCTGCAAATTTTCCGTGGGTTTGACGGCCAAGGCCTCAAGCTCTTGGGGCGAAAGCGTGACGCGCAAGGCCTCTGCGATCTTGCGAGCCATTTCATCCTGGACTTCAAACACGTCTTTCATTTCGCGGTCGAAGCGCTCGGACCAAAGCGGAAAATCGGTGCGCGTGTCGACGAGCTGGGCGTTGATGCGCAAGCGGGCGCCAGCGCGGCGCAACGTGCCGGTGAGCGCATAGGCCGCGCCGAGCTGCTTGCCAATCTGCGCCGGAGTGACAGGCTTGTCTCGGAAGGCCAGAACGGTGGGACGCGAAAAGGTGTTCAGTCCACGAATCTTGCAAAGTTCGGTGATCACGTCTTCGGTGATTCCATCGCGCAGGTACTCGTCTTCTTTGTTGCCGCTGAGATTCTCGAAATACAGGACCGCAACGGACTTCGTGGTTGCCACCCCGCTTGCAGGATGCCCATGCGAACTTTCGCTTTTTTCCACTGCCGGGTGCCGACTTGAACCCAAATCTCGCCGCAGGCGCTTCAGGTCAGTGCGAAGTTCGGCGGCCGTCTGGTAGCGCAGGTCGGAATCTTTCTCGAGCGCCTTGGCGAAAATATTTTCCAGCGCCTGAGGCAGTTCGGGATTCAACTTGGTCACCGGTGCCGGCGCAGTATGCAAGATGCCGTCGAAAATCAGTGCTGCCGTTGAGCCGGCAAAAGGCACCACGCCGGTGCACATTTCATAGAGCACCACTCCGAGCGAAAACAAATCCGAACGCGCGTCCACTTCTTCGCCCCGCGCCTGTTCCGGCGACATGTAGGCGACAGTACCGACCGAGCTGCCTGGGCTGGTAAGAAATATTTCGTTTTCAAGGTTTGTCTGCGTGCTGGAAGATTCTGCCGGGAAGATTCCCACGTGCCGCTGATGCGTGGCGAGCTTGGCCAGGCCGAAGTCCAGTATCTTGGCCGGGCCTCGTTGGACTAGGAAAATGTTCGCGGGCTTGATATCGCGGTGGACGATGCCCTTGGCGTGCGCGGCTTCCAGGCCGTCGGCAATCTGAATGCCGATCTGCAAGAGCTCAGAAATTTCGATGGGCTTTTCGGCGATGCGGCGCTTGAGGGTCTGACCCTCGAGAAGTTCCATGACGATGAAGGGCCGGCCCTCGAGGCCGCCGATATCGTAAATTGTGCAGATATTCGGATGGTTCAAAGAGGAGGCGGCGCGCGCTTCGCGGCGGAATCGCTCTATCGACTGTGCGTCCTGGGAAATGTCGTCGGGGAGAAATTTCAGGGCCACACTTCGGCCCAAGCGGGTGTCCTGGGCCTCATAGACCACACCCATCCCGCCGCCGCCGAGCTTCTCCAGGACGCTATAGTGCGAAATGGTGCTGCCAACGATCGAGGAAGTGTCCGCCATCGGGCATGCAGTTTACCGTAGTGGCTCAACGCAGGCAAACGCGCCGCGATTGGACGGACTATTGTTTGTAGCGCTCGAATAATTGCTTGTAGTCGTGATTATTTTCGTCGCAGATGTACTCTTGAATGTCCCATTCAGGATGAAGCGTGAGCGTGCTCGTTTCGGTCCACGGGGCGGCGAAGACATTGGGATCTTCGATGGTGGCTGAGTACTTCAGCGTGTCGTATGACGGTCGCTCGAAGCGCTCAATGAGGTGGTACGCCGTGGTATGGCGATAGTCGCCAACAGAAACCTTGTCGTTCACGCCGATGACATCGACCACCAGCGTGTCTCCCTCCCAATGCCCCACGGAATTTCCCATCCAGGTGGGATCGAGGTCCTTTGGGTGCGGGCGGCCGTCGGTGGGAATTACGCGGAAGAGTTCGCCGGCTTCATATAGGATCACCACGAGGTTCGGCTTTTGCACGATTTGTATGGGATATGGCTCGTTGATCGTGTCTGGCACACCGCGCGGCAGGCAATGCTCGCCCAGCGAAAAGGAATAATCGGGACCAACTTTATATTTCTCCGCGCCGGGCTTGAGCGTGATCTTGCTGGTCGGCTTGAGCGCATGAAAGGGCGCTACATAGATTCCAGAGAGGTCGGGCTTGCCGTCGGGTGCGCGCGGCACTGGCCGGTTAATTGGAGGCTCGCTCGCCGACGCACTCTCGGCAGGCGCGGGGCTCGTGCCCGGGACGGTAACCGTGACGGAACGAGTGTCTTTGCCCGGGCCGCCGAAGCCGAGGGCGGTTAGCGTGTAGGTGGTCGTCACCTTGGGCGTTACGCTGCGGGTGCCACGCGCGGTGACGACCCCGATATTGCGGTCAAGCGTGATGCGGTCCGCGTTCACCACTACCCATTTCAAAGTGACGGACTGGCCGGGTTGGATCGATGTGGAACTTGCACTGAAACTCAGGATTTGCGCGCGCGGGCCGGCTGGGAAACCGTCGCGCGGCAATGGCCGCTGTGCGGGCGCTTGTTGGCCAGCAGCGGCGGTTGCTAGAGCGGTGGCAAAAGCAATCGACGTCCAAACTTTTCTTGAGATCTTCATGGCGATGATTGGGCCTTGGCTCGGCCACGTTTCCCGGCAGGACCATAATCCACTCCGTCTTGCATGTCAAACCGGCATCTGCTTGATACACTGGCGGCCGGTTCATTTGGAGCTTCGCTAACTATGGCAGACACCGCTACAGCGCCGCCTGAATTATCTTCACCGAACGAGCGCGATACTGTCGCGCCGCTGTGGCACACAATTATTTTTGTGGCGCTGATTTTAGGGCTGAGTGCCATGCAAGCCGCCCGGCTGCCCGCACTCGAAGCACACGGGCGGACGGAAATTTACTTGAGCGGAATGGCGCTCGAAGTTGTGCTCGTTCTTTACGTGTGGCTGCTGGGATTGCGTCCGCGGCACAGACGCATGGGCGATTTGATCGGAGGGAAATGGGCGCGTCCAGCGGACGTCTTACAGGATGTCGCCGTGGCGCTTCTCTTCTGGTGCGTGGTGATCGGATTTCTGCTGACGATGCGCGTCATTCTCGGCAATAACGCCACGGAGACTCGCGCGATAACCATGCTGCTTCCGAGAACAGCGGCCGAAATGATTGCTTTTGTCGCGTTGTCCGTCACTGCGGGTTTTTGCGAGGAGTTTCTTTTTCGAGGCTACCTTCAACGGCAGTTTTTTGCGTGGAGCGGCAGGGTGGAAGTGGCGGTGATGCTGCAAGCGGCGGTCTTTGGGATTGGCCACTTATATCAAGGATGGAAAGGCGCCTTGACGATCACTCTTTACGGCGCGCTATTCGGCATACTGGCGGTGATGCGAAAAAGTCTGCGGCCGGGAATGATCCAACACATGATGCAGGACAGCTTCACCGGAATCGTCGGCGGGCTGCTGATAAAACATGGTCGATTGTAGCGTTGGGCGGCGAGGAGCGGCCGCTCAGAAGGACTGAGGGCCGGAGTGAGAGCTGGAATCCTTGAAGGTAATGACGATTAAATGAGCGTCACCCAGTCGGTCAGTTTTGAAGACTGGCCTTGACCCTGCGGGCACCCAGAGCAGACCACCCTTTAGCGCGTGGGTCGAATCGATTCCTCCGGGTGCGGTGACCGAAACTCCGCTGAGGCTCGCCAGAAGAACATCGGAGGGATCATCCCACGGCGGAGTGACAACGTGGCCAGTGATATGCCAGGCTTCGACCAAAAGTTCATCCGTTTCGAACAAAGGTGTGCGCGTGGCGGGAGTGGCTGTATTGGCCTCGAGAATATCGCAGCCTTCCTTGGGCTGATCGCGGAGGGCTTGTTCGCAGCGATTGTGAACAGTACCCTGCGGACGCAGCAACTCGATGGCAATGTTGCGAAGCACGAGGTCGCGTGAGTTGCTAACGGCGTGAGAGAAGTTGCCGGCCGAATAGCCGACCATTGGCAGGCCGGTCTCTTGCCCTGCTGGGCCCGGCGATGGTGGCATCGCGGCATCCGCACCCGTGGGAGGCACGCTCAGGTACGGGAAATCGTGCCGGTGAAAAAGCGTCGATTCGTGAGCCGGAATTTCGACGAAGAATATGCGGACGTAGGGATTTTCGAATTCGAGGTGATGATGATGCTCCTGTTCCATTGAAATTGACGCGCGCTCGGAAGTTTGGCCGGGTGAATGCGCGGGAGCCTGCGCCAATATTGGAAGTATGGCAGACAGGAAAACAGAGGGGAAGAAAAGAGCGGGCCACCGCAGCGAAGAATTTCGAGACATTGCGGCTACATCTTATAACGACCGAGATCCTCGTCGTTCAAATTCTCAAGCCACTTGCGCAGCTCTTCGTTGGAACTTTTTTCCGACACCACGCTGCTTATTTTAGAATTCTTGAGGACTTCATCCTCAACGAAGATCGGGCAATCGAGGCGCAGCGCGAGAGCTAATGCGTCACTCGGGCGCGAATCCATCGACATGGTCTGGCCGTCGCGTTCCATCCAGATGAGGGCGTAGAAAGTGTCGTCCCTCAGATCGGATACGACGACTTTTTGCACGTGGACGTTTAGGCCGGTAAGAACATTTTTCAGAAGGTCGTGGGTCATGGGCCGGGGCGTTTGTACTTTTTCGATTTCAAGGGCGATGGCGTTGGCCTCGTAAACGCCTACCCAGATGGGCAGGATTCCGGCGCCCTGCGCTTCCTTGAGAACCACGACGGGCATGTTGGTTACCGGGTCCATCATCAGACCTCGGATCTTAACTTCGAGTTCCATGATGGCCTCCCATGCCCGAAAAGAACCGGCGAATGCCGACACTACAAACTGCACCCAGTCTAAACAACGTGCTCGCCGGACAAACTGTACGGCGCGGCGCGCGTTACATGCACCTGAACGTATTCTCCCAGAAGATTTTCACGCGGCGAAGTGAAATTTAACACCCGGTTGCTAGTAGAACGACCTGCCCACTGACTTCGCGCGGCGTGGCGGCCGTCCACGAGCGCCTCAAAGACCTGGCCAACGAGTCCGCTATTGCGTTCGGCCTGAATCTGGCGCTGCCTTTCCTGGAGAACGGCAAGGCGGCGCGATTTCTCTGCTTCCGGAATGGCATCGGGCATTTTCGCGGCGGGCGTATTGGGCCGGGGCGAGTAGGTGAAGGCATACACTCCGTCGTATCCGACGGACTCGAGCAGCGAGATGGAATCCTCGAAGTCTTTTTCCGACTCACCGGGAAAACCGACGATCACATCTGTCGTAATGCTGATGGGGCGGCGCGCGGCACGAATCCAGGAAATTTTCTCCAGATATTCATCGCGCGTGTAGGTACGCCGCATGGCACGCAAAATCGTCGTGGAGCCGGACTGGACCGGAAGATGAATGTGGTCGCACAGCGCGGGGGTAGCGTCAATCGCATAAATTATCTCGCGGCAGAAATCATTCGGATGCGAAGTGGTGAAGCGCACGCGGCGGATGCCGTCTACGGCAGCCACTTCGCAGAGCAAGCCGGCGAAATCCAGGTGGCGCGGCGAAGGATCGCGATAGGAATTGACGGTCTGGCCCAGAAGTTGAATTTCGGTGTAGCCGGCATCGGCCAGGCGCCGGGCCTCGGATAATATTGCCGCGCTAACACGGCTGCGCTCCGGGCCCCGTGTATGCGGCACCACGCAGTAGGAGCACGCGTAATTGCATCCTTCGATGATAGTCAGATAGGCGCGAAATGGATTGTCGCGACGTGTGACATCGGTTTCGAAGGTTTCATCGGTATCGAGATCGAGGCCCATCACGCGGCGGCCGCCCGATTCGATCTCGGCGATAAGTTCGGGAAGCTTGCGATAGCTTGCCGATCCGCAGACCAGACTGACCCAAGGCGCACGCTCGAAAATGTCTTCACCCTCTTGCTGTGCCAAGCAGCCGAGCACGCCGATGATTTTATTTTTCGATACTCCGCGCCATTCGCCGAGGCGGGAAAAAACTTTCTGCGCCGCTTTTTCGCGGATGCTGCAAGTGTTGTACAACATGAGGTCCGCTTCCGCCGGATTCGGCGCCGCCGTGTATCCGCGATCGAGCAGCACGCCCGCCACTTTTTCGGAATCATGGACGTTCATCTGGCAGCCGAATGTTTCGATGAAGAAGCGCTTACCTGCAACTGTGCCGGAGACCCGGCCCTCGGCCGAGGGCGTCTGGACCGGATCGGCATTCAGAAGGACGGCTGCGGATGACGGCGTCGCCTCGCGAGAAGCGAGCGATTCGAGCGCGATATCAAATTGCCTATTCATTGCCATCGTCGATTTCAGTCTAGCACACCATAAAAAGTGCGCGGGACTGCGCAACCGTAAACTTTCAAATCGACGCGCCGGTGTTACCAGCCCAAAACCCAGGCGAAAACCAGTGGGGCCACGATCGTGGCGTCCGATTCGATGACGAATCGCGGAGTTTCCACGCTAAGTTTTCCCCAGGTGATCTTCTCATTGGGTACCGCGCCGGAATAGGAACCGTAACTGGTGGTGGAATCGCTGATTTGGCAGAAATAAGCCCACAGGGGAACGTTTTCGCGGCGCAGATCCTGGTGAAGCATGGGGACCACGCAGATGGGAAAGTCTCCGGCGATGCCGCCGCCGATCTGGAAGAAGCCGAGCGGCGTGACCGTGGCCGTCTCGGTGTACCAGCGGGCCAGTTCGATCATGTATTCCACACCGCCGCGGGTGGTAGTCGGATTTTTGACTTTGCCGCTGATCACCTGCGCGGCGAACATGTTGCCAAGCGTTGAATCTTCCCATCCGGGCACGATCATGGGGAGATTCTTCTCGGCTGCCGCCAGCATCCAGCTATCTTTCGGGTCGATCTGATAATACTGCTCCAGCTTTCCGGACTTCAGAACCTTGAAAAGAAACTCGTGGGGGAAGAAGCGCTGGCCGGTGCGGTCGGCTGCATACCACTCTTCGATCACGACGCGTTCGATACGGCGCATGGCCTCTTCCTCGGGGATGCACGTATCCGTGACGCGGTTCAAGTGATGTTCGAGCAGTTCGACTTCCTGGCCGGGTGTGAGATGGCGGTAATGCGGGACGCGTTTGTAATGATCGTGGGCGACGAGATTGTAAACATCTTCTTCGAGATTGGCGCCCGTGCAGCAGATAGCGTGGACCTTATTTTGGCGGATCATTTCCGCGAGAGACAAACCAAGCTCGGCCGTGCTCATCGCCCCTGCAAGGGTGATCAGCATTTTCCCGCCGCTAGATAGATGCTCCACGTAGGCTTCAGCCGCGTCGATCACAACCGCCGCGTTGAAATGGCGGAAGTGATGCTTCATGAAATCGGAAACTGCCTTAGCTGAGTGCGTTTCAGCCATCGTGGTGGTCTTCTCTTTTACCGTGATCATCAGCTTCTCCTTGTCTGGATCGAGATTCGAAACACCCGTAGCGTGAGGGCGATATGCAAGGAGAAACGGCTAAAAGTAACTGGCGGTGTAAGTCAAAAGCCTGAAAAACTTATGCGGGGAAATATGATATTGAAACGCACCGTAGTGGAATTTGTGGGACACTGAATCATAGATAACACAGTTCTATTCGTGCGACCTACGAAATTCTTGCGAGGTCGAAGGATCGGGACCGTTCCTTTGCTCTGGCAAAAAGCGCTAGCGAAGCGTCGGTTGTGGGCAGCGCTGCGCGGCGGGCTCTGTACTATAAGAGCAACTAAATCCGGGTCTTCCGGCTTCATAAGTTTGAATCTCCGGATTGCGTGTGCTACGGTAGATTTGCCCGGCACAAAAACTACTTTCTGGGGGAAACAATTTCCAGCCTGGCGTTTCTTCTTTTCGCCAACCCGCTGACGCTTCTGGAACAAACGAGCGGCGTGGCACGCGTTATTCTTGGCCTCTTGCTGTTCTTATCCGTTTTTTCCTGGGCGCTGATTCTTCAAAAGTCTTACCAGCTCGGCGGCGTGGACCGAAAGACGGCGCGATTCCTGCAAATGTTCCGCTCGGGACGAGGCCTTTCCGATCCGAATACGCTCCGGGCTGGAGTTGGCGGTACACCTCTGATCTCCGTGTACGCGGCCGGCTACCGGGAACTCGAGCAGCAGATCGGCGGACCACAGTCACGCATGCCCGCTGGCGCAAACAAGATCAGAAATGCCAACGCGGTAGGTGTCGAGATGCAGGTCGCCGCGGGTGAGGAGGTTCGACGCCTGGAAAAAGGAATGTCGACATTGGCCACCATCGCCTCGGTGTCGCCCTTCATCGGGCTATTCGGGACGGTCTGGGGGGTAATGGACGCATTCTCGGGCTTGGGAGACGTGGGAGCAGCAAGTTTGCGCGCGGTGGCGCCAGGCATCTCCGAAGCGCTGATCACCACGGCGGCGGGGCTGTTCGCCGCAATTCCCGCGCTGATCGCCTACAACCACTACTTGCACGGGATTCGCGCCGTCGCTTCCCGTATGACCGATTTCGCCGCGGAATTCGTGGCGAAAGTCGAGACGCTGTACAGTTCGTAGACTCCCATGCCGCAAACCCAACGCGAAGTCGGCACTTCCCTATCCGACATTAACATGGTGCCGTTTATCGACGTGGTTTTGGTGCTGCTGATTATTTTCATGATCACCGCGCCGATCCTACAATCCGGCATCGATGTGGACGTGCCAAAGACGAAAACGGTGCAAGAGATGACCGAGGTTAGGATGGTAGTGACCATCGACCGCGGGCAGAAAGTCTACTTGAACGACAAACCGGTGAACATCCACGAGCTTGGGCAGAAGGTGCTGTCGCAATCACACGATCCCAAGCGTCAGTCCGTATACGTGCGGTGCGACGAAACGGTGCCGTGGGGAAGCTTGGCGACAGTAGTGGATGCTCTGCGGCAATCGGGCATCACAAATATCAGTATGGTGACGCAACCGATCAGCGAGCGCCCGCAAGCACAATGAGATGGCAGCCATTGCCGCAATCCGGCCGGACCCGACACTCAAGCGATTCATCTATGCCTCACTCGGATTGCATTGCATTCTGGTGGCCTGGATTGTGGTGCCGGCGGTATTTACGGGCCATCACGAAGACTGGGGCGGACCGGGAGGGTCGGTGACCGTGAACGTAGTGGGCAGCGTGCCAGCCATTCCGCTCCCTCAGCCTGATGTCGAGTCGATGAATCGCGTCGTGGACAACACCAAGGGATTGTTTCAGACCGAGCCTAAGCCGATACCTAAACCGGAACCCGATGCGACACCGATACCAAAGTTCCAAGAAAAGAAGCCGCCCAAATACATAACGAAGCCATCGAAGGTGTTGGAAAATCCCACGCCCCCGCCGCCGAACGCGGTCCCCTACGGCGGAGGCGGCACGCCGACCGTTCCTCGGACGTCTTTCGCGATGGGCAGCGGCAACACGCAGGCGAGTTTGGGATTCACGGGCACTGCGGGGGGAGATTTCGGCTCGCGCTTTTCGTGGTATGTGGAAGCGGTGCAAAGGCGGGTCAGCGCCAATTGGCTGCAATCCAGCGTGGATCCGAGCGTGAGCACGGCGCCGCGCGTGGTGGTAACGTTCACCATCATGCGCGACGGCACCGTGACCAACGCCCAGGTCACGCACTCGAGCAACAACTATTCCGTGGATAATTCGGCGCTGCGTGCCGTGCGCGATTCGAGCCCGCTAGACCGGCTGCCCGGCGGGTATCAAGGATCGAGCGTGAATGTCGAGTTCTGGTTCGATTTTCATCGCTGACAAAATGCGAAACACAAAAGGCCTTATATGAAACGACAAACCGTGCTTTTCCTGATTTCGGCTGTGATCATTGTGTGCGTCACCATTCTTTCGGCGGCGCCGCCCGCAGTCGCGCAAGACTGGTTCAAGACGGGTACCGGATTGGGCGTAAACAAGGCCCGATTGGCCGTGCCCGATGAGGGCAGCCGGTCGACCTTTGCCCAGCCGTTGCCGAAAACCTTTCACGATGTACTCTGGGCCGATTTGCAATACTCAGGCGTCCTCGACCTTGTAAGTCCCAGCTTCTATCCCTTACAGGTGCCGACTCAGCCGAGCGAATTGAAGGCGCAGGATTGGTCCGCCGCTCCAGCAAGCGCGTACATGGTGGCTTACGGAAGTCTGAGCCTGAGCGGCACGAACCTTTCTTTCGCGGGATTTCTTTCCGACGTTCGCAATCCGACCGCACCACTCGCGCTGCAGAAAGTTTACGTAGGAGCGGCCACGGATGAAGGTGCCCGGAATCTGGCGCATCAGTTTGCCAACGACATCGTGGCGGTCTTGAGCGGCGGCCAGCCAGGCATTGCGTTGACGCGGATCACTTACGTGAGCTCACGATCGGGCAACAAGGAAATTTGGGAAATGGATTACGACGGCGCCGATGCCCACCAGCTCACGCATTTGAAAACCATCGCCCTGACTCCCCGCTGGTCGCCGGACGCGGAGCGCATCGCGTTCACGTGCTACGCTCCCTATCGCGGAGTAATCTCGGCGCAAATTTGTATTTACTCACTGGCGTCGAACCGGATGATTTCTTTTCCGCGATACCCAGGAACGAACAGTTCGCCGGCATGGTCGCCTGACGGATCGCAGATCGCCTTCATGTCCAGTCGGAATGGCGATCCTGAGATTTTCGTGACGAATGCGGACGGGGGGCGGGGGCAGCGGATCACATTTGCCCGCGGGGTAAACACATCGCCCGCGTGGAACCCGAAGACTGGCAAACAAATTGTCTTCGTAAGCGACCGCGGCGGCAATCCCGATCTTTACCTTGCCAATTCGGACGGATCGAACGTGGAGAGAATTAACCTGCCGGACATGGGATACGTGATTGACCCGGCGTGGTCACCAAATGGACAACTCCTCGCATTTAGCTGGCGACGGCCGAGTGGGAATTACGATATCTACGCTATGGACATAATTAGTCACCAATTGGTGGAGCTTACTCGCGATGCGGGCCGGAACGAGCGGCCGAGCTGGGCGCCGGACGGCCGTCATCTGGTTTTCGAATCGACCCGCACGGGGACGAGGCAGATCTGGTCGATGCTGGCGGATGGAAGCCAACCGAGACAGCTGACTTTCGAAGGGCAGAGCGAGTCGCCTAATTGGTCTCCGAAGTGAATGGTTTCGGTTTAGTTGCACGGCTTGTACGTGAAAGCAAAGGTTCGAACGACATAATTCAAATCGCGGCGGTCCAGATGCCCTCTAAGGAACGCCGGAGGAGGCAGTTCATGCAGCATGGCAGTTTTCGGAGGATTGCGTTATTGCTTGGATTGGTAGCTTTTGCGGCTGTTGTGGGTGGTTGCAAAAAGAATGTGGCGACGACCCCACCGGCAGCCGCGCCGGCGCCTGCGGCGGCAGAACCCACTGTAACGCTCAATGCGTCGCCGGCAACCGTCAATCCTGGCGAAGCCGTCACGCTCTCATGGACGTCCACGAACGCGACGGATCTGAGCATCGACCAAGGCGTCGGAAGCGTGGCGCCGCAAGGAACGCGGGGAGTAAACCCGACCCAGTCGACCACGTATACAATTACGGCCACGGGCGCGGGCGGGAGCGCTACGGCGACGGCCCACGTGGATGTAAATTCTGGGCAGGCGCAGCAACCTGCCGCTCAACAAAGTGTGAGCGAGCTGTTTGGCCAGAACGTGAAAGACGCATACTTTGACACGGATAAATCGGATCTCGGCAGCGAGGCTCGCAGCGTCCTGACCAAGGATGCGGAATTCTTCCGGTCCTATCCGCAGGTGCGCGTCTCAATCGAAGGTGATTGCGACGAACGCGGCTCCACTGAATACAATCTTGGTCTGGGCCAGCGGCGCGCCGAGGCAGCGAAGAACTTCTTGATCTCGCTCGGCATCACCGCCGACCGGATGGAGACAACGAGCTGGGGCAAGGAGCGTCCGGTTTGCACCGAACATACTGAACAGTGCTGGCAGATGAACCGGCGCGCTCATTTCGTTTTGACTCAATAAGTTGCGCGACCCGCAGCAGCTGCCCGTGCGGCTGCTGCGGCGCACTTACCGGCCGGGCCACGTTTTTAGTACCCCAGTGGCGCGGCAACGTTAATAATGTCTAAGGAGGTCTGCCCATCCCGCCGTTAGCGGGCTGACGCAAACCGGCCTGGCCGAATCGACCAGGTGAAGTTTTTCGGGAGGATACCCTATGCGCACACGATGGGTTGTGCTCATTTTCGCTGCGGTCCTGTTGGGCGCTGTCGGTGGGGCAATGCTGGCTCCCCAGCCGGCGGATGCAGTTTCCCGCGACATGGTCGAGCTGCAACAGCAGGTCGCACAACTTCTGCAGGGACAGCAGGACATGCGCAGCGCGATGGACAGCAACAATGCAACCATCAAGACGCTCGTCCAGCAATCGCTTGATTCCGTCAACAAGCTGAGCGGCGAAATGAGCTCGGTGCAAAAGTCCGTGCAAGAAGTGCAGGCCAATACGGGAGCTCGCATAGATACGATGGCTCAGCAGACCCAGGGTCTTTCAGACAATTTGCAGGACGTGCAGGCCCGGGTAGGCAAATTGTCGCAGCAACTAACGGACGCGCAGAATCTGCTTCAGAGCATCGACGGGAAACTCTCTAACCAGCAGCCTGGCGCGACCGGGGCTCCGGCCTCCCCAGGGGCGCCAGGAGCACCCACAACTTCGAATGGACCGGCAGATGCCCCTGGTGGAGCAAACCCTCCGCCGGGACTGGCTCCAATTTCGGCTGACACGCTGTACCAAAACGCGCTGCGGGACTACACGAGCGGCAAGTACGATCTGGCACGGCAAGAGTTTTCCGACTACATCAAGAATTTTCCCTCGAATGATCTGGCGTCCAATTCGCAGTTTTATCTGGGCGAAATTGCCTATGCGCAAAACGATTTCAAGGGAGCGATCGGCGCCTACAGTGCGGTGCTGGAGAATTACCCGAGGAGTTTTAAACTAGCAGCGTCTCAGCTCAAGAAAGGCATGGCGGAACTTGAGGCCGGCGAGCGGCCGGCTGGCATTCGGGATCTTCGCGCCGTGGAGAGCCACTTCCCGGGTTCTGACGAATCGCGTCGCGCCCACGCCAAACTGCGCGAGATCGGCGCCACCACCGCCACTTCGCGAACTCCTGCGCGCTAAATTAGAAAGACCTGCGCCCCCCGATAGGAGCGCTGCCTATCTTCTATGCCCGCAAGTTGTCCGGCTGCCAATTTCGCACCATTGCTTTGATCGCCTTGCGTTCCGTCAATTCTTCCTGCAGAACTTTCCGCGCCAGATCCGGTAGTTCCGCATCACTCGCAAAGCGCAGGGCTACAAGCTGACCCACGGTGAATTCAGGAATGCGAGGCGTCAAATCCGCCGGAAGCGTCTGCTGCATACGCAGTCGCATTTCCATGCGGATTACGCGGTCTTGCACGGTGAGTGCAAAAATGCGCGCGGTGAGGGCTAGAACGAACAGCGCGATTGCAACCAGCAGCGAGACAATCGTCCCAAACGAAAAACTCCGAACTACACGCACGATTGACCACACGATATTGAGCAGGAAAACCGGCGCCACAAAGAAGTGAAAAGCGGGTACAAATTTTGCATGGTTTTTGAAATTTTGAACTTCGCTCATCCAAGATCCTCCCTTGCAGAATCGGAACGGCTCGCCGGCCGATTACTTTTCCGCTCAACCCAGATCGACTTCGGTTATACTCCTGCCATGTCCGTGAACAAAGCAATCCTGGTTGGACGCCTGGGGCGCGATCCCGAAACCCGATACACCTCCGGTGGCCAAGCCGTCTGCAATTTTTCCATCGCCACCGACTCGGCCTATAAGGACCGCAACGGCGAGCGCCAAAAGCGCACTGAATGGCATCGCATCGTGGTGTGGTCGAAGCTGGCCGAGATCTGCCAGCAGTATTTGAAGAAGGGCCATCTCGTGTACATCGAAGGACGTCTGCAAACACGCGAGTGGGAAGATAAGCGCGACGGACAGAAGCGCTCGACAACTGAGATCATCGCCAGCGAAATGCGCATGCTAACGTCCCGTGCTGAGGGCGCTGCAGCAGGCGCGGGAGCCTGCCCGTCTGGCGGCCCGAGTCACCCTCGCTCCGCCGATGCAGATTTCGAAGGCGCCGCCCCGCCGGACGAACACGGTCCGAGCCCAGAAATTTCCGACGAAGACATTCCCTTCTAACTCGTATCAATGACCGTCGGCTGGCGCGGCAGGCGATGCGCCGGCAACGGCTTCCACATCGTCCTCGTCCAGTACGGGCAAAGTAGGCAGAACTTCCGCTGCAATCGAACGATTCTGAATCGCTACGTCCTTCTTCATCTTCCCATCGCGGAATTCAAGCGCGCGCTTCGCGTATTGCGCGATATCCGGCTCGTGCGTCACGATCACCACCGTCAGGCCGTGCCGATCGTTGAGACCCTGCAAAATATCCATGATCTCGACGCTGGTGCGGCTATCGAGGTTTCCGGTCGGCTCGTCGGCCAAAAGCAGCGAAGGACTGTTCACCAGTGCGCGAGCAATCGCGACCCGCTGCTGCTGCCCGCCCGATAGTTGCGACGGAAAATGGCCGGCGCGATCGGATAGGCCCACGCGATCCAGCGCTTCGCGCGCTCGCTTGGCGCGTTCGTCAAGCGGGACGCCCGCATAAATCGTCGGCAACTCCACGTTTTCGAGGGCCGAAGTTCGCGCCAAAAGATTGAACTGTTGAAACACGAATCCGATTTTGTGATTGCGAATCTTGGCCAGCTCGGCCTTCGTGAGGCCGGACACATCCTTACCATCCAGGAAATAATGGCCCCGCGTGGGCTTATCGAGGCAGCCCAAAATGTTCATCAGCGTCGATTTTCCCGAGCCGGATGCTCCCATCACAGCCACGAATTCTCCGGCGTAAATCTCCATCGACACTCCGCGTAGGGCGTGCACCTGGATCTCGCCTAAATCGTAGGTTTTGTGCACGCCATCGAGGCGAATCGTGGCGGTCTTCTGCGCCTCTTTTGAGACGGATAGGATTGAGGAAGCTTGGCCCTTTACGGCGCGTTCATCCATGGCTTGATCGAAAGTGCGCCGTTAATGCGCCGCCGCGGCGGCCGCAGCTGCGGCCTCTTTCTTCCGCTGCTCATCCAAGCGCCGAAGAAAATCGTCGAATTTTATTTGCTGCTCCGGCGTCAAGATGGCCCGAATATTGGCGCGCCCTTGCTGGCGTATCTGCTCTCTCGGCGCGTCCAGGGGCGCATAAAGCGCCTGCCACTTCGCGCGAGTATCGTCGATTGCCACCCCTATGCGCTCTTGCTGGTCCGGAGTCAGTTGAAGCTGCTCCTTAAGACCATCCATCACTTCGCTACGAGTCGGCTTCGTATTCGGCGTCTGCTGGCTCGCCGCCCGCACGCGCCACAGGTGATCGCCGACTCCGCCAAACACAACACCCAGCAAAAAGACAATAAACACCAAAGCTGTAGCTTCGTGCCGCGCTTTATTGTTTGGCATGGCTTGTTTCCGCCACCATCATTAGAACTTCGTCCCCAGTTGCGGGAGCCCTGGCCGGCTCGGGCGCAAATAGATTGCCTTCGACGGAACGAGCCGATGGCCTGTTGAGTCGCGCGTAATGAGTCCAGCCGATATCGCACGTAAGCAACACGCCCACAGCCAGCGTAGCCGTCGCCGCGAATCGCCACCCCAGGGCCACAACCGGTTGCCAAAAGCCTGCGCGTTCGGCGGTCCGCTCCCCTTCCGTGAAACGAATCCGCTCCATCACATTTCGCGTGAACGCTGCATCCGGCGCATGGGAAGGCTCCAAAATCTGCAACAGACGCACGCTGCCCGCAGCTCGATCGAGCGCCGCGCTGCATCCGGCGCAGTCTTGCACGTGGCGCCTTGCAGCTTCCGCCCCGGCTTCGTCCAGCACGCCCTCGACGTAGTCCTCGAGAACTGGCTCGTACTTCTCACAGGCCATCTTGACGTTCGTGTCCGCCATGGCTATTTACCTCTTCCTTTGCGGCGCGGCAGTATCCGCTTTTTGCGCGGAAATCACCCGGCGCCGGTGCCGGTATACATCCATGATTCGCCCTCGCGCACGGAACAGTCGCACTTTCACGGTATTGACGTTGAGGTGGAGAATTTCCGCCAACTCCTGCACCGAAAATCCTTCCATTTCCTTTAAGATCAGCAGTTGCTGGTCCTGCTCTGGGAGCGTAGCCAGCATTCGATCCAGAAGTTCACGAGTTTCGGCCCGCGAATTCGCGTCCACTGGCGGACGATCCGCGGAAACGATGCCGTCTAGCCGCGAGACTTGCTCCTCCGATAAATCCGCCTCATAAACCAGGGGCCGCACTTTTTTCTTCCTCAAATAGTCCCAACACTCGTTCACGGCAATTTTGTAGAGCCACGTGGAAAACGCCGCCCGTTGATCGAATTTCTTGATCCCAAGGTACGCCTTCAGAAAAACTTGTTGCGCTACATCCTCCACGTCCTCCGCGCACCGCAGGATCCCGCCAACTAGCGCGCATACGCGCTGCTGGTGGCGCCGCACCAGTTCCTCGAACGCCTCCGGCGTTCCGTCTTGAGACAGCCGCACCAACTCGCGGTCGTCCCGCTTCGCCTCACCCCGATCGATAGGGAGCGCAAGCGCCGGAGCACTAGCTGCTGCCATGGTCTTTGAGACGCGCGCCATTGATCTTCGGTTACGCCGAACAGCCCTTCCTTTTCCGTTTTGTTCTTGCGACTGACACTAGTCCATGTAACAATACCCGCCATGATAATCGGCGACCGTATTCGACTGCTGCGTGAAGACAAAAATCTCTCGCAGGGCGACATCGAAAAGCGGACAGGTCTGCTTCGCTGCTACATCTCGCGAGTTGAGAACGGACATACCGTTCCCGCGATCGAGACTCTGGAAAAGCTGGCGCGCGCCATGGAAGTTCCGCTCTACCAGCTCTTCTACGATGGCGAAGAACCGCCTGCCCTTCCCAACCTTCCAAAACGGAAGAGCGCGGACGACATCGCTTGGGGCAGCAGGGGAAAAGATGCTCGCTACTTGGGCCGTTTTCGACGACTCCTCGGCCGCTTGCCTGAGGGAGATCGTCGGCTTTTGCTCTATGTAGCCCAAAAAATGGCGAACCGGTAACCGGATCGCTATTCCCTTTGGAATCAATGATCCCCGTTGCGAACCGACTGTGCGCATGCTCTTGGCGTCCCTGAGCGAGGTTTATTCCCGCTCCTCTAATCCTACTCCCACTCGATGGTGCTGGGCGGTTTCGAACTGATATCATAGACCACGCGGTTAACGCCCGGCACTTCGTTCACTATCCGCGTCGAAATTCCCTCCAGCACTTCCATGGGTAAGCGCGACCAGTCCGCGGTCATCGCATCCAGGGATTCAACCACGCGCACCACGATCGTCGCTGCATAGGTGCGGCCGTCTCCCATCACGCCCACGCTCTGTACCGGCAGCAGGACGGCAAAAGCCTGCCAAACTTTTTCATACAAACCGGCGCGGCGAATTTCGTCAACCACCACTGCGTCGGCCCCCCGAAGGATATCAAGTTTCTCCGGAGTTACCGCTCCAAGAATCCGGACGGCTAATCCCGGACCCGGAAACGGGTGCTTCACCAGAATTTCTCCGGGTAACCCCAGTTCCCTTCCGATTTGGCGCACCTCGTCTTTGAACAAATCTCGCAGCGGCTCGATCAGCTCGAATGGCATGTCCTTCGGCAACCCGCCTACATTATGGTGCGACTTGATTACGGCCGAGGGCCCCTTCACGGAAATCGACTCGATCACATCGGGATAAAGCGTACCCTGTACTAGAAATTTTACGGGCCCGCCTTCCTGCATACCGGTCACCAGCTTGCGCTGTTCCTCGGCAAACACGCTGATGAACTCGTTCCCTATGATTTTCCGCTTTTGCTCGGGATCGGTGACACCGCTCAACTTTCTCAAGAACCGCTCGGATGCATCGACGCCGATCACATTCAAGCCAAGCCGTTCTCGCAAGAGCGCTAGCGTTTCGTCAAATTCATCGCGCCGCAAAAGCCCGGTATCCACGAAAACGTTCGTCAGACGGTCACCGATCGCTCGATCCACCAAGGCCGCCGCCACGGTTGAATCCACGCCGCCGCTCAGGGCGCAGATGGCCCGTGCACCCGCGGTTCGCGTGCGGATGCTCTCGACCATTTCCGCGATAAATCCCGCGCGGCTCCAATTGGGGCGTGCGCCACAAATGCCGAACACAAAATTCTTCAGAATCTCCGTCCCACGATCGGTGTGATTTACTTCCGGATGAAATTCCACACCGTAGTATTGTTTGGCGGGATTCTCAATCGCCGCCACGGCATTGTTAGTCCGCGCTGTGACGTGAAATCCTTCAGGCAAACCCGAGACGTGATCGCCGTGGCTATTCCAGATTTTCAGTTGTGCGGGAAGACCCGTAAACAGCTTCGAATCTCGGCCGATGTTCAACTGCGCGGGCCCGTATTCGCGGCGCTCCGCCCGCTCCACTTTTCCGCCCAAAGTGCGCGTCAGCCATTGCATGCCATAACAGATGCCCAGCATTGGAACCCCGAGGTCGAGCGCTTTTGCATCGCACAGCGGCGCGTCTTGGTCGTAAACGGAACTCGGTCCCCCCGATAGGACAATGCCCACGGGTTCCTGCGCGCGAATTTCCTCGATCGACGCCGTGCACGGAAGGATCGCTGAAAACACCTGCTGTTCACGGATTCGGCGCGCGATCAACTGCGTATATTGCCCGCCAAAATCCAAGACCACGATTCCGTGCTTAGTACTCAACTGCCCTCCTCGCACTCCCCGCCAGCCATTGCTGTTTCTCGGTCGCGGCCCGCTTTTTCCTCGTTCACACGATGGTCACCGTGGACGATTTTTCTTTACACCAACAACCACTTGCGCGATTTAGGCCCGCGGTGTAAAGATTCTGTCTGTATCCTCGTACTGCGCCCACACAGGGCGATTCGTCATTCTTGCTTGCCCTGCTGTCGCAAGAGACAAAGGAAAGCTCCGAGCTTGCCGGTTTTTCTCCCTACTGCAAGACAATGTTGACCAGCTTCTTCGGCACCACCACCACTTTTACGATCTTCTTACCGGCAATCAGCGCCGCGATGCGGGCATCGCCCTGCGCTTGCTCCTTCGTTTCGTCCTCCGCCAAATCCTCATCGACTAGGATTTTCCCGCGCAGCCGCCCATTGATCTGAATAATCACCTCTATTTGCTCCTCGCGAGTCAGGTCCTCGCGATATGCCGGCCATTTCTCCTGGGATATCGTTCTGGGATTCCCCAACATTTCCCATAGCTCCTCGGCGATGTGGGGCGTCATCGGATAAAGCATCAGCGCTGTAATCCCGAGAACCTGCTTGAGAATTGCCGGAGAGACGCCTTGATCGAGCGGCTCCTGCGCGTGGATTTCGTTCACCAGTTCCATCACCAGCGCAATAGACGTATTGAAATGCCAGCGCCCCTCGAAATCGTTCGTTACCCGCTTCAGCGTCTGGTGCGTTTTCCGGATCAGAAGCTTTTCTTTGGCGCTGGCGTCCCCGAAAGCGATGCGCGCGTTCCAGTCGACGGCAATGCCTCGCACGGATCCTGCATGTTTCTCGATCAGCCGGTACACACGATTCAAGAATCGCGCCGCGCCTTCAATTCCCTGCTCGCTCCATTCCAGGTCTTTCTCGGGCGGCGCCGCGAATAGCGTGTATAGCCTTCCAGTGTCGCAACCATATTTGTCCGCCATCTCGATAGCGCCCACAAGGTTGCCCTTGGATTTCGACATTTTCACGCCGTCCTTCAGTACCATGCCTTGCGAAAAGAGGCGCTTCACGGGTTCGCGGTGATCCACCAGTCTCATGTCGTTCATCACTTTGCAGAAAAACCTTGAATAAATCAGGTGCAGAATAGCGTGCTCGACCCCGCCGATATACTGGTCAATGGGAAACCAATACGCGGCATTCGCCTTGCTGAACGGCGCCTGATCGTTGTGCGGGTCAGTGTAGCGATAGAAATACCATGATGAATCCATGAACGTATCCATCGTATCCGTCTCGCGCTCCGCCGCACCCCCGCATTTCGGGCAGATTGTGTTCACAAATTCCGGCACGTTAGCTAGCGGCGATTGCCCTTGGCCAGTTAGCTTCGCGCCTTCCGGCAGGCGCACCGGAAGCTGATTATCCGGTACCCCAATAATTCCATCATTCTTGCAGTAAATCACCGGAATCGGCGTACCCCAGTATCGCTGGCGCGAGATGCCCCAATCTTTCAGCCGGTATGTGGTTTCGCCCTTCCCAAAGCCGCCCTCCGCGGCATCTCCAGCCATTTTTTCAATCGCCTGTTCGGAAGTGAGATCCGTATACTGCCCTGAATCCACGAGCCGCCCGTATTCAGTGGACGCCTCGCTCATCCGATCGGCGCGTAGCGGCCCGCCATGCAGCGGTTGAATCACCACCTTTACTGGCAAATTGTATTTCTTTGCAAATTCGAAATCGCGCTGGTCGTGCGCCGGAACGCACATCACCGCGCCGGTTCCGTACTCCGCGAGCACAAAGTTCGCCACCCAAATCGGCACGCGCTCTCCGGAAAACGGGTTCAGCGCGAAACGCCCAGTGAAAAATCCTTCTTTCTCCGCCGTCGCGACGTCCGCTGCCTTCACGCTCCTGCTTTGCATCGCCTTGACCTGCTTCTCCATCCCTGAACTGCCGGGTATTCCGGCCAGTAATTCGGGAAGCGCAGCATGACTCGCCGAGAGCAGGACCGCCGACACGCCGTAAACGGTGTCCACCCTGGTTGTGAATACTTCAATCGGCGAGGTTGTCATCCCGGAGATGGCGAAACGCACCCGCGCGCCTCGTGATTTGCCAATCCAATTCTGCTGCATCACCAGCACTCGGTCGGGCCATCCTCCGGCCAGTTCAGCAATGCCATCCAGCAGGGCATCGGCGTACTGCGTGATCCGCAAGAACCACTGTTCGATCTCCTTGGATTCCACCGGCGTGTTTTCGTGCTGCCAGCAAAACCCGTCGATCACCTGTTCGTTGGCCAGCACTGTCTTGCATTCCGGACACCAGTTCACGCGGCTTTGTTTGCGGTAGGCCAACCCGCGTTCGAGCATTCGCAGAAAAAACCATTGATTCCAGCGGTAGTATTCGGGCTCGCAAGTCGAAATTTCCCGTCGCCAGTCGTAGCTGAAACCAAAGCGCCGGCAGACAGCCTTCATTTGCTCGATATTTGCGTTGGTCCATTCGCGTGGAGGTATTCCGCGCTTGATGGCCGCGTTTTCCGCCGGCAATCCGAAGGCGTCCCAGCCGATAGGGTGCAGCACGTTGTATCCGCACATACGCTTATACCGTGCCACGGCATCCCCGATGGTGTAGTTCCGCATGTGACCCATATGCAGCGTCCCGGAGGGATAGGGCAGCATTTCAAGCAAGTAATATTTCGGGCGTGATGTGTCTCCGTTGACCGCATCGAACGCGTGCTGCTCCTGCCAAATTCTCTGCCACTTCGCTTCGATAGCCTGCGAATCGTATCCCGCCAATTCACTTCCCTCGCGGTCTTTTTTTTCGCCGCTTCTGGACGATCTGCTTGCCGCTGTTTTGCCGCTTGCGCCGCGGCCTCATGCCAATCCCTTTCGCCGCCACCACGCGCCCGGTAAGTCTCCACAATGCCGCAACATTTCTTTTGTCGTCACCCGGCAGATCGATTGGCGTTTCCAGGATGAACGCGCAAGCAGCGAGCAGAGGATGCTTCAGGATCATGCGGAACGCCTCGAGCCCGATCTTCCCTTTTCCGATGTGCTCGTGCCGGTCGACCCTGGTTCCGAGCGCCATCTTCGAATCATTCACGTGTACCACCAGCACGCGATCGAGCCCCACCGTTTTATCGATCTCGCCAAGTGCGGCTTCGAGACCGTTCGCAGTCCGAATATCCCACCCCGTGGCGAAAAGGTGAGCCGTGTCGACGCAAACTCCCAGATTTAATTCCGGGCAAGCGTCGATGATCGTTCTCAATTCCTCGAATTTCGCGCCGATCGAACTTCCATGCCCCGCGGTGTTTTCAAGAAGAATTTGCAGATCGCCAGCCCCGGCGCCTCGCGCCGCCTGCCGTAGGCCCAACGCGATCGCCGAAATAGCGCTCTCCACGGTCCCGCCCATGCTGCTCCCTGGATGCAGCACCAGATAATCCGCGCCAAGCGCCGTGGCCCTCACAATTTCCTGATGAAATGCCTGCACCGACCGGGTTCGCAGCACGCGATTCGGCGAAGCCAAGTTGATCAGGTAATTGCTGTGGACGACCAGCGGCCCCAGCCTCAACTCCCTCCGTCGCGCCCGGAATCGCGCCGCGTCCGCCTCCGAAATGCGGACGTTCCCCCGGTCCCACATCCGCGGGCTCGACGAAAATATCTGCAGCGCATTCGCGCCCAACCCGTCCGCAATTTCCAGCGCGCCGGCAAGATCGCCCGCGATAGACGTATGAATCCCTATTCGCACGCTTCCATCTTTCCATGCTGGAATTTCGGGTGGCGGAGGCGGCTCGGGGCGATACTCATCGGCGGGGTCGAACGTCAACTCGACTCGATGGTTGTCTGCCGCCATTCCCTCAGGTTGTCCGGGATACAATCACCATTTTAGCCGAACGCGCAGCACCGCGCAAACGCGCACACACACGCCCTCGCGCAGCATACCGCCACCAAATATCTTTTTCAGGCCAGCCGTCCTGACAGGCTATTCCTTCGGCGCGGGCGCCTCGGCCGGCTTCTTCGCACCGCCCGCTGACTTTCCGCCCATCATTGGCTTGGCCTTCCAGTAACTCGGATCCGCCTTCACCCATTCATCCGGCGGGTAGCTCATTTCCGGGCTGAACTCGAGTAGCTCTGTCGAGTCCGCTGCGGTAGTCTCTTCCACAAGCTTCGCCCACCGCTCTCGTCCGCTCGCCCCAAGCGCCTCCTGGAACGCTTTTCCCGTGCCCATCGCCGCATCCAGATCGCCAAGCGACTTTCTCGGCGTAAATATCAGCACGGTCCCATCGGGTGCTCCATAGTGGACTTCATAGAAAATATCGTGTTCGTCCAGATTCATTTTCGCGGCCGCCCCTTGGTACAACGCGATAAGCTCATCCCAGTCCTTGTCGTGCCCCGGACGCATCCGAATCGTTTCCAATTCGAAATACCGCATTTCGGATACATTCATGTTCGGCTTCCAGCTCCATTTTTCGTTGAACGTCGCCACCATTGTCCTTCCTTCCGATACGTCGTCGCCGTCCTTCTCCGCCATAGGTCCCGTCAACGCCGTCACTTTCGGCTGGCTGTCATACTTGTCCGCCTCGCCAAATGCCGCGTAGGTGTCGAAGCCCTCAAAGAAAATCGCTTCGTTCGGTCCAGTCATCGTCGTCGTGGCCAAATAACGGTCCGGCTCCTTGGCTGCCATGGCAGCGCGCACCCACGCCGCCTCGTTCTTCGTATGCGCCGCGCCTTTGCCAACCTTCACCATCTCGCGGGTGATTACCAGCACCTTGGGCGGTGGTCCAGTGGTTTCATCTTGCGCGCGCAACGATGTCGCGCCGCCCGCCAGCCAGCTCACTGCTACTGCTGCCAACAGAATTTTCTTCATACGCAATCTCCTTTTCGCTCTGGCCAATCGTGCGAATGAACAGACACGCGTACGCGTATCCGCCACCGCGGTTGATTTTCTTGATAAGGGTCTTTAAGGTTTGGCCGTGAATTCGGCCTATTTCTGGTGCGCCACTGTACACTGCCCCGTTCGCGCGTACAATCAATTCTTCTCGTGGCGCAGGCACTCTTGCCTGCGCGGTTAAGTATGCAATCGGTAAGCTACAGCCAAGAATGGCCATGCCACCAGCAAACTGAGGCAATACCCGTCACGACCGCCCGCTAGAAACCGTGCCAGCCGTTTTGCTATCATCGTTTCGTTCCCGTCACTCTTCGTTAAGGGCGCGGTCGCCAAGTGGCAAGGCAAAGGTCTGCAAAACCTTCATCGGCGGTTCGATTCCGCCTCGCGCCTCCAAAATCGCAGCCTGCGTGCGACTCACTTCGATCATATGGAGTGCGGGAGTTTGCTCATGCCGTTTGCCGCCCGGGCGTGCTGCAACCATGATTTTTCACCTCTCGTCACGCCGCTACCTGACTTAAACTGCAACTCGAATGACAATCCGCCTCAATTACCGCCTTCTTTTCCTGCTCGTGCTTCTGGCGGGCTTCGCCGTCAGCGAAGTCGCCCTTGAGCTGCGCCCTTCCGTCCTTCGTCCGGGCCTTCATCTTTTCGCCTACGTGGGCAATACAGGCGATGGAACAATCACCGCGATTGACCTCGTCAAGCTTTCACCCGTCGCAACAATTCTCGTCGGCCCGTCCCCCACTGCCGTCCGCGCCAATCCATCCCGCAAGGAAATTTGGGGACTCAGTTCGTCCGGAGGTTATGCCTGGGTGCTCGATTCTCCGAGCGACCGCGTGGTCGCGCATATTCCGATTGGCGCCGCTCCTTCCGCCCTCGATTTTTCACCCGATGGCGCGCACGCTTACGTTTCCGCGGCCAAGTCGAACACGCTGATCGAAATCGATTGCGCCTCGCGAAAAATCGTGGCCAAGGCGGTCGTCGGCCGCGAACCCTCGGCCATTCGCGTCTCTCCGGACGGAAAGCGCATTCTCGTATCGAATCGCGGCGATTCAACCATCTCCGTTTTCGACGCCGCGTCCCTAACCCTTCAGGGCGTCGTCCCGGTAGCGCCCGACCCCGGCCGAATCGCGATCTTGCCCGACGGATCGAAAGCCTTCATCGCCTCCACTGCAAAGGACGAAATTTCCGTCGTCGATTTGAAAAATCTGGCTCTGCTGACAAATCTTTCCTTGGGCGGCGCTCCAAATGACTTGATCCTCAAGCCCGATGGCGGCGAGCTCTACGTGCCTTCCGGCGACGCGCACGGCCTCCTGGTCGTCAATACCCAGACTAACGAGGTAGGAGACTTTCTCCTCCTCGGCATGTCGCCCATGGCCGGTGCGCTCTCGGCCGATGGCGCTACTCTCTACGCGACAGACTCAGCGGCCGGCCACATTGTTCCCGTCGCGATCGGCATCCGCCAGGTCGCGCGTCCAATCGCCATAGGACAATCCCCCGTCACCGCCGATCTAACTCCCGGCGGCGACATCCTGGCCGTAGTCGACACCGCCTCCGACGACCTCGCCGTAATCCGCACCCAAACATCCAGCCTAATCACTCTAATCCCCACCGGCCCCAATCCCCGCAGCCTAGCCATCAAAGTCTTCTGACGATCCGCCGAGTCTCAATGGCTCGCGGTTTTACTGCACCGTAATCGTGATCGGCAACGTCCTCACCACATTAGCCTGCCCGGCCACAGCCACGGACGCCGTCACCATCACCGTGTACGTACCCACCGGCGTGCCTCCAACGGGATCCGCAGCGCCCGCGCCTGATCCCCCGCTGCAAGCCATCATCCCCAGCACCAAAACCAACCCCGCCAACTCCGCCGCCACCAAACGGACTGGCTGTCTCCTTACCTTCGAATCAATTCCCGCCATCGCAATTCCCATCACGCAAACCAGCAAGACCAACGCTAGACCAAGTCCGCCCACGCCCCATTCGTCAAACCGCGGCGGCTCTCGATCGCGGGTCACGCCGCGCACCACCGCCGTGCTTGCCGCCGTCGTCGTTACCACCACTTGAAACGGCCCCGGCGTGCTCGGACCTACCTGCACACTCGCTGGCGTCGCCGTACAGGTGCCCGCCGTCGGAGGATTCGTGCACCCAAGCTGCACTGTGCCCGTGAATCCAGCGGACGAATCAATTTCCAGATTGAACGTGGCGGATTGCCCGGCGGTGATCGGTTCGCTGATGCCCTGCCCCGCCGCTGCATTGAGGCAAAATTCCGTCGCCGTGCCGCTCAGCGGAATGATGTGCGGGCTTCCGGGAGCATTGTCAGTCAGCCGCAACGTCGCACTCCTCGCGCCGCCGCCCGCGCCGCAGGTCGCTCCAGGCGCGGGCTGGAACACCATCTGAAAAGCGCACGTCCCTTGTGACGCAACGCTCATTCCCGTACACGTATCCGCCTTCAACGCGAAATCGCCCGCGTTCGCGCCGCTTTTGCTCACCGACGTCACCGTCAGCTCGCCCGCATACGCCCCGCTGCTGCTGTTCGTCACCGTGATCGGCTGCGCGCCGCTTGCGGAACCCGCCAGTTGCGGTGCAAACGCAAAGCTCGTTGGGAAGGAAATTGCCGCTTGTGTCCCGGTTCCAGAAAGGCCGACCGCAGACGGCTGCGCCCCCGGAATATTCAACGTCGCTGATCGCGCGCCAACCGTCACCGGCTGGAATGCAATCGTGATCTGGCATTTCGCGCCCGGACCCAGGCTCGTACAGGTATTTCCCGCCACCGCGAAATCGGTTTGCGTCGCGGGCGAGAACGATAGCGCCCCGATCCCCGCCGACGTGCTGCCCTGATTCGATATCGTCATGCTTTGAGTATCCTGCGTCCCGCTGTTCACGCTCTGAGATCCCAAGCTGAGGCTCGCAGGCGACGCCACCAGGTCCGGCGTGGGTGCACCGGTTCCGCTCAACGAAACTTGCTGCGGGCTGCCTGGTCCGTCATCGGTGAAGCTCAGGCTTGCGCTGCTCGGCCCCACCGAGTGCGGAGCAAACTGAACGGCCACCGTACAGCTTGTGCCGATCGCCATGGTCCCGCTCCCGACGGCGCATGTCCCGCCCGCGGCGATTGCAAAATCCGCCGCATTCGTTCCTGTCACGGCGATTCCGCCAACGCTCAGCGCCGCGCTTCCCTTATTTCTGAGCGTTACGCTCTCGGGCGCGCTGGACGTGGCGATGATCTGGCTGCCGAATCCCAGCGATGTCGGCGCAATGTTCGCCACTGGGGCGCTGGCGATTCCCGTGCCCGTCAACGGCACTACTTGCCCGGAGCCCGTTACGTTCCCTGAGTTGTCCGTGAAATCCAATTCCGCATGAAAGACGCCGATAGCTTTAGGCCCGAACAGCACCTGCACCGTGCAGCTCGCTCCCGATGCCAGCATCACTCCGCTGAAGCACGTGCTCGCCGGCTCCGAAAATTGCGCTGCATCCGGTCCTCCGAGGCTAAATGCCGAAAGGGTCAAAGGCTGCCCGCCCATATTGGAAAACGCGATTGTCTGGCCGTCACTGCTGGTGTTCTCCGGCTGGCTGCCAAAATCGTAAGAGGCCGGTGAAATTGAAGCCGATGGGGGCCCGCTCGGCAACCCACGCAGTTCGAGAATCTGTGGGCTCCCCGGCGCATTATCCGTCACGGACACGAATGCCGATTCGAAAGCGCCGGTAGCCGGCGTAAAACCCACTTCGAACGAACATTGCGTCGTCGGGCCCGGCGTGATGCTTTTGCCAAGGCACGCAGACTGGCCCGTTAGCGCGAAGTCCCCTGAATTCGGCCCGGTCACATTTATTGCCGAGATAGTCAGCGGAGCTTCTCCGCCGTTGAGCACCCCTGCGAACTGAAGTCCCACTCCGGCCCCGGTAAACGGCACGCTCCCAACCGAGAAGTAAACGCTGGGCCCCGGCGATACGCTCTCCGCGATCTCGGCAACGAAAGCATCGCTCGCCGGAGGCGTCTGCCCGCAGCTCGCACAGCTCGTTTGGAAGCCGTTCACCGGATTTTCAGTCGTCACGGCCGTCGGAAAATTTGCCGCTGTGGTTGCTCCCGCTATATAAACGTTTCCGGACCCGTCCGCCACAATCCCGCTTGCCGCGGCGCTAGCGCTTCCCGATGTCGGCGACGTACCGCCCAAAGGCGTCGCATAGATCAGCGACGCGCTTCCCGCTGACGTGGGGTCGAGTTTCGCGATGAATGCATCACCGGCGCCATTAAACGGCTGCAAATTATCGCGCCAGGGAAAATCCCACGATGTAGTTTGTCCCGTCACGTACACCGCATTCTGCGCGGCCACGGCAATTCCCTGTCCCGCGTCCGTCTCCGATCCCCCCAGATACGTCGAGTATCTCAGCGAGGTTTGTCCGCTCAATGCGTCTTGCCCGATCACCACCAGAAAAGCGTTGGCCGTTGCCGAGACGTGCAGCGTGCCTTGATACGCGCCTGTCGCGCCGTGAGTGGGAAAATCGGACGACTGCGTTGTCCCGGTCACATACGCATTCGGCGTGGTCAAAGCATCGAGCGCCACCGCTAAACCCTGATCGCTTCCCGATCCGCCGATCAGTGTCGCGTAAACCAGATCCTGCGTGCTTTTTCCCAGCGGCGATATCTTCATCAGAAATGCATCAGACGTCCCGCCGCCGTACGACGCCTGAATCGCGTTCGTGCTTGGAAAAGTACCCGACGAACTCGACGCCCATCCCGCGATGTATGCGTTCCCCGATCCATCCACGGCGATTCCGCCGACGCCTGGTGCGCCGGCCGAGCCCGTTCCCAGATACGAGCAATATTTCAACGTAGCCGCTCCGCCACTCGTCGATGGAGGCTGGAAGATGGCAAAAAAACCATCGCTCGGCTCTCCGTCCCAGGTGCTTTGATACGCCCCCGCTGTCACCGGCAAATCCGTGGACGCGCTATCCACCGGCGTCGTCGTGGTATCTGACGCAATGTAAACGTCGCCCGAAGAATCGTATCCAATCCCTCCCGTACCGTTCAGCGATTCCGCGCCGCTGCCGCCAAAAATCGTCGAGAAAAATAAATGAGCTCCGGTGGGATCGAGTTCGCTGACCGTGACATCATTTCCGGAGCCGCTGATCAGCCCGTTCGTCGGCACGCTTAAATCAGTCACCGGAAAATCCGTGGAAGTAGTTGTTCCCATCACGGCTACATCCCCGGACCCATCCACCGCAATCAGTCCTCCGCTCTGAGTTCCGCTTCCACCGAGGAATGTTAGGTAAACCAGTGAACTCGGCCCTGTCACACTCGGATTTATCTTCGCAATGAAAAATTCCGCCGGGCCGTCCGCGGGCCCGATCCCTCCGGAAGTTTCCGAAAAACTCGATTCGGAAGTAGTGGTGCCGCCCACATAAATCTTTCCGCTGTAATCCGCCACGATACTCGCCGCTGCATCGCTTCCGGCGCCTCCGAGAAACGTCGCATAAGAAACGGAAAGCGAAGGATCGACGACGAGCGCCGCCCCAGCGTCATGCACGCCCAAGCGAAAGCCCACCGAACCGTCGGCCTCGAGTACGTAGTCCGCGTTCACGCGTCGTCCGTTGTGGCCGTCTAAGCGGTCGCTAGCGTGTTGTATGGGAGCGCCGACGCACGGAGCGGCAGTGTCGCCGCCAGACTCACTCTGCGAAAGAGATGGGCTGCAGCGTACCGAGAGAGGTTGCAGCTTCCGGCGTTTTCTTTTCCTGTGGGACTCGCGCAGCTTTCGCGGTTTGTACGTCGAATGCGTGCGCGGCCCACCCGATCCGATCGCGCGATGCCGCTGTCTCTGCTTCGAATGCCACCGCGTCGCTACATCCTCGTACTCGTAGACGGCTGGCCTCTTCATCCGCATTTCTTTTCCGCCAACCGTCAGCTGCAGGTCCCCCGACGAATCCAACCGCACATTCTGTGCACCGGTTAACGCCAGCCGCAACTTCGAAACATCTGCTCGCGGTCCAAGGCGCAGATCATATTCCACACCTTCATCGTTGCCATAAACAGCTACGCCGATCCCAGCCGCGGCGTCCGGCGCTTCCACGCGCGCGAAATGCGGCACGTGTGCACGCCACCGGCGCGGATCGTTGCCAATAAAATAATTGCTTTCACTCGCCAGCTCGTCCTCACCGCGCCACACCGCGCCGCGCGAATCCGCGACCCGCGCGTCGGCCGTTTCCCTTTGCTCGCCGCGGCTTTGAAACCGTATGCCTAACTCGCCTCCCTTCCCGGCACGCACAAAAATCTTGTCGTCCATCAGCAAAACGGTCATTCCCTTTCCGCGCCCGACAAACGCCGCGCGCGGATCGGCCTGCCCCACATTCGGCTCGAACGTCATCGGAAGCGAAATGGCGCCCGCATCCGCTCGCGATCGCCCGATAGCGCGATCCCGATTTTCAACCCGGTCTCGATCTTCACTTTTTGTGCGATTGGTTTCTTGCCGACGCGTTTTTTGAATGCTTCCGGCGAAAAAGATTTTCGCCGCGTCGCTGAAGCTCCGGTCAGGCAAAAGGTTGGCGGCCGATCTTGGTGTGGTGTTGCGGAGTTGGCTATGCGGCCGGAGGAAAATGCCGGCGCTCGCCGCCAGCGCGAGGAGACACACTGCGAATTTCTTCCCACCCATTAGGCCCTCCTCCGGGACGAGATAGGTTTCTCGTCACCAGGTTGGGCGGCTCAAAAAATCGAGCCGATTGCTATTAGTATTTTTTCGTCCCCGACCGCGTCGGGACGGACAGACGCCGCGACTATCCTGCTACCGGCCGCAAAAGTCAATCCGTGTTATTG
>DATDIT010000037.1:0-26175 GCA_036520875.1 Candidatus Acidiferrales bacterium
AAGGTGTCGACTTTATCGTGCTCCGCTATTTTCCGATGGCGCTCAGAAACGGGTAGTGCTCGGCGGCGCCCATGAAGAAGAGCATCGGCAGCGACATCCAGAATCCGGCACGCGAAGCCAGAAACGCCCAGCGCGCCAAGCGCGCCGCCTCGGGAGGCATCGGCGTGCCCTGCTCGGCGCTCGCGCGCGTCCACGCGATCAGTCTTTTTTGCACGCGCCAGATGATTCCCCACGCATTCAGCAGCATCAGCAATCCCATCCCACCGCCAATGCTGATGGATAAATGCGCGTTCGATGATTCCGGGCTCGCGTTCAATACCAGCACTGCCCAGCATGCGGCCACGGCAATCGCCACGATCGCGGTGATCCGTACCCACGGGCTATCCAGGATTCCCGTATGTGGCAACTGAAACGGATAAATCAGCGCAAACGCCACGCACCAAACCAGCAGCCACCATCCCATCCACTGCCACGCCAGGGACGGATTGCCCGCGTTGCGCGCGTCCGCCGCCAAAATCAGCCAGAAATAGCGCAGTCCGGCGATCACGGTAACCAGCGCCGACCACCGGAACCACCACATCGCTCGCGACATCAGCGCCGGGAAAACTTTCGCGCGTACGGGCGCTTCCAGCGCCTTCATCGTTGGAGTTCCCACTAGATTGAAAAAGTAGAGCAAGCCGATCCAGATGATTCCGGAAACAAAGTGCAGCCAGCGCAACGCAATTTCTTCGTTTGCTACGGCGCCCTGCGGAAAGCTGATCAGGGGCACTGTAGGGGGAGCCGCAACATGAAGCACCAGCGCGAAGGATGAAACCCACATGGAACACCTCCCGGATCACCGCAGCGCAAACCGCGTGCTCGCGCAGGCACGCATACTATCGCAAAACCTGACCGGCCAGTGTTGTAGACTCTCGGATTGGCGGAAGGGTATGCTGTGCCGTTTTTACCACGCGCTGCGCGCTGGCCGGTAACAGCGGAGGTTGGGCGGTTGGCCAAACCCTAGGTTTGGCCAACCGGCCAACCCAGGACCGCCAGTTTTCATATGTCCTACTGGGTTAGCAGGCGGCTTTCGTACGGAGCAAAAAAGTGGGGAAAATTTACGCGGGCACTTCCGGGTGGGCCTATGCGAGTTGGAAGCCTACCTTCTATCCCGCCAAGCTAGCTTCCGCCAAGTTTCTTGGCTACTACGCCACGCGCCTCAATTCAGTGGAGCTGAACTACACGTTTCGCCGCCGCGTCACCGAAAAGCTTCTGGAGGGATGGATCTCAGCCACGCCGCCGGACTTCACATTTGCCGTTAAAGCTCACCAGAACATCACACATATCACGCGCCTGCGCGGGTCAGCCGACGTGACATTGAGTTTTCTCGCGTCGCTCGATCCCTTGCGCGAAGCGGGAAAACTTGGCCCCGTGCTGTTTCAGTTGCCGCCATTCCTGAAATGCGATCTAGCGCTGCTGGAAAACTTCCTGGCTCAATTGCCGCGCCGGACGCGCGCCGCGATGGAATTCCGCCACACCTCCTGGTTTTCCGATGAAGTCTACGAACGCCTTAGCCGCGCCAATGTGGCGCTCTGCCAAGCTGAAAGTGAAAAGATTGAAACTCCGCACGTGGCCACTGCTGATTTCCGCTATTTCCGCCTGCGCAAGGAAGACTACTCAGCCGCCGCAAAAAAAGCCCTGGCGCTGCAATTAGACGAAGCCGTTAGCCAGGGCGACGTGTTTGTCTACTTCAAGCACGAAGACACGCCCGAAGGCGCGCTCCAGGCCGAAGCTCTGCTGAAACCATCCTATCGGAACTAACCGCGCTGGATCTGGGGCGCAGGTGAATCTCAGCACACGCAGGCTACTCGCCGACATTCCAGACATACAAGAACTCGGCATCCGTGGCGGTGGCAACATGCATCCCGCGTTTCCGCGTTGCGCGATTCAGCGCCGAGCGTATTTTTTCCTTCGTTGCGGCCAATTCAGCCAGCGGCACTTTAATCGCGGAACCGGCTTTTAATTGGTCGAGATCCTTGAGGATCGTGGAAACGATCAGCTTGTGCTTTCCGTTCCGGCCCTGCGGGACGTCCGCTTGCACCATAGTTTTGAAATGCGCCGGCGTGACTTTTGCCCGAGTACCTGCCATATCATCCTCCAAATTTTTAGAGCGTTAAACTAACGAGGCGTTATCGTATCCAAACGTAAAATTAGTGTCAAGGAAAAAATAAGTGCCCGTAAAGTCCCCCCCCCAGAGTCCCCACGCTATGGACTTGCATTCAATCCGCACGTTTCGCTAAGAAAGCTGTTCCGCTCTCGCTAATTGAAAAATCAATCTTTTAAAGATCTAACCCGTATCATTTCTCCTCTGCTAGCGTTGGGTCGTGGAAAGGAGTCAACCGAAAGTGTTTCAACCGAGAATACATTTCGAGCAGGTGCCGATCGCCGTGGTTTTGAAGAACGCTGAAGAAGTGCAATCGAACGAAAATAAACCGCCGAAGAAACGGCGGACCCAGAATCGAAGGAGGGAAAATGCACGGAGCAAAAATGGAAGAAATAAAATACGGCAGTAATGGAGTTCCAGGATTCGCGGGTTCTTCCTTCGACATCTTTCAGGTGGAAGCCGAGGGAGTGGTCTGGCGTGGAGTGGCGACTACATTTGCGGAGGCCAGTAAGCGCGTGCAAGAATTGGCGGCGGCATCGCCCGCCGATTACATCATCTGGAATCGCAACACCGGAGACAAACACACGATCAAATCCGGTGATGGGCAAGACGGCGCAGGGACAAACCGAACGCGTTCCTGATCGCTATCGCAAATCGCTTCGCAATGAGCTGATTTCATGGTGCCCAAGAGAGGACTCGAACCTCCACTCCCTTGCGAGAACTAGCTCCTGAAGCTAGCGCGTCTGCCAATTCCGCCACTTGGGCACAATCGAGCGGCTTCAAGAGGCTATCACGCTGGAACACTCAAAGCAAAATCACCACGGCACTCCAAGATCGCCAATTCTCCGCCAACACCTCGAGAGCAAAATGGGAAAACGCTCTTATAGTTCTAGGTAAATGCTCGGGTGACTCTACGGGGTCTTTACATGAATCCTGGTATGTCGGAAAAGGCCAGAGTCGTGTATCAAACACTGTAGGTGCCAATGTCACTTCGAATCCTGCTGGCCGACGATAACCCGAAGCTCAGAACCCGTCTTAGCCGAATGCTGACGTCCGCTCACGATGGCTGGGTAATCTGTGCGGAAGCTGAAAATGGGAAGCAGGCGGTCTCGAAGTCGATCGAGCTAAGGCCCGACGTCGTCATCCTGGACTTATCCATGCCAGTGATGGATGGTCTCGAAGCGGCTCGGGAGATCGCCAACGCGTTCAACTCCGTTCCCATTTTCCTCTATACGCTTCATACCATACCGGCGTTGGAAGAAGAGGCCAGCAAATTTGGGATCACGCAGGTTATCTGCAAACCCAATTGGCAGAGCCTTTTCGATGCGATTGAAGGGTCAACGAAGGAAGAAGGCAAAGACCCCGGTGCGTCCCCCTTATCCTCTGGGGAGCCTTCGGGTCCGCGTAAACTCAATCGAGTACCTGCCCCCGATACACGGCGCGACTACCACTGACTCACCCGTGTTCCTTTAGTGGTAATTGGGTGCCCTTTTTGGTTAAAAATTCGTGACTGCCATTGACTCCCGTGTGTCGACCTCTGTAGAGTATCTGCAAGCGGTCGCGGGGTAGCAGAGGAGGACTTCTCATCATGGCCACAGCCCGCGCGATGCTGGAGCGTCGCCGTTCATCCCGAGTTCGTATTTCCATTCCGTTAAGTGTCGTCCGCAGCGAAGCGAGTCCGTCGAATAACACTCCCGCTGAAGCCATTTCAATCAGTCGCTATGGAGCGCTGCTTCGAGTTCCGTTTCTCCCACCTGTAGGCTCTCGCATCGAGCTTCTTCACGCCAGGTCTCAAGAGGTGCGCGAGTTTCGCGTGATCTCGGCTAAGAGTCCGAAGGTGCCGGGTGCTTTCGAGTTGGGCATCGAAATTCTCCATCCCGTTCGGAACTTCTGGGGAGTGCAGCTCCCCGAGGATCGCTGCTCCGCCTAGAATCGGCGCGAACGCGTGCGTTCGCATTTCCAGCTCTTAAGGGAGCACTGCGTACCGGAGCAAGAGCGCTTGCGCTCCGTCATCGAAGGCGGCGTGGAATCCTGGCCTGTCGCGAACTAAGCCTTTGAGGAGGCTTTGGCCGCTGAGTTGAGGATTTTCTCGAGCCGGTCTAACACCTGCATAGCAGTGAGGCACTGAGCGACGCTGGCGTTGGGCTCGCGCTTTTCCTTGATGGCCGCAAAGAATTCACGGTCCTGAAGCTCGATGCCGTTCATGGACACATCCACATGGGAGAGGTCGATTTTCTTGTCTTCCCCATCCACCAGGTCGTCGTAGTAGGCGATGTAGGTGCCGTTGTCGCCGATGTAGCGGAAGCGCGTGCCCAACGGCCCTTTGTTATTGAAGGAGAGCGATAGTGTGCAAATCGCTCCCGACGGGACCTTCATTACGATCCCCATATCCATGGCGATCTTCAATTCAGGATGCATAGGGCCCTGCACGGCATAGCAATCTGAAACCAACTCGCCGGTCTGATACTGGAACAGGTCCACTGTGTGGCAGGCATGGTGCCAGAGCAGATGATCGGTCCAACTTCGGGGCTTCCCGGCCGCGTTCATATTCGTGCGCCGGAAGAAGTAGGTCTGCACGTTCATTTGCTGAACCTTGAGCTCGCCAGCCTTAATCTTTTTGTGGACATACTGGTGACTGGGATTGAAGCGGCGCGTGTGGCCGCCCATGCAGACGACGCCGGTTTCCTTCTGAACTTTGACCAAGCGCTCGGAATCCGCCAGCGTGTCCGCGATGGGAATCTCGATGTGTACATGCTTGCCCGCGCGCATGCACTGCTCGCCCTGCTTGGCATGCATTCCGGTCGGCGTGGCGAGGATCATTGCTTCGAGGCCGGGCTGTTTCAGGCTCTCAGTGAGATCGCCGGTCCAATGAGGGATTTTGAATTTTTTGGCCACTTCCTCGGTGGCAGCCTGATTTCCGCCCGTCAGAGTGATCACTTCTATACCCGGAATGGCGGCCATGGCCTCCAAATGCTTCACGCCGAAAGCCCCTTGCCCAGCGACACCGACCTTCATATTCTTCCCTCACTTTGAATTTCGATCAGTGACCTTGAAAATACGCGGCGCGACCCGCAGCGTCAAACGGGATTCCCTCTTCGTCTTGGGGACACACCTGACACCGGCACAGCGAAGGCGCTCGCGGGTGGCTACGCCGCTCCCGCTTTTTCTATGTCGGCCTTGGCGGCGCGCAGCTTGCGCAACTCAGCGTGCATTCGGATCACAGCCATCCACATACCCAGCGGATGCGCACCCGCTTCGACGAGCGGATGGACCTGCCCGTCTCTGAATTTCTCGATGTCATCATCCTGGAGGGTCTCCAGAACTTTAGCTTCCTCGGGCGTCATGCCGTATTCCTTAGCGACTGACGGAAGATCGTGCACCAGGCGGAGCCGCAGGTCACGCTTGAAGCGGCTGTCGTAGAGAACCTTGTTCAGCTTGTACGCCGCCGGAGACGGGTGCTTGTAGAATTCGTAGCCACCCTTGAATTCATACTTCTTGGCCGCCTCAGCGCCTTCCTTTGAAGGACCGGTTCCCTTCAGGGGCATGAAGCGCATCACCGCGTGGCCGTGATGCCACGTCGGCTGATAAGTGACCAGTTCGCCCGGCTGATTTCCGATCGCGCCGAACATGATCATCCAGGAGAGCATCTCCGTGTTGCCGACCTCATCCAGCTCCTCGTTGGTCAGATTGATGAGCACATGGTGGTTTCCTTTTTCCATCTGGGAGATTGCCCAGTAGTCGAAGTCGAAGTCCGGCTTAGGATATTTCCAGGTGCCCGGAAAGTGCGACATTCCCCCGCTGGCAACGATCGCAACATTCTCAGGGCGGTCAGCGATAATTTTGCCGATAGCTTTGCCCAACTCCGCGCAGCGCTTGGCCGTGGGCAGCGGCGGGAGATACGCATTCACGAAAATTGGAACGACGGGAATGGGGCGCTTCTCGATCACCCATTCGTAGACGGCGGCGAACGCGTGCCCGAGCACCGCGTCCTGCGAGTAGCCCAGGTCGAAACCCGCTTTCATTAGTTTGTCGAGCAGGTCTTCCGTAAGAGCCTCGTGGATTTTCAGCTCGTACTTCCGTCCGGCAAATTCCGCGTGGGAGTATTCCCCCGACAAAATGGCGAAAGTCGGAACCGAGCTCAGGAAGAACGTTTCGAGATGGTCGCTGCCGATCACGATCACGGCATCGGGTTTGGTTTCCTCCAACTCCTTGCCAATCTGACGCATCGCCGCAATGTCGGCGTCGAGCTGCTTGGGATCCTCGCTCGGCGGCCGGTCAAAAAGCTGGGGGGCGTGCACGGTGGCATATGCTGCGACAATTTTTCCCATGGCGGTTTCCTCTTGTCTCTATTTTATCTCTCTTTTAGAACGCCTTCACACGCTCTTCGCGGCCCAAACCTCGAGTGCAAAACGCATCACTTTGGCGCGAAACCTACACTGATTGTTGCGGAAAGCGCCCAATTCCGTCAAGCGAAACCCCGCTAAGCCCAACGGCACCCGGGCTTTACGTTACGTCGTCAGCGGGTTGGCCTTTTCGACGTCAATTTCAAGGTCTTTGATCGCCTGTTGAACGACCGAAGCTTGAATTTTCCCCTCGAGCAACAACTCATGAAGGGTGGCCAGGGTGATGAAACGCGCGTCCACCTCAAAAAAGTTGCGCAGCGATGTTCTGCTCTCGCTGCGTCCAAATCCATCCGTGCCCAGCGACGCCAGCCGTCGTGGCATCCACCGGCTCACGAGATTCGGTAACGCCTTCAGATAATCCGTGGCGGCCACCAAAACGCCGGGAGCATCTGCGAGGCACCGGGAGATATAGGGAACACGTTGCTTCTTGGTTGGATGCAGCAGGTTCCAGCGCTCGGCCTCGAGGCCGTCGCTGTATAGACCCTTGTAGCTGGTAACGCTCCAGACGTCGGCGGCGACGTGATACTTTTCCGCCAAAATTTCCTGGGCGTGGAGCACTTCGCGAAGAATCGCGCCACTTCCGAAAAGCTGAGCGTGGAGCTTCGACTTGGCGTTGGCGGCGGGCTTGTAGAGGTACATCCCTTTCAGGATGCCTTCGCGCGCGCCGTCCGGCATGGGAGGCATCGCGTACGGCTCGTTCATCACCGTAATGTAATAGAAAATGCTCTCGCCCTTGTTGTACATGCGATCGATGCCGTCTTCGATGATCACGGCGAGTTCGTACGCAAACGCAGGATCGTAGGCTTGCAGCGTCGGTATGGGAAGCGCAAGCACGTGGCTGTTGCCGTCCTGGTGCTGCAGACCTTCGCCCGCCAGCGTCGTGCGGCCGGCGGTGCCTCCCAAAAGGAACCCTCGACACCGTTGGTCCGCCGCGGCCCAAATCAAATCGCAAACACGTTGCAGCCCGAACATCGAGTAGAAAATGAAAAAGGGAATCGTATTGATTCCATGGGTCGCGTAAGCGGAACCGGCCGCGATGAAGGACGACATCGACCCGGCCTCGGTGATTCCCTCTTCCAAAATCTGCCCATCCTTGGCCTCTTTGTAATAGAGCAGCGTGTTCATATCGACGGGTTCGTAGCGCTGCCCTCGGCTACTGTAAATTCCAACCAGCCGGAATAGTGATTCCATGCCAAAAGTACGCGCTTCGTCGGGAACGATGGGGACAACTAATTTCCCGATTTCCGGATCGCGCAGCATCTTCCGCAGCATTCCGACGAACGCCATGGTGGTCGAAACTTCGCGACCCTCGCTTCCAGTCAAAAATTCCTCGAATAGTTCGCCGCGATGGCCAACCAAGGCCTTCGACCGGACTTTGCGTTGCGGCACATAGCCGCCGAGTTTTGCTCGGCATTCCTTCAGGTATTGCATTTCCGGGCTATCGTCGGGTGGCCGATAAAATGGCACTGTCGCGATTTGATCTTCGGTGATTGCGAGGCCAAAGCGCTCTCCGAAGTGGCGCAGCGTGTCTTCATCAACCTTCTTCTGCTGGTGGGTGACGTTTCGTCCTTCGCCCGCCTCACCGAGGCCGTAGCCTTTGATCGTGCGAGCGAGGATGACGGTGGGGGAACCTTTGTGTTCGACCGCAGCCTTATATGCGGCGTACACCTTCTTTGGATCGTGTCCGCCCTGGCGCAGCGTGCGAAGCTGCTCGTCCGAAAGGTTCTCGACCATCTTGAGCAGGCGCGGGTCAGACCCAAAAACGTGCTCGCGGATGTAGGCTCCGGACTCGACGATAATCTTTTGATATTCGCCGTCGACCATTTCGCCCAAACGCTTGGCGAGCAGGCCGTCAACATCTTGCTCGAAAAGCGAATCCCAGTCAGATCCCCAAATTACCTTGATCACATTCCAGCCGGCGCCGCGGAACGCTGCCTCGAGTTCCTGAATAATGTTGCCGTTGCCGCGGACGGGTCCATCGAGGCGCTGCAAATTGCAATTGATCACAAAAATAAGATTGTCGAGATTTTCGCGCGAGGCAAGAGTGATTGCGCCCAGGGCCTCCGGCTCGTCCGTTTCGCCGTCTCCCAGGAACGCCCAAACTTTCGCGTCCGTGGCCGGCTTGAGGCCTCGATCTTCCAAGTAGCGATTAAATCGAGCCTGGTAAATCGCCATGATCGGGCTCAGGCCCATCGAAACAGTAGGGAATTCCCAGAAGTCAGGCATCAACCAGGGATGCGGATACGACGACAAGCCACCGCCCGGCTTAAGTTCGCGGCGGAAATTCTCGAGCTTTTCCGCGGAGAGGCGACCTTCCAGAAATGCGCGCGCATATACGCCCGGCGCTGCGTGTCCCTGGAAGTAGATCGTGTCGCCTTCAAATTCTTCATTGCGCGCGCGGAAAAAATGATCGAATCCCACTTCGAAGAGAGTCGCGACCGAACCATAGGTCGAGATGTGACCTCCGATATTGTGTTCCACGCGGTTGGCCCGGACCACCATCGCAAGGGCGTTCCAGCGGACCAGGCTTTTGATTTTTCGTTCGATTTCCTGGTCGCCGGGGAGCGCGGGTTGCTGGCTCGCGGGAATTGTGTTCACGTACGGCGTATTCGCCGTGAATGGCACGATCACTCCGGCCGCCAGCGCTCTGTTGCGGATTTCTTGTAGGATCCTAGACGCCAGCCCAGGCTGGCCATTTTCAACGACCGCGTCGAAGGATTCAATCCATTCCCAAATCTCTTCGAGCTCATCAACCTCTGACGGATGCGTTACAGGACCGACAACCATTGGAACCTTCCTTACTTGGATTCCGAGACGACCTCTTAATTTTGATACTACTAGGATACACCTCTTTTGACTCGGAATCCGTGAATGCGCCGCGTTTAAAAGAATGTTACCGGCATTCAAACAGGAAGAATAGGCGCTGGCGGGTCGATTCGCATGCTCGCTGTTGTGGCAATGGCGATTCGGCTCGCGGAAAGGTTCCGCGCATTAATCGCCCTTTTCAGTCGGATAGCCCTTGGCCGCCCAATCAGTGTAGAAGTTCGTGGACAGCAAGAGCACACGCAGATGCGCGAAACCCATGCCGTGCAGCGTTTCGAAAGCTGGCCGGAGATTGGGGCAGTGCGTGAGCGGGCAGCAACCGCAGTACACCACGAGATTCGTCGATTTGGGAATGGCGCTGGCCCATTTTTTCAAGTCATCCAGGCCCTGCGGCGAGGAGGCAGGTCCGTGGAAAGACGCTCCGGAGATGTGTCCGCCCTCGTAGAGAAAATGCGGAGCGACACATACTACTGTCGGCTTGTTGCTGCTGGAGAGTTCCTTCGCGAGCGCGGCAGGCTCGACTGTCTCAGTGGTGGTCCACGGCTCTGATTTTGGGGACTGAGCTGCCTGGCGGCTCGGGGCAGGATTGGCGGCAACGGCAAAGAGGCTTGCTACCGCCCCAAACAGAAAAACTATCAGGATGGAGCCAAATAACTTCATCGTCTGATTCTTGCCACCAATTATCATGACCGATTGTCTCACATTCAGCCAAGCGGCGACCCATGCACAATTCGCGATCTCGACGCGTCGCACAGACTCTCGCAAACAGAATTACGCAAGTCAAGGTCGTTTGGCACGTGCGCGGCGGTTGTACTATGATTCGCCCACCTAGATTGCTATCCAAAACATCGGGAGGTTCTATGTCTGCTCCTTCGGCGGCAAGCGCAGCTCATGCCGGCCAAATCATGCAACTGGCGACGGGATATATGCCCGCGGCATGCCTTTACACGGCGGCGAAGATGAAGATCGCAGACCTGCTGGCCGCCGGTCCGAAACACATCTCGGAGCTTGCTGGCGCCGCTGAGAAGCGAAACGAGAACGCGCTCTACCGGACTTTGAGAGCCCTTGCGAGTGTCGGCGTTTTTCGCGAGCTCAACCCCGGCACATTTGCGAACACGCCGTTATCGGAACAGCTGCGCAGCGATTTGGCGGGATCATCCCGGGACACCGTGCTGTTCCTCGCGAACCCGTTGCACTTCCGCGTCTTCGCCGAGCTTATGCATTCGATTGAATCCGGCGAGACGGCCTTCAAGAAGGTGACGGGCCTCAATTCGTCCGAATTCTTCCGGCAGGACGCGGAAGAAAACCGGGAATTCAACGCCGCAATGACCTCGATCACCACGAGCTTCATCGGACCGGCGCTCGCGGCCTACGACTTCGGCGAATCCGGTACACTTGCCGACATCGGCGGTGGACACGGTTTTCTGCTCACCGCAATCCTGCAAAAACATCCCGGCCTTCGTGGGATGGTTTTCGACTTGCCGCATGTAGTGGAAGGTGCGAAGCCGCGGATTGAATCACTCGGCCTCGCATCGCGCTGCGAGATTGCGAGTGGCGATTTCTTCAAGACTGTTCCGCGGGCCGATAGTTACGTGCTCAAATCCATTATCCACGATTGGGACGATACTCGGGCCATCACGATCCTGAAAAACTGCGCTGCGGCTATGCGCGGGAACAGCGGCAAGATCATTCTTTTGGAATTCGTGATTGATCCGGGCAACGAGCCGAGCCTGGGCAAATGGATTGATCTCGAAATGCTGACCATGGCCGGCGGACGTGAGCGAACGGAAGCGGAATACGCCGAACTCTTCGCCAAAGCTGGCCTGAGGCTGGCGCGAGTGGTTCGCACCGCGGCTTCGCAGTGGGTTATTGAGGCCGTAAAAGCCTAGAGGAAGCGCCGAGCTGAACTCCAGCGTGCTCGGCAAGAAACGGCGAGTCCTCGCTGTTACGAGGTCGGCGTAATGTTGGCCTTCTTTTGCTTGATGGCCTTTACGCGATCCACGAGGTTGTCGGCTTCCTGCAGATCGGCGTCGCGAGCTGAAGGTGTCGTCTCCATGTCCGCTTTCTGGCGGTAGACGAGATTCAGATAGGCCATGGCATCGTCATAGTCGGACTTCAGACTGATGGCTTTTTGAAGCTTGGTGATTCCGTCGTCCACGGTTGAGCCGTACTTCTCGGAGAACTGCTTGGCGAGTGCGGGCGGCATGGGATCGGTTTCCTTGATTTGCTTCTTGGCCGTTCGATTGTAGGCCTCGCGCATATCTTTATTGCCGCGGTAGGCAAGCGACCAGTCGATCACACCGACCCAGTAATAAGGCTCAGGATCGCCAGGCGCAAGCTGAATATGCTTTTCGTGATAGGACTTCGATTCATTCATCTTCGCTTCATCGAAAGGCGAACCGCCCATGTTGTAGAGGATGGACCCAATGCCATCGATGGCCGGTAGATTGTCCGGATTCTCCTGGAGGATCGCCTTGTATGCGTCGATGGCAGACTGGCCATTGCGAAGATTCTCGGGTGATGGAGCGCCGGGAATGTACTGATTGGCATAGGCCGCCGCGAGATACAGCTGCGCATTCGTAAGCGTCGGATCGTATTGCTGTGCCTCTTTGAAGTCCTCGATGGCCACGTCAAACTGCGCGTTCTTGTAGGCATTCACGCCTTTATTAAGTTTGTCGCGCGCGCGGAGCTTATCGCAGCCGGCTCCGGCGCCCAGTGCGGCCACAACCACAGCCACGGTAAAAAGAACAGAAAAATTACGCTGCATTCCGGCTCTCCTTCGGATGATGGCTACGCCAGCACGGAATTATTGGCGAGCTTCCCAAACCAGCCACTCGGTGCTACTGTCCCGCCTCGATTTTGGCCGTGATGAGTCCAACGTGATCGATGCCCGATCCGCGCATAATATCAATCGCGCGCGCGACCTGGGCAAAATCGATATTGTCATCGCCCTTTATGAAGGCGATTTTGTCCGCACGCTCCTTGAAGATGTCGAAGAGGCGCGGCCCGAGATCGTTCCAGTTGCTCTGGTCCTGGTTAATCATAAGCTTGCCGCCGGCCATTACTTGGACGACGATCGTCCGCTGGTCGGGTTCCGTCTGCTTCTGGTTCGGCGGCGGTGGCTGAGGCACCAGCGTCGGCAAGCCCGTCGGCGTTCGAGGCGTAATCACCATGAAGATGATGATCAGCACGAGCAAGACGTCTATCAGAGGCACGATGTTGGGCTCGGAAACCGGTCCTGAGCCGCTACCGCCAACTGCCATTCCCATGGTAAGACTCCTTAGAAATACCGCCGATTGCGTTCGCCGCTAGTCCGAGCCAGGTGGCGGCGGAGGTGGCGCGCTCTTGGAGGGTGGAACCTTTTCGGTTAGCAGACCCAAGTTCTCCACGCCGGCCGCCCGTACTTCGTCAACCGCCTTCACCACATCGCCGTACTTCGCGCGAGCATCTGAACGAACGTAAACGGTTTTATCCAGGCGTCCGGTAAGCAGATCCTTCACGTCCCCGGTGATCTCGTTCAAGCTGATTTCCTTGTTGCCCGGACTTAGAAACAACCTGCCGTCCCGCGTGACCGCGACGATGATGGCGTCGTCCCGGTCGGCGTTGGGCATCTTATCGGCGTTCTCGGCCTTGGCCATATCCACCGGTGCGCCGTGCTGCAACATCGGCGTGATCACCATGAAGATGATGAGCAGCACCAGCATGATATCCGCCATTGGAATCACGTTGGGAGACGCCATCACCGGCGGTGCTTTTGGTTTATATGCCATTGTTACTTCTTTCCGCCTCGCCGCGTGATGAAGTAGTTGATCAGCTCCATCGAGGAATTGTCCATCTCCACGTCGAAGGCTTCCACACGATTCGTGAAGTAATTAAAGGTCCAAACGGCAGGCACGGCAACCAGCAAGCCGAGAGCCGTGGTGACCAACGCTTCAGCGATACCGCCGGCCACCGCCGAAAGACCGGTAACCTTGGAGCTCGAAATGCCCTTGAACGCGTTGATGATGCCCATCACCGTGCCGAAAAGTCCGACGAACGGCGCCGTGGACCCAATCGTGGCGAGGCCCGAAAGACCACGCTTCATTTCGGCGTGGACGATGGCGACGGAGCGTTCCAACCCGCGCTTGGCCGCTTCGATCACTTCCTCATCATTCACTTGAGCCGAGGCCGCCTGGAATTCGGAGAGGCCCGTCGCCACAACCTTGGCGATGTGGCTCTTCTTGTTGCGCTCGGCGATGGAGATTGCTTCGTCGAGCTTATTGTCTTTCAGCGCCCCGGCAACCTGCTGAACGAAAATCCGAGACTGCTTCCGCGCTGCGCTGTACATCAGCGCCCGGTCGATCATGATGCCCACCGACCACGCGGACATGATGAATAGAATGAAGACTACCGTCTTCGCCGGGTAGCCCATGTTGTGCCACATCGTGATCAGGTCCCAGCCGACCTCGGGAGCCTGGTCTTGAAACATCGCCACCAATAATAGTAGTACGTTCGCGAGCATCACGTTCGATCCCTCCTCCGTCCATGCCATCGATCGCGGCAGTTATTTCTGCCGGTCGCCAATCCCTGCCTCTTCTAGATAGATGACTCAACTCATCCCGCGTCACTCAAATCTAGACCCGCGCGGGCGCGGCCCTGCCCTAACCCCCAAGCGAGAAGACGACTTGAATCGTGGTATCCACTTCCACAGGCTGACCATTCAGCTGCGTAGGTTGGTAACGCCACTCATGCACCGCGTCCATCGCGGCCCGCATCAGCAATGCCGGACCGGAAATATACTGAAGCTCTTGAATCGTGCCATCCTTCGCAATAATCGCGTGCAACATCACCGTGCCCGAGACGTGCGCCGTCTTCGCAATTGCCGGATAGACCGGCAGCACCTGGTGGACTAGCTTGGCCGCCGCTACGTTGCCGCCAACGCGGATGCGCTGGGGCGTCGGCTTCGGCGGAGGAGGCGGTCCTCCGGCACCGATAATTCCTCCCAAGACGCTTCCTGTGCCGCCAGGAACTCCTACTCCACCTTCTACTCCGGCATTCACATCCGGCGCCTCGTCCTTGACCATCTCCACTTTTTTGGGGATCACCGTGGGCGCAACCATTTTCTGCGGCGTAATGATCTTCGGCCTCACGATCGCCTTCACTGGCGCTGCTGGAGGAGGCGGGGGCGGAGGCGGTGCCGGGGCCACCAGAAACGTATTCAGCATTCCCTTTGGCAGCGCTTCCGTGTAAATCAGCGGAATCAATATCATCACGCCCACTATCGCGCCCTGAATTATCGCGGACATCGCCACGGTCCACGGCTTGTTCGTTTTGCTGCCGTGTGCACTCGAAACAACCATTTGATCGAACATGCTTTACCTCCTTGCGACCGCCGGGACGCGCTTTTCGGCTGCGGATCCGACGCGCACGGCCACTCCCCGCCCACCATGGTACTTATTCCAAATTACGACAATCGGCGCCGCGATGCCAAAGCTGGAATACGTTCCTACCACAACTCCCACTACCATGGCAAAAGAGAATGCTCGCAGCACCTCGCCGCCCAACAAGTACAGAACCAAAACGGTCAGGAACGTCAAACCCGAGGTCAATATCGTGCGCGAGAGGGTCTGATTGATCGCTTTATTCACGACTTCGACGAACGACTCTCGCCTCATGATTCGCAAATCTTCGCGGACCCGATCGAAGATCACGATCGTATCGTTCATCGAATAGCCGACCAGCGTGAGCAAAGCCGCGATCACCGTAAGCGAAATCTCATAATGAAAAAGCGAAAAAAATCCAAGCGTGATGAGCACGTCGTGAAACACCGCGATCACGGCCGCAGCACCATATACCCACTCAAACCGGAACGCAATATATATGAGCATGCCTCCCAGCGCATAAAGCGTTGCGAGGAATGCCTGCCGCCGCAATTGCGATCCGACTTTCGGCCCCACGATCTCCGCGTCACGAATCGTGAAATCGCTCAAGGAAAAATTATTCTGCAAGGAAGCGATCACCGGAGCGGTGGCGCCTTCCACATTTTTCAGCTCGTCAAAATTGGTGACGATTCCGGAGTGCTCCGTGTCTCGCGCGGCGGTCAGGCGGTTTGCCAGTTGCGTGTAGCGATCTGCGGCAGTCGGTCCCAGAGAGAGAGGGTCCTTTTGCGTAAGGAGCGCGGCCAGCTCGGAGGGCGTAACTGAATTGAAATCCTGTTTCCCAGATTTATCAGTGCCAAAAGTCGCATGCAAAACATCGAGAATCTTCTGCTTTCCGGCGTCCAGAGATTCGTCGCTCTGCTTCTGCTCAAGCCCGATTACAACGTCGTTCTGCGAACCCACCGAACGAGAATCGCTAATGCCCTGGATGGTGCTGTTCGCTAACCCTGCCTGCTGAAGTCCTTTACGAATCCGATCGATCGGCGGCTTCCCGGCGAAGCGGACATACACAAGTGTGCCGCCGCGAAAATCGATCCCGTAGAGCGTCCCGTGATCGGCCACAACCCGCTTGTAAATCGATATCCATCCGACGGCGAGAAGAATGAGCGACAAAGTGACGAAATACTTTGCCTTTCCCATCCAGTCGATGTTCACGCCGTGGAAAAATTCCATGCCGAGTCCTATCCGTCTATCTTTGACACCATCAACCTGCGATTTGTGCCCCGCCGCACCTCGGTGGAACGGTCAGCACCGAAACCGCTAAATACTTAACTGAGCTTGACGCTCCATCCGTGACAGGTGGTAATCAAATATCACTCGCGACACGTAAATTGAAGTAAACAGGTTGGCTATCAAGCCGATCGTCAACGTTACCGCGAACCCTTTTACCGGCCCAGTACCGAACAGAAATAGAAAGGCAGCAGACACTAGAGTCGTTATGTGAGTGTCAATAATGGTCCGAAAAGCCCGATCGAATCCCACATCTACCGACGGCGCTGGCAGTTTGCCGTTCCGTAATTCCTCTCTAATGCGTTCAAATACAAGCACGTTCGAGTCCACACCCATGCCGATGGTCAGTACCACCCCGGCTATCCCCGGAAGGGTGAGGACCGCTCCTGCGAAAGCCATAAAGGCTACCAGGATCAGTAGGTTCAATAGCAGGGCCACAACTGCATTGACACCGCTGAGGCGGTAATAGATCACCAAAAAGACCATCACAACGATCAAGCTGCCGACCGAAGCGCGAACGCCTTCACGAATCGAGTCCGCGCCGAGCGACGGCCCCACCGTGCGCTCCTCGAGATATTTGATCGAAGCCGGCAGCGCCCCAGCCCTCAGAACGAGCGCCAAGTCCTTCGCTTGGTCCTCGGAAAAATTGCCGGTGATTTGGCCGTTGTCCTCAATGCGACCGCGTATCGTAGGAGCCGTGTACACTTTATGGTCCAGAATAATTGCCATGCGCTTACCGATATTTGTTTCCGTGAACGGGCCGAACCGCGCGGCTGCGGCAGTTGATAGGTGGAAATTGATTTCGAATTGTCCTGGGTAGTCCGTACTCGGCTGCGGCGTTGCTCCCACGAGGTCCTGGCCAGTCACAATCGGGGCTCGATCCACAATATAAAAAACCTGCTGACCCGCGGCCGAAGAGTCATCGGACCGTCCCGGCACAATCTCAGTCCCCTGCGGAAGTACTCCGCCATGAGCAGCCAGAGCGGCGCTCTCGGATGAATACGTTTGGTCGTCGGCAACCAGGGTCAGTTCGAGCTGGCCGCCCGCTTGAATTACGGACTTCGCGCGCGTCGGATCACCCTCACCAGGCAGCTGTACCAGGATTTCATCGTCGCCGCGGCCGGTAAAGGCAATCGTCGGCTCAGTCAGACCGAGGCCGTTGATGCGGCGCGTAATGGTTTCAAGCGACTGGTCCATCGTCTGCGTGCGAAGATCGGCAATTACGGAGGGCTTCAGCGTGAGTAGATAGCCGTTGTTCTCTCCCGCTGCTGGAGAAGTGGTCCAGTCGGTGAGCTGGCTGTTGACCAGGTCGCGAAAATCCGCGGAAGTTGCGGGATCGACATTGCGAACTAGGATGTGCGTATCGTCCACGCGGCGGATTTCGCCAAAACCTATGTGCTTATCGTGAAGCTGCCTCGTCAGCAGATCGATGGTCTGATCGCAACGCTGGCCAATCGCTTCCTCCACCTGCACCTGCAGCACAAGATGGCTGCCGCCTTTCAGATCGAGTCCCAACTTGATGCGGTCGGCAAGGTTCTGCTTTATTTGCGCTCCCGAAGTGGGGAAAGCAGGCAGCCCGATCACACCATAAATGCAAAGAAGAATTGCGGCGGCAATTAGAACAAACTTCCACTTGAGCTGCGAATTCATGCGAGCTGGCTAGCTCTCCTTGTTTTCGGCCTGGAGCCCCGCGATGGCGCTTCGCGAAACCTTAATCTTCACCTGCTCGGCGATGCGCAACTGAACGGCATCGCTCTCAAGTCCGACCACAGTACCGTGAATGCCGCCGTTTGTAATTACCTTGTCGCCGTTTTTCAGGTTGCTGAGCATAGCGGCAACCTTCTTTTGGCGAGTCTGTGCCGGACGGATCATCAGAAAATAAAAAATCCCGATGATCGCGATCATCGGCACCGCAAGCCCCAAAAATGGATTCGATTGAGTTTGCGCTTGGGCGAGCAGAGATGCACTCGCAGCAGTGGCAATCCCAGTCATTTCTGTCATTGCGCCTTTTCCGCCGCAGCGGCGCCTGCCCAAACCGGCAGGCTAACGGGACCTGCTCACCGAAGATGTTACTCCGTTCTTACTGCGCCCGGTACTCGCTTGGGTTTGCCTGCGAGAAGCGTGCCTGAAGGTCAGAACGGAGTCTTTCCAGCTTCCCAAAACGGATAGCCTCTCGGATTCGCTTCATCATGTCAAGGTAAAAGTGGAGGTTGTGGTGGGTGTTCAAGATGATTGAGAGAAATTCTCCGGTCGAATAAAGATGCCGCAAGTACGCGCGAGAGTACCTGCTGCATACCGCGCATTCGCATTTCTCATCAATCGGCCGTGGATCGTTTGCGTACCGCGCGTTGCGAATCAGCACGCGCCCCTCGGAAGTAAACAAGCAGCCGTGGCGCGCGCTGCGCGTGGGAAGCACGCAATCCATCATGTCCACGCCGAAGCTCACGTAATCGGCAATTTGCTCCGGCTTGCCAACGCCCATCAGGTAGCGCGGACGCTCCACGGGAAGGCGCGATGCCGCGATGCTTCCGATCTCGCAAGTAACCTCATGCGACTCGCCTACTGCCAGACCTCCGATCGCATACCCGGCAAAATCGAGATCGACGAGGGCGTCCGCATTCTCGCGCCGCAGCGCCGGATGGACGCCGCCCTGCACGATGCCGAATAGCATCTGCCGCTCCCGATCTCCGCAACGCGCGAAATAATCTCGCGAACGTCGCGCCCAATCGAGCGTTCTCCCAGCCGCTTCTCGAGCGCGCGCCTCACTCGATGGCGCCTCAATGCACTCGTCCAGCACCATCGCGATGTCCGCGCCTAACGCGATCTGAATTTCCAGCGACTTCTCCGGAGAAAGAAAATGTTCGGATCCGTCCAGGTGCGAGCGAAATGTCGCGCCCTCATCGGCGACTTTCCGCAGCGAGCTGAGGCTGAAAACCTGAAATCCTCCGGAATCCGTCAGAATCGGGCGTGGCCAGGACATGAATTGGTGCAGCCCGCCCATTCCGCGAATCAGTTCGTGTCCCGGACGCAGGTAAAGATGATAGGTATTGCCGAGCAGGATTTGAACGCCGAGATCTTCCAGGTCTTGCTGCGTCTGACCCTTTACGGTCGCCGCCGTCCCCACCGGCATGAATGTGGGTGTTTCGATTACACCGTGCGGCGTCGTGAGGCGCCCCAGGCGCGCGCCCGTGGGATCCGTCGCAAGAATCTCGAAGTGAAAGCCCATCCGGGCGAGTGTATCAGGAGAACGCAGCCGTCAAGCCTACCCTCACCAGCACATACACCACCCACAGCGACAATATCCATGCGAACGCTTTAGCGAATGATAGCTTCTTCGGCGCCGCCGCGCTGTAGCCGATCGCCATCAGAATCATCACCCAAAAGGAAAAGAGGTCCACGGGCGTCAGCAGGGCGGCCAGCCATTTTGGAGAATTATCCGCTAGAAATGCTCCCGCATTCGATGCCACCAGATTGTTCAAGTCGATCGTCGCCGGATCCTTGACGAGCAACACCACGATGCCCAGCAGCCCGGAGATCACATTCGGCATCCAGGAATACGCCACGATGCCGAGCGACGTCTTGAAATTAAATCTCGTACCCCCCAATCCGTTTAAAACGCCGAGAAAAATCCCCGCAAGCAGCAACGCACCCGCAAAGGGTGCGATGACCACTTCCGCGTAGGCTACTCGCGGTGTCCACTTGAGCTGCGCCTCCATCGTCCGTTGCTGTTGATCCGCCGACAATTGCTGAAAGCGGCTCGAGTTCGCCACCTGTTTATCCAGATAGCTGCGCCACCCGACTCGATGGCTGAAAAGCGCCACGACAGCCAGCGCAATCAAGCATGCCAAAACGACCGGTGGAAGCCAGGTGGGTCGCCGCGCAATCGACTCGAAAGTTTTCTGCGGACTGAAAAGCGCCCCGAACATTCTGCCGACGGCGCTGCTGGATTCAGGGTCCTCGACGGCTGCAACGGGAGAACTGGACATTTCTTTTCTCCTCTGCTTAGGGGACGCGGGCGATCTCTTCCCTTACCTACGCGCGGTACGACAAAAAGATTACGCGGTAAGCTATTACTAATATCGGTTCAGCACGCGCGTGACACTCGGCGAGACAAGTTCGTAGCGGATATTGCGCCAGCGAATCCGCCGCGTCAAGAGTGACGCAATGAAGTTCCACGTAAAGAGGAAGGGCACAACGGGAGCTAGCGCCACCCACACCCAGCTCCATTGATTGAGTTGTTCCCGCCACTCGGGCAGCATCTCGGCCACGGCAATCGTGCGAAACGCGCCCTTAATGGCGGGAAGCAGCACAACCAAAAGCGCCATCAGTGCGAGCTGTATCCAGGGGTCGCCGCCGGACATCGTCATCACCACCACCACGGCCGCATAAATCAGCGTAAGCGAATAGCTGACGTTCGCAGCCGCACCCATCAGCCAGCGCCGCGGAGAATACACCCGCGCGATTAATATTTGCCGATTCGTAAATTCGAGCAGGCTCGCAGGCGTCCACGGATGCGTGGTCGCAGCCAGGCATTCCGCGCAAAACAGAATAGGTTTGCCGGCTGCCTCCAGAGCGCGCGTCAATGCCAGATCGTCGCTGACCGCGCCCTTCCATGCCTCAGGGACCTTTTCCTCTTCGAACGTTTTCCGCAGGATCGCAGTGCCGCCTCCCCAGCAGAAATTCTCGCGAGGCCGCCCTAGTAAAGTTGCAATCGCGCCGTTCCAGGCCGATGCCAGTGCGCTCGAGAACCCTCCGGAGCCGATTGAACGGCTTGGAATTATCCATCTGTACGCCGTGGTCGCGCCCAAGCGGGTATCTTGCAGCGGCGCAATCAGCTTGGTTAGCCAGCCTCGCGAAAGCCGCGCGTCCGAGTCCACAAAAACCAGAACTTCAATATTCTCCGGCAGCGACTCCACGGCCTTCTTCAGATTCTGCACCTTGCCGCTGCAACCTTCAGGAGGTCCGGCGAAAACAATGTGCACGGGCCGCGTGCTCGCATCCTTCACTTCCCCGGCAATTTTCACCGCCGGATCGCGCTCGTTGGCAATCGCAAAATAAATTTCGTAATTCGGATAATCGAACCGCGCTAAAGCAGCAAGGTTTTCCTTCAATCCCGGCTCGATTCCTTTGCACGGACAAATTACCGCCGCCAGCGGTGCGTAAAAGCCCGCGTGCGAACCCAGCCGCCGCCGCACCATGCGAAACCACGCGAACCCATCCCAAAGCGAATAAAGCCCGAGCGCGATCTGCACCACAATCAGTATGTAGAAGACGTAAAGCATTGCCGCGAGGATAGCAAACATCGTGATCCAGTGGCACCTCTGCCGTTCGTTGACTTGCCGAATCGTCACGGGTAGAATCCCGTCCCACTAGGTGTCTTCTCCCGAATTTCTTCACTGGAGGAAACCAATGTCTACACCCGCTGTTCAGCCTTTCAACGAAGCTAAGCTCCACGATTTTGTGATGAAAGCTGTCGGCGAAATGGGAGCGGCAATGAATGCCGTGCTCATCCTCATCGGCGACAAACTCGGACTCTACAAAGCAATGGCCGGAGCCGGACCCATCACACCCGCGGAACTTGCGTCGAAAACCAAAACGACCGAGCGATACGTCCGCGAATGGCTTTCGGCCCAAGCCGCAGGCGGATTTGTCGCCTATGATGCAGCGTCTGGAAAATTCACCCTTCCCCCTGAACAGGCGATGGCCCTCGCCAATGAGCAGAGTCCCGTCTTTCTTCCCGGCTTCTTCCAAATGCTAAGCTCCGCCTTCGCCGACGAGCCGAAAATCTCGGAAGCCTTCCGCACCGGCAATGGCGTGGGCTGGCATGAACACGATCATCGGCTCTTCGCCGGAACGGAGCGCTTCTTCCGCCCCAATTACCGCGCCCATCTGATTACCGAGTGGATTCCGGCCCTTGGCGATACGGAAGCGAAACTGAAGGCGGGGGCGAAAGTTGCCGACGTTGGTTGCGGTCTCGGAACTTCGACGATCCTGATGGCTGAGGCCTTTCCGAAATCCACTTTTGTCGGTTCCGACTATCACCCGAAATCCATCGAGATGGCGCGAGAGGCCGCGGTTAAGGCCGGCGTGGCGGATCGTGTGAAATTCGAAGTCGCGAAAGCGAAGGACTATCCTGGCAAAGGGTTTGACTTCGTTGCGTTCTTCGATTGCCTGCACGACATGGGTGATCCCGAAGGCGCCGCGCGCCATGTGCTGGAAACGCTCGCGCCCGATGGCGCGTGGATGATCGTCGAGCCATTCGCTAACGACAACTTGGAAGATAACTTGAATCCGATTGGGCGCGTTTACTACGGAGCTTCAACAATGCTTTGTACACCCGCCTCGCTATCTCAGGAAGTGGGACTCGCGCTCGGCGCACAGGCTGGCCAAGGGCGGCTGACAAGCGTGCTCACTAAGGCGGGGTTCAAGCGCGTCCGCCGAGCTGCGGAAACGCCGTTCAATATGGTACTCGAAGCGCGCCCCTGAGCTCAGTGGGCGCGTCGGGAAAATATTTTTCGCAGCACTCGGTCGGCGGCCGCATTCAATTCGACCTGGAATTTCCCGGCCGCCCGCCGCGCCTGCTCCATCAGTGAGGGATCAAGCAGCAGAGCCACCCGGTCGACAAAAGGACCTGACGTCCGGGCACGCCTGGACTGGTGTCCTGAATCGGCGGCGGAGAGTTTCTCGTACAGTTCCAGATCGTGCCAGAACTCTCGCGCGTCCTCGTCCGTCCAGTCGAGCGACTGTCCCAATGCCACAAAAAATTCCTCACGAAAAAGATCTAGAAAAGGTATTGCGAGCTCGAGATTTGCTTTTCTTTTCACTGGACGCGAGCTGCCGCCCTTCTTTCCCTTCTTCTTTTTTCGCGGCGCTTTTGCTCCTCGCACCGTCACGCTCACTTTTAACCGGGCGGGCAGCGCCGCTTCGATTCGCAGCACCGTCGCCAAAATCGATTCCCGCCGAATCGTCTGAAGCTGCTCGCGATAGAAGGCTGGCTGATCGGCGCGCCCCGGCCGCCGATTTTCAGCCGCATACATGTCCAGAAAGCGAGCGACCATCTCGTTGCGATCCAGTGTCGCAAGCAAGATCGCCGCTGCTTCGCGGGCCCGCACCACAAGTTCTCTGGGACGATAAGGCATGAACGGTTCCACGGTGGCAAAGTGCTCGCCGCGGCTACCACTTAGGTACGCGAATGCGGCCTCGCTCGCAACAGAATTTGCTTTTCGTGCGCTAAAAACAAAAAGGCCCGGGCATCCCTGCCCGGGCCTGGCACTGCTCTACCCTCAACCGATCTGCACTTGACCGAATTAGTGTACCGGACCTGCGACAGGACGATCTTCCCGTCGTGTGCCGCCAGTCACCGGCCGCGCAGGCTTTTCGAATTTGCCCAACGCAATTTCGAGCGCCTGCTCGGCGGTGCGAACGAAATGAATCTGGACGCCATCGAGTATCTGCGGCGGCAGATCCTCTTTCACGTTCAGCTCGTTTTCCGACGGCAGAATCACTTCGCGGATGCCCGCGCGCTTTGCTCCAAGCACCTTTTCCTTGATTCCGCCGACCGGCAGCACGATGCCGGAAAGTGAAATTTCGCCCGTCATCGCCACGCGCGGACGCACCGGACGCCCGGTCAGCAAGCTGACTAGCGCCGTAACCATCGCCACGCCCGCCGACGGCCCGTCTTTCGGTACCGCGCCCGACGGCACATGGATGTGCAGGTCCAGCTTGCGGAAGAAGTCCGCGTCGATGCCGTAGCGCTCGGAATTCGCACGTACCCAGCTTAGCGCTGCGCGCATGGATTCCTGCATTACCTCGCCCAGATGCCCGGTCATCGTAAACTGCTTTCCGCCGCGCATCTTGCTGGCCTCGATGAAGACGATGTCGCCTCCCACCGGCGTCCAAACCAAGCCCACTGCGACACCAGGTTTTTGTACCCGCTCTTCCACTTCCTTCTCCAGGCGGAACTTGGGAATTCCGAGTGCCTCCCGAATAACTTCCGGCGTTACGGTGAGCTTGTCCGTCTTGCCTTCCGCGATGCGCCTGGCTTGCTTCCGCACCAGCGTGGCGATTTCCCGTTCGAGATTCCGCACGCCCGCTTCGCGCGTGTAGTGGTGAATTAGATCGTGCAGCGCTTCATCACTGAATTCGATCTGCTCGCCAAGTTTGATTCCATGCTCCTTTGTCTGCCGCGGAATAAGAAACCGCTTGGCGATGTGGATCTTTTCCTCCTCGGTGTAGCCCGGGAGTTCCAGAATCTCCATGCGATCGCGCAGCGCCTCGGGAATCGGGTCCATCCAGTTCGCCGTGGCCACAAACAGCACCTTTGACAAATCGAATGGCACGTCCAGGTAGTGATCCCGGAACGTCGAGTTTTGCTCCGGATCGAGCACCTCCATCAGCGCCGCCGACGGATCTCCGCGGAAATCGCGGCCCAATTTATCCACCTCGTCCAGCATCAGCACGGGGTCCATCGTTTCCGCTCGGCGAATGCCTTGAATGATCTGGCCCGGCAAGGCCCCGATGTAAGTCCGGCGGTGCCCGCGAATTTCAGCCTCGTCGTGCATTCCACCCAGCGATATGCGAACGAACTTCCGCCCCATCGCCCGCGCAATCGACTGTCCCAGTGAAGTTTTTCCCACTCCAGGGGGCCCCACGAAGCAAAGGATGGGGCCCTTCATTCCCGGCTGGATCTTCTTCACCGCGAAATAATCCAGAATGCGCTGCTTCACCTTTTCCAGGTCGTAATGATCCTCGTCCAGGATTTCCTGCGCCTTCGCGATGTCGATCTGCTCTTCGCCCGTGCCGGAAGTTTTGTTCCATGGAAGCGAAGTCATCCACTCCAGATAGGTCCTCGAAACCATGTACTCGGCGGAAGCAGGAGTCATCTTCGCCAGCCGCTTCAGCTCGCGCTCGCATTCCTTCCTGGCTTCAGCGGACATCCCTGACTCTTCCATCTTTTTGCGGAGCTCTTCCACCTCGGATTGCGCATCATCCGATTCGCCCAGCTCCTTCTGAATCGCTTTCATCTGCTCGCGCAGCAGAAATTCACGCTGGCTCTGGTTTACCTGCTCCTGCACCTGGTCGTGAATCTTGCTCCGGAGTTCCAGCACTTCCTTTTCCTTGGAAAGCTCATTGCTGAGCGTTTCGAGGCGCTTGCGGACGCTGAATGTCTCCAGCAATTCCTGGCGCACCATCGTGTTCAGCGACGGAAGCGTCGAGGCCACAAAATCCGCCAGCCGCGCCGGCGTATCAATGTTGCTGGCTTCAGCTTGTAGGTCGTCGGAAAGCTGCGGCGAACGCGCCACAACCTCTTTGAATAACTCCAGAACGTTGCGTTCGAGCGCCGTCAGTTCGGCGTCCCGTTGATTTTCCAAGTCGGGCTGCGCCTCCACGCGCGCCCGCAGGAAAGGCTTCAACCCTGTTACCTCGAGGACGCGAATGCGCTCCAGCCCTTCCAGAAACGCCACCACGTTGCCATTAGGCATTCGCACCATTTTGTGAACTTTGGCCAGCGTGCCTACACCGTGAAGATCGGAACCTGTCGGAATCTCGACTCGCGGATCGAGCTGCGCCACCACGCCCAGAAGCTTCTCCGGACCTTCCAGCGATTCCAGCAGGGCCAACGAACTCTCGCGCCCCACGGGCAGCGGCATCACCGCGCCTGGAAACAAAACTGTGTCTCGGACCGGAAGGACGGCTAACTCAGCGGGAATCACTCTTGTTGTTGTCGCCACTTTGACCCCCTAGGGGCAATTTCGCCGGGGCGGGGCTCAAACAGCCCCCCCAAAAGATAATCGGCTGCCAAAAAACTTAGATGCACGGCCAAGCAATAAAGATTTATTCCATTTCCGAACTTGTTGTAAGAATACCTGAGTATCATACGCTCATAGGATTAGAAAATCAAATGGGCGCCCATGCATGTAATAAATGGCTCATTAACATATACTTATAAGTTCGATAGGTCCCGAGCCAGCCGAATTGCGCCCGCACGGTCATTCACGGTGCCATCTAGTTGGGCCTCCTCCACTCGCTCCAAAATTGCCTTGAATTGCGGCCCCGGTTTCAGTCCTAGCCCTATCAAATCGTCCCCGTCCAAGAGCCGGGGCGGCCGGACCTGATCCGGAGGGGTCTCCGCTAGGAAACGCCGAACGAACTCGTAGTT
>DATDIT010000038.1:0-24804 GCA_036520875.1 Candidatus Acidiferrales bacterium
GCTGAATCCGGGGTTGTCTACTTCTCGCGGCCAGGGCGAATGCGCTGGGAGTACGAATCGCCCGAACAGAAACTTTTCCTCGTCGACGGCGCCAATGCGTGGTTTTACGTGCCCGCGGATCACACAGCTAGCCGCGCTAAGATAAAGCAAAGCTCGGACTGGCGTACGCCGCTGGCGCTGCTTGCCGCCAAAACCGATTTGTCTAAGCTCTGCCGCAAAATTGAACTCGCCGGCGATTCCCCATCCAGCAAGAATTCCGACTTGCAGCCAACAGATGGTGATGCAGTGCTGCGTTGCGTTCCCCGAGGTTCTGCAGAAGGAGCAGCGGCTCCGGACGTGCTATTGGAAGTGGACCGCGACGGATGGCTAGCTCGGATCGTTATTCACGAGGCTGGAAATGCTCAGACGGAATTTCGGTTCGGGAATTGGGCGGAAAATCTGCCGATTCCCGAAGCGAAGTTTCACTTTGAGCCGCCGGCGGGAGTCGCGATCGTCGACGAAGAATCGCTTGCCGGCGAAGTTCACTAATCGCGGCGCATGCCGCGTTATTATTCGCTGAGAAATGCCGTAGTCTCGCGCAGGAACATATCCAATTGGTCGTGGTGCACCCAGTGTCCTGCGTTTGGCACTTTCAACAGCCGCGCATTGGCGATTGCTACTCTTCGCGGATCCTTCTGCGGCACGGGAAGAAAACTTTCTAAGCCCCAGAAAAATAGTATTGGGCAGGTGATGCGGCCGTAGACTTCAGCGCACTCTTCCACTCCGTGGCCGTAGGGCGGAAACAGACGCGCGTAATTGTCAAATTTCCAGATGAGCGAACCATCGGGCTCCCAGTTCGTGCCGTGCAGAGTTAAATGCTGGGCCACTTCATCGGAGAGATGAGGATTCGCTTCCTTCATGCGCGCGATCGCCGCTTCGAGGCTCGGATACGTTTTCGGTTGGCGCTTCTCGATTTTGCGAATGGACTCGATCCAATAGCGCAACTGTTCTGATGCGGGGCCGTGCGCGCGGCTTTCCAGCGGCACTCCCAAACCTTCGATTGATACGGCCTTGAGCGCCCGGTCCGGATACACGCCGCAGTAGTGCAGGACAATTCCGCCGCCGAGCGAATGGCCAATCAGCCGGATGGGAAAATCGTCGATGATATCCAACAGGGCGGATAAGTCGAGCACGTGTTCGGCGATGCTATACATTGCGCCCGGGGCCCAGGTGCTGTTCCCGTGACCGCGGAGATCGAGGGCGTAAACATGGTAATGCTCGCGCAGCGACCGCGCGACCCAATCCCAGTTTCGTGCATGATCCAGACCTCCGTGCACAAGGACCAGAGATGCCTTGTCATCGTCGCCATAGTCCCAGAATTGCAACTTGAGGCGATCGGAATAGAAGAAATGTGAGATAGGTTCCATGGGCTCGAATTCACGGCCTCGGGGAGTTTTTCGTCAATAGGAATGGCGGAGAGGGTGGGATTCGACGCATTGAATGCATACCCTTGCACCCCTTGTCTGAATACTGCAAACACAGTACTTATTGGAATCCGACCTCCGCCGATCTTATCGACGCGTTCTCGGAGCCTAATTCACTCGAAAAATGTAGCACGGCAAGGGAAAATGTAATACGCGTCTAGGCCATCAAATTCCAATTTTCTTGCCGAGATGGGAAGTCATCCCGCCCTGTTTCCGGAACCGATCAGCAATGCGCTTCATGATCTTTCGGTCCGCCGCGCTCTAGCCGGAAGGCAGGAACCGATACCAGTTCGCTAGTTGCTCTTCGTTGGCCTTCTCAACTTTCCCGATTGTCGGGAATCCCTTCATTAGAGCACCTTTATTCACACACTCTACTACATTTCGAATGCGCCCCGACACTGTGGCAAGCCGTACGGCCTCAGGCGCGCTCGCCCATTTTCTGGGTCAGACTAGGACGCTTGTACCGTTGGTTTGGAGCACGTTAGGCTCTATCCTGACTGCGTATCACGAAACCTGTGGAACTCATCGGCAGCAACCGAGCGGCCCCCCGATCACGATGCTACATCAGAAAATGATGGATACGGACTTTGCGTAGGGGCAGAAACCACCTCGAAACCTTCCCGACCTGATGCATCGTCGGACCCAACGTGGATGGTTGGTTCCTTCCGGAGAGTGCAGGGTCCCTCTTTGAAAGCGGGAAGGAGGAATAGGGTCCCGATGCTCCTAGGTTCGGACTCAGACGACGGTCAGCACATTATTCGTTCAACCCTATCGGCTGGTGATTACGTCCAACGCGCGCATACGGAACGATGGCACGGACGCGGAAAGATTCCTGATTCTCTATCCGGGCGATTCGGACAGCAGCGCCAAGATGTCTCAGCAGCTGCAGATCCTGGACCGCGCTACTCCCCCCGCGGAACACAACTTGGCGAGCGAGGTGTTTCGCGGCTCAAAAGCCTTCCTTTACTATTTTTCTATCTCGACGCCGGAGGCTATAACGCCGAACCTCCAACTCTCGGGTTGACCCTCGGAGCGACCACGGTGCCGAGCTTCCCTATGTTTTCTATCTCCTGAACCGTTGGAATAAGAAAGTTCTCGAAAGCGACCTCAAGACGCAGAGCGTTGTAATGTCTTACAGGACTAACTTCGCCAAGACTCTGGACCCCAACGGCACCGGGTTGCCCATTTCGAAATCGTACGGCGAATCCAGTGATTTAGACATGGCGCTGGACAAAAGTGTAGGGATGCGGCCTCCTCCACTCAGAGCGCAGCTCGATTTCCTGAAAACTCATTCTGACGGAATTAGGTGAGATTGAACTCGCCCATGCACCCAGCTGCCTGCTATCACTAGGTTCCTTAGCGCGATCAAACGACATTTCTCCGCCTCGCTCTCTTCCTAGGGCACAAAATAAGGGTGATATACTCCCCGGATTCGCCAAGCCAACTAGGTCGTCGGCTACATGCCTAAACCAAATCTCGCCCAAACCCCGGCTAAACGTTGGATCGTTCCCTTTACCGCGACAGTTTTCGCAATGATGACGCTGCAGATGTCGAGCCTGGGGTTTACTCCTCTCTTGCCAGACATTCAGCGAGATTTCGGGATTAACTATTCGCAGGTGGGACTGTTTAGCGGCATTTACGGATTGGCTGCCATTATCTTCAGCATTCCCGGCGGAGTGCTCGCGAAGCGCTTCGGTGAAAAGATCATACTCTGGCTAGGATTGCTTGTCGTGACGCTTGGGCTTGTGCTGCTGAGCCGGTCCCCGAACTTCGCCCTAGGCCTGGCAGCTCGGGCGATCTGGATAATTGGCTATCGTGTGGCGTTCGTCTGCGTGATGACGGCAATCGCCCGGGTGGTTCCGTTTCATCGTCGTAGCATAGGAATGGGAATATTGGGAGCTATGTCGTCGCTCGCCTCGGTGATTGGCGCGCCGTTTGGTACGTCAATTGGCGTGGCATTTGGGTGGCGCAACGGCATACTCGCATTTGCAGGCATGGCTCTGTTGGGATCGATTGTGTTCGGGATCTTCTATCGCCTGCCGGAAGCAGTGGGGCAGCATTCCGATCGAGATCAGGGGACCGTACATCCTTTACGCGGTAGTGCGTTTAGCAGTCCCCTGGTGTGGTCCATGGTCTTGCTTGGGCTCACCAATATGGGCGGATTCAGTGCCAACTTCTTTGTTCCTTCGGCTGTGAGAACGACTTTTCATCTTGGACCAACCGCCGCGGCGTACATCATCAGCGCCTCGTACGTGACCGCAATCTTCGCAAACGTGTTTTGCGGCTACCTTGCTGACCGCCTGAATCGTTGGAGCGTCGTTATCGCAATCATGCTGCTCCTTATTCCCGCTTCCTTTGCCATGATGACACCCAACCTGTTTGTATTCCGCATCGCGACAGCGCTCGTGATCTCGCTCGGACTGTGCGTCACGAATCAGATTTTTGCGATCGCAAGTGAAGTCGTACCGGGACGCGAGATTGGACCGGTCATGGGAATCGTAAGCCTTGGGGGAGGAATTTTCGGGTACGTCGGTCCCCAGATGTTAGGCATCCTTCGTGACCGTACAGGCAGCTTCACCGCAGGCTGGTATTTCGTTGCGATCGGCGCCTTGATTGCCCTCTTCGTCATATTAATTTTGAAACGCGCCGCCAGCAAAACACAATTTTCGCAGATGCAGATTCTTAGCGGAGCCTAAATGCCAAATCCGTCCACCAGGGAATCACGCGTCCGCCCTCTTGAAGACGTCACCGTGCTCGACCTCACTACAGCACTTGCCGGGCCCTTCGGAACTTTGATCCTGGCTGGCCTCGGTGCCCGCGTGATTAAGATCGAAAACCCGTTGTCGGTCGACTCGTGTCGCGACAATCCCCCTTATCTGGGCAAAAACGGCGCCACGCTTGTGCGGCATGACGCGGACGACGTTTCTGTTTCGGCGATAAATCGCTTGCGGAACAAGCAAGCAATTACCCTCAATCTCAAGAATCCCAAAGCGCGCGATGTGTTCGCCGACCTCGTCAGGTGCGCCGACGTAATATTCGAAAATTTTAGTCGCGGCGCAATAGATCGTCTCGGTGCCGGGTATACGCAAGCGCGCGAGATCAACCCGCGGGTCGTGTACTGCTCGCTCACCGGCTTCGGCACTGAAGGAGAACCTGGCTCGGGCAAAGCCATGGACGCGATCATTCAGGCGCTCAGCGGATTCATGATGACCTCGGGCGCGCAAGGTGATCCTCCAGTCCGCGTCGGCGTTCCTATAGCGGACATGTGCGCTCCGCTATTTGGCGTGATCGGCGTGCTTGCGGCCTTGATGCAAGCCCGGCGCACAGGAATGGGCCAACACGTAGATGTCTCGATGCTGGGCGTTATGTCCATGATGGTTTCCGGAGAGCCCTTCGACGTTTTGGAGCGCCTCGGCATACCGCAACGCACCGGCCTAAGCGTACCGCGCCTCGCACCTTTCGGGACATATCGCACTCGCGATGGATTTGTTGCCATCTGTGCTCCGATGGAAGTATTCGCGAGACCGCTGTTTCCGGCGATCGGCAGGCCTGAGTTGAATTCCGATCCTCGTTTCTCGACGCGCGATGCGCGCGTGGTCAATGTGCGCGAGCTCGATCGCATCATTGAGGACTACACACAAAGTTTCACATCGTCCGAAGTTATCGCGACACTCGAAGCCGCGGGGGTTCCCTGCGCACAAGTACGAAACACCGACCAGGCCGTTCGTGATCCACGCGTCGTCAGTCGCGGCGAAACGGTGAAGCTCGCCCACCCCAAATACGGCGAAGTGGACGATGTGTACGGCATGGGAATGCCGCTCAAGTTTTCCGGCGCTCAGGTTGGCTTCGATCAGCCTCCACCGGGAGTCGGAGAGCACAACGAAGCGATTTACGGCGGCCTTTTGGGTTACTCCTCGGAGCGTATCGCTGAACTCCGGCGAGATGGCGTCATCTGAGGAGCCATGTCAGGCGCCTATGCGAAACTTCTCTGGCATTACCAGAACCGCTCCGCCGAAGCAGTCGCCCAACACAAGACTGGCGTGCCGGTGGTTGGGTTCACTTCAAACACTGTTCCTTGGGAACTGATCCGGGCGGCCGGATGCTTCCCGGTTTTGATTGGGCCTGAGCTCGGTGTCCTCGACAAACCGACGCCGTTTGCCGATTCGCTTATGGAGCCCGTTTTCGACTCCCGAATTCGGAGCATCTTCAACGACATCCTTTCCGGCGCTTGGTCATTTCTTCGATTGCTGATCATCCCGCGCACTTCGGAGCCTGAACACAAACTCTATCTCTATCTTCGCGAAGTTGCCCGGAACAGCTCTAGCGACAAACAGCCGCCTGTATATCTCTACAACTTACTTCATACGCGCTCGCCTGTTAGCAGAAAGTATGGAAATGATCGGACCATGGAATTGATGGAGCATCTCAGATCCATGGGGCCCATCAACGCGAAGTCATTGTCACGCGCGATCCAAGAATCAAACCGTGCGCGACTGGCGTTTCGGCGGTTACAGAAGCTACGAAGAAGTAACGGGCCGCGAATCAGCGGCAGCGAAGCCCACGCGATCGCTGGAGCGCTGTATTTCATGGATCGCATCGAGTACGCGAAATTGGTCGATGATGTTTGCTCCCAATACAAGTCAGCGAAAGTGCTGCGAGGGCCGCGATTGCTCATCAAGGGAGCCCCTTTGCACCATGCGCGGTTCCACCAAGCAGTGGAAGCGCATGATGCGGTCGTCGTTGCGGAAGACGATTGGTGGGGTTCTCGCGCAGCCGATGCGGCCATCGTACCTCGCGGACCGGCCTCCGTTGTGACGGCAGTTTTTGAGAAATACTATCTGCATGCACCGAGCCCGCGAGTCTCGCCGGCCGCCGATGCCGATCGTTGGTTCCAGAATGCTGTGCGACGAGGGGTGGACGGCGTCGTTTTCTATCTTCCGCCGGATGACGACGTCTACGGTTGGGATTATCCTCGCCAGCGCGATTTCCTACGAGAGCGCTCCATTCCGTCATTGCTGATTCGCGAAGACGCCAGTCGCGGGCTCTCTGGCGACACGACCACCCGAATCCAGAAATTCGTCATGACGACCCGCAGGAGGCCCGATGCCTCGCGCGTCTGAGAAGCAACTCGAATCAACACGCGCCTCGTCCGAGCATCAGAAGGTTTGGTTCGCCTCGCTTCGCCGCAGTGTTTTTGACGAAAAGAAACCGTATGCCATCGCTCAGGCCGATATGCCGCTAGAGCTCTTTCAGCTCCTTGGCGTACCGGTTGTCAGCAATCAATGGTGGGCCGCTGTAGTTTCTGCGAAGCAGTTGTCGGGATACTACTTCGACGCCCTCAATGCCGCCGGTTATCACGAAGGCCTTTGCCGCTATTGCAGCCTTTCGTTGGCCTCTTCGATTTCGGGTGATCCGGCGAAAGCACCGTGGGGCGGGCTTCCCAAGCCGGCCCTTCTGGCGGCTCGTCTCACCTGTGACTGCATACAGCGCGTTTTTGAAACCTGGGCCGCCGCATTCGACGCTGAATTCGTCGCTCTCGATAGCCCCGGGGCAACGCAGCTTCCTCCGCGCTGGTGGGAACTCAGTCGTCATCGGTGGCGCGAGCTCTTCGAGCCTCATCGTTTGGATTTCATGGTTTCGCAGTTTCGCATTCTGATTCGTTCGCTCGAAAAGGTCAGCCATAAGAAGTTCACTCGGGCTAATCTGCGGTCCTTGATGGAATGCGTGAACCGGCAGGAGGAATACTTTGATGAGGTTCGCGGTCTGATCTGCTCTGCCCCGCAGACACCCGTTCGCATGAACGAGCAAGTCATCAATGTCATGAACGCGCAATGGCATCGGGGCACGGAATGGGCTGTGAACCACGCGCGAGCCTTTCGCGACGAGGTACGGCACCGAGTGGACCATGGACTTGCCGCATATCCCGGAGAGAGGCTACGCCTCATGTGGGTGGGCGCGGGTCTTTGGCACGATACGGATTTCTACACAGCATTCGAGGAAAACCTGGGGGCGGTTTTCGTGTGGTCCATGTATCTTGCTTTTGGACCAGACGGGTACATTCGCTACGGCCTCGATGATCCTCTGCGAGCTCTCGCCAGCCGCGTCGTCAGCATGAATGAGCAATTGCACAACCCACCTTGGGCGAACGAATGGATCGTTGAACAAGCCAAGCGCCACCGCATCGACGGCGCCGTCATTCTCGTGCCCCAGAATAGTAGACCTTCCGCGACCGGTTCCTTCTTCATCAGGCACGCGCTCAAAGACGCCGGCATCCCGGCGCTCGAAATCTGGGCGGACATGGTAGATGGTCGCCGATGGGATGCAAGGTCGATGCGACAGCGCGTCGCAGAGTTCATTGAAACCCAGGTCCGCCATAGCTAGATAGACATGTCGGAGAAATCATCTTGTAGTCAAGCGGCACTTTTGTCTCAGAGTGTCCTTGCTTTGAGGGCACGCCTGGCGCCTTACGATATGCTGCTGTGTCAAACTGAAATCGATGCGATGAAGGGAGATCCCGGTTGGAAAGGCGGCAACTATGACCGGACCCTTCCGCATCACTGGCGGCTAAAGTGTCTCGCCTTACACTATCAACCCCAGCGAACGTGAACCACACATACTCACGGGAGGGCATGTTGGAATTTCCGTCCGCAGAAGCCGGTCGGATACTACCGAACGCGACCACCCAGCAACGAAACTAGCTAAGGGAAACTCCTGTTTCTAGCGAATGAAGTAGGTCGCATTCTACCCAGCCGACTATCTACAATATTTTGTGTGGGTTGCAGTTCCTGCTACAGCCGCCAGTGGCATCGCAGCGACATTTCTACGTAACAAGATTAATGCTCGTCGTAAGATCGGTGTAAGTTCCTCGCGATTTCACGCGTCGATTTGATTTGGTCGTGAGAAAAAAGGAAAAGGTGTGTAGGTTGCGGAGGAATTGGTCCATATCCAGCGCTGACGGGGAGCCGCGTTCCGGCGCGGACGATGGCTAAGTGAAAAGTTACCGAGGCTGCCTGTCATCGTCTCTTAATGATTTCGGGCATTGTATGTTTATACTTGGCTCGGCATGACGTGCGGTGCAGCGAGGCTGGTGTTAGGAGAAGCAAGGACTTGAGCGAGCACTCATGAAGGCGTCGCTGCTCGGATTGCTGGCCATCCTCTTTGCTTCTAGCGTTGTTCGCGCGGGTCCGCCGTTTCAGACCGACGATCCTGAGCCTATCGACTACCGTAATTACGAGTTCTACACGTTTGCCACGTCCGATGGCACAGGAGTCGAGACCGATGCCGCTGGGCCCGCCTTCGAGTTCAACTACGGCGTGCTGCCGAACGTACACCTGCACATCATCGTTCCTATGGCCGCGATTCTGCCCTCGAATAATCCGCTACACGCGCCTTCGGGAAGCGGCCCCAATGAATACGGCATCGGCGACATCGAAACCGGGATCAAGCTTCGGTTTATTCAAGAAGGCAAGTACCGTCCGATGGTCGGCACGTTCACCATGTTTGAGCTGCCGAGCGGCGACTCTCGCCGGGGTTTGGGCGTCGGCAAGGTTTGGTACAGGCTTCCGCTCTGGATACAGAAAAGCTTCGGCCCATGGACGACTTACGGCGGCGCGGGTGAAACGATTGTTCCGCAGATCGGCTATCGGAACTTCACATATGGTGGCTGGCTCTTGCAGCGCGATATCGGCAAGAAACTGACTTTGGGCACGGAAGTGTTTTCGCATGGCAAGGAAGGGTTGGCGACCCCACAAACAAGAACGGCCACGCTGCTCGATTTCGGGGGCTACTACTATATTCGCAATCCGGGATTCCAGGTGCTTTTTGCCTACGGACACAGCATCGCGGGGCAAGCCGAAACGTATGCCTACGTTGGGCTGTACTGGACCTGGGGCAAAAAATCGGACCAAGATTCTAACTCCGACAAGGATTCAGCGAGGGCTTCGGACTTCGGCCATCTCAACGGAGCTGGACCGATGGTCGCGACCCTGCGATAACACGCCAGCCCACAACATGAGGTTCGACGATCGTCGGAGGGGATTATATCCGCGGGGAAGAATATTCAGCGCGCGGCGCGCATCCATGAACACGGGAGATGTGGGGTCCTCTTCCTCTATTCTTTTCGATACATCACGGCGGTTTACTTAGCCATACAGGAGAGTTGCCACATGACAAACGCTAACCGGCTCCGAAGTCTGCTCTTGTTCGCTGTGGGCGGCATACTGGGTGGACTGTTTACTTCGGCATGGGACCACCGCGCTGTTCTTGCAGAACACGATAGTCCACAAGCCACTCCTGCCGCAACAATGCAACCGGACTTGGCGCATTTGAAAGAGATTGCGCCGCCCGCGTCTCATCCAATGGTTGATGTCGCGATGTTCGCGACCAATCTCTGGTTCGCAGGCCAAAAAAAGAATTGGCCGTTGGCAAACTATTACTTGGGAGAAATGCGTAACCGCATGCGGTGGGAAGTGCATTTGAATCCCGGACCGAAAAGGCCCGACGGCACGATCGCGGACTTGCAATCCATCTTCGATGGCGTTGACAACGGCACCCTGACCTCAATGAAGAAGACTATCCAGATGAAAGATAGCAAGCAGTTCGCCATGGAATACAAACACTTGCTCGAGGATTGTTACTCTTGTCACAAGACGGTTGGCCGGCCGTACCTGCGTCCCATGGTTCCGGTTTCCGGTCCGCAGCGTATCATCAATTTCGATCCGGAAGCCACCTGGCCCCAATAGGAGATTGTGGATTGAACGAGCAATTGGCACCTGAGGGCAATACTCTCAAGAAGTCTGCACGGATTTCAAAGTGAAGTCTGAATCAAGAGGAGATGACGGCGGCCTAACTCCTGATAAGTCAGGAGAAACCGGACAAATGGCTTCCTCACTCGCGACCATGACGGTACCATTGGGGTTTCAATTCGCTACCGCACATTGGCCGCCAGGGACAGTGGATTGTACCGAACATTGTTGTTGACACGCACCACCCCTGGGAGGGAAGTAGTGACCGTCTCTGCTTTTTGCTTTACGTCCGCGCTCGCAACTTAATCAGAGAGTGTAACGACACTGTTGGTCATTCTACGCTACACCGACCATCTACAATGTTTTGTGGTTGTTGCCGCTCATGCTTCCGTGATCATACTTACAGTCGAGAAAACCAAAACATTGGCCGGTTGTCAAGATAGCACGACAATTATTAGTGATGCGGGCCCACCGGAAGCTTCTGATTCAGCGCTCGAATGATATCCTCCGAGGGCTGCCCACCTTTGCAGAGCGGATGGCCGAAACCACTCGCGCTAACACCATTCTGGATATCGAAAATTAAATTATCGCTTGGACCAGGAGCTACTCCCATGGGAACAGCGCTAAGTCCGAGGGTGTGACGTGTTTTCCATGCAACCACGTGATCGGCGCACGCAGTATCGCCGCTCACGCCAAGGCCCCCGACCAATTCTCCCCTAGCGCTGTAGAGCGGCAACCCACCGCCGAACACGATTACCCCACCGATCGCCTTGCCGACCAGCGGATCGTTCTGGAGCCCGAAAGAATCAGGTTCTCCGGCAAAAGCCGCCGCCGGGTTCGGAGGCATGACAATTCCGTACAGCGAACCGCCGGGTTGCGCGCCAGCGTAGAGATTGCCAGTCGAGATTGCAAAATCATTCGTGCTGAAAGCGTTGGCAGTATTCGCTTTTTCGGCCGCGATTAACCGGCTGCCAGGCCACTCCGCGCCTCGATTCGGCCCGGAGAAAACGATAGCACACACAATGCCATCCCGATTGACGGTCGCCGCCCATTCCTGATTGCCCAGGCCGCCGTTCGCGCCTTTGCCTTCCTTTACCGCACTTGTCAGAGCCGCCTTCAGCTTCGAGTAATCCGGAAGCTTGGAACAATCATGACTCGCCTGTCCGAACGCTGTGGCTGGAATCGAGAGGAGTGCGGAGCAAAAAAAGAATTTTAGAAGTAGCGCAGTTAGTTTCATGACCTGTTCTCCTGATTGCCTATCTCAATTGTTAGGCAATGTGTATAAGTACGCGGCAATGTCTCTGCTATCCGAATCGCTGACGTTCATCTCGGGCATGATCGTGTGCGGTTCGACACTGTGGGGATGTTGAATCCAGTGTTCGAGGTTAGACGGCGTATTGGGTATCTCGCCCGCAATGTAAGAACGATTTCCTATGCCGTTCAGAGGCGGTCCCACCAATCCACGTGCGCCAGCCACTCCTGCGATCGTGTGGCAGGTGGGACAGCCGTACGTTGCAATTTCATATCGGCCAGCACTGGCGTTCCCGCCACCGGTGACCAGCGAAGCATCGCGCAGTTCGCGACTATTCAGGCCGGAACACGCGCACAATCCAAGAATCATCGATAACGCGGCCAAGATTTCGCAGCTAATTTTCATCGGTGACTCCTGCGGACGCGCGTAGCAGCGCCGCGGTCCGCGTGTACTGCCAGCGTTCATCCGAACTGCGAATCCACTGCACAACCAAGGCGAGCGTCACGATCAGCAGGATGGTTCCAGCGGGAATCCACATAACCAGCCCGCCGATTTGTTGATCCTCGAGAGCGGTCATGTGCCATGCGGGAGCGGTCTGGACGTAGGGCGCGTACCACGGATGAGTGGAGAACGTGAGCAGCACTCCTAAGAGGCTCGTGTGGATGGCGGTCGTGAAGACATAGATGATGGAACCTCCGTAACCAAGCTTGCCGCCATGCTTCTGCAAGAGTGCCCACCAAAATAAAAGCGCAGTGCCGAGAAAGCTGATGTGCTGTGCCGCATGAATGGAATCGCTTCCAAGCGTTGCGTCGAACAGGGCCGGGATGTGCCAACACCAAAGCGCCAAGCCGTGCAGCGTCCACGCAACCATGGGGGCCGAAATCGCTCCCCAAGCTAACTTAAGTGCCTTTTGCCGTGCGGCGGAGGCGACTGTCGGCCTCCATCGCTCCGGGAGCGCCCATAGCATCGGCCCAAAAGGATGGGCCAACACTAGCAGCGGCGCTGCAACGACCATAAAAATCTCATGCTGGGTCATATGCACCCAGAAGAGTTGTTCGCCTATCTCATGGACCGGAGAATCCAACGCGATCAGGAGGGAGAGCCAGCCCAGCGCGAAGCACAGAACCTGCAGAGGGCGCACCGCGGCACGCGCCTTGCCTAGCCACATTTTGAAGATACCCAAGCAAAACCATAAACCAAACAGTAGGAGCGGAATGATGATGGATCGCTCCCAGGTCCAGTTGGACCAGCCGAGGATTTCGGTAGAGCTACTTGCGAGAAGCTGCGGTGCGCCAAGCAAGATACCCGACGAAATGATCGCGATATTTCCAGGTAATCTCATACAGGAGATCAGCCGCAGGGCGCATGGATCCAGGTTGGTATTGCCGCTATGAGGATTACGACGGCGAACGAAAGACTAAATGCGATGCCCAGCAGCGATTGAAAGTGCGCCCGGTCATGCGGCCTGCCCCCTTCTTCCGAAGTATCGTGGGGCAGCCGGCGGTATGCGATCGCACCCGGAATCGCTCCGCTGAGTGCGATCAGCAGCGATATGAACGTCACAATATTCAACTCCAGTCTGCTGCCGACAGCACAGGCGTGATGAGCTAACACATATCCGAGACTCAAGTCGAGTCCCCATGCCAGAAAGCCGGCGCCAAGGCTCCACCAAAGAAATCCGGGAGTCCGTCCGTGCAACACACCGTCTTACATATCCATTTTCTGCGCCCTATGACATGAGTCTCGTCGTCCCGTAGATCACTAAATCCACCGCCATTGCACTGGCGACAACAAAAAACCAGTAATCAGAGTTGATGGAGGCGTCGACGATCCGCGGGCCCTCCATTTTGTCGGTGAACGAAATTCCGAGAATCGTCAGCGTTTCAAGCCACTCGGTAATCAAATGACCGCAGTGCATTCCGATAAGGACCCAAATCGCGGAAGCATACGCGTTGTCTGACCAGCGGCACCGTAACGCGGTTAGCTCGAAGGCGCGAAGGACTAGGGCGACCACTCCAAATGAAGCAAGGATGCCGAGGCCCAGCGTGACCTTCGGTCGATCAAAGGCTCGTGCCCGGAGCTGGACCCATCGCGCTGGCACCAGGCTGCACAAAAATACGACAGCGTTGGCGATGCCGTACCGGAGCAGCGGCGGACTCTGGTGCTCAGGCGGCCAATGAATCGAACGCGCACGCAAATAGAAATATGTGGCGATGAGAAAGGCGAACATCGCGCCTTCAATGGTCATGTAGAAAACATTACCCAGCCAGGAGACATTGCGGTGCCCAAACACAACGGTCGGTAGATCGGAAACATCCAGAGTCTGTTTTTGTTCCGCCGATTCCATGCTTACTGGCTCCATTTTTCCGCCATGCGAGGCGATGGGGAATGGCCCCGTGGCCAAAGCCACCCAAGCAGGCACACAATCACGGGAACGGCGCCGATCGGTACCGCCCACGCAGTAAAGATCGATCCAACAAACGCGGCGGATACCGCGAGAGCCGTCAGAAAAGGCCAAAGGCTAGCTCCCTCGGACTCTTCCTTATATTCCGGGTCGGCGTCCAAACTGTTGGTTACCAAAACTTCAGGAACATCATCACGAATACCGGAAACGACAGGTTGATTGGGCGCAGCTTCCCATAATGCTTCTCTGCCGTTTACCGTGGGAATGTACGGAAAGTTGTAAGGCGGAGGGGGAGAGGAGGTAGCCCATTCGAGGCTTCCCGCTTTCCACGGATTGTGTTCGGCTATCGGACCGTACTCACGACTGTGAAGAAAGTTCGCGAGAAATACAACCAGCCCTGCAAACATAAAAGCTACGCCGAGCGTTGCCATCATGTTCAGCGCGCCCCAATTCATGTTCTGGTTGTAGGTGTAAACACGCCGAGGCATTCCGCGCAGGCCGAGGAAATGCATGGTGAAAAAGGTCATGTTGAAGCCGATGAAAAAAAGCCAGAAATGCCATTTCCCCAGCGTCTCATTCAGCATTCGACCTGTCATTTTGGGCATCCAGTAATAAAGGCCCGCGAACATGGGAAACAGAGCCCCGCCAATCAGGACGTAATGAAAATGAGCAACGACAAAATAGGTATCGTGTACCTGTATGTCCAACGGAACCGATGCCAGCATCACGCCAGAGAGACCGCCGATCAGGAAGATAAAAAAGAAACCGAAGATCCATAAAACGGGAATCCTGAATTGCAATCGGCCGTTCCACATGGTTGCCAGCCAGCAGAAAAATTGAGTAGCCGTCGGAATCACGATCATCAAGCTTGCAGCCGTAAAGAAACTTTCGCTAAGCTGGGGCAACCCGGTAGCGAACATGTGGTGTACCCAAACTCCAAATCCGATAAAACCCGTTGCGACCACTGAAACTACAATTGGCGTGTAGCCAAAGATGTGGCGGCGCCAGAAAACAGGAATAATCGTGGACATGATCGCGGCGCCCGGCAAAAAGATAATGTAAACCTCAGGATGGCCGAAGAACCAAAAAAGGTGCTGATAGAGCAGAACGTCGCCGCCTTCAGCGGGGTTAAAAAATTGCGTTCCGATCAACCGATCCAAAAGCAGCAGGCCACTGACCACCATTACGGCCGGCATGGCAAACATGACCATGATAGAGAGGACCAGCTTCTCCCAGAGAAGGATCGGCATCCGATTCAAGGTCATTCCAGGGGCTCGGTAACGCAGGATCGTGGTTGCCAGGCAGATCGCAGAACCAAGGGCAGAGACCTCGGTAAAGGTGATCATCTGGGCCCAGAAGTCGACGCGCTTCCCCGGACTGAATTGGGGACCCGAGAGCGGAATGTAGGCAAACCACCCGGCATCAGCTCCAATGTTCAGGAACAGCCCGATCCATAGAAGCAAACCTCCACCAAGGTAAATGTAGTAGCTAAACGCATTCAAACGAGGGAAGGCGATGGCCCGGGCGCCGCACATCAACGGCACAACATATACGCCAAATCCCTGGAACAACATGGGTACAGCAAAGAGAAAAATCATAGTGCTGCCATGCACGGTGAAGAGTTGGTTGTAGCGGTCCGGACCGATCAGGCCGTTGTTGGGCCGCGCCAACTGCAGCCTCATCAAGCCGGCAAGAACGCCTCCCAACAGAAAGAACACAAAAGAAGTAACCATGTAGCGGATGCCGATATCCGTGTGATGCACAGTAGAAAACCAGCCCAAGAAGCCGCGGGAACGGCCCCATGTGTGATTTAGGCGGTCAGTGTGCTCGGATTCTCTGGGGACAGTCGCTTCGGCGATGGCCACTATGCATACCCTTAGTGGAGACTCTGCAAATACGCGATTAGAGCTTGCAGGTCATCTGGCGCAAGAATGTTGGGAGCCATGTGATTGCCGGGCTTGACTCCCTGTGGATCTAAAATCCAGCCGGCGAGCGCACCGGGAACATTCGGCAACGTCTCAGCTGCAATCATGTCGCGGCTGGCGATATGCGTTAGATCGGGGCCGTAGCGCGAACCGGCGGTTGTGCCGCGAATGGTGTGGCACATGACGCAAGCATGAGTCAAAAAGACGTCGCGCCCGCGAGCTTCAGCCTCGTTCGCGGGTTCAGCAGCCGGTTTGAGCTGCTGCCGGTACCATGCTGAAAATTGATCCAGAGATTCCGCAATAATGGCGAAACCCATCTGTGCGTGCTGCAAACCGCAAAACTCCGCGCATTGACCGTGGTAAATCCCGGGCTTATCGACCTGGAAGGAAAAAGATGTGGGTATACCGGGTAGCAAGTCTCGCTTGCCCGCAATATTGGGCGCCCAAAGGCTGTGTATGACGTCCCCTGAATCGGTTAGAACTACGATCGGCCGGCCGACGGGCACATGAATTTCATTCGCAGTTGTTACTGTCAAATAAGGTTCTGAGTTGGGATAAGTGATTTCCCACCACCATTGATGGCCGCGGACTTGAATCGTGACGGAATTATTCAGCGGAACAGCTTCCACGCGTTTTCCGGTAACAACGCTGGCTACGAGAACCACGAGCAAAGTGACCACCGTAACTCCAACGGCAGTGCCGACGGCCCAGGCAGCACCTTCGTCGCCGGGATTTTCGCGCGAGATATCGAGTATTTCTTGAACAGGTGTGACGGACTTTCTCGCCGCGGCTGTCAGAGTCGCCATCACAAGAACAAACACAATCGCTAGAATCCAAAATAGCAGCCAATACAACCACTCGATGTGTGCTGCTTGCCCGCTCGCCGGATTCAGGGCGGCGTGTTGTCCGGCGTGATAGGGATCGCCGAGTATGGCGAGCGTCAGATTTGAGGTGGTCGTGCTCAGCGCGATCACTCGTCACTCCGGATTTCCGGTGATTCCCACCGGCTTCTGCGATGGCGTGGGATTCGGCTTTACGTTCATTTCGTCCGTACGTGCCGCGGAGAGATCGGACGGAAGCAGGCCGGCAAGAGAGCGAACGTACCCGACAATTTCCCACGCCTGATATTCGGGAATTCTGTTTCGGAAGGACGGCATGCCATTCGGGCGTCCTTCCATGATGGTCGCGAAAATGTTTTGTGGCTCACTTCCGTAAATCCAGTTGTTATCCATCAGCGGAGGCCCCATGCCTCCTCCGCCATTGGCGTGGCATCCGGAGCAGTTGTATTCTTGAAAAAGCGTTTGGCCCTGCGAAACCGAGTAAGCACTTTCCTCATAAATATTGGGCGGCGGCGGGGGCGGCAGTGGATAGGCGCCTGGATTGATGCCGCTAACTTGAACGCTATTGAGAGTGGCTTGCCCGGGAGGAGGGGGCTGCAAAATGCGCGTTTCGCGGGCACACGAGCTTGTCATGCCGATGACGGTCGCCACGACGACCAGGATTGCGCTACGGGAGGGCGAATACATAGAGTGTCCCTCCTGGAGCCGTGTATTTGGGCAGATCCTTCATTACACCGGCGAAGCCAAGGGCGGCTGAGGTGTCCCGCGGATCCAAAGCACCGGAAACAATTGCGCCGGACCAGCCCCCGACGCCTGCCAAAACAGCAACGTATTGCTTCCCGTCAGGAGCCTTGAATGTGACGGGCTGCCCGATTACTCCAGAGCCAGTTTTGAACTGCCATAGAACTTTTCCCGTATTCGCGTCAACTGCTTTGAACCAACCTTCCATCGTTCCGTAGAACACCACATCGCCTGCTGTTGCGAGCGCACCACTCCATACGGGAAACATATCCGGATCGTTCCAAACGATTTTTCCTGTGATGGGGTCCCACGCGGTAAATGCGCCCCCATATCCTCCGGGAGCGTTGTACATGCGCACGTTTGCACCTACGTACGGCGTGCCCGCAATGTAATTAACCGCCAGGTCTTCTTTGTCCATGCAAAGATTGTTGTGTGGGATATACAACAACCCGGTGCGCGGCGAAAACGCGGACGGCTGCCAATCCTTCGCGCCCGGCGCCGTTGGGCACAGATCGCGCACCACTTTGCCGGTGATGGTCGCCTTATCGGCTACATATTGCAATTGCCCCGTTTGGAGATTGACGCCTGTGCTGGTCGTAATCGGCACGAAAGGATTTGCTTCGATCACCTGACCGTTAGTGCGGTCAATGACATACACATAGCCATTGCGATCGGGATGCAAGATGACCTTGCGAACTTGATTGTTAATCTTGAGATCGACGAGAACGTTTTCGTTGACGCCGTCGTAGTCGTAGGTATCGTGCGGGCTGTATTGGTAATACCATACGGCCTCACCGGTATCGGGATTGCGTGCGAAAATTCCAGCGGTCCACTTATTATCGCCAGGCCGGGCAGCCGCGTTCCACGGACCAGGATTTGAAGTTCCGTAATAGATGAGATTCAAATCCGCATCGTAGGAAATCCAGCCCCAGACGCTCCCGCCGCCGATACGCCAGGCGTCAGGCGGCCACGTCTTCACGCCCAGATCCTGACCTCGATCCTTGGCGTAAAAAGGCTTGAAGTTTGGACCGATCAGCACGTCTTTGTCAGGACCAGTGGAATACGCACGCCAGATGAGCTTTCCATCTTTTGCGTCAAGTGCCTCGAGCCAGCCTCGCACTCCCATCTCGCCGCCGCTAATACCTACCAACACTTTGCCTTTGACGACGAGCGGCGCCATCGTAAGGGTTTCGCCACGATTGATGTCGCCAACGCGCACCTTCCAAACTTCGCGGCCGGTTTTGGCATCGACCGAGACGGTCTGGTCGTCAAGCGTGTTGTAGAAAATCTTGCCGTCGTAATACGAGCCGCCGCGATTCACAACGTCGCAGCACGCTTCGCCTTGTGAAGCTGGAGTAGGCAACGGATCGTAGGTCCACTTCAGTGGAAACCCAGGTTTGCCGAGATCGAGGGCATAGAGTTTATTGGGAAATGGCGTGATCACATACAGGGTGTCACCAATTACAAGAGGAGCGGCTTCCTCACCTTTTGTAAGGCCGGTTGAAAAGGTGGCGACGACCTTCAGATCCTTGGCGTTTGCGCGTGTAATCTGATCGAGCGAACTATAGCGGGTGCTCGCATAGTCCTTCGCGGGACGCAGCCACTCTCCATCATCCTTCTCAATTTGACCCGGATAAGTGGGCGGCTGATAATTTGATTCTGTCTGAGGCTGCTGGGTGGAATCCTGCGCGCGTCCCGAACCGGCCATCAGACTGGCCCCGAATAACAAAATACTTAGCAACGCAAGACTTCTTTTGCCTGGGGCGTGCACTTCCTCTAAGTCTTTTGTCACGACGGTATACCGAGGAAGCAGAGTGACATTTCAGGAACCCTAACGGAATACTGGGAAATAGGGGTTCGTCAGAACAGAAGGCTGTAGGGGTAATTGGTTTTCGGCTGCTCCAAGAAATCTCGGGCTTACAAAGGATGTGCCGCTTGGCGATTCGAAATCGCTTCGCGAATCGCGCTCACGGTTTGTTGGTTTTCCCAACGCCATGAAGACGCCTTTTGTGACCAGAGGCGAAGATTCCAGCCTCCAGGAAGTCCACAGGAATCCGCGCTTGGCCGCTTTCTCTCTGCTGCTAGTTTGGGAACGTGGCAGCAGAGGTCAAATTCGGCGCGATGCAACAAGGCTGGACGGAGCGGCACAGCTCCGCCCAAGCCCGCCTTACGTCCCGGGCTCTCGGCACTCAAATCCGGCAATCGATACTGACGTCTAATCGACACACCAGACGAATAGAACGTGATCCAACCCGTAGAAAACAAAGGATCGCGACTACGCCTACCCGTCACAAACTCGAGACCCCCGTTCTCAATCAGTCGCCCCATCGCCGCTTCGCAGACTCGCTATCTATGCGGGGTGGCCGATGCGACATCCGCCCCGAGTTGCGGGATTACCGCGCGCAGCAAGGCAACGAATTGGAATTTGACGCGCTCGCCGGTTTCGAGCACTTCGGCGTGGCTCAGCGGCCGATCGAGGATTCCGGCGGCCATGTTGGTGGCGCAGGAAATGCCGAGGACCCGGATGCCCATTTGTCTGGCGACGATCACTTCGGGAACAGTGGACATGCCGACCAAGTCCGCGCCAATGGTTTTGAGGTAGCGAATTTCGGCGGGAGTTTCGAAGCTGGGGCCGGAAAGCGCGGCGTAGATTCCTTCGTGAACGCCGAGCCCGAGCTGCTTCGCTTCGCGCAGAGCGATTTCGCGATAAGGTCTAAAGTAAGCGTCGCTCATATCCGGAAAGCGCGGGCCGAAGCGCTCGTCATTCGGGCCGATCAGCGGATTTTTTCCCTGCAAATTGATGTGGTCGCGAATCACCACCAGCGCGCCTCGGCTGTAATCGAGATTGATCGCGCCAGCAGCGTTGGTGAGGACCGCGGCGCGGATGCCGAGGCGTCCGAGGACGCGCATCGGAAACACCACTTCCCTGCTCGAATATCCTTCATAGAGGTGGACGCGGCCTTGCATGACGGCGATGGGCACGTCGCCCGATTTTCCGATTACCAGAGAGCCGGCGTGTCCTGGCACGGTGGAACGCGGGAAGCCGGGAATTTTCCGGTAGGGGATTCGCGTGGCGGAAGCGAGTTCGTCGGCGAACCCGCCAAGGCCCGAGCCGAGAACCAGCGCCACTTTCGGTCGCAACTTTGTTTTCGAAAGAATGAATTTCGCGGCGCGCGAGGCGCGTGCAAATTCGCCGGTGCCAATAGCGGCTTTCGAGCGCGCGGCGTTCATCGCAGCATAATCCCTACAAGCGATGCGGACATCAGGTTGGCCAGCGTCCCCGCGAGCATGGCGCGAATGCCGAGACGCGCCAAGTCGCCTTTTTTATTCGGAGCGAGCGCACCGATGCCACCGATCTGGATGCCAATCGAGCTGAAATTTGCGAATCCGCACAACGCAAATGTTGCGATGGTGAAAGAGCGCGGATTCAGAGTGGCCTGCATGGGACCGAGGCGCTGGAAGGCGACCAGTTCATTGGTCACCATGCGCAAGCCAAGCAGGTTGCCGACCGTGGAGCAATCGTGCCAGGGAATTCCGGCGAGCCACGCGATCGGCGCAAAGACCCAGCCGAAAATTTGCTCGAGGCTGGAAGGAAACCAGCCCATATGATGCGGCGCGAGCAGGTTGTGCACTCCGGCGAAACACGCGTCGACCAGATAAATCAAAGCGATGAAGGAAATCAGCATCGCGGCGACGTTGAGCGCGAGATGCAGGCCGTCAATGGTGCCGCGGGCGAGCGCGCCGAGCGCGTTCGCATCTTTCTCCATTTCCGCCATCTCGACGCGGCCAGCGGTGAGAGGCTTCTCCGTTTCGGGGACCAACATCTTCGCGATGAGGATGGTTCCGGGAGCGGTCATGATCACGGCGGCGAGCAGATGCTCGGGCTTGATTCCGTAGGCGATGTAAGCGCCCATCAGGCTGCCGGAAACGTGGGCCATGCCGCTGGTCATGATGGTCATCAACTCGGACCGCGTGACTTCCGGAAGAAATGGGCGAATGGTGAGAGGCGCTTCGGTCTGGCCCATGAAGATGCTGGCCGCCACGTTGAGCGATTCAGCGCCGCTCGCGCCCATCAGGCTGGTCATCACACGCGCGGCCGCTTTCACAATTACTTGCATGATGCCGTAGTAATAGAGCAAGGCAAAAAACGCGGCAATAAAAATAATGATCGGAAGCGCCTGAAAGGCGAAGTAAAAGCCGCGCGGCGAATTGTTTTGCCCCAAATCGCCAAACACGAAAGACGAGCCGTAATAGGAAAAATCAAGCAGCGATTTGGCGCCCGCTCCGAGCTTGCTGAAGATGAGCTGGCCGATGGACCAGCGCATGACCAGAAAGGCCAGGACAACTTGCAAACCGAGTCCCCAGGCGACGGTCTTATAGCGGATGGCGCGGCGATTCGTCGAAAACACGTAACACAAGCCAATGATGAAAATGACGCCCAGAATGCCGACGAATCGGTGCATTCAGCGCTCTCCTTGGCGGGCATCATCCGCCGCGCATCTTTTCAGTGGCAATATTTCGTTCTACAAACGGCCGGACCCCGGAACCGAAAAGCCTGCTCGCGACGTTGGCTAAACAGCCGGAGGCGCGATGAGCGACGCCGCAACCTTACGCTGATATGCGTGCGCCTTGGCCAGAATCTCCGGCTTATTGAGCGTGAAGTTTATCCGATCTTCCATCACAATTTTACCGGCGATTACGACCGTCCTCACGTCGTGCGCGTTGAGCGCGTAAACAAGCTGCGAGTAGACGTTATACATCGGCGTGGAATGCGTGGCACCGGTGCCGATAAGGACCAAGTCAGCCTGCTTGCCCGGCTCGAGCGAACCGATTTGGCGGTCCAGGTGCAGCGCTCGTGCGCCGCCGATGGTGGCCATTTCCACCACCTGCCAGGCTGGGAGCGCGCGCGGGTCCATGCGGGTAACTTTTTGCAGTTTCGCGGCGATATTCATTTCCTGAAACAGATCTTGGTTGTTGTTGCTGGCCGCACTGTCAGTGGCGAGACCAATCGGCTCGCCCGCCGCGAGCATGTCGACCACGGGCATCACGCCCGAAGCGAGTTTCATGTTGCTCGACGGATTGTGCACGCTGCCCACGCCGTAGCGAACCAGCTTGGCAATGTCCTCGGTGTCTGCCCAGATACAGTGCGCGCCGATCACATCAGGCCCAAGCACGCCGATCTTTTCGAGATAGCCGATGGGCGAAAGGCCGTATTTCTTGCGGCTCAACTCGCTTTCGAAAGGCGCTTCCGCGATGTGAATCAGAATAGGTACGCCTTCGCGCCGGGCCAGCGCGGCCGCCTCGCGCAGATTTGCTTCGGAGAGCGTGTAAATCGAATGGGGCGCTACGGCTGGCGTGATCAGCGGATCGTTCTTCCAGCGGCGAATAAAAGCTTCGGTGTAGGCCAACGCCGCGGCAACATCTTTATTGTCGGGCGCCGGGAAATCGAGGATGGTTTCCCCGAGGATACCTCGCATCCCGGCCTCTTTGGTCACGCGAGCGACGACATCTTCGAAATAGTACATGTCGGCGAAGGTGGTGACGCCTCCGCGAACCATTTCAAGCAGTCCCAGCCGCGTGCCCCACAAAACAAAATCCTCGGTAACGTTTCGCGCTTCGGCAGGAAAAATATATCTCTGCAGCCAGTCATCGAGCGAATGATCCTCGGCGATGCCGCGAAAGAGGCTCATCGCGGCGTGGGCGTGGCCGTTGATAAGTCCCGGCAGCACCAAAGTCCCGCTCGCGTCGATCGTTCTCGCCTCGTTCGATTGCGGTTCGAGATCGGTTCGCTTGCCGACAGCCACGATGCTGTCGCCCTCAATCGCGACGCCACCATCCTCGATTACGCGGCGCTCCGCATCCATGGTGACGACCGTCCCACCACTGACAAACAGATCCACGGTTCTCCTCTGCGACGTCTAGTTCGATCCTACAAACCGCAGCGTGTATGCCGTAGCCGGATCGAATTGTTTTGTGATCACCTTCAAATCAAACAACTGCTGGTACATGGTATTCCAGCGGGCGGAATTCATCTTCCCCAATTCCCCACCGCCGGGATCCTCGCCCGCAACGAAATCCCCATCGCGGAGCGTCCGCCAGGTGAATTCCGTCCATTGAGGATTCAGCGCAGGATTGAGCTTCGCGATCATAGCGTGAGCGGCGGACGGATCCTTCAGATACTCGCGCCACCCCTTGAGCGACGCGCGCACCAATTTAGCAACGATCTCCGGATGCTGCGCTAGAAAATCGTGCGTGGTGAACATCACCCGGTAGGGGCTGTAGCCGGCATCGCTGGTTAGCAGCACGCGCGTTGCGACGCCCGTCTGCTGCGCGAAAAAATGGCTCCGAGGTGGCGAAGGCCTGCTGCACGTAATTGGGATTAGCCACGAAGTTGGCCACGTTCATCATTGCGGGAACTTCGTGAACATTCTCGAGCCGGTAGCGCTTCTCAATATATTCCCACCAGGTCGACCCGGTCTTGATCGCCACGGTGTGGCCGTCGAGGTCGGAGAAAGAATGAATCGGTGAGTCCCTGCGCACCATGATTCCCTGTGGATCGTGCTGCATGGTCGCGGCCACTGCGACCAGTGGCTGGCCATCCGCCACGGACTCCAGCGTGCGATCCGACGATCCCATCCCAAATTGCGGCGCACCTGAAGAAACCTGCTGCTCGACGGAGACGTAGGGTCCGCCCGGCTGGATGCGGACGTCGAGACCTTCATCCTTGTAATAGCCTTTTGCGAGCGCGGCATAGAAGCCACCATGTTCGGGCTGCGGATACCAATCGGCTTGGAGGGTAACTTTGGTCAACCCGGTTCCGCTGGAGACGCGATGGCAGCCCGCGGCGAACGCGCAGGCAAACAAAATGAAGGTGTAGCAGATGAGGGACGGAAAGGTGCGGCGCATGTTGGAGAATAACATGCCTCATCTTCGCCCGGTAGCGTTCGCGCGCTGGCCGCTTTGCGCTTGCTCGGCACTTGGTTGTACTGGAGCCTTCTGGAAAGCTCTGTAAGGCGTCGTCGCCCACGGGAATCCACTGCCCTGCGTGGGCGAGATAGTAGGAACACCCGGGGTGTTTTTCCTCGTGCCTATCTTTTCCGACGATTACGACGTTGGGCTTGATCTTGCTGTTGCCGTGGAATGCGGCTTTGCAATACCTCCGGCGACCTTGGAGTTTGACATATTTGTACAGCGTGAACTTGGGTTGAGCCATGAAAAATCTCCTCGTCGTCCAATACGGCGATTTGGACAACTTGGAAGATTTCTTATGATGGAATTTAGGAAGGCTCTAACCCACTGATTCTATGACCGACCCGAGACATAGGTAACAGATCGTTCCGGACACATAGGTTACACTTTTCGCCTTTTTTCAAAAGGGAGAGAGTGGGATGCCGTGGAAGGACCGGACGGTTATGGATGAGCGCATTCGCTTTGTT
>DATDIT010000039.1:0-5240 GCA_036520875.1 Candidatus Acidiferrales bacterium
GTCCAACTACAGGCGGCAATGGTAGTCGGAAATCATACTGAAAGGGTTGGGGGACGTGACCAGGATCGAACCGGTGACCCTGCTTGCAAAGAAGACAGTAAAAATCAAATAAGTGCTGCATCCGGTGTCGCTTGCACAAAATCCAGCGCTTACACGAATTCGTGCCGCGCAGACCGACCAACCGTGGACCGCAATGGAGCCCACAACCGAAGCAGGAATGGCGCGTAGAGTAACGCCGATTCTCTGTAACCCTCGCGGCGCTTCGGTCGGTCGCCTTTCGCCAGCGTGACCTCGACGCCGTTCTTAGCGAGGAACGTGAGTAGCTCGCTGAATCGGTGATGGACCGTGGTCTGGTCGAAACGCTCGCGCATCCAAGCAACGAACACCCCGATGGAGTCGGCCGTGACTTGGTCGAGGTAGACGCACTGCGGGCAAGTCTCTTGGAAGTTTTCCAGCGCCAGCCTGTAAGCGTTGTACGTCGAGCGCTTCGCATTGCCCGCGATCTGGCGAAGGTACGCCTGCGCGGCGTCGCTGAACTTTTCTCGCGAGTTCGTCGAGGCGACGGGAGCGCCCGGCGCTTGCCGCCCGCGCTCCGCCGCAAAAAGCTCAATTTCCCTAGTCGTCGCCAGCGCCACCGCAGCGATGCTGTCGCGGCCCGCTGGCTCGATGATGCGCTGCTTGCCGCGCTGGTATCGGAGGTAGTAGAGATACTCCTCCGCCGCAACACGTGCGCCCTTCGCCATGCCCGGCACCAGGTTTCTGTGGTTGGCAGACCACTGCGTCCGCCTCATCACCCACTCGCAGCCATGCTTGTACCTGATCCAGATGCTTACTTTGCGTGTCACCATAGGTTTCTCGTTTAGATTCCCCGCTCAGTACCAGCTGGCGTGGTACTTCCGTACCTTTTTTAATCAAATACGGCGCAGTCGGAATTTTTGCGGAGATTGGGTAACACAGGTCGGGTAACAAGCCGCTAAGTCTTTTTGAATCTGGCGTTGGTAGCGATACCGGGATTCGAACCCGGATTTCGACCTTGAGAGGGTCGCGTCCTAACCCTTAGACCATATCGCCACGGCAGATCCGCCTCGCAACCGCAAATACCTTGCGAATTAGCGCAGGGGAATCTCGCGGATAAACGATGCAAACAATTTTCGCACGGCTGAATTCTCCGCGCAACCGGCCGGTAACTCAGCCTCCCTTTCAAAATCTGCACCCGAGTGAACCGCTTATTCGTAACGAATGGCTTCGATAGGGTCGAGGCGAGAGGCTAGGCGAGCCGGGTAGTAACCAAACAGGACTCCCACGGCAAACGAAAGGATGGTCGCGACCATTATCGCCAAGGGCGAGATCAGCGACGGCCACTGCAGGATTCTGGAGATGAATGCGGATGCACCTATTCCGAACAGCACTCCCGCCGCTCCGCCGATCAAACTTACCGTTACAGCTTCCGCCAGAAATTGCTTCTGAACGTCGGTTTCCGTAGCGCCCACCGCCAGGCATACGCCAATCTCGTGCGTTCTTTCCGTCACCGAGACAAGCATTATATTCATGATCCCGATGCCTCCCACCAGCAGCGAAACGGAAGCAATCCCCGCCAGCATCAACGTCAAGGTCCGGCTCGCTTCTTCTTCGGCCTGAAGTGTTTCTTCCGGATGGCGAATATTGAAATCGTCGGGCTCGTCGGGTCGCAGGTGATGCCGCTGACGCAGCAGGCCCGTTATTTCTTCAATCGCCGGCGTGATCGCGTCCTGCGAAACCGCCGACGCATAAATATCGTCGAGCCAGTAGATGCCCCTCAGCTTTTTCATCGCCGTGGTGTAAGGGATTACGACGATGTCGTCTTGGTCGAAGCCGGTGGGTGAGAAACCCTTCGCTTCCATTGTGCCGATCACTTTGAAGGGCAGGTTCTGCAGGCGGATCGTTTTTCCAATGGGATTATCGGACCCGAAAAGCAGGTTCGCCACAGTCGTCCCCAAAAGGCAGACGTCGGTTTCGTGTTGTGAATCCACCGAGGTGAAAAGCGTTCCGCTCGTTTGCCGCCAATTGCGTATTTCGAAGTATTCGGGTGAGACGCCGCGAAAGCGCGTGTACCAATTTTGATTGCCGTAGACCACCTGCATCGGGCCATCGACGTTCGGAGCCACGCTCACTATTTGTGGGACGCTCGCCTTTATTGCTGCGGCGTCATCGACAGTCAGCGTCTTCGTTGCTCCGTTGCCCGTTCGAACGCCGTTCACATTGCGCCCGCCCGCCTCGATCCAGATCATATTGACGCCCAGCGCCGTCAGTTGATCTTGTACTTGCCGCGTTGCGCCCTGACCTACGGCAACCGTGCAGATCACCGCTGCGATAGCGATCATGATGCCAAGCATGGTCAGCGCCGTGCGCAGCTTGTTGCGTTTCAGCGCGCGCAGCGCCATGCGCAACGTGTCCCGATAAATTCCCCAGTTGACCTCGGTTCCCACTCGAATATCTCGGCTCCGTTCCGCATTTTACCCCGGCCCGTGCTCCAATGCTCTCTCACGCCACATTCCAAAAATTGCTCCGAGGAACCAGCAAAGCAGCTTAGAATCCCTCCACCATGCCCGGCGCCGAACTCACTGCGGACCAGATCGTCTCGCACTACCGCATCGTTGCGAAGCTCGGGGGCGGCGGAATGGGCGTGGTTTACGAAGCGGAGGACGTGAAGCTGCACCGCCTCGTCGCACTGAAATTTCTTCCCGAAGAAATGGCCAAAGATCCCGCGGCACGCGAACGCTTCCAACGAGAAGCCTTGGCCGCTTCCGCGCTCAATCATCCCAACATCTGCACCATCTACGCGGTGGACGAAGCTGACGAAAAACCCTTCATCGCCATGGAGCTGCTCGAAGGCCAAACGCTCAAACACGCCATTCGAGGCAATCCGCTCGACCTCGAAGAATTGCTCGACCTGAGCATCCAAGTCGCGGACGCGCTCGACACGGCGCATTCCAAGGGCATCGTTCATCGGGATATCAAGCCCGCCAATATCTTCGTCACTCAGCGCGGACACGCGAAGATTCTCGATTTTGGCCTGGCCAAGGTGACGCCGCAGTCTCGGTCAATCGCGCAGCGGTCTTCAGAAACCACATCAGCCGCAACCACGGAAGTTCCCGAGGCGCAACTCACCAGCCCTGGTTCGACGCTGGGGACGGTGGCCTACATGTCTCCTGAGCAGGCGCGGGGAAAAGAGCTCGACGCCCGCACCGACCTTTTTTCTTTTGGGGTGGTGCTGTACGAAATGGCCACCGGCTCGCTTCCCTTCCGCGGCGATACCTCCGCGGTAATTTTCGATGCCATCCTGAATCGTGCGCCAATCGCCCCCATCCGCCTGAATCCGGACCTGCCACCGCAGCTGGAAACAATCATCAACAAGGCGCTCGAGAAAGATCGTGAATTGCGCTGCCAAAGCGCGGCGGAGTTGCGAGCGGACCTCAAGCGCTTGAAGCGCCAGCTCGATTCCGGCAAGAGCGCGACGGTGTCAACTGCATCCAATTCCGCAGCTACGGCTTCCAGCGCGGCGGCTGCCGCGTCCGCGACCGAGGTTCCTCCCGCGCACGCCAAGGGAAACCAGCGGAAATGGATTGCCTTCGGCATCGCATTGCCGATTGTTGTGGTGGCAGGATTGCTCGCGGCGCGCTATCTGCTCGCTCCGCGCACGCAAACCGTTCACTCCGTCGCCGTTTTGCCCTTCACGGGTTCAAGCGCCAATCCGGACGCCGAATTTCTGCAAGACGGCATCAGCACCGGCGTAACCGATGCGCTTTCGCAGTTGCCAGGCCTGAAAGTAATGTCCAGCAGCGCAACGATGCGCTACGCGGGGAAAAATCCCGATCCGCAGAAAGTCGGCAGCGACTTGAAGGTGGATGCGGTGCTGATTGGGAGAATCGAGCAGCAAGGCGACACGATTTCGGTCCATGCCGAGCTAGTCAACGCCGCCGACAGCAGCCAAATTTGGGGCGAGCAGTACAGCGAAAAGATGGCCAATGTCGCGATGGTCCAGCAGGATATCGTGCGCGATATCTCGGACAAGCTCCGCATGAGATTGAGTCCGTCCCAGAAGGAACAGATGACCGAGCGTCCAATGGAGAATGCAGACGCCTACCGTCTATATCTTCTGGGACGGCACGAATTCGATCAGTTCTCTCCCGACCACTTCAAGAAGGCGGCGGATTACTTTCAACAGGCAATCGATAAGGATCCGAGCTACGCGGCCGCTTACGGCGGATTGGCAGATGCGAACAGCCTCCTTGGATATTTTCTACCCACGCTACGCGAGGCCGCATTCGCAAGGGCTCGCACCGCATCCGCGCAGGCGTTGGCGCTCGACGATCGTTCCGCCGAGGCACATCTGGCTCTGGCGATCGTCCATTGGATGAGCTGGGAATTTGGCGCGGCGGAACCGGAGTATCGGCGCGCCGTGGAATTGAACCCAAACTTCCAGAATGCACCTGAGGCGTATTCGAATTACCTGGTCTCCATGGGGCGATACAGCGAAGCGATGGATGAGGCTCACCGCGGCCTGGAGTTGGATCCGCTATCGCTCTACTCCAATGCTCAAGTGAGTTTCGTTTTCGCTGCCCAGCGTGACTACGACAAAGCGATCGCTCGGTTACAAAAGACGCTGGAGATCGACCCCAACTTTGGCTTGGCGTATAACTATTTGGCCGACTGTTACGAGGCCAAAGGGATGTACGACAAGTCCATAGACGCGGAAGAGCGGCTTTTGACGCTATTCGGACTACCGGAAATGGCCGCGGAACTCAAACGAGTCTACGCGACCTCCGGAACGAAAGGTGTACACCTGTGGTCCATCGCGCAGGATAGCGACCCCGCCAAGCCCGGATACAACCCCGCCACCGTGGCTGAGAACTACGCCCTTCTAGGAGACAAGGACAACGCTTTCGCCTGGCTGGAAAAAGCCTACCAACGAAAGGCCAGCGAACTGATATTCCTGAAGTCGGACCACGGGTGGGATAACCTGCGCCTCGACCCGCGCTACGCCGATCTGATCCGCCGCATCGGTTTTCCTCAGTGACACGGTCTAAGCGCGCAATTGCCCGCTGATTCGCACCTCGACGGTGTTAGAATCGCGGCCCTTATGGATCGAATAGGAGAATTTCTGGGCAAGGCGCTGCGACGGATGGATCGGCCCGAGGCGGCGATGGCTTGGCTTTCGAGTGCTTGGCCCACAATCGTTGGCAAAGCACTCGCGGAGCATG
>DATDIT010000040.1:0-3791 GCA_036520875.1 Candidatus Acidiferrales bacterium
GGCGAAAAGACTTCGAGCGAGACGCGTGGCTTGGGTTCGGGCATGCGTTCCCACGCGAGGCCGATTTCGCGCGCCTGTTCGGTCACACTGCTGTTCGAGGAGCTGCCCAATACAATTGAACTTGATTGAAGGTTCGTCGCGGTGCGCAGGATGCCTTCCCAGAGGTCGTTCGCGGCCGCGACGGCCAAACGCACCGGCTTGCCCTCCTTTTCCGCGATGGCCAGCACTTTGGTGAAGAGCAGTTGTTCGATGCTGGTGAAAAGCTGGTCCGGCGCCAGGGCGTATTCACCCGAAGCGGCTCGCCGCAGCATGCGCACGTGTAAAACTACAATTTCCGCTTCCCGCCGCTTGGCGCGCCGCAAAGCAGCTTCCAGAGGGTACAGCGCGTAGTAAGTGCTCAATGGCACAAGAATGTTGCCGGGCCGGACGCCGACATTTTCCAGGGTAAGTTCGCCTTCCTGGGTGAGATTGAACTTATCGAGCTCGGCGTGGGATTTGCTTTCCTTTTTGGCGATCTTTTCTGAGATTTCGAAGACCGCAAAGAAAATAAGTGTGAAAGCGACTCCCGAAACGGTCGCCACTTGCTTGGTGAAGAGATTGATGAAGCACAAGGCAAACAAAGTAAGGGTGATCAGAGCCACTCCGACGGGAATCTCCACGCCGGCGATTTTCAGATTCAAAGGCACCTTAAATTCCCGGCCGCCCGGCTGTTTGTAGCGCAGCACCAATACCGCCAGGCCCTTCATCGCAAAGCTCCACATCACGCCAAACGCGTAAGCCTCGCCAAGCAGGAAAATGTTTCCTCGGCTCAGCACGATGGTGAAGATTTGCAAGCCCACAACAAGATTAAGGATTCGGTGAGAAGTCCCGTAACGCCGGTGAGGGTGGCGAAACCAACTGGGAAGAATGCCGTCCTCGGAAACGCGGTTCAAAACTCCATTGGAACCCACGATGGCCGTGTTGACCGCTCCCGCCAGCATCAAAACTCCCACCACCACGACAAAAATGCGGAACGCGACTCGCGCGGACAATGGTCCCACCAAGTGCATGGCTAGCCCGCTAATGGGGTTATCGGAGAAGTGGCCGCGCACCGAGTCCGGAATAATCATCACCGCGAAGAACGCCACGCCCGCAGTGAAAATCAGGCTGTAGAGAAAAATCACCATGCCGGCTTTTTTCAGATTAGGCAGCTTGGGGTGCTCGATTTCGCGGTAAACCTGCGCCATGGTTTCTTCACCGCTCATGGCCAACACCGAGTGGCCCAGCCCGATAAAAATGCCGATCAAGCCAATCGTGTACGGCAGCGAGGTGTGGCGCAGCCATCCGAGAGCGTCACTCGAGTAAGTGATGTTCGAAAGGTGCGGCCAGGGCGGAAGATGGACACCCCGCACCCACAGCGTGTAGCTGCACCATACGATCATCACGATCACCATCACCGTGGTCACGTACATGATACGCAGCGCTTTTTCGCTGGATTCGGGAAGGCCCTTGATGTTTTCCCACCAGAAGTAGAGCGTAACTAGGACGGCAAACGCGGCGGCAGTTGCGTTCACCGGCAGAACCAGATTGAAGTGCGCGAAGCGCAACAATTCGTTCAGCAGGCCAACCAGATACAAGCCCGCCGACACGCCGCTAATCGGGCCCGTGAGGATGTAGTCGAACATCAACGCCGACACCGAAAACTTCGCCAGCGTCGAACCCATTCCTTCTTTCACCACGCGATAGACGCCTCCCCGCACGAACATCCCGCAGCTTTCGTAGTAAAGCTGCTGAACCGCGAAGGCGAAAAGCATGATGGCGAGGATGAACCAGGGAGCTGTCTTGCCGATGAAGTGTTCCGCAATTGCGCCCGCGTAGAAAGCCGACGATCCTAAATCGTTGAGGACCACGGCGGCCGCTCGCCAATACGAAATGAAGGCCAGCATGGCCGTCGTGGCCACCAGCACCTTGGCGGCTGGCTTGACGGCATTCGCGAGAGAAGAAGTATCGGTACTCTTTGAGGCCATGGGTTCCGACGAGACCGGAAACTCTCGGTTACAACATTAGAGGAAGGGCATAAGCACGCCATAAGGAAGACATCAAGATTTCGTAAAGACAACCTGCAAGCCTCAATCTGTCAATTACATACAGCCCTTAAAAAATTCACAAATTTCGACCTTGAAAGTTGTCATATCAGCGAAAATGCCTACGGTGAAATCAGTGAAAGAATTTGTGCCTCATCGCCTGCTTCGCAATCGCCACCTGATGACCATGGTGCCCGCGTTTTTGCGGAGGCGCTTTCCGCTGCTGCCGCCGGCTCAGCCAAGGCTATTTGATGTCGAGCCGGGAACCCAATTGTCCGGCCAGTGTCACTGGCATGCGCAACCGCGCAAACATCCCACTCTCCTGTTGGTGCACGGCTTGGAAGGATCTGGCGACTCAGCGTACATCGTCGGCTGCGCCGAGAAAGGCTGGATGGCGGGCTTCAACGTCGTACGACTGAATCAGAGGAATTGCGGCGGCACGGAGCGGCTCGGTTCTACCCTTTATCATTCGGGGCGCAGCGATGATTTTCGTGCGGTCGTGATGGAACTGATCGAACGCGACGAGCTGCAGGAGATTTTTGCTGCTGGATTCTCGATGGGCGGGAACCTGGTTCTAAAAATGGCGGGGGATTTCGGGGATTTCGCACCGAAGCAACTCCGCGGAATCGTGGCCATCAATCCAGCGCTCGACCTTGCATCCTGCGCCAACGCCCTGGGAGCGCCGCGGAATTTCATCTACAACTGGCATTTTGTGCGGCGATTGAAGCGCAGCATGCGGTACAAGGCGGCCCTTTTTCCGGAGATATACCTGACCAACGGCACCGCTAAGAGTTTGGGCCGCGTCCGCAGCGTGCGCGAATTCGACGAAAAAATCACCGCGCCGTTCTGCGGATTCGCGGGCGCGGATGATTACTACGCCCGATCGAGCGCCATGCGCGTGGTCGCGGCCATTCGGAAGCCAACGCTCATCCTCACTGCGCAGGACGATCCCTTTGTCCCATTTGCCAGCTTTGGCATCGCGGCGATCCGGGAAAATCCCAACGTGCGGCTTGTAGCGCCGCGGCACGGCGGACACTGTGCCTTCATTTCGCAGGAGGACGGTCCCGAGCGCTTTTGGGCGGAAGCGCGCCTGGTCGAATTCTGCAAGGAAAATTCAAGCCTTTAGAAACTCGTGGCACCCGCAATTCTTTACACCACCAACCGTTTGACCTTCCCTTCGGACCATGACATCCTCGTTTAGCAGCGGCGGTCCCAGCGTCGAGCGACGCCCTGGCGGCAAAGACGCGGTTCCGATTCCCGGGCGGCAGCAGTTTCAAGCCTTATCGACACCGCTGCCGAGTAGAACGGTCCGTATCTCATTAAGAACAAAGGAACGCCGCCAGTTCTACCCGTCACGACTTCGGGACGGACTGGCGATAGATTAGGCCTTCGGAGGAAGCATGTTGCGGGTCGGATTCATCGGATGGCGAGGAATGGTCGGCAGCGTTCTCCTGCAGAGAATGCGGGAGGAGGGCGACTTCTCCGGCATCGAGCCGGTATTTTTCTCGACGTCCAATATCGGCGGTGCCCCTCCCAGCGAAGCCAGCGGCGCGACCCTCCATGACGCGAGAAGCCTGAAGACTCTTGCGAGCTGCGACGCTCTCATCAGTTGCCAGGGTGGCGAATACACCACCGAAGTCTACGCGCCGCTCCGCAAAAACGGCTGGAACGGCTACTGGATCGACGCCGCGTCCACGCTGCGCATGAGCGATGATGCCGTAATCATCC
>DATDIT010000041.1:0-36252 GCA_036520875.1 Candidatus Acidiferrales bacterium
TTGGTGTACTCCTCCTCCGAATCCACCCAAATCGCCGTGTAGTCGGAGCTGATGTGATCGCGCAGCATGCGCTCCACCAGATTCAAATCGCGGTGCAATAGCGATGGCGCTTTGCGCTGTTCCGAACGTCCCTTGATTTCCGACCACGTGCGCGTCAGAAATTCCACGTCGGCGCGAACTTCTTCCGGCGCGGCGCTTCCCGCGGCGGTCCGCACGATGAAGCCTCCGCCTGAGCTGCCCTTGGCATCGTTCACCAGATGCCGCAAGCGCGCCCGCTCTTCCGGCGAAGCGATTTTGCGCGAGACGCCCGTATGGTCGAGCGTCGGCATGTACACCAGGAATCGCCCGGGAAGCGCAACGTGGCTGGTGATGCGTGCGCCCTTCTTGCCAAGCGGTTCTTTCGCGATTTGGACGATAATTTCCTGGCCCTGCTTCAGGAGATCGGCGATCAACTGCGGGCGGCGTGCTTGGGGACGGGAATGCCCGCCGTGTCCGCTGTGACCGCGTTGGGGACGCCGGCCACGGTCATCGCGTCGGCCTCGGTCGCGCCCGCCTCGGCGGGCGGGATGCTGCATGCGCGCCTTGAAATCGTCGCGTATGCGCGCCTTCCACGGCTGCTGGCTCTGCGGCTGCGAATTTTCCAGGATAGCTGGCGAGACACTATCCGGCGCAATCGCTTCCGGCGGCATCGCCAATTCGTGTTCCACCTCATTGCTAATCTCAGCGGTTGGCGCCATCATCCCCTCGGCTTCGGCGTCCGCTTCCTCCTGTTCGAGTTCGACCTCTTCAGTTTCGGTTTCGGTTTCCGATTCTGCTTCGACTTCAGCATCGTCGGTTTCGGTTCCGGCCAATTCGTGTGCGTTTTCGACCGGCGCCTCCGCTGCAAACCCCCGGACTTCGGCTTCGCGCTCCGCCTGTTCGCTCTGTGCCTCGGCGACATGCTCCGCGAGGGATGCAGCCTCGTCGTCACTCAGGCCCACCTGCTGCACTTCGTGCAATTCGTCCGGGTGCAGGAGATCCGCAATTTTGGGTTCCGATTGCAGTTCTGTGTCTTCATGGAACGCCGAAGCGCCCATCTGTTCTAATTCGCTCGGCTCGCGGGCTTCAGGCGTTCGCTGCTGCTTCCACTTTGCAAGGGTCTCGCCCGGCAGCGGCTCCAGCCCTGAAGACGACGGCGGAGGATATGCAGGCCGCGTATTCTCGTGGTGTGCAGGTCGGAATTCCGAAGCGCTGGGTGTGGCCGCTGTCTCTGTCACCGATTCAACGGGTTCGGCCAATATAGGCGACCCGCTCACTCCTTCATCCGGCGCGCCGTGGGTCTGCTCGGCCCCTACGGGCGGGGGGTTCTCCGAGGCAGGCTTATCCTTGTATCTGGCGAGAGATTCTCCGGGCAGGATCACTGAAACATGCCCTTCAGGGGCATCACCGGCCTCGCCCGGGCGATCGTCATAAGTTCTGGGTGACGCGTATTTTGACTGCGGCAGCTCGCGTCCATAGCGACCACCACCACCGCCGCCGCGTCCACCGCGGCCCCCGCCGCGGCCAAAACGTCCCCCGCGCCTTCCGCGTTGGCCAAAGTCGCGGCCCTGCCGGTTGCGATTCTCGTAGCGCGGCCGATCTGGCTGCGCTGTATTGAGCGCAGGCGCCGGATTAACTGCGGGCATAGGCGGCGCAGGTGCATGGAACTCTGCGGGCTCGTGCGAACCGCCCTCGGGAGCGCCAAAGCTCGCATCGTCAGCGTGAATTTCGGCGGCAAGGTCTGCCGTTTCAGCCGGGGAGCTCGGCAGTCCGCCCTGGTCCGTCGCCGGTGGGATCTTTTCGCCGGCTGTCTCGACGTGCTCGTCGAGTTCCTCGATCCCCTCAAGAAAGTCGGTGACGTACAGGAAGGCGTCGCTATCCAGCCCGATATCCACAAAGGACGATTGCATGCCTGGCAGCACGCGCGTCACACGCCCTTTGTAAATGCTTCCAACTAATGCGAATTCTTTTTCCCTTTCAACGTAATACTCACAAAGCTGTCCTTCTTCAAGAATCGCTACCCGCGTCTCGTGCGGGTTCGCGGAAATAACCATTTCCTTCGACATTTGAAAACTCCTCAGGGAGCATCCGGATGCGGCGGCGCAAAAATGCGCGCGCGTCGGCGGCGGCGTGGCATAAGTTGGTGCTGCATTTTTTCTGCCACGGCGGGCCAATCAGGAAAGATCTGTAATGTGGCTGGATTGCTTTCCTCACCCGATGCGTTCCTCAATCAAAACTTAGAAAACTCCGGGCTCCGGTTTCCGGAGCGCGGTCACTAAAAACTTTCACAACTTATTCGCGGAACTCAGTTGACGAATCGCCGCATGCGGACATTCATCACCAGTCCCAAAGCCAAAAACACAAAAGCGGTTGCCGAACCTCCGTAGCTCATCAGCGGCAGAGGAATACCGGTCACCGGGACATCTCCGATCACCATGGCTGCGTTAACTAGAACGTGAAAACCGAGAATCGCCGTGACACCCATCACGACGTACATCCCGGCTCGATCCTTGGCCTTTTGCGCGTTATCCACCAGCCGCAGAATCAGGCCCAAGTACAACAGCAAAACCACGCAAACACCAATGAAACCTTGCTCCTCGGCCAGCGCGGCGAGGATGAAATCCGAATACCGCACCGGCACGAAGCCGAGTTGGTTCTGACTGCCTTTACCGAATCCCTGGCCCCAGAAGCCGCCGGAACCCACCGCGATTTCCGACTGCAAAATCTGATAGCCCGCGCCCCGCTGGTCTTGCTCCGGGTGCAGGAACGTCTGAATCCGCTGCTGCTGGTACGGCTTCAAGTGGCGCCGCATGTTCCAACCCAGCGGAATCAACAATGCAAGAACAAGCAGGCCCACCGCCGCATGTTTCCACTCGATGCCCGCGAAGAAGGCGCCTACTATCGCAACCGGCGTCAGCACCAATGCCGTTCCCAGGTCGGGCTGCTTCAAAATCAAGACCACTGGAATAAGCGTCAACGCGCTGATCTTCGCCAGGTCCGTCAGCGTAAGGCGGTCGGTGTGTACTTCCGCAAAGTAACGGGCCAGCACGATGATTATAATCAACTTCATTATCTCAGACACCTGCAAATTAACCAATCCGCCGAGCGAGATCCAGCGCTTCGCTCCCAGACGCGAATAACCCAGTACGAGGACAACCAGAAGACCGGCAATTCCAACAAGGTAGAGCGCGGGCGCCTGATCCATCAGCGAGTGATAGTCGACGCGGGATATCAGGAACATGCCGGCAATTCCGATACCTATCCAGATCAATTGCTTCCACTGCATGCCTGCCATCGCGCTCGCATGTGTGGAGGAATAGATTTCCAGCACACCCAAGCCGCTGATTGCTCCCACGATGGCGAGCAAAATCCAATCGAAATCCTGAACGTGCGGGCGATTCTTCACGGACGTACGGCTCCCGAATCCTCAGCCACGGGTTTCAGCCCGCTTGGCCGGATGACCTCGGCGGTGCTTGGCGGCGCTGGCAAGTGTCCATTCTTCTTGTCGTAATAAGCTTTCACGACGTCGCGCACGATCGGCGCGGCCGAAGTGCTGCCCCATCCTCCAGCCTGAACGAGGGCTGCCACCACGATATCCGGATTGCGGCGGGGCGCGTAGCCGACGAACCATCCGTTTTCTTTTAGCTTTTTTCCCAGCTTCTTCTGCAGATCGTAGCTTTCCACCTGGGCGGTGCCGGTCTTGCCGGAAAAGTCGACGTTCTGCAACTTGACCAACCCGGAAGTGGTGCCATCAGGTTCGTTCACCACGCCCCACATACCGTCCGTCACCTGCTGGACTGTATCATCGGAAATCGGGAAGGTCTCCGATTTCAGGCCGATGGCATTTTTCACCAGGTGCGGCGGGATCAACACGCCGCCACTGGCCACGCCCGCGATCATGCGAGCGAGCTGGATGGGCGTGGCCATCACAGCGCCTTGTCCGATTGAAACCGAAATTGTGGAGCCGGGATACCATTTGTGGTGACCCACGCGCTCTACCCAAGCTTCTGACGGAATCAAACCTGGTTCTTCTCCCGGAAGATCGATACCCGTGCGGCGGCCCAGGCCCAGGCCGGTGGCGTAATGATCGATGCGGTCGATTCCGAGAATTTTGCCCACGTTATAGAAATAGACGTCGCAGGAAGCCACGATACCTTTGTGGAGATCCACGCTTCCGTGGGCGTGATCGCAATGGAACAGGCGGCCGTAGAAAGTGGCATAACCGGGGCAGTACACCGTGTAATTCGCTGGCAGAGCTTTCGATTCGAGCATGGCCGTCGCCATCACGACTTTGAAAACGGAGCCGGGGGCGAGCTGAGCTTGAATCGCGCGATTAATAAGGGGCGTGTTCGGGTCAGTATTAAGTTGGGCCCATTCCTTGTTCGGAATTCGCACCGCGAAATCGTTGGGATCAAACGTGGGCCGGCTGACCATCGCCAGCACTTCGCCCGTGTGCGCATCCATGGCGACGAGGGCGCCTTCCTTATTCGCAAAATCCGTTTCAGCGATCTGCTGCAGATCCTCGTCGATGGTGAGCTGGATCGGTCTTCCGGGAATCGCGTCCACGTTGTCGAGCGTTCGCATTACCTTGCCGACGCTATTCACCACCACGCGGCGCATGCCGTCCGTTCCCACGATTTGATCGTTGTATTCTTTTTCCAGGCCCGCTTTTCCAACAATGTCGCCGGGGCGGTATTTGTCGGGATTTTTTTCCAAATCTGTTGGCGCAACTTCGCCCACGTAGCCGATGGTGTTGGCAAGCATTTCGCCGTGCGGATAGCGGCGTCGCTGCACCATCATCAAGTCAAGCACCGGGAGATCGGCACGATGCGATTCCACGAAAGCAATGTCCGCTTCGCTGGCGGCGGGCTTGATGATGACGGGTAAAAACTTCGGCTCGTTCTTTGCAGCGTCCAGTTGCTGCCGTAGATCTTGATTCGAGATTCCCAGGCCGTCTTCGATTTGCGGCAGCGCTTTTTCGATCAGCTTCGGGTTGTCGCGAAGCAGCAGAATGCTGAACGAAGGATAGCTATCCACGAGCACGCGGCCATCGCGATCGAGCATCGCTCCGCGCGGCGCGATGATGGCAATCGAGCGTATTCCATTGCGGTCGGCCAAATCGGAATAGTGCGAGGATTGGACCACTTGAAGCTTCCAAAAGCCCACCAAAAGGAATATGACCAGGGTAACCGAAAGGTATGAAAATAACGCCAGGCGCCCTTGCGGAATCTTGCGATCGTTAACGTTCCATCCTGCCAAAAGAGACTCCTGCGCAGCGGGGCGTCACGGGAACCCGATGCCTGAATGCGGTTTTTGAATCCGGCTGAAGCCCAGCCAGGGTTGGGACTGTCAAAGCTATCATTGCGAAACGGTGCCCGCAAGCGCCCGCGCCCTTAAATGCCCTTTTGGTCAATGGGACTCGCAATGGCGAAGAGAAAGCACACGGGGTGCGGATGTGACCGGGTCAGGGATTCTCCGTGCTGGGCATCTTTACAGCCCCTCCGCTTGCGCTCCGCGCTAAAATGGTTTTGGATAGATGCCGGAAGGCACCATGCAAATCATCATTTCTCGTTGGCGAAAAGTCGTGCCGTCGCTTTTGTGCTGCGCGCTTTTCCTGTTGGCCGCTCCCCTGGCCACCCATGCCCAGCAAACTACTCGCGCCAAGGACCTCGGCGCACAATTGAAGTGTGTGTGCGGCTGCAACCAAGTTCTCACCGCCTGCAACCACGTGGGCTGCACCTACTCGCACGCCATGTTAAAGGAGCTGGATGAGCGAGTTGCTCGAGGAGATTCGGACAGCCTGATCCTGCAATCCTTCGTCCAGGAATACGGCCAGCAGGTTCTTACGGAGCCGCCGCGAAAAGGATTCAACTGGCTGGTGTGGATCCTGCCGATAGCGGCGCCGCTGCTGGCATTTTTCATGATTTGGGAGCTTGTGCGGCGCTGGCGCCGCCGGTCGATCCTCGCACCCGCTGACGGTCCCAGCCTTGCGCCCGGCTTGCTCGAACGCGCTCGTCGCGAGAGTGGAGAGAACGAAATTGAGTAACCTCGATATTGCGGTCGCCTGTATCCTCCTGGCTCTTGCACTCATGGTTTTTGTTTTCGGCGTTCGCTGGGAACCTTCGGACTCGGCTCCTCATCGGACCAAGCTCGACCAGCTGATGGACCGCCGCGACGCGATTTACGAAAATCTCCGCGATCTTCGCTTCGAGCATCGCGCCGGAAAATTTTCCGAGAAGGATTACGATGAAATCAAGGCATCGCTCGAAATCGAAGCCGCCCGCGTTCTCGCCGACATGGATACTCTGACGGGTGGTGCGCCCACCGCCGCCACGCGCCAGGCCGCGTCCGCGAAAGGCCCTCGCTCATGATTGCCGCCGCACGCCGCGTGACGAAACGGCTCGCACTGTCCTCGCTATTTCTTTTTCTCGCTTCGCCTATTTTTGCGGGAACCGTTACGGGCACGATTACGAACGGCACCACCGGCAAGCCCGCGGTTGGTGTCGACGTGATCCTCATCCAGCTGCAGGGAACGATGAAGCCGATCGCGAACACGAAGACCGATGCCGAGGGCCACTACAGTTTCGATAATCCCGCGCTCGGCGCCGGACCGATGCTGATCCGCGCCGTGTATCGCGGCGTGAACTATCACGAGCCGGCCACGCCCGGCAAAACCACGGTTGACGTGCAAGTATTCGAGCCCACCGATAAAGCCAGCGCATTTTCGGTGACGGCGCACGCCATCATCCTGCAGCCAAGCGGTTCCACTCTGGTCGTCGGCGAGGAATACAACATCTCGAACAAGACTCAGCCTCCGGTTGCCTACTATCGCCCCAACGGTTCTTTCTCGTTCGCGCTTCCCGATGGGGCGCAGCTAACTGACGTCTCCGTTGTCGGCACCTCCGGCATGCCGGTGGTACAGACTCCTGTGGACCAAGGAAACAACAAGCAGGCGATCGACTTTCCATTTCGGCCGGGCGATAGCGTGGTGCGCATCTCCTATCACCTGCCCTATCCGGCCGATCAGGCAAATCTTCGCTTCATATCGTACTATTCGGCCGATCGCCTGGCGGTCTTCGCGCCGCCTTCGGTGCATTTCACCGGCGCGGGGTTCACTCCGGGTGGAGAGGCTCAGGGATTCAGCGTTTACATGCGCGAATCCGTGGCCGCGAAAACGCCTATCTCCGTAAACGTCTCCGGCACGGCTCCTCCGCCTGCGCCAGATAACGGCGGCGCGGCGAATGCCACCAATGGTGATGATTCTCAGAATCCTTCGGTGAATTCACACGTCGATTCGGGAGCGGAAACGCCGGCCGCAAGCCTCACTACATTTCCCGCTCGTCTGGACAGCCTGAAATGGATTCTTGTGGGTGGTTTTGCCGCTCTCTTTTTGCTCGGCTTGATCTACGTGCTGCGTCAACCGGAACCAGCCGTAGCGGGAGCGCCGAACGAAATGGTCGCGCACCCTTCGCCTTCACCCAATGTGGCCGCGCCTCCGGCAGCGGCAACCGGGAAATCCTCCTCGAATGTGGACCAGGAAGTTCGCAGCAGCCTGGATCAATTGAAGGACACGCTGTTTCGCCTTGAGCTGCGCCGCGAGGCCGGCACCATCGCCGAAGACGATTACGTCCGCGAACGCGATCGCGTGCAGAAAACGCTGCGCGATTTGGTGAAAGGCTGAATCGTTTGTCCGGCGCCGTTTCTGAATCCGCGGCTCCACTCTCCGCTTCCACGATTCCTGTTGCAGCCCTGGGAGTTTCCTTCGAGCGCGTCGAAAAGCGTTTCGGTTCTTTCTTTGCGCTTCGCGGAGTATCGCTCGAAATCCATCCCGGCGAATTCGTCGCGCTGCTTGGCCCCAACGGCGCGGGAAAAACCACGCTGTTGCGCATCGCCGCGCTTCTTGCCACACCAACCAGTGGCCGCGTGCTTTTCCCCGGCATCGCGGATGGGAACTCGCCGAAATTTCTGATTGGCATGGTCGGCCATAGCACGCTGCTGTACGACGAGCTTACGGCCAGAGAAAATCTGGAGTTCTTCGCGCAGCTTTACGGCATCGGCGATGCCGCGGCGCGTGTTGCTGCGTCGCTGGAATCCTGCGGGCTCGCGTCGCGAGCGACGAGCCTGGTCCGAACTTTTTCGCGCGGCATGCGGCAGCGGCTTGCTATCGCGCGCGCACTGCTGCATGGTCCTCGCATGCTGTTGCTCGATGAGCCCGCCGCCGGGCTGGACCGTCAAGGCCTCGACTGGCTAGCCACCACACTTGCGCTGCTTCGCGATAGCGGCGCCACAGTGGTAATGAGCACGCATGCGCGCAATGAATCGCTCGATCTCGCCACTCGCGCCATCGCGCTTGCCGGCGGCCGCGTCGAACGCGATAGCGGCAGAGGCGGCGATCCGCGCCCGCTGCTCGCGTCTCTCCGCGCGGACATTTGACATGACCACCGCGCGCGCCGCCGCCATTCTTCTCGCCAAGGAACTTCGGCTGGAATTTCGCGCGCGCGAATTGCTGAACGCCACGATTATTTTTGCGCTGATCGTGGTGGTGCTGTTCAGCTTTGCTTTCGATCCAACCGCCGGAGAATCGCGCCGCTATGGACCCGGTTTGCTGTGGATCGCATTTCTTTTCGCGGGATCGCTGATGCTGCATCCTTCATTCGGCCGCGAGCAAGCCAATCAGACGCTCGACGCGCTGCGCATGGCGCCCATCTCGCCTTTTGCGATTCTGCTCGGCAAGATGCTGGCGAATCTTTTATTTTTGTTGGCGGCGGAGGTGATTCTCGTTCCCGTTTTTGCCGTCCTCTACAATGTGTCGCTGGCCGGAATTGTGGGTCGCCTGATTCTCGTTTTTGTGCTGGGGACGCTCGGCCTGGTGGTGACCGGCACGGTTTTTTCCGCAATCGCGGCGCACGCGCGCATGCGCGAATTACTTTTGCCGCTGCTGCTGCTGCCGATTGTCGCGCCGCTGCTGATCGCCGCGGTGGAAGCCACCGCGGCGCTTTTTGCCGAGCAGCCGGCGCTCGACCGCGCCTGGCTCGCATTCCTGGCCGGATTTGATATTGTGTTTCTTACCGCTTCCTGGCTGCTGTGTGATTTTCTGCTGGAGGAATGAAACCAGGTGAAGGTCCGTCGATGAAAGGCCGCGTTACAACCAGAGCCGTCGCCGCCGCGCTGATCTTTTTCGCGGGTTACGCCGCGCTTTTCATTGCGCCAGACGAAGCCACCATGCACCAGATCCAGCGAATATTTTATTTCCATCTCGGGTGCTGGATGGCCATGTTCACAGCGCTTTCGATCGCTCTGGTCGCCAACGTCGCCTGGCTGGTCACACGCAAACCTAAATGGGATTGGCTGGGAGTCTCCGCGGTTGAAGTGGGCGTGGTGAGTTGCACGGCGGGGCTTGCCACGGGCGTGCTCTGGGGCAAGCCGGCCTGGGGAATTTGGTGGACATGGGACGCGCGGTTGACGACTGCGTTTATTCTGTGGCTGCTGTACATTTCTTATTTGCTCCTGCGCGGATTGATTGAGGAACCGCAGCGGCGCGCGACGCTATCGGCCGTCTTCGGCATATTCGCGTTCCTCGATGCGCCTTTGGTGTATGCGTCGAATCGGCTTTGGCGCACGCAGCATCCTGCGCCGGTGATATTCGGGGGGCCGAACTCGGGCCTGAACCCGACCATGGGCAAGGTGCTCGTAGTCTGTATCGTTGCGATGCTGTTCGTCGCAATCATTGCGCTGGTTGATCGCTACCGGCTCGAGCGGCTGCGCCACGAATTCGACGAACTGCGCGTGGCCGCTGATGCTCGCGACGCCGGATCCGAATCTGCGTTGATCGCGTCTTCTGCAAAGGAATCAATATGAAAGATTTTCATTTCCTGTTTACCGCTTGGATCGCTGTCTGGGCTATCTTCTTCGCATACGAGATATCTGTTGCCAGTCGCATTTCGCGCCTACGCGCGGAGATCGAGCGGCTGAAGCAGCAGATGCGCCAAACCTGAAGACGATTGAAGGCGGCCTCTCCCGGCAGACGGTTGCACGCTGGAATGGCCGCGAGTAACCATTTTCACGGTCCTGCCATCCTATCGGCTGTAAGCGCTAGGAGTCCCGCCAGAAGTGTATAATGCGGGGCAGGTTCCTTCCGGAGGTAGCAATGACCAAATCCTATCCTGCGCAATGGCTGGCAACAATACTTGCAACTTTGCTGGTAATCATTCCGGTTGCTACTGCCGCGCCGAGGAATCAGCAGCAGAATCCTGCGCCCGCGCCACAAACGCCTCCGACTACTCAGCCGCCGACCACTCCGCAGACGCAGGGTGACCAAGACCAACCGGACGCGCAGAAGCCCACAGAGCCGCCGGTGCCCCAAACCGAGAATCCCAATGTAAAGCCTGGCAGCAAAGCCGACGTAAACGCGATTGGAGATCGCAGCGTGGGCAAGGGCTTGGACTTCTATTCGCTCGAGCGCGAAATCGCGTTGGGCAAGCAGCTTGCGCAGGAAGTGGATAAGAGCGCGAAATTCATCAACGACCCGGTGGTCACCGAATATGTGAACCGCGTGGGCCAAAACCTGGTGCGAAATTCCGACGCGCGCGTGCCGTTCACGATCAAGGTGATTGATTCGGATGTGGTCAACGCGTTCGCGCTGCCCGGCGGATTCTTCTATGTAAATAGCGGTTTGATCCTGCATGCGGACGAGGAATCGGAACTTGCCGGCGTGATGGCGCACGAAATCGCGCACGTTTGCGCGCGGCACGGCACCAAGCAAGCCACCAAGGGCGAGATTGTGAACCTCGCTTCGATCCCGGCGATGATCTTCATTCCCTACACTTGGGCCGGCTACGCGATTTATCAGGGAATGAATTTCGCCATACCGCTCACCTTCCTGAAATTCTCGCGCGACGAAGAACGCGAGGCCGATTATCTGGGCATACAGTACATGTACAAGGCCGGTTACGATCCGAACGCGCTTGTTTCCTTCTTTGAGAAGGTGGAAACCGACGAGAAAAAGGAACCCGGCACGATCCCCAAAGTTTTTTCCACGCATCCGCCGACGCCGGACCGCATCGAAGCGATTCAGAAAGAGATTGCTACGATTCTGCCGGCGCGCGATCAGTACATCGTGACAACGTCCGAGTTCGACACGGTGAAGCACAGATTGCAACTGATCGAAGCGAATGTGAAGGTCAAGAACAACAATCCCAACCGACCCACGTTGCGCAAGCGCACCGGTCAGAATAAAGGCGGGAACACGCAGCCTCCCGACATGGGCGGTAGCAATCCAGGCGACAATGGCGGTGGTAACACCACCACATCGCCGGATCAGAGCCAGGATGATAGCGACCGGCCCACACTCCAGCGGCGGCCCGACGATCAGCAGCAGCAACAACCACAACCACAGCAGCAACCGCCGCAGCAGCAACCGCAACAGCAACAGCCGTGAAAATTGCCGTTTTGAGTTGACGGTTTAGAATTAAAGTCCAGGCGTCGCGTAGTTGAAAGTTTTGGAGTTGGATGAGAAGACTACGAGAAGCCTAAGCGCGCAACCCTGAACTACCTTATCCCCGCGCGTGAACTTCCGCTACTCCTAGCCTTTTGAGTCCTTCAGCGTAGTATTTCCGGTACAGGATGTCCCATTCCTCGCTGCCTTCCAGGATTTCCTTTTTCTGCGAGCCAATCTTCGCGCGCGCTTCAGTATCGATTTGCTCTTCAACTTTCAGCAGCGAAGTGAGAATCGTGACGATTTCCTGGCGGATGGTATCGCGATCTTCGACGAAATCCACGGCGGGACTTGCCACAAGAAAATCGATGACGCGATGAGAAATGCGCACCGTCTTTTCGCGGCTTAATCGCATCGTGCGGCCCGGCTCATCGGAGGATAAGCTTCCTTTCGCGGGCCAGCTGGCTTTTTACTTTCTTGTACATATCCTGATATGAGACCCCCGTGCGCCGCATTTCCTCCGAGTAGCGGCTCAAAATCTCGCGCGCCTCTTCGCTCAGCCGGTCTTCGACCGTTACCTCGTCGGCCATCACTTGCCGGACCTGTTGCGCCAGATTTTCGGCGTCTTTCGTTTCGATCATTTTGCCGGCCACCAGGCGTTTGACTACTTCCTTAGCCATGTAGCCGACAAAATCGCGCGACAGAAGCATCGTCAGGTTGCCCCGGTTTCTTTGTGCAAGATTAAGTCTAATGGTTGCATGCGAAAACTTCAAGGCGGGACGAAGCAGTCGAATTCGAGAAACTGTCGAAGTTTTGCCGATCCGAACCGGGCGGTCAATTCTTCATCAAAGCCGGCAAAGGTGACTGCTGGTTGGAGCGTTCCCTGTCCCGGCGCGCGATCCAGGCGAGCAGAAAGAGCGCCGGCACGGTCACCACGGTCGTCAGCGCAAAAAAAGATGCCCAGCCAAGCCTCTCCGCAAGCACGCCGCTGGTGGATGCCACCACGTTGTGGCCGAGCACGGCCAGCGAAGAAAGCAGCGCATATTGAGTCGCCGTGAAGGCTGGCGAGCACAAGCTCGAGAGATACGCCACCAGCGCCGCGCCCGCCATTGACGAGGTGAATTGCTCCATCGTGACGCACAGCGCCAAATATCCGACCCGATGCCCCTCCACGCTTTGCAGCACGTAGAATAAATTCCCCGCCAGTTGCAAGATGCCGCAGACCATCAGCGAGCGCAGGATCCCGAACCGCACCGTCACCAATCCGCCGACCAGCGCTCCCAAAACCGTGCTGAAGAATCCCACGAATTTCGAAACGGCGGCAATCTGATCCAGTGAAAATCCAAGCGAGATGTAAAGTGGAGTCGACATCACCGCCGCCATTCCCAAGCCCAGCTTGTAGCCGAAAATGAACAGCAGAATCACCGGCCAAATCGGCCGGCGCATGAAATCGGCGAACGGCCCGGCCACCGCCCTCGTGAACCATTGGCCCACCGTTTCGCTTCCGCCGCCGGTTTTGGCCATGTGCGCGGCCTCTGCGGCAACCGAAGGTTCCGGCCCGAACACGAACACCAACATGCACGCGGCCTGCAGCGCCGCCATCGTCGCGTACGCCACATACCAACCCGCGCGTGCGGCGATCACCAGCGAGCCAGCTCCGGAGACCAACATCGCAATCCGGTAGCCCGTCTCGATCATTCCCGCGCCCGGCCCTTGCAAATCGAGCGGAAGGAATTCCACGCGGTACGCGTCGATCACAATATCCTGACTAGCCGAAAGAAACGCCACCGTTAGCGCCAGCGCGGCCATCAGCGTCAGATTGTGTTTGGGATCGCACGCTCCCAAGCCGAGTATCGCGGCCACCAGCCCTATCTGGATGGTGATCCCCCACCCGCGCCTCCGTCCCAATGGGAGCGGCGGAGGCAGCCGGTCCATCAGCGGCGACCAAACGAACTTGAACGCGTACGGCGTCGCCACCAAAGCGAACGCACCAATAGCCGCCCGCCTCACTCCGGCGATGGCCAGCCATGCCGAAAGCGTCGAAAAAGTCAGCAGGAATGGCAGGCCGCTCGCAAAACCGAGCGGCAAAATCAGCAGGACGCGCCGGTCTGCATACACCGTCAGTGAATGCCGCCAGTTCGTCATGACCCCTTCGCAACCGCGTACTTCACCCGTCTGATTGAATATGCGGGTTTCGAATCCCGCGCACAACGCTTCCTCGGGGCGGGGTGCTCTGACCGTTATACATCTTCAGGAAACATCGTGCGTCCGCTCACCCGCCTCCCCAATCTCGCGCCTGCGCAAAGCGTGAAAGACTCTGGTATTCTGAATGTCCGCATGACCCGGCCATGCGCCCGGATCGCGGAATTCTTTATTAGGGGCTCAGACGTGAATCCATCGGCATCGGCGTTGTCGCAGACGGCCAAGCGCGCATTTAATTTCAATGCGGGTCCGGCGGCGCTTCCACTTTCTGTGCTCGAGCGCGTGCGCGACGAGCTGCTCGACTATCGCGGGACCGGCATGTCGGTAATGGAGATGAGCCACCGCTCCGCCGAGTTCGAGGCCATCAACGACAAAACGGAAGAATCGATCCGCCGGATCCTCGCGATTCCCGACGATTACGCCGTCTTGTTCCTGCAGGGCGGCGGCAGCTTGCAGTTCGCCATGGTGCCGATGAACCTATACCTCCCCGGCAAAGCGGTGGACGTGCTGCACACCGGCTCGTGGACCAGCAAAGCCATCGAAGAACTGAAAAAGCTCGCCACCTATCGCCTGGCCGCGTCCACCGAGTCCGCGAAATTTACGCGCGTGCCGCGACCAAATGAAATCTCGCTCGCGCCCGATGCCTCCTATGTTTTCATGTGCACCAACAACACCATTGACGGCACCGAATGGAGCGAAATTCCTGCCACCGGCGCTGTTCCCCTTGTGGCGGACATGTCTTCGAATATTTGCTCGCGGCCCATTGATGTCCGGCAATTTGGATTGATCTTTGCCGGCGCGCAGAAAAATCTCGGTCCTTCCGGCGCAACCGTGGTAATCCTGCGCCGCGATCTCGCCGAACGCGCGGGCGACAAGGTCGCCAAAATTCTCCAATATCGCACGCATATAAAAGAGCGCTCGCTCTATCACACGCCGCCTGCTTTCGCGGTTTATATGATGGGTTTGGTCCTCGATTGGATCGAAGCCGAGGGCGGACTCGCGGCCATTGAAAAGCTCAATGAATCCAAGGCCAAGCTTCTTTACGACGCGATTGAAAGCGGCGGCTATTATCAGTGCCCCGTGGAGCGAGATTCGCGCTCTCGAATGAACGTCGTCTTTCGTGTGGCTGGCGGTGACGAAGCCGTCGAGAAAAAATTCGTCAAGGAAGCGGAAGCGGCGGGAATCGTCGGCATAAAGGGCCATCGGTCAGTCGGCGGCATGCGCGCCTCGCTTTATAACGCAGTCCCGCCGGAGGCAGTCGAGGCGCTCGTGAACTTTATGCGCGATTTCGAGCGCAAGAATGGATAGCCGCGCCATCTGAGCCGTCGGCCATTCCCGGGAACCTACCAGCGTGCGCTCGCGCTTTTTCGCATTCATCCTTGTGTTTCAATCGCTGCTGATTCTGTTGCACTGGTTCGTCTGCCAGACTTGGATTTACTTCCAGCAGATCACTGATAGCCACACGATTTTCGTGCTACGGCTCGTGCTGCTGTTGCTTTCGCTCACCTTCGTCGCTGCCTCGTTGCTCGCTTGGCGATCGTTTGCGTGGCCCCTGCGCCTGTTCTACAAAATATCCGCGGTGTGGCTTGGAGCGTTCAGCTTCTTCGTTCTCGCCGCTTGTTTTACTTGGATTGCTTACGTGGTCGCTCTCGTTGCGGAGCACGTTGAGAAGCCCGTGCTAGCAGATGCGGTTTTTGGTTTGGCTCTGCTGGCGGCCGTCGCAGGCATAGTCAACGCGAATTTGGTTCGCGTCACGCGACTCACCCTAAACTTGCCAGGCTTGCCGGAAACTTGGCGCGGCCGCGCGGCGGCGTTGGTAAGCGATACCCACTTGGGCCACGTGCACGATGTGCCATTCATGCGCGAAATCGTCCGGAAGCTCAACCAGCTGCGCCCCGATGTCGTCTTCATAACCGGCGATATGTATGACGGCACCACTGGCCCGCTCGATCGGCTGGCCGAACCCTGGAAGGAATTAACGGCGCCGCATGGAGCCTATTTCATCACCGGCAACCACGAGGGGTTCACGGACCGCCGAAAATATTTGGACGCGGTAGCGCGCTCCGGCGTGCATGTGTTGAACAACGAAAAAATCGAGATCGAAGGATTGCAGCTCGTCGGCGTCCATGATCGAGAATCGAACGATCCCGCACGTTTCGCCTCTATCCTCGAGAGCGCCCCAATTGACCCGGCTCGCGCGAGCATACTTCTAATGCACGCCCCTCATCATCTGCACGTCAGCGAAGCTGCGGGCATCTCGCTTCAGCTTTCCGGCCACACCCACGGCGGCCAGTTTTGGCCATTCACATGGATCACTCACCGAATTTACGGCGCCTACGTCCACGGACTAAACCGCTTCGGCAAAATGCTCGTGTTCACCACCTGGGGAGCCGGCACCTGGGGCCCGCCACTCCGCCTCGGTACAAATCCCGAAATCGTCCTCATCCGCTTCGAGTAAGAATGTGCTCCGTCGCGGTAGGGCGCTGCTCGCTGAGCCCGCGAAAGATACTTGGCTCGGTGTAAACCACTTAGCCGCGCAAAGCCAGGAACTGCAGTCTCACGCGCACTCTTTTGAACTCAGTCTAAACCCTTTGCTATGAGTCTCATCTCCTGTTTCAGCCGCGCTATCGTGGCTAAATTGCCACACCCGCCTTGACTTCAATCGCATCGTGCCCCTATCTTAGAACCTTCATGACATCGTCAGCGATTGCCCCAAGCGTGCCCTCACAGTCACCCAACGGCGCTCCATCGCGCGACGCGCAACCGCCCCTGGATGAGTATTACAACTCCTTGTTCGCGGCGTTCGGCCCGCAGCATTGGTGGCCCGCCAACAGCCAGTTCGAGATTATTCTCGGGGCCATACTCACGCAAAATACGTCGTGGAATAACGTCGAGAGCGCATTGACGAAGCTGCGCGAGGCTAACTTGCTCTCCCCCGCGGCGATTGAAAAGGTTCCTTTGCGGCGGCTCGAACGGCTGATTCGCTCGTCCGGCTACTATCGGCAGAAAGCGCGCAAGCTAAAGGCGTTCTGCGAATTTCTCCGGCGTGAATACCGAGGATCGCTGAAGCGCATGTTCGAGACTCCCACGATTATTCTGCGCGAGAGGTTGCTCGAAATATTCGGCATTGGCCCGGAAACCGCGGATTCCATTTTATTGTACGCGGGCGATCATCCGGTTTTCCCGGTGGACGCGTACACCAAGCGCCTGCTGCTCCGGCACGGCTGGATCGATGAGAAAACGAAATACGAAGACATTCGCTGGATGTTCGAGCGGCAATTTTCCGGCGATACGCGCCGGTTCAACGAGTTTCATGCCTTGATCGTCGCCACTGGGAAAAAGTTTTGCCGCGTCCAGCAACCGCTTTGCGGAGAATGCTCGCTCGGGCAATACGTCGAGGAGGGCCGCTAGTGTGAAAGACGCGCGAAGCAAGCGCAAAGTGTGGCTCACGGTGGGGTCGATCGTGGTGGTCCTGCTGGCCGCTGGCGCGATCACCTTGGGGTCTTTCAAAGTGCCGGTACCCGCCGAGCAGGGGAACGCGGTCTACATCCTTTTCGCTCTTTCAGTTTTGATCTTCGCGATGTTCCTGGTTTTCGGACTGATTTTGACTCGAAGCCTGGTGCGCCTTTGGGCCGAGCGGCGCAGCGGCCAAATGGGCTCGCGATTCAAGGTCAAAATGGTTTTGGGGGCCATGGGCGTCTCGCTGCTCCCTTTGGTCTTTCTATTTTTTTTCAGCTACGCGCTCGTCAATCGGACGCTGAATCTCTGGTTCCCTCGGCCGCTGGAAATCGCCAACGAACAGAGCCAACTTCTTCTTTCGCGTTTTGAGCAGTCTCAGTCGACCCGCCTGAATAACTTAGCCGCTGAACTGGTGCCCCGCGACACGGGCGGAGCAATTTCCGTGGAACGAAGCCCGGCCTTCGACGCATATTGGATTACGGATTCGAAAGGGCGAGTCACGGCCGGGTCCGATTTCAAGACCGCGAATGCGCAGGCCCCGAATGGAATGGCTCCGAACTCACAAGCGAAGGCTGGCAGCGGCGGACCTCCAGCTCCCGCAAAGATTTCAGTAGAGCTTTCGCAAAGCACTCCGAACGGAATCCAAATTTGGAACATGGATGGCCGGCTGTATCTCGCGGGAAGCGCTCCGCGAAAGAATGGCGGCACTCTTTATCTTGCGCGATTGCTGCCGGAAGATTTTTCCGCGCGATACGCGGAGATCGATTCACAAACGCAAACCTATGCCCAGCAGAAGCAGCACTTGCGGACCTATAAGCGCGAGATCTTAGTGGCGTTGGCGCTCATCACCCTGCTGTTGATTTTCTCCACCACCTGGGTCGCATTGTTTCTCTCTAAGCAGGTAACCGTGCCGATCCAGTCTCTTGCAGAAGCCACGCGAGAGATTTCCCGGGGAAATTTCGACCATCGCATCGAAGTTCACGCGCAAGACGAACTGGGAACGCTAGTCCGTTCCTTCAATCGCATGACCGAACAGCTTGGCGAGGGACGTCAGCAAATCAACGAATTCACGCGTAGCCTCGAAGAGGCGGTGGAAGAGCGCGAACGCCGCCGTAAGCTGATGGAAGCCATCCTCGAAAATATTCCCACGGGCGTGGTTTCGCTCGATAGTTCCGGCGAGATCGCGCGCGTGAATCCCGCCGTGGTGACGATTTTAGGCGAGTCGGCTCGCGAGGCTCGCACCTTGCCGGACCTTCTCGGCGAAGATGCGGCCCGCGCCGCGTTGCACTTGATGCGGCGTTCGCTGCGAATGGGCGCTGCTTCCCGCGAAATCGAAATTGCCGCGGGCGGCCGCCTGGTGCGCGCGGCGGTAACCGTCAGCTCGCTTGGTCCGCGCCGCTCGAACCCCGGCTTTGTGGTGGTGATTGACGATTTAACCGGGCTTCTGCAGGCGCAGAAAGCAGCGGCATGGCAGGAGGTCGCCCAGCGAATCGCGCACGAAATCAAGAATCCGCTCACTCCGATCCAGCTTTCGGCGCAAAGGCTACTCCGGCAATTGAATCGAAGCGGCGCTCCGCACGGCGAATTCGAAAAGTTAACGGCCGAATGCGCCGGGCTGATTGAACGGGAAGTTCAGACTCTGGAATCACTGGTGGATGAATTCTCGCAGTTCGCTCGCTTTCCTTCCGCGCGTCTCGGTGTTGCCAGCGTGAATTCGATTGTCGAAGGCGCGCTGGAACTTTTCAGGGATCGCCTCGATGGCATCGTTATTCGCGCCGAATTGGCCGAGGGGCTTCCACCCGTGAAAGCGGATGCCGAGCTTCTGCGACAAGTCGTCGCGAACCTGATCGACAATGCCGCGGAGGCCATGGAAAGCTCGCCGGTCCGCCGGCTGCGTGTGGTCACGCGCGCGGAAAGCGACGGCGACGCGGTGGAAATTGAAATTTCCGATAGCGGCCACGGAATTTCTCCCGCGGATAAAGGGAAACTTTTTCTGCCGCATTTTTCAACCAAGGACCGCGGCACCGGACTGGGGCTCGCGATTGCCAGCCGCATCGTGGCGGAACATAACGGAACTATTCGCGTGGAGGATAATGTGCCTGTCGGCGCGCGATTCGTGATTCGCTTTCCGGCGGCCGAAGCTCCTGTCCCGACGCAGGCCATCCCTCTAGGAACTCCGTAAAATGCCAGCGAGAATATTGATTGTTGATGATGAGAGTGGCATCCGGGAATCGCTCGGCGCGCTCCTCCGCGACGAGGGCTACGAGATTGAGACCCTGTCTTCCGGCGAGGATTGTCTCGCCCGACTGAAACGCGATGAGTTCGATCTTGTTCTGCTGGATGTGTGGCTTCCCAAAATGGACGGCCTTGAGACACTCGAGCGCTTGCAAGCGCAAGATGATCCGCCCATCGTGGTGATGATTTCCGGCCACGGAAACGTCGAGGCCGCTGTGCGAGCGACCAAGTTGGGAGCTTTCGATTTCATCGAGAAGCCACTCTCGCTGGAAAAAGTAGTTTTAGTGGTTCGCAATGCCCTCGATTACGTGCGGCTTGAAGATGAAAATCGCCGCTTGCGCGCCGAGCTCGAAGAACGCCACGAAATTCTCGGCGGGAGCGTTCCGATGAAGGCGCTGCGGCAGCAGATCGCGCTCACCGCGCCGACCACCGGGCGCGTCCTGATTTACGGCGAAAGCGGCACGGGCAAAGAATTGGTCGCAAGAGCGCTGCATGAACATAGCACGCGCAGCGGCATGCCCTTCGTGGAAGTGAACTGCGCGGCCATCCCCGAGGAGCTAATCGAATCGGAAATGTTCGGCCACCGCAAAGGCAGCTTCACCGGCGCGAGCGAAGATAAAGTGGGAAAATTTCAGAAAGCCGATGGCGGGACACTCTTTCTGGATGAGATTGGCGATATGAGCCTGAAAACACAATCGAAAGTGTTGCGCGTCCTCGAAGAACAGCGTGTCGAGCCGCTGGGATCGAACCAGCCGGTGACCGTGGATGTGCGCGTGCTCGCCGCCACCAACAAGAAACTTGACGAGGAAATCGGCCGCAATGCGTTTCGCGAGGATTTGTTTTACCGCCTGAACGTTATTCCGTTTTACGTCCCGGCGCTGCGCGAGCGCACGGAAGACATTCCGGTGCTCGCGGCGCATTTTCTGAAAGAATTCTGCGAGGCGTACGGAAAAAAACCGAAGGAGTTTACGCCCACTGCCTCGGAAGTTTTACTCGCGTATCCGTGGCCGGGAAATGTGCGCGAACTGCGAAACCTCGTGGAGCGCCTGGTAATTATGTGTCCCTCGCCCCGCATCGAGCCGCACCATTTGCCTCCCGAGCTGTTTCGCGGCGCGTCGAAAAGCCCGCAAAAGCCCTACGAAAGTTTGCAGGAAGCGCGATCCGCTTACGAGCGCGAGTTTGTGCTGCGCAAGCTCGAGGAAAATCGCTGGAATATGACGCGCGCCGCCGCCGCGCTGGGACTCGAACGCAGCCATCTCTACCGCAAAATGCGCTCGCTCGGCATCGCGCCGTCGAAGGCTTCATAGCGCGAAAAACCCTTCGAGTTTGCCGCAAATTCCTTCCAATCTGCCGCGTCGAATCGTTCGAACTAGAAACAACAAATGGTCAAAAACCGCCCGCCAGCGCCGCTTTGCGCGTCGGATTTCCGCCTATTTTTGCGACGGCTACGGAACCGGCCAAGCGGGGTTTCTCCGGCGCCCGAATCACGGATCGGAGGGCGCGGGGGGAAGCACCTGTGGCCTTTTAGCCACCGTGCTAAGCCCGAGACGAGGAATTTTGCTCGCCGGCGAGCTGCTCGAGCTGGCGACGCCAATCGAGTTGGCGGACCAGTGCGGCGTTCTGGCGCCAGTTCGGCTGCACCTTCACCGATAATTCCAAAAAGACATGCGCGCCGAGCAGAGTTTCGATTTCCTTGCGTGCGGCGGTGCCGATTTTTTTCATCATGTCCCCGCGGCGTCCGATGAGGATGCCCTTTTGTCCTTCGCGCTCGACATAAAGCGTGGCGCGAATTTTGATGAGCTCGCGTTTTTCCTCGAACGTGTCAACCAACACGGCGAGGGCGTGCGGCACTTCTTCGCGCGTGGCTAAAATCGCTTGCTCGCGGATCAGCTCGGCGGCGAGAAAGCGCTCCGGCTGATCGGTGAACTGGTCGGGCGGAAAAAGCGGCGGACTTTCGGGGAGGCGCGCGATCCAAGCGCTTACTAAATTGTCGCATCCGTCGCCGGTAAGGGCGGAGATGGGAAAAATTTCCGCGAAGTCGTAGGCTTGGCGATAGCGTTCGATCAACGGAAGCAACAGCGGTTTGTTCACCGTGTCGACTTTGTTCAATAGCAAAAAGACCGGTCCATGAAAGCGGCGCACCCACTCGATCGAAAAACGGTCGCCGGGACCAAAATCCGTGGACGATGCATCGACAATCAGCGAAAGGACTTCGATGCCTTCGAGGGCGTGCTGGAGTTCGTCCATCATCTGGCGACTGAGAACATTTTCAGGCCGGTGAATTCCGGGCGTATCTACCAGGACGATCTGGGCGTCATCGCGGTTCACGATTCCTTGAATGCGGTTGCGGGTGGTCTGCGGCTTGGGAGAAACGATGGCGACTTTGCTGCCTACGAGCTTGTTTACAAGCGTGGATTTTCCGGCGTTGGGGCGGCCGACGATAGCTACGTAGCCTGATTTCAAAGGCATGCTGGAGGCAATTGTACGCCAGGTCTAAAAGCGAAGCGGAGTTGATTGACACATCGACGAGAGATTCCTCGATGATTGATCTCCCGGGGCAAGCCCAGGCGGCAAACAGCGGCGGCAAGCCGCCGCACTCCACATGAGTTGTAGGCGCGGGAGAGATCTAGTTAGTGGGTGACGGTAGTGAAACGGCCGTTAACGATGGGATCGCGGTCGTTCTGCTCGCAATCGGTTTCTTCGATCATGCGATTGAAGTCGGTGACGCGAGTGTGAGTAATCGTCGCGTGAATGGGCTTGGTGAGCGCGATCGGGTCTTCGACCGTGTAATCGATTTGCATTTTGTTGTGGTTCAGCATCCGGATGCGCTCGATGAAATGGAGCTGATCGCTCATCGGGAAATAGAATCCGGAAAGCTCCCCGGTGTATAGCCGCTTCCTTGTCCCAATGGTATCGACGACGAGCGTGTCACCTTCCCAATGTCCGACGGAGTCGCCCATCAGCGTAGGCCACATCTCGTCCTTCGGAGGATGCGAGCGGCCGTCGGTGTAAATGTGACGCACGGCGCCTACGGTGCTGACGAAAGTAGTTTCCTCCGGCGTCACCAGCCACTCAAACATCCCTGGCGAAGAGGTTGCGGGGAAAGGCGGCGCGACACACAGCGGCTGATGCGTAGCGGGCGGGTGGTCGGGGTCGGCAGCGACAGCGTCGGCGACCTTTTTTCGGATCGCGTCATACTTGGCCTGATATTCGGGAGTGAACGACGGACGCATAGCCGCGGCATAGGCTTTCAATTCACGCTGGCCTTCGGGGCTAAATTGCTGACCATCGGATTGCCCGACGAAGGCATCGAGTTCCCAGATGCCCGACCAGTCCGGCAACTTGGCGAAGGCTGCGAGACGCTGTTTCGAAGAAGACTGCGCGCGCACCGTGCCGACCCAGCCTGCAAGCAGCACGATCACCATCGAGGCTAATGCTTGACGCTTCATGGTGTCCTCCTCCGGCAGGCGACTATTTCACGGGAATCGCGGGCCTGCCGATAACTTTACCGTCGGGGCCGGTGACCGAGAGAACGAGGCCGCCGTGCTGGCCGTCGCGCAGTGGATTGACAACGATCGTGACCTTGTCGCCGGGATTCAGACTGTGCGGCTTCCAGCCTTTGCGCATCAATTCAACCGGTGCACCCATCTCGACGCCCCATTCGATAGGGGCGGCCTGCGGATTGTCCGGGTCGGGCACCAGGACCTGAATCCAACAGTGGGGATTGGTCCACTGGAAGTCTTTCACGGCGCCGACGAGCGTAATCTGGCGCGATTGATCGAACATCGATCGAGAGTGGTGAGCAAATGCAGGATGCGCGAAAAGCGTGAGGCCAAGAGCAATCAAAGCGGCGAGAGTAGTTTTCATTCGCATCCAGGAACTTTTGCGACCGCAGCGCTTTGCAGCAAGCGTTTGATAGCCGGAGAGCGTAGCTGGCGTGCTTGGCGGTGTCAACGGCAAGTGGCGGCGTCGCATGTGAGCTGGAGTCGAGTGTTACATCCGAAGAGATTCCTCGACTCCGTGTCCCGGCGCTTCGCGCAAAAACAAAAAAGCGGGACACAGCGCTCCTAGAAGAAGTGTGTCTTGACAGCGCCGACGTCGTTATAGACGGAATGACGGTGTGAGAGCGTGCAGAGCCGAGGTCAGTGGGGGGAGGCAAGGAGGGAGTTGGTGAGGTCGCGGGCGCGGGCGGCGCAGGCGAGATCGGCAACGGGGGCGGATTCCGCGGCGCGAAAGTATTCGGCGGCTTTGGCGTTGCGTCCTAATTCGGCGTTGAGGTTGCCGAGCAGCAAAAGAAAAATCGGATTGCGAGCATAGCGCGTGGCGAGCGGCTCCGCTATTTGCATGGCTTCATCGTAATTGCGGTCGTAGGTACGGAGATTCTTTGCGAGATAGAAGCGCGAATCGACGGCCAGGAACGCGCCGTGGTCGATGCCGATTTTCATTTGACGGATTCCTTCCTCTTTGTTTCCACCGGGAATGCCCATGAAAAAGCGAAGCACTTTGGCGATGCCTGAGAGCGTGTCCACATAGTAGTTGTAGAGGCCCAGAGCGGCCGTAGCATCGGCCATATCGGGATCGAGTTGCAGCGCGCGGAGACATTCGGAGCGACCAGCAACGCCAGCGTGGGCGATATCGCGTTTCTGATCGCGCAAACTGTAAAGGCGGGCTTTCAGGGCGAAACCGATCGCAACATAAACGTGCATTTCGGCGGTGTCTGATTTGGCGATTTGCGCGCGCGCCAATTGGATGGCTTTGTCCGCCAATGCGAAGTAGGACTCGTCTTCCGGCTTTTTCCCACGCTTATAGGCGTCGAGCATGGCCCATTTAATTTCGCACGCGACGCAGTACATCTTCCACCACTGCGCTTCGTCTTCGAGAAGGTAGCCGACGGGACTATCCGGTTGCGCTTGCTCGATACCATGCGCCGTTGCGACGGCCGCATCGGTATCGCCATTGTAGATTTGATCGAGCGCTTTGGCGGCATCAGGGGAGAGTGTGATTCCAGCGGCGCGCGCCGGAATCGCGAGGGGCGACAGAACGAGAAGGCACAGCGAAATCTTCGCAGCGAATCTCATGGATGCCTCGGGAGCAATCCTACCTTGCGGCGATAAAACCGCACAGACAAGAGTGTCTGGTGCCACGAGGCCAAGTGCGTTGCCACGGAAAAAGTCAGGTCTGGAACACAGGAAGCTGAACCAGAGGAAGCTGCCAACGGAAAGAGAAGCCGGGGTTCGGCCCGCCGCCCTCATTGGGCGTGCCGTTTGGCAGGGGCTGGCCGAAGAACGTGCCACCGGTCAGGAGCGTCTCAATTGCGGCGATAAGGTCGCGTCCAGCGCAAGACTTGTTGACGAAGCCCTGAGCGCCCGCCTCGCGAATCTCGCCGACGAGCCTCGAAGATTCGTGCATGGTAAACATGAGGAGGGCGGTGGGAAGATGGCGGCGGGTGACTTCCGCCGCGACATCGAGGCCGCTCATTCCCGGCATGGTGATATCCAGGATGGCGATGTCCGGTTTGAGGGACTGAATGGCTTGAAGAGCCTCGGCTCCATCGGCTGCTTCGGCACAAATTTCCCATTGGGGGCGAGAGCGCAAAATCATGGCGCGAACGCCCTGGCGAACAACTTCGTGATCGTCGGCTATGAGAATTCTGGCTGACATTTGAGCTCCATTTCGGGGCTGGGTCGCTTTCGTGCTGGGGTTGGACTTGTGTTGAAGAAACTCGGCGGTCACTGTAAAACTTGCGATTCCCCTCCCGACCGAAACGAAGTTTCCTATTTTTCGCGCGGCAAAGTAGCTCGGACGGTAGTTCCGCGCTCGGTGGAAGACAGTTCCATCGAGCCTCCGAGCTGATGCATGCGTTCGAGCATCCCGCGGAGGCCGACTCCGAGAGTATTAGAGGAATCGCTACCGGGTTCCAGGGCGGAGGCGGTAATTCCCTTCCCCTGGTCGCTCACTTCGAGATAAACCGCCCCGTCTTCAAGGCCCATCCGAACGTTGGCCGTGGGGCTTTCGGAGTGCCGGTGAACGTTGGTGAGACTCTCCTGAAGGATCCGAAAGACTGCCAGTTCGGCGTCGCGGGAAAGGCGTCCGATATTCTGGTCGATATTGCACGTGACCTGGATTCCGCTACGCTTGGAGAAGCCTTCGATATACCAGGGTATTGCAGAGCGCAGGCCGACCTCTTCGAGCATGGGAGGATAAAGAAGGTACGAAATTGTGCGCACCTCTTTCATGCACTGATCGACCATCCGAACACATTCCTGGACCTGAGAGTTGTCGTGCATGGCTTCCAAGCCCATTTTCATAGCGGCCAGGTATTGGCCAACGCTATCGTGCAACTCGCGGCCGAGGCGCCGACGCTCTTCATCTTGCATGCGAAGGAGATGGCCGGATAATTTGCGCAGTGAGCGCTCCGATTCTTGGAGTTTCTTTTCGGCTCCTGTCCGCTTATCGATTTCTTCGCGTAAGTCCTGGTTGCTTTTCTGGAGAGCTTCGAGCGCGAGCATTCGCTCGGTAATGTCGCGCGTGATTTTGCTGAAGGCCCGGAGGTTTCCGGAAGAGTCTCGCAGGGCAGTAATGATGACGTTGGCCCAAAATCGCGATCCGTCTTTGCGGAGGCGCCAGCCCCCTTCGTCCTCGAAGCGGCCCACCGCGGTGGCGATCTCCAATTCCATTTGAGGTTTTCCCACGCGGAGGTCTTCCTCGGGGTAGAAGATGGAAAAGTGTTTGCCGATAATTTCGGAGGCTTGATAACCTTTGATTCGCTGGGCGCCCAGATTCCAGGTTGCCACGCGGCCATCCGGGTCCAGCAGGAAAATAGCGTAATCCTGCGCGCTTTCAACCAGCAGGCGGAGTTGCTCTTCGCTGCGGTGCAGGGCGAGCTCGGCCTCAAGAGCGTTGGCCTTCTGTTGCAATTCCGCAATCGAACGAAGGCGCTCGTCTTCGGTGGAGAGCATTACGTATTCGTCGGCCGGAATTACGGTGGAGTGCTCATCGCAAACTTGCATGAAAAGCTCTTTGCGCGCGTGCTGATTAAAATGGTCCATCGGATACGCGCAGCGCAAAGAGAAAGAATAGTCTTGCGAGATCTTGTTCCAAAGACGCTCGAGCGCGAGGGCGGCCTCGGGCTGAGCGTTCAGCACCAGAATAGCCACCATCTCGCCGAACGCAACCAGGCGAAGGTCTTCGTCTCCCGCCGCCTCCCTTGCCTGGCGAACGAGCTTTCCGATAAGCTCCTGAAAGAGGACGGGATCCGGCATGCCATCGACCATGAAAGCCGATAGAGTTTCCCTGGCATCAAGCGCCAGATAGCGGCTACATTCGACAGCGCGAGCTAGATCGATGCCCTCGGCTTCGAACCGGCGCGCCAGTTCCTCACGATGAGCCTGCGTGGCGATAAGGAGAGCGGCGCCACCCGCCTTTAAAGCCGGGCCGACGAAGTCGACTAGGGCGTCCACGAGCGCAGAGTCATCCTCGTAAAACTGCACGACGTGATCGTGATGAGTTCTTCCGGGTGGTTTGGATCTAGGGACGAGAGGCATGCCCGTGGGCACCTTATTCACTACGCTCATGCTTACTCCCGATGGAGGCAGCCAAACTCAGGATTCCCAAGCCCTCGCGAGTTGAGATTTTGGCGATTCCGTTAGTGCAGTCCAATACAGTGAATCCTGTAAGATGCAGAATAAGATATGATTGGTGAGATCAGGGGCCCGCAAAGGCCACTTAAGTTACGACTGCAATTGATTCCCGAGCTTTAGGATGGCCGCCAGAAGCCGACAAATCAGGCGCTTACGCTCGAAGCCCCAAAGGTTCGTCGCTGCTGAAAGCATTCGCGGCAGTATACGGGGCGGCCTTGAGTGGGCTTGAAGGGTACGGTCGTCTCTTTTCCACACTGCGAGCAGACCGTTTTCGTTTCCACCCGCTGGATGGCGGGCGCCGCCGATTCCCCGCCTTGGACGCGAACCGACTTGCATCCCTTGCAACGCTTGGGCTCGTTCTTAAAGCCCTTGTCCGCAAAAAACATCTGCTCGCCGGCGGTGAAAACGAATTCAGCCCCGCACTCGGCGCACTTCAAAACTTTGTCATGGTATTCCATACGCTGCTCCGGGGGCCGTGTTCGCACAGAGCAAGCAGATGGCAGACCGTCGCCGGCGAGAGATGAAGTATCGCGGATGCCCGCGATGCTCACCCCTGCGCCGGCATCGAACTGCCGTAGGTTTTCCGGTTGTGGCTTCCTTAATCCAGCTCACGCCGCTGCTTCTTACGGAGACGCTTACGCGAGAGAGCCTGCTTGGCCCGACGCTTTTCACCAGGTTTCAAGTAGTAACTGTGCTTCTTGATCTCCTTGATGATGTCCTCCGACTGGACCTTGCGTTTGAATCGCCGGAGCGCGTTTTCCAAAGACTCGCCCTCTTGAATAACTACTTCCGCCACGCGTATTCACCCCCGTCTCTCTGTTTGAATTGGACTTGTGGATTCGAAATCGAGTAACCGGAACCGCTAAAGCCCGGCTATTGACCACTCCTTCTATCGGAGGCTATCCCTCAAGTCAAGACATAAATTGTACATTAGGGGGGCGGCGCGGGAGCGATTGGGCGCGACCAAACGGCGGTTGCGAAAGCCCGTTTTTCGGAAGTGAAGACGTCCTACTGAACTCCGGGAACGAGTGCTGATAGAATAGCCGGGCGCGTAGGGAAAGGCTGCGGCGCATTTCAAAAATGCCAGTGATGCGCGACGCGATCGGGGTGCTGCTGGCCGGCGGCCAGGGCGAGCGGCTGTGGCCGCTTACGCGCGACCGCGCCAAACCTGCCGTCCCTTTCGGCGGCGTTTACCGAATTATTGACCTGACGCTTTCCAATTGCCTGAACAGCGACTTGCGGCGCGTGTTTGTGCTGACGCAGTACAAGGCGCTCAGCCTGAATCGACACGTGCGGCGCGGCTGGTCTTCGCTGATGGGCTTCGGCGATTTCATCGAGGTGCTGCCGCCGCAGATGCGCGTCTCGCAGCACTGGTATCAGGGCACGGCGGACGCCGTCTATCAGAACATTTATTCGCTGGGCAGCGAGCAATCGAATTACGTTTTCATTCTCTCCGGCGACCACATCTACAAAATGAATTATCAGAAGATGCTGGAGCAGCATATGGCCGCCGCGGCGGATGTGACCGTGGCGACCATTGAAATGGACGCCGCCGAAGCGGCCGGGAAATTCGGCGTGCTGGAAACCGACCGGTACTGGCGAATCGTGGGATTCGAGGAAAAGCCGGCAATCCCGAAGCAATCGCCGGTGCATCCCGGAAAAATCAACGCGTCGATGGGCGTGTATTTGTTCAATACGCAGCTTTTGGTGCCCATTCTGATCGAGGATGCCGAGAATCCGGCGTCGTCGCACGATTTCGGGAAAGATATTTTGCCGCGCATCCTGCAAAAATATCGCGTGTTTGCCTACAATTTTCGGGACGAGAATAAAAAGGAAACTTCGTATTGGCGCGACGTGGGAACGATTGACGCATACCACGAAGCCAACATGGATCTGGTGTCGGTGAGTCCGGTGCTGAACTTGTATGATCCGGGCTGGCCGCTGAACACGTGGCAGCAGCAATATCCTCCGGCGAAATTCGTGTTCGCCGACCCGGAGCGCATGGGCGCGGCGGTGGATTCCATTGTAGCGGGAGGATCGATCGTATCCGGAGGGCGCGTCTCGCGCTCGGTGCTTGGGTACGATGTGCGCGTGAACAGCTATTGCGAGGTGGAAGATTCGATCGTCTTCAACCACGTAAATATCGGGCGGCACTCCCACATTCGGCGCGCGATCATCGACCGGCACGTGGACCTGCCCGAGGGCACCGTGATCGGCCACGATCTGGAAGCGGACCGCGCGCGCTATTCGGTTTCCGAGAACGGCATCGTTGTGGTGGTCCGCCCCGAATCCATGATCGAAGAACCGGAATGATATGCGGCGCGGCGCGCGCATTCGGAGCATAATCCGCTGGATTTTGTTGCTGCTTGCGGTAGCGTTTGTGGGATACGACCTGCCGCAAACGTGGCATAATTACAGTAAGTGGCGCCTCGCGCTCCCCTCCGATTCCGTGGCTGCTGGATTCTGGCGAACCGCTTTCTATTCGAACGTAACGGAGATGGCCATCGTTCTGGGGATAGGCATCGTGCTGTGGATCGTATTGCGGCCGCGCGTGAAAAGCGATCTCGCCGTCGAGAGCAAGCCGGCGGAATGAATCGCGCGGGAATATAAAATGCAAATAAAAATCACTTCGAGGGACGAATGGCGGACGAGCTAAACCAGCAGATTTTGACTCCGGTGGATATCGAGTCGGAGATGAAGAAGTCGTATCTCGATTATGCGATGAGCGTAATCATCGGGCGCGCGCTGCCGGATGTGCGCGACGGCCTGAAGCCGGTCCACCGGCGGATTCTATATGGGATGTACGAACTGGGACTCACGTCGACGAAGGCGTATCGCAAGTGCGCGAAGATTGTCGGCGAAGTGCTCGGCAAATATCATCCGCACGGCGACTCGCCGGTGTATGACGCGCTGGTGCGGCTAGCGCAAGATTTCAACATGCGGTACCCGCTGGTGGATGGGCAGGGCAATTACGGATCAGTGGACGGCGATCCGCCCGCGGCGATGCGTTATACCGAGGCGCGGCTTTCGAAAATCGCAGAAGAAATGCTCGCGGATATTGAGAAAGAAACGGTCGAGTTCACGCCGAATTTCGATGAAAGCGAGCAGGAGCCTCTCGTCCTTCCCACGCGCATACCGAATTTACTGGTGAATGGCTCGTCTGGAATCGCCGTGGGCATGGCGACGAATATTCCGCCGCACAATCTTCGCGAGATTGTAGAGGCGGCGATCCTTCTTGTTGAGAATCCAGAAGCGACGCTGAAGCAGGTGATGAAGATTGTCCCCGGACCGGATTTTCCAACGGCGGGCTACATTTACGGACGTGATGGAATCGAGCAGGCGTACAAAACCGGCCGTGGCTCGTTTCAGGTGCGCGCCAAAGCCGCGATCGAACAGCGCGGCAAGGATCGGCAGGACATCGTTGTGACCGAACTGCCCTACCAGGTAAACAAAAAGAGCCTGATCCAGCACATCGCCGAGCTGATCAATAACAAGAAAATCGAAGGGATCGCCGACATTCGCGATGAGAGCGATCGCGACGGCATGCGTTTCGTGATCGAAATAAAGCGCGACGAAGAGCCGGAAATCATTCTCAACAAGCTTTTCAAGATGACGCAGATGCAGGAATCGTTCGGCATGATCTTGTTGGCTATCGTTGGCGGGCAGCCGCGCGAACTGGGCCTGCTGCAACTGTTGCAGCTTTTCATCGAGCACCGCGTGGACGTGGTCCGGCGGCGCACGCAGTACGACCTGCGCAAGGCGCAGGAGCGCGAGCACATTCTGCTCGGCTACCGCATCGCGCTCGACAATATCGACGAGGTGATCAAGATCATTCGCGGATCGTCGAGCCGCGCGAACGCTCGCGAGAATTTGCACGAGTTCTTCGAAAACAAATCCGTGCGCGTGATGGTGGGCGGCAAGGAGACGACTCTTCGCGGCGTGAAGCTCGACGCCAAGAAATACGGAATTACAGTGGCCAGTTCCGGCGAAGGCCTGGGCCTCAGCTACATTCAGATTGACGCCATCCTCGAATTGCAGTTGCACCGCCTGACGCAGCTTTCCGTGGACGAAATCCTCAAGGAACTGGGGCAAATCCGCGAGCGCGTGGCGGAGTTGCAGTCCATCCTGGCAAGCGAGAAGAAGCTGAAAGGCGTGATCGTCGCGGAACTACGCGAAGTGGCGAAGTCGTATGGAGACGAGCGGCGCACGCAAATCGTCGACCGCGTTGAAGAGATCAAGCTCGAAGACCTGATCAAGGACGAAGAGATGGCGATCACGGTGAGCCACGCGGGCTACGTGAAGCGCACGTCGGTTGAAACCTACCGGCATCAGTCGCGCGGCGGCAAGGGGCGCATCGGCGCGAAAACGCGCGACGACGATTTCGTCGAGCACTTTTTCGTGGCTTCCGCCCACAGTTACATCCTGCTATTCACGTCGAAGGGCCGGATCTATTGGTTGAAAGTTTACGAAATTCCCGAAGCGGCCGCGGCCACGCGCGGCAAGGCGATCAACAATCTGGTCCGCTTTCAGGAAGGCGAAACGCTCAAGGCCATCGTGCCAGCGCGCAACCTGGAGGAAACGGGACGCTACGTTTTCCTGGCCACAAAAAACGGCACCGTGAAAAAGACCGAACTCGCCGATTTCTCGAATCCGCGCCCGTCGGGAATCATTGCAATCAGTCTCGATTCGAGCGACGAACTGATCGGCGCGAAGCTCACAGATGGGAAGCAGATGATTTTCCTGGCGAGCCACGAGGGCCAGGCGATTCTTTTCCGCGAAACCGAAGTGCGCTCGATGGGGCGCGCCGCGGGCGGCGTGAATGGAATGGATCTCGCGAAAGGCGATTACGTGGTCTCGATGGATGCCGCGCAGGTGGACTTCGGGATCGTGCAGAAAGAATACAAGAAAGAAACGCAGGACCTCGATGAACTGGAAAGCGACGAGATTCGCGAATCGCTCACGTCGCTGATGTTGACCGTGGCGGAAAAGGGCTACGGAAAGCGCACGCCGCTGGCGGAGTACCGAGTCACGTCGCGCGGCGGAAAGGGCGTGATCAACCTGAAGTCGACGGACCGCAACGGGCCGGTGGTCGCGGCGCTGCAGGTGCGCGAGGATTCCGATGTGATGATTATTACCGGCCACGGCAAAGTGATCCGCGTGCACTCCGGCGAAATCCGCGAAGCGGGGCGGTCAACGCAGGGAGTGCGATTGCTGCGGCTCGATGAAGGCGACCGCATTGCGGCAGCCGCCGCCATCCTTGAAGAAGAGGAACCCGCCGCGAGCCCTGAGCCCGAGAAGAAATGAACCATCGAGAGCGGCTCGCAAATCTACTGCGCAACAAGTCGCTGGTGCGTGGCGAATTCACGCTCGCCTCGGGCAAGAAGAGCGACTACTACCTCGATTGCAGGCTGACCACGCTCGATCCCGAGGGAGCGCTGCTTACAGGCTATTGCGTTCTCGAATTGCTCGATGAAATGGGCGTGAAGCCAGATGCGATTGGGGGCTTGAGCATGGGCGCCGATCCGATGGTCACCGCGACGGGTGTGGTCAGCGCGATCGAAAAGCGGCCGCTGCCCGGATTTCTGGTCCGCAAGAAAGCGAAAGAGCATGGGCGGCAGAAACAAATTGAGGGCATGGAGAATCCGCGCGGAAAGAAAGTGGTAATCGTCGATGACGTGTGTACCACCGGCGGCTCGACGCAGGAAGCCATCGACGCGGCTGAGCGCGAGGGCTGCGAGGTGATCGGCGTGATCAGCTTGGTGGACCGCGAAGAAGGCGGTTCTGAAGCGCTGCGCGCGAAATACAATTACCGCTCGATTTTCACCGCGCGCGAACTGATGAAACAGGACGACAGGTCCGCAGGAGCAGCCCAATAAGCTTAACCAGATAGTGATTGGTTTGCTGGCGGCCGGCGCCCTGCCTGTGGGTTAGCGTTTGCCTCGACTTACATGCGCAGGCAAGAGTGCCCGCGCCACGAAAAAGAATCAGATTTCGAGAAGTCGCGTAAAGAACGAACGGTAACGCCGCAGCGCAACACGAAGATCCTCGGTGGAAGCATCCGCGCCACGGCCCCATTGCTCTTCAAGTTTTTGCCGCTCCCCGGCGAAGACTTCAGTCAGCCGTTTGATGGTTTCTGAAACCAACGCGTCCGCCCGTTGGACGGCGTTGCGGGGATCGTCGACGAAAGTGACCTGAATGCTGTCCCATTGGACGCGCAGGCTGCTGGCTTCGTTCGCAGCGAACAAAGAACCTTTTTCTTCCGCCCGGGCCGGTGCCGCACCGGCAGCCGTTCCTGCGCGGCTCGTCGCGGTCGCGGATGGGGCCTGCGGATGCGCGGGTGGCGTTGAAGGCGTCGCAGCCGACGACGCCGCCGTTGAAGATCCGGGAGTCGAAGGCGCCGGGGTCACGAGCGGGCGGGAAACGGGATCGGCGGCCGGCGCTCCGGTATCGGGTGTCTGGGATTCTCGCATCAAGTCATCATCTTTTCGGATCAACTCGCTCATGGGATGGTTCCTCGTTTCTCGATTCATGTCTTAAAATGGTGTACACGCTTTCTACTGGACTTAGCTCGCGCCGGCCGTCCGTGTCCGGAGGCGCGCCGGTTCTCCCATCAATTCGTCAAACAACGCTCGATAATGGATCATGGCCTGCCGTAGCTCTTCGGTGGTGGCTTTGCCCTCCGATTGGCGAACCACGATATCGTGCCCCGACCGATAGTGTTCGACGACGATAGCGTGGTCGACCGAGATTTCCTGGGCGCGCTGTTCGAAATCGCTCATGGGATATCCGCATGCGGACATGGCCTCTGCTAAGATCTGGTCCGCTTCCGTCAATGCGCGAATTGGATCATCAACAAATTCAGCCTGGACCGCCCGCCAGGACTGCTGGAATCGGTCCCGTTCCGCAACGGAAAGCGGGCGAATCGGGTACCGTTCGACGCGTTTCTCGAGCTGCTGCAGCTTTGCCTCGGCTTTGTAACGATTCCCCGTCTCTTCGACCGTGCGGTTGTATTCAGGGCCAAATCGAGTTTGTAGTCTCTTGGTCCGGCTTCGCAGAAATATTAAGGTCGCGATGGCTGCCACAATGATGATCGCTACAATCGCGATAGCAGCCACGGCCATCGTGGTCGCGAAGATTGCGATCGCAGATGTTTGCATTGTGATCATAAGAGTAGATGCTCCAGCGCAAATATGAATCCGGATGAGAAGCCTTTGAAATCCAAGATTGGCTGTACTGGCGAGGGAATAAGTCTGTATCAGGAACGATAGGGGGTTCGCGAAAAGGCAATCTCCGGATGAGGTTACAACATGGGGCAGTCGAGTCCATCTCTTCCTAATGCGGGCGGTGCGGACGGGCTAGAATGTTCCTTGCAATTTCTGCGGGGGAGGATCGATGAAGCGTTTTGGCCATCTGCCAATGTCCGATCTGGCCTATCAAGATCGAGTTTTCATGGAGAGCACTGCCGCCAGACCGTTGCGCATTCTGGCCGAGTATATTGACCCAATCAACCGGCTACGCCGCGCGGGAGTGGGAGACACCATCGTGATGTTCGGGTCGGCGCGCATTCAGCCGCGCGACCGCGCCCTGGCGCAACTAAAAAAGGTACAAAGCGCCGCCCGTGGGCGTCGCACCCCGGAATGGAGCACCAAAATCGGCGCGGCGAAATCCATCGTGGGAATGTCGCGCTACTACGAAGAGGCGCGCGAGCTTTCGCGCCGAATCACGGCGTGGGCGATGACGCTGGGCGCGCAGCCGAAGCGGTTCGTCATCTGCTCGGGCGGAGGACCGGGTATCATGGAGGCGGCGAATCGCGGCGCGGCCGAAGCGGGCGGATCGTCCATCGGGCTGAGCATTCAACTTCCACACGAGCAGCGGCCGAATCCCTATATCAGCCCGGACCTGAATTTCTGCTTTCATTATTTCTTCATGCGCAAATTGTGGTTCGCGCAAATGGCGAAAGCGCTGATCGTTTTTCCCGGCGGCTTTGGCACCATGGACGAACTCTGGGAAATGCTGACGCTGATGCAGACGGGAAAACTTTCCTCGCGGCACCTGATCCTGATTTACGGAAGGAAATACTGGAACCGGGTAGTGAACTGGCGCCACATGGTCCGCACCGGCACGGTAAGCGAGAGAGAATTCAAGATGCTACAGTTCACCGATACGGTGGATGATGCGTTCGACCATGTGCGCGGCGAAATGGAGAAACACCACCTGGCTCTCGACGTGGAGTGATCCCCTCGCTGCGACCGGTTTTCAAACACAGCTTTAACCCATGCTGGAGAACGATGCACGGGCTGGACCGCAGTCCCGGCGCGCCAGGTCAGTTCCTTGAAACTTCCCGGTCGGCCAGGAAGACGGCGTCGAAGCGGCGCTGTTCGTCCCGGTCATGCACTAGCACGACCGGCGAAAGGCGGAGCGACTGCTTGCAGACGCGGCAGGTGCTCATCTCGCCCTGAAGGTCCTGCACGAACCCATCGGTAAAATGATACGCAGAGCGCGGGCGACGCGCGGCCTTAGCCCCTCGAGTCCCGCAATGAGGGCATGTATATTCAACCCGGTCTTCCAAGGGATCGCGATTCAACGCGGCCCAGCCTGTCAATCGTACGCCAACTGTCTCTATGGAAGGACGGCTCATGATAGCTACCTCCCCCGTTTTAAGTTCGTACGGCTGTTTAGACGCGAGGAGGGGCGGACGCGATGCACGCTTGCGGGCGAAAATCGATCTTTCGCAAAAACAAGGAGTTACTGGAAACGCGGCAGCTTCCGGACGGCTCGTCTGAAGCCGTCCGGTGAGACTGAAATAGTCCGAAACCTAGAAGTGGATGACGATGCCTGTGGAAATGCGAGCATTGTTCCTAGTGTCGCCGAAGAAATGAGCCGGCAGGTAGTCACCTTGAATGATTCGCCAGGAGATTGCGGGGGCGATTTCCGTGTCAATGCCCCCTCCGATGGCGACCGCGAAGCCGGTAGATCCGACACCGAAGGAACTGGCGTGGGTGCCTCCAATCAGGATGTGCGCAAACGGGGAGACACGGGCGGGCCAAGAAACCTGCGGTCCAAAGAGGAAGGTGTGCAACGAGGTGTTCGAGCCATAGTCGCCGCTAAAGTCGGCCACGCCACCGATCCAACTGGCTGGCTTATACTCGCCGGAGAATTCCCATCCCGCCGCGTTGAATGAGGGCGAGTTGTCCACCCGCATGTAGGAAAATCCGCCGAAGACCTGAACCTTGTCACCTAAGTTCAATTGCGCCTTCGCAGGAA
>DATDIT010000042.1:0-41248 GCA_036520875.1 Candidatus Acidiferrales bacterium
TTCTTGAGGTCTAGATCGCCGCGCTGCACGGCAATCAGGGACGAGCCATCGGATTCGATGACGGCGACGGATTTCATCCCAGCGGCGCGTGCTGCCTCTACAGTCTTGTTTCCTGCGATCACACGGTCGCAGCGGTCGAGAACGACCGAGCGACCAGCGCCCGTACTTTTCAAGAGACTCGCCCAGAAGCTCGCGTCCACGCTTCGTGCCCTTGTTCGCGTTCTTCTCATCGAGAATCAATTGCGTGATTGGAACGATGCGTATCTTCGGCTTCACGGCATCGCTCCAATCTCAGTTGCCGGAGACTGTAGTGACTTTTGTAGTGACCCTACGATCAAATGGCGACATCCGGGCACACCCGGACACATTCCCACCGACGAGCTAAGCCTTAGGTTTTCTATCGGGTGATTGAAAAGAAATCGCTTACGGGAAGTAAGGAGACTGCCTTGGGCGCAGGAGGTCTGGAGTTCAAATCTCCACGCCCCGACCACCTTTCTTCCTCGCTAATCAGGTCGGACGAAGGCGGCCGTTTGTCTACACTTCCGGAAGGAACATTTAATCCGCGGCGACGTGCTCTGTCTGCGGCATAGACCTGCGGAGTTGGGCTTCGTATTGCGCGAGCTGTGCGTCGATATCCTGCTCGAGCTTGCGGCGCTTGATGATGTCCTCGCGATAGCGCTTGAGGAAGTAATCGATCGTTTCGATGCGGATGCGAATCGATCCCGCCAGCTTGTTTTCGTCGAGATCCTTGAAGGAAAAGCTGCCGGTGACGCCTGAACCCGTACAGCGCGTGTTGCAGCGACTTACTTGATAAATCAGCTATCGTTTTAACAGAAACGCAGGTTGTGATTCAAGGTGAAGAAACGGCGCGTCGCGCACGACTTCTTCATCTCGTCTACTGCAGCAGGCCAGTCTGGTATTTAAGGAGCGATACCTGGCCTTCATAATCGTATTTCGCTCCGGCTTGAGTGATTTGGGCTTGCGTCTGATTCAGTTGCGCCTCGCTCAATTCGACGATTGAGCTGAGGCCAAGTTTGTACCGCGATGTGGCCAAATCAAGGGCTTGATTCGCCTGCGCCAGCAGCTTGTCGGTCACGGAAAGGCGCTGGTAAGCTGAATTGGCGTTCAGCCAAGCCATCCGAACGTCGCGTACCACTTGATCTTGCAGATCACGAAGGTTCTGATCCTCCGCGCGAGCCCGCGATGTGGCTTCATTCCGCAGGGCGCCAAATAAGTGACCGTTGAAAATAGGGATATTGACGTTGAATCCCGCCGCCGCGTAGCGAGGAGCTAGAGAGCTAAGCGTGCTCGAGGTAAGTCCACCTTGCCCCACAACAGGTGTCAATCCGGCCGCCCCGGCCGCCGAAATCGTCGGGAACCACAAATCGCGTTCCGCCGTAGCATAAGCGTGCGCAGCACTCACGTCCAGCCGAAGGCTAATAAGTTCTGGCCGGTTCTTTATCGCCTGCTGGAGAATATTCTGGAAGTCCATGGGCGGCGCCGGTGGCAATGGCTCTTCCGTCAATTGAAATGTCATCTGGTCACCATAGCCGAGCGCTGCGGATAATTGCGCGTACGACGCATCCACATCGTTCTGAGACTGTATTAGAAGAAGCTGCGCCTGAGCCAGGGCCACGTCCGCAAAGCTCACGTCCAGTCCTGACTTGATCTTGTTCTGTTCCAATGCCGTCACCTGATCGGAAACAAGCTGGCGTTCCTTCACGGTCTCCTGAGCAACCGTCAAAACGGCCTGCGACCGAAGCACCGCGAAGTAGGCTTGATCGACGCCAAGCAGAACGTCCTCGCGGGATGTAACCACGTTTTCCTGCTGCGCTTGGGCATGCAAATTAGAACTCTTGACCAGTTCGTGGGTCCGGCCAAAGTCCGTGACCAGTTGATCGACGGCGAATCCGTTCGCGTATTTGTCGAAGATACGCGGGGAATTCAAGTTTCCTGCCGCGATCCGGGAATTATTCTCCGCCTCCGCTCCAGTCGCGCTGCCGTAGGCGAGCGGATAATAGGCTGAACGCGCTTGCGTCACTTGCGCCTTGGCCACGGCCGCCAAATTAACGGCTGCCTGAATCCGCGGGTGATTTTGTATCGCGATCTGTTCCGCCTCTTGCAGGCTTAACTTCTGGGGTGCAGCCGCTTGGGCGCTCGCCGGAGAGGGCCCAAGCCCGATGACCGCCAGAACGATAATCAGGTAGCTCAATTGGCATTTCATTGGGCTGGCTCCACAGTTGCCGCGGATGCCGCTTGCGATTCCCTGCGCCCGTACAGCCATACATAGGCGGCTGGCACTACGAAAACGGTAAGTATCACCGACGCGATCAGCCCGCCGATGATGACCCGCGCCAGCGGCGCGTAAGCCTCGCTGCCCGTTTCGAGTTTGAATGCCATCGGCAGCAGGCCCACAATCGTGGCAAGTGACGTCATCAGAATTGGCCGCAATCGTATTCGGCAAGAGTGCGCTACCGCATCGCGCACGCCGCGCCCTTCCGCTCGGAGACGGTTGGCGAAATCGACGATCAATATGCTATTTGACACCACCATGCCCGTCAGCATCACGATGCCCATCAGCGATTGAATATTCAACGTCGTATCCGTAAAAGCCAGCGTCAGCATCACTCCGATAAGCCCGGTAGGCACGGCCAGAACGATCAGGAGTGGGTCGGCAAGCGACGAGAACTGCGCGACCAGTACCAAAAAGACCAGCAGAATTGAAAGCAGAAGCCCGAATCCGAAGCTTCTGAAGGACGACTCCATGGTCGTTACCAAACCACGAATATTCACTCGAATATTCGGTGGAAGCGGCGTTGCCGCGACGATCTTTTCAATTTCGCTGGCCGGCTTCCCCAGATCCTCGCCAGACGGCGCTACGTATACGTCAATCGTTCGTTCCAATTGATAATGGTCCACTTCCGTGGGTGTAAGGATCGGAGTGATATCCGCTACTTGATCTAAATAGGTCGGCAGCTTGAGATTCGGGGCATGCAGCGGCATGGCCTTTAGATCCTCCACCGAATTCACCTGGTTTTCAGGGTATTGGACGGTGACGAAATAGTTGTTGCCGCTTTTCGGGTCGACCCAATAGCTCGGAGCGATCATCGCGTCCGATGTAAGCGCGGTGATGAGATTATCAACCACTTCTTTCGGGCTCAGCCCAAGCTCGCTCGCCCGCTCGCGATTGACGTTCAACTGCAGGGCCGGATAATCCATATCCTGGGGGACGTATACGTCCGACACTCCCTTCAGAGCCTGGAATTTAGATTCGAGGTTCAACGCCACAGAGTCGGCGCCCTTTAAGTCCATGCCGCTGACCTGCACGTCGATGGGCGCCGGCAACCCCTGGTTAAGCACCGAATCCACTAATCCGCCGGACTGAAAGTAAGTTCGCAATTGCGGAAGCTCGGCACTAATTTGACTTCTCACCTTGTCCATGTATACGAAGCTGCTTACACTGTGGTCCTCCTTCAGACCTACTTGGACAAACGCAGTGTGCATGGCGGAGTTTGGCGTGGTCAGGGCCGAAAGGTCGGGGTTAATCCCGATGTTTGAAACGATCGTATTCAAGTCACTCGGCTTGACCTCCCGCCGGACGATATCTTCGACTCTCTTTATGTAGCCTTCAGTCACCTCTAAACGCGTTCCAGTGGGCGCCTTAACGTTGATCACAAATTGCCCAGCGTCAGTGCGCGGAAAGAAAGACTCCCCCACCATCGGATAGAGTGCAAAACTCAAAACGAAGATTGCTACAAACCCGATCACCACCTCTTTCGGCCGATCGAGAGCTTTCTGTACGTACCTGTCGTACATTTCGAGCATACGTTCGAAGTGCTCGTTAAACTTGCGATGAAACGCCGCGCCCCACGACTGTTTACCATGCGAGGAACCCTCGCCGTGGACGATTGCCCGGAGAAAATTCGCGCAATAAAGCGGCACTACCGATACCGCAACGAAGTAGGACGCGAAAAGGGAGAAAACCACTGACAGCGCCAGCGCGGTGAAGAGAAATTTGCTTACGCCGTACAACAGCGTAACCGGAAAAAACACCACCACGGTAACCAGCGTGATTGCCAGTACCGCCAAACTAACTTCGTTTGCGCCGTGTTCGGACGCCACCCTCGGCTCCTCGCCAAGCTCTACGTGACGGAAGATATTTTCAAGTACCACCACCGAGTTATCGATCAACCGCGAAAAAGCCAGCGCCAATCCGCTTAGAACCATGCTGTTGATCGTCCCGCTCGCGGCGTGAACCAGGAAAAACGCCACCATCACTGAAAGAGGAATGGAAAGAAATACTGCCGCCGTGGCGCGCGGGCTTCCTAAGAAAACCAATATCAGGGCGGCCGTCAACACCAATCCCACACCGCCCTCGCGCAACACCGTCGAAATCGCCTGCTTCACAAATAACGATTGGTCGAAAACCACGTGAGTCTTCAGTTGAGACGGAATATCGCGCAGGTCTTTGATTGCACTCTTAATGCCATCCACGACCGCAATCGTGTTTGTATTGCCGCCCTGCTTCAGAATGGGGTCGTATACCGACCTTTGCCCGTTCACCCGGACTATGTTGTATTGCAGGGCGGAACCATCCACCGCCTTCCCCACGTCGGAAACAAAAACCGATTTATCGCCTTCCGTCTTCAAAGGAATGCTATTCAATGCATTCGCGTTTGGCACCTGCGCGTTCGTATACAGGTTGTAGTCCATGGGTCCGATGCGAACGTCTCCAGCCGGCAGAATCAAATTGGATTGATCGGTCGCGCGGACGACATCCATTGGGCTTAGTTGGTTGGCCTGTAATTTCAGCGGATCCACGTAAACCATGATTTGGCGGTAGCGCCCGCCGTACGGCGGCGGGACGGTTGCTCCGGGCACGCCCGCAATCTGATTTCGAATCGAGAATTGGAGATCGTCGTGAAGCTGCGTTTCATTCAGCCCCTTGCCCTCCACCGTGAGCAGGCAAACCGGCAAGCTCGACGCATCCATACTCATCACCACCGGCGGGAGTGTGCCTTCCGGCAATCTTCGTAAATCCGCCATCGCCAAGTTTGATACTTGAGTTACGTCCGCGTTCGCATCCGTCCCGGGCTGAAAAAAAACCTTGATCAGGCTGACGCCGGCCATCGATCGGGATTCCATGTGATCGATTCCGCTGCCCAGCGTGAAAAATCGCTCGAACGTATCCGTAATGTCCGCTTCGATCTGCTCCGGGGGCATACCGCTGTAGAACGTGGCTACCATCACCACCGGAATATTTATGGTTGGAAACATGTCGACCGGCATTTGAATCATGCTGGTGAGCCCTAAAACGCACACAAACAGGCACAACACCACGATGAAATAAGGATGTCGCAAGGAAAATGACGGCATGTGGACTCCTACTCCTTTTCCAAATTCGAAGGTGTAACGAGTTCCGGGTTCACCACTTGTCCTTCTTTGAATTGTGACTGCTCGCCATACACCACAAGTTCGTTGGCGCCCAGCCCGGAGACAATTTCCGCATCGGTGGCAGTTTCGATTCCTAGTTTCACTTCATGTTTCTGAATCTTGTGGCTGCCATCCACTACCAGCACCGTTCCGCTGTCCTGCCCGGATGCTTGCACCGCCTGCACTGGAACAGTGACCGCGTTTTCCACGGTGTGCAACGGAATCCGGACGGTCGCGTACATTCCGGGGATAAGCTGGTACTTCGAATTGGGTACATCGACTTCCGTATACATCGTGCGCGTGGTCGTATCGATTTGGTCCGAAGTACGCACCACCTTGCCCTCGAACATTCGGCCGTTCCCGGAAACGCTTACCGCGACTGCCTCGCCGATATGCAGGTCCGGTACCGCCCTTTCGGGTAGCGGGATTACCAGTCGCAGAAGGTCGTTTTGAGAAAGTCGGCACAAAGCCTGATCGCCTTTGATCGATGAAGTGCCCGCTGCCAAAAGAGCGCCCGTGTACGCATCCATTTCTGTTACAACTCCGTCAAAGGGAGCCGTGATGCGCGCATAGGCGTAGAGCGCCTTATCCTTATCCAGCGTGGCTTTGGCCCCAACTAAACCCTGTTCGGACGCAGCCAGCGCATCTTTTGCGGCGGAAACTCCCGCGTTGGCCTCAATATCCTTCCCCTCCGCAATGTCCACCTCTTCCTGAGCCACCAGCTCAGGCCTTGTCTTTTGCACTCCCGCAAGGCGCGTGTATGTCAGATGGGCGACGTTGTATGTCGATTTGGCCCGCATGAGTTCCTCATTCGCGCGGGCAAGGTCTTGCTCGCCGCGTTTTACGGCAGCCTCATCCTGTTGAAGCTGTTGTTGCAGCTCCGGAATTTCGAGCACCGCCAGGAGTTGCCCCTGCTTTACGTGCGTTCCCCAGTCCACGTAAAGTTTCTGGATGTAGCCCGAAACCTTCGCGTACACATTGATTTCCTGAAAGGGTTCGAATTCCGATGCAATTTCCAACGTGCTGGATAAAGTACGCCGCTCGGATTTCACTACAGCCACGCGGGGCGCATTCGCTGCATCGTTCGCGTTTACTTTACTGGACTGTCCGCAGCCGCATAGCAGGCCAATCAGAAGAGCTGCCGCGTAAACTTTCTGGCCCCGTGGCCCACGCCCATTCCTGTTGCCTTGCTCCACTGTATTCATAGGTTTGCTCAATTTGAACTGGAATTTCATAGCGCCGGTATCGTTCCTCATGGCTTTGGATCCGGCGCGGCAATGGCTTCGCGCAGTTTGTCCATACTGAACTCCTCGGAGCGGCACAATCCGATCAGCCGCTGCCTCCTTAGCATGATTTCATAGGCAACGGCGGGAATCTTTGGTGCGATCACTAGCGGAATATTGTGAACGCCATTCCGATCTCCGTGGATCAAGTTGCCGGGCTGAATCTTTACGCCTCCGAGTTGCACCTCACAGCCGAAATCGAACACATGCGAATAAGCGTGCGACACCGACACATTACCCGCGAACGCCTGGAACCGCGTCAGCTGTAGCTCGTTCAGATCACGAATTGCTCCATTTGTCACCATGCCCACGCAGCCAAGCGCAAGCAAAATGTTCGCGTTCACTTCCCCCACAAATGCTCCCAGGCCCGGCGGCGTGTCCACGTCTTGAATGACGACAATTCGAGGTTGCGGCACGCTCAAAATGTGATTCCACCAATCCGTGCGTTCGTAATAATAGCCTCGTCCTTCCATCGGAGGACTGGCGCTCCGAATTCTGGCGGTCGCCGCGTAACCGGCGATCGGCGCGCGCTCCGGAAAAATGCATCGGATAGATGAATCGGCAAATCCCGTGTTCGGCAAGCGCACGCGAAAAGTTTCAATCGCACTAGCCGCCACACAGGTGCTGAGGCGCCGCAACTGCTCCAGTTCGGCCGGCGATAGCGGAGTTGTGGGCATAGTGTTCCTGTCCTGACGCGCTTTACTGGGGCGAGAGCCCCGATCATTCTAGTTCGGTCCACCAACCGCAGTAGATTAATGGAGACGCAGTAATCCTAGAGGGTCGAAAACAATGGGGGGGAGCGATGCTGCATCGAAACGACAACTCCAATTTGGTTCGTGGGAGCTGTCGCGGGCAGTATCGGAAGCGTCTGCCGGACAGGCCGCAAGGGGTGGCCTTTGGCCACCACTTCCCTTTCGCAGAGGAACACGGCAGAAGCATGGCTCGGCACCATCTTCGTTGAATCGGAAGTATGTCGAGCGATGCTCGTTCTAGGGAAGTAGAGGCCGTCTTTGGCAAGCGCGGCAACTGCGAAGAGCAGAACGATTACTGCCGCCGCGCGAACGCGCATACCAACGGTGTCATAACGGACTTGGCAAGGCGCCACCGGCAATGATCGGTCAGTTTGCAGCTCGATGTCCACGTAGTCCCGGGCAGCTTTCCGAAGAACCCCAATATTCTGACCACCAAATGGCCCGCAGCCAGACACTTACAATCATAAGGTCAATGTGATTCGGAAATCAAGGATTGGGATGCCTGGGTAATGGTGTCATTTGAATTCAATAGTACCGTGTCCGATCTCCGCGAGACATCGCGTCAATCTCTGTGGCGGCTAAGCGGGGGCGGATTACATCATACGAATCCGCCGTGATGCCTTGTTCCCACTTTCGGCAAACGCTCCAACAACAATAATCGGCAACCTGAATCCATGCATTGCTCTCTCGGCGATGGTGTAGCACATGAAATGGCAAACCTGCCCTAAGATCTACACGGCAAGTGGATTTAATAGCCACTTCGGCGGCTTTGGCTCGCTTGCCCGAAAATGGCAATGTATCTGTGTAGATTAGCACTCTGCTCGTGGCCGGCTTGACTCTTCCTCGAAAGACAAAGCGGAGAAGCATGGCCGAGAATTTTGGATAAAAGGTCTCCGGCTCATACAATGTGGGATTGACGTATCGTTTTTCGATCACAATTGAGGCGAAAAGCCATGTCTTATATTTCATCAAAAGCTGAAGCACTTGCCCTCGCTTAGGCTGGGCATCCTCACGTGCATGGAATCCGCCGAGTCTTTCCCCGTGCCCATTTTTGACCATTGAGAATCGCAAGGCGGTTAGTTCATTCGCTAGGGGCGCTGGGTCATATGTCCACACGCATGCAAACAAATAATACCGACTACCAGAGGGCGAAAAATTTAGGTCCCCCGACTCATCGAGATGGACGTGAAGAGTGGACACAATCTAAGCCTTATCTTTTCAGCGCATTCTTACAAAAATTGGTACTTCCCTGATGCGCTCATTATTGGTAAGCTCGGCCCAGGAATTAGGATTTCAAGCGTAAACGTTCCGCCCTGGCTGACTAGTCGGCCAGGGCGGTCGCATTTTACCAGCGAATTACCCCAAAAGGACGTTAACACTCCATACCTCATCTGCAATTCCAGCGGCCATCGCCGGAGTCACGCGGAGCGTCTGATGCAAGCGGCAGAAGTTGTACCACGCGAAATATAGCGCGAGAGCGGCTTTCAAATTCTGTAACTTTTTAGAGAATGCGTTTGTCAGTCTCGTGAATCGGCGAAGCTGCATTCTCACTGTTAGGTTCTGTCGTTCAACATGAGATGTTGAGATGAATTGCGGTTTCGGATTACCCATGACTGGGACAGGTCGCGCGTCCACTATCTCCGAAGGGCTGTACCGTTCACGTGCGGTTTCGTCGCCAGTATAGGTCTTAACCAGCATTGCGTAGTCAATCGCGCTCCCGAACGTCGCATCCACCGCGTTCACATAGGGCCGGAAGCCGTCGGTTGTTAGCTGCACGCGCGTGGCAAGCCGCGCTTGCAAATCTTCCATAAGGTAATAGGCGTTTTCGATGTTTCGCTTGCCGATACGGAACGACGGAATCAGCTTGGTTTCCGAATCCATCGCAATGAACAGGTATTGCTCGCCCATCGTCAGTTCATCGTGGCGATAGGGGTTTAGGTTCTTTTGACGAACGTATACGAAGCCGTGCATTTCATCGACCTGTATCAACCGGGAGTGGATGCCTCGCATCTTTTCATCTAGAAGCCTCTGGCAGCGTTCTCCGGTCCTCAGGAGCACGCGCAGCACGGTCTTATGCTCTACGCCCACCAAACGGGCCGTAGAACGCACAGAGCAACCTTCCAGTAACGCATTGATGATTTGGGCTTGTCTCTCTTTCGGTAGGACGTTCATTTCAGCTTGCCTTTTCCGCGAGGCAGGCCGAAAATGACGTCTGAGAGTTCGGCATGCGGCTAACCCCGCTTGCTGGATTTAGCCCCGTTCTCGGTTAGCGCCGAGGCGGGGCTTTTGTTTACAGGGGCAGCTTACCATATAGAACCAGGTTGTCAAGAATAAAAAGAATAATTCTAAACTCCCACTTGCGTTCCAATTAAACTTGTGGAATACTCCCATTTGGGAGGTCGCATATGAGCAATCAACGCAGCCCGAATTGCCCCCAGATTAGTTTTTCGGAAGCCATTGAAAAGGGCCGAACTGTCTACAACAAAGAGCACACGCATCCTGCCGCAAAAGCGGTTATCGCGGCTGATCTAGGCTACAAGGGCATTAGCGGGGCGTCTCTGAGCCTTATCGGCGCACTGCGCCAGTACGGCATTTTAGAAGGCTCCAAAGATGCCATGCGGGTGAGTGACGATGCAGTGGCCTATTACGAGCTAGACGAAGGGGAGGATAAGCGGCAAGCGGCAGGTCGGATGGCGTTCAAACCCTCGTTGTTTGAAGAAATGAAATCTCAGTTCGGGGAGTCCATTCCGAGCGAAGCCAATTTGAGACACTGGCTGATTAAAAAGCGTTTTCTTCCGAAGGCGGCAGATGACGTTATTCGCGTCTACAAAGAGAACATTACACTTGCCGCCGGGGAACAATCGGGATACAGTGGGCCTGAAAAGGATACCACTATGAATATCCCCGTCCCCGGAACCCAACAGCAAAAACCGACAGTCGGAGTGCAGACCTACGCGTTTGCGCTCTCACCGGATGCTCGCGCTGAGTTGAGTCTAAGAGGAACGATCACGATTGACGACCTGGAAATGCTGCGAGACCACATTGAACTAACGATCAAAGCACTCGCGCGAAAAGCTAAAGAGAAAGGTGGCGAGTGAGCACGTGGCGGCCCTACTTCTCAAGGCCGCCACCAACCATCAAAACCAAATGACACCACTACCGATGCCTGCGGCATTTACTTAGCCCAAACTTTTCCGACACCCAGTCCTTGATTAGAGTTTCCGGTGGGCACTTCCAGCATCGTGAACGTGCCGATCATCGGCCGATACTTTGTTTCCTTTAGGTACCGATATGTCGCGGAGAAATACGTCGGCAACTCCTAACCTTAGAAGGAATGTATAGTGCGTCGAAGCTTTCTGAGTGTTCTCAAAACGGGCTGCAAGTGTGGAAGCGGCGGGAACGGAGACACGACAAGCCATTCTTCTCGTGTCTCCGCCAGAACACTTACGGGAGGTAGTAGCGGAACGAAGTGAAAACCATATTCTCGTCCGCGTGCGGTTGCCCACTCGCTGCAGGGCCCGAACCCGCAACGCCGCGCCAAGTGTTGCGGTCGACGTTGGAATATTGCATTCCGTATTGGACGGTTCCCTTCGATCCCTTGTAGAAGCGATACCAAAAGCCGAGCGTACCTTCGAGCAGGTTCCGCGTATCTCCCGTGCAACTTCCAAGTGCGCCAGGAATAAAACCGGTGCCGCCACCGACGCCGGTTGGAACGCCGAGATTGGTATTGGTGGCCGGCCCGGTGATCGGAAGTGTCTCGGTCCAGCAACCGGCGTTAGAGAATCCTAGGGCGCCGTAACCCTCGGGCTTTCCAGTGGAAGTAGTGTAGAACGTGCGCTCCTCGAATTCGCCGCCAACATTCATGTAAATGTCGAGCTTCGGCGTGGGATGCAACTGGAAGGTGCCGAGAGCCTGGAAGTTGTGGACCGGAACCAGCGTGCCATCGGGACGGACGGTTAGGTCAGGCAAGCCGCCGGAGCCGTAACGGCCTATGCCCGTACCGCCGAGGAAGTGAACACCCAAATCAACCTTCTTGGCGAAAAGATTCCACCGAGCGTTGGCACCGACCCCGCCAGCCATTGCGGAGTTGTTCCTGGCACCGAAGCCGGAAAGAGCTGGCGTAGTGCCCGTGCATCCGGGCAAAATTGCGGAGTTTGCAACACACGGGAAAATGCGATCGTGGACAGCGCCACCCACGCCGAAGATCTCGTAGTGGCCGAAACCAGGTTCGAATACCGCCTTCACCACAAAATCCGGAGCGTCATTGTAGCCGTAGTTCGCGAGCGGGTTGTCGAGACCTCCACCAGTACCGAAGGCACCAAGCAGGAAGTTGTTGAAAGTTGGGTTGAGGTTGATCGTGTAGGTGCCTGCGGCGCTGCATCCGTTCGTACCAGGGGTCGTGCACGTGAGCGTTGTGGAGGCGGCTTGGGCTGTTGGGTTGCCGTGCACCGTGAGCGTGGGCTGGGATTCCTCAAGTGCAAAGCCCAACCACACTTTATTGTTGAAGCTCTTGGTAATCCGCGCTCCATATTGCCGCGCCCAGCTGAAGCCGACGTGGTACTGCGCGTCGATCGTCATCGGCAAGTTTTCAGTGCGATTGTCCATGCCATGAGTTGTTTCCGTGATAAGGCTCCATTGCTGTCCGCCGGTGAAGGTGACCCCGTTGTTAAACGCGGCCTGCCCCCAGAACTGGCGCTGACGAAGCGTGTAGCTGTTACTTTCGTTCGGGTTGGACGTCGTGCCAGCGGAGAGAAAGTCCGCTTCGTAATAACCGCCGATCTTGACATCGCTGAGTTGGCCTTGGATTAGCATGCTGATTCTTGACTGACGGCCGCTGGCCTGGAATTCGGATAGGTGAGCGTTTGACGAGCCGTCGAACGGAATACCGTTGAGCGGCGTGTTGACGTCCGCAGCGAGGGCCTTCTGGCGCCACACGGTTTCTGCCGCCATGAAGCCGCCCGGCGTCAGTGTGATTCCCTTGTAGTGAATGGAAGTCGGCTCCTCGGGATTTTTCTCCTGAGGGGGTTGTGCAGCCGCCACGGCGCCTGTTACTGGTCCGACGGGCCCAACGCTGTTGGGCGCAGCGCTCTCCGGTGCAGCCGTGGCCACCGGTGCAGATGCCGGGCTCTCCGCGGTCAACCCGGGCTGCGAAGCCTTCAGCTGTTCCTCCAGTAGATTCATTTTTTGCTGCTGTTCCTGAAGCTGTTTCGCTTGCGCTTCCAGAAGATCGCGCATCTGCCGCAACTCGCTCTCTATTTCAATGCTGGACGGCTCCGCCTTCCCGGCTGCATCGGCCGCCGCTGCCGGCGCAGCATTAGCCGCCGACTTTCCATTGGCAGCACTGGCCTTATTCGCCGAATCCTTGTCTCCCGGGCCGCCTGCCCTAGCCAGAGTCGGCGACACCATTAAGCCGAGGACCACTGCACATGTCGCAAGTGCTCGCATTACTTCCTCCTTGAAATTTAAAAAAACGGAATATTCGACGGTGCCGATCTCAGTACTTAAGCCACTACTAATCGCAGCCGTCGCTGCGGGTTTGGAATGCTAATTAACATGAAAACGACGAACTGGCGTCTTCGGAGGTCAGATTCAAGTGAAGCCGGAGGAGTAACGCACGCGCGGACTCATTGCGGCGCAGAAACTAACACAATGAGGACCGCACTTGCAACGGCCGCTTGAAATTCCACCCCGCTCAAGATTAACGGCTTACAGGAGTTCGTCGACGCAGACGCACGTTACGCATCCCGCTTGAACGCACGTTGACGGAAATGTTAATTGTGTGTGACTTCTGTGTGGAAATACCTGCTATCGTCACGATTAGTTCAACAGGCGCTGCTTGACCCGTTCCCAGATCTGAGAAGAACCGAGGAAGGAGAGGCCGTCGAAGCTAGGTGATTGGCGGATCAACGCTGCCGATCGAGAACAGCGAAAACTCGTCTTGCGGCCAAGGCGTTGGCTTTGCTTTCTGGATGCCCAACTGCTGATAATTTCCGGCGTAGAAGAGTAACGGCCTATCATCCCGGGATTCAAAGTGCTCCACTTGCCCGATATACAGTGAGTGGTCGCCGGCCGGATGCGCGTCGATTACCTGCACAACAAAATATGCGACCGCACCTTCCAGAAGAGGTATCTCCTTCCGAGTAGTAAAGTGAATTCGCAAATCCTCGACAGTATGTCCAGCAAAGTGGTTGCTCAGCAGCTGTTGATTTTCCGCCAGCACGCTAACGCCGTAGCGCCCAACGCGGGGAAGTATGCGATGCATGTACGAGCGATTGTCCAATGAAACGAGCACGAGCGGCGGGTCGAGCGACACGGACACAAACGCGTTGGCCGTCATACCGTGCGTACGTTCCTCGTAACGAGCGGTAACCACGGTTACGCCGCTGGCAAAATGTCCTAGTGCGTTCCGGAACTGAATGGGATCGAAGGGCTCAGCGCGTTCGATGGAATATCTCCCTGCTTCGTCTATCGCTTCAGGTTGCCACTCTTCATCACCGCGCTAATGTCATCCGGATTGATCAGATCTGGCACGGTCCAGCCATCCAGGTCGTACTCGGCCATGCATTGTTCGGCGAAGCCCTTATACTTTGCGGATTGTCCCATTGAATCAGCCACCATCAAAACTTCGAAGCGGATGCTTTCGTGATTGCCGAAGTAGTTGCGCTCGTAGAGCTCATGCCGCCCGCCAAACTCCGTTCCCATCGCGTCCCACATCAGCTTCATCAGCTTCACGCGATCGACGGCCGAGTAACCGTTTGAACCCCGCACGTATTGATCGAGATGCTTGCGAATTTCCGGCTGCTTGAAGTCATTGGCGTGAGATGGGAGATAGATGAGCGCGCTCGCGAGGACGTTTTCGATGATTTCTTTGAGCCGCGGATAAGCCATGCTCGCCATCACGCGATAAGCCAACCCGTAATCGAGATTTGGCAGTACGTAACCCGGCGTCCACGGAGTGGTTGTGCGGGCCATCGCATCAGTCAGGCCCCAAAACAGATTGCGCCAGGCCAGCACCTCTCCCACCTGCGCCTGCACGCCACGAAAGTCCTTTGCGCCCGTAGCGTCGACGGATTTCAGCAACAATCCGGCAATGAAATCGAGTTTCACCGCCAGACGCACGCAACCGTGAAACATGAATCGCGGAAGGAATCCAGAGCGCGGAAAGAAATTATTCACCTTTTCGATGTCGCCATAGGCAAAGACATCTTCCCACGGTATAAAAACCTTATCGAACACGAGGATCGAATCGTTCTCATCGAGCCGGCTCGATAGCGGATAGTCGAACGGACTGCCCATCACCCCTGCGGTCATCTCATATGAAGGCCGGCAAAAGAGCTTTAAGCCTTTCGCGTTTGTTGGGACGATGCAGACGAACGCGAAATCCTTGGTCTTGATGGGCAGCGCACCGTTGTTCGCAATAAAATTGTAATTCGTGAGTGTGGAAGTCGTAGCGACAACCTTGGCACCGCTGACAATTAGGCCGCCGTCGGTTTCCTTTTCGACGTGCATGTAAACATCCCGCACCTCGGACAGCTCCTTGTTGCGATCCACAGGAGGATTGACAATCGCGTGATTGATGAACGTGACTTCCTCCTGCACTTTCTTGTACCAGCGCCGCGCGTTCTCCTGAAATGGAGTATAGAAATCCGAGTTTGCTCCCAACGTTGCAAGAAACGCTGCTTTGTAGTCGGGGCTGCGGCCCATCCAGCCGTACGTCACGCGCGCCCACTCCGCTATCGCATCGCGCGCTCCTACCATTTCTTCCACGTTGCGTGATGCTTTGAAGAATTTGTGGGTGTAGCCGCCATTGCCAGTATCGGTCTCGGTACAGAGAACACCCTTCCGTTGATCGTGCAACGCGTCATACAGCCGCGCCATCATCCGAACGGTATTGCGGAAGGCAGGGTGAGTCGTAACGTCTTTGACGCGTTCACCATAAATCCAAATCTCCCGATCGTCGCGGAGGCTGTCTATGAATTCCAGTGAGGTGAACGGCCGTGTCCGTGCCGGACCGCTCGCCTCGCCAGCCTGGTTCTTTTCATTACTCACCATCACAATCCTCCTGGGTTTTCCGAGCACAAGTGCACGCCTGTCGAAAAGGCTTAAGCGCCAGAGTATCAGTTTGTTGAATTGGCGTGTCGACGGTCGATGTACTCCATCTTGCCTGCGTCACATTCAGGCTAAGGCAACGCACAATTTCCGGCTTGCAGGAATTCCACTATGATGAGCAGAATCATGACCTACATTCGGACCTTCCGCCTCCCGTCCTCTTTACCCGGCCCTGCGTTTAGTAGAAGCTCGCTCTTTCCTTGGCGCAAAGTCATGAATCTGTCCATTCGAGTGGAGTTTCTGCAAGCGATTGGCCCAACCGTTTGGTATTCAAGGATTGTAGGGTATGGTGTGCCAATCTAGGGGCTGAGATATGATTCCTGGCGTTTCTCCGGCCAAGCGATTCAAAGTTCGGGGCCTTTTGCTCCTCCTGGTGGCGCTAATAGCTGGCCCCGCAGTCGCCCAAACCGATCCGAGCGGGGAATGGGCAAACAGGTTCCACGAAGACGAGCCTGAACGCATCCCCGGTCCGGAGATCGGAGACTACCTCGGTTTGCCGATCAATGATGCCGCGCGCCTCAGGGGAGATAGCTGGGATGCCACTCTTCTGGAACTGCCCGAGAATCAGTGCAGACCCCACCCCTCCGACTATGCCTGGCGCGGGCCTGCCCTGCTCAGGATCTGGAAAGAAGTAGATCCTGAGACCCAGAAGCTCATCGCCTACCACACGCACATCTCTTGGCAGTCTCCCGAACAAACAATCTACATGGACGGCCGCCCGCACCCACCAGCCTATGCGCCGCACACCTGGCAGGGATTCTCTACTGGAAAGTGGCAAGGGGACATTCTTGAGGTGACCACCGACCACCTCAAGGAAGGCTGGATTCGAAGAAACGGCATTCCCCGCAGCGACAGAGCCACGGTCACCACCTACATCATGCGGCACGATCGTTACCTCACTGTCGCCGTCCTGATTTCCGACCCGGCGTATCTGACCGAACCTTTTATTCGCACGACGGATTTCGTCAGCGCGCCGCAGCAGGATATCGGGCCGTATCCCTGCGAACCGGTGGACGAGGTGAATCGGCCAATCGGGGTTGTGCCAAATCATCTGCCAGGGACAAATCCGTTTCTCAACGAGTTTCCAGCCGCGTACGGAATTCCTCCCCAAGCTGCAAGAGGCGGCGCGGAGACGATGTATCCGGAGTACAAATTGAAAATGAAGAACATGACCACACTGCCTCGCCCGACCAAGAAACACATGGACCGATGAGAATCACCTCAATCGCCTTCGCAATCGCCCTGCTAGGAGTCGGCACCGTCGTTTCGGCCCCGAACGCGCAGGAGAACGGTAACCGAGCAGACGAGGTCATCCACGTCTTGCCGGTGCAGGGGAACATCTACATGCTGGTTGGCGCTGGAGCCAACATCACCGTGCAGGTTGGCGAAACCGGCGTGTTGCTTGTGGATACGGGGCTCGCCGATATGAGCGACCAGGTGTTGGCAGCGGTTCGCACCCTCTCCGACAAACCGATTCGCTTCATCATCGACACCACCGACGATCCGGATCACGTCGGCGGGAATGAGAAGATTGCGAAGGCTGGCAGCACGATAACCGGCGGGAACGTGGTAGGCGACATCGGTGCCAGCGCGGGCGATACGGCAGCCATCATCGCCTTTCAAACCATCCTTGATCGGATGAGTGCTGTCACGGGAAAGCAATCTGCGATGCCGCAGGGCGCTTGGCCCACAGACGCCTATGAGACTTCCCAGAAAAGTTTCTGGTTTAATGGCGATAGTATTCGCCTCTTTCACCAGCCGGGCCACACAGACGCCGATAGCATCGCCTATTTTCGCCGCGAAGACGTGATAAGTTCCGGCGATATCTTTCGAACTGACAGCTATCCGGTGATCGATCTTGCAAGAGGCGGCAGCATCCAGGGAATTATCGCCGGATTGAATCACCTTCTCGATCTGACCATTCCGGCCGACGTCAAGAGTAAGGACGAAGGCGGCACCATGGTGATCCCCGGGCATGGGCGGCTCTGCGATCAGGCAGACGTGGTGGTTTATCAGGAAATGGTCACGATCATTCGCGACCGAATTCAGGATATGGTCAGCAAGGGCATGACGCTCGAGCAGGTGAAAGCAGCAAGGCCTACGCGAGACTACGATCCTCTGTACGGCAGGGACACAGGACCCTGGACGACGGACATGTTTGTCGAGGCTGTGTATAGGAGTCTGAGTGCGAAACATTAGCCAGCACGAAGGGCACAACCAATCCGCGGAAGCACTTCGTCCTTTGCGAGAGAATGAAATCGCGAAACGGTCACGGCTCATGCTGCTGATTGCCGCGGCGATCGTGTCGCTCCTGATGCCAGCCTGTGCCCACGCCCAGTTCGGATTCCCGCCGCCCCAGCCTCCGGTAAATGGGCGCAAAATGGCCCCCCTAGATTTCACGGGCTATTGGGTCTCGATCGTCACCGAGGACTGGCGCTGGCGCATGATTACCCCGGACAAGGGCGACTACGCTAGTGTGCCCCTCAACTCCGAGGGAAAGCGCGTCGCAGACATGTGGGATCCGGCGAAGGATGAAGCGGCAGGCGAGCAGTGCAAATCGTACGGCGCCCCCGCCATCATGCGTGTCCCGGGACGCCTGCACATCTCATGGGAGAACGACAACACCCTGCGCGTGGAAATGGATGCTGGAATGCAAACCCGCCTCTTTCATTTCGGCTCATCGCTACCGCCAGAATCAGTCCCTCAATGGCAAGGCTATTCCGTCGCGCATTGGGAAGGACTTCGCCAAGGAGGCTTCTTTAACGCCTTTGGTGCGGCGCCCGGTTCGGCAGGTCCGGCTCCGGAAGGCTACCTAAAGGTGGTTACCAAGGACCTGCGTCCTGGATATCTTCGCAAAAATGGTGTCCCTTATAGCGCCAACACTAAGCTGGAAGAATTTTTCGATAGTTTTAAGGCGCCGAACGGCGACCGGTGGCTGGTGGTGACAACCATCGTCACGGACCCGAAGTATCTTTCCGAGCCGTTCATCACCAGCTCCCACTTCAAGAAACTCGCCGATGCCTCTGGCTGGAATCCCTCACCCTGCACTGCCAAATAATCTGCGAAGGGGCTTCAATCAGGTCTTGAGGAATTGCGATATCGCGGCTCGTTCTCCCAACGCGCGCCCAATTTCGCTAAGCAGTTCGCGATTATCTGGAGGTTTCTGCAAGAAGGCAACCGCCCCTGCTTGCAACGCGCGCTGTTTGTTCCCGCTGGGATCTCGGGCGCTAAGCACGATCACCGGAGTGGCTATATGCGGAGCCAGGGCCCGCAATCGCTCCAGGAAAACAAATCCGTCGCCCGCTGGTAGCCCCAGGTCGAGAAGGATCAGGTCCGGCGATTCGCCCCGCGTCATCGCAACCGCGGCCACTCCGTCCATCGCGGACACCACGTTGTAGCCGTTGGCTTTCAACTTGGCGGACAATCCCACCAGAAGATGTTCGTCGTCATCGATTATCAGAATTTTCTTTCCACTCATTTACGGCGCTCCTTTCGAGCACATGCGCTTGAATCAATTTATCGATCCGGTTCACGGCTTCTGCTTTTCGTTTTTCCCATGGCTGCTCGTCGGAAGAGAGTTGCACGTTGCTCGTGGAAATAGCTGGCTGAATGCTCGAGCCGTGGTAGAAACTCTCTAGCTCTCTCCGAAAACACGCGCTGATCGCCTCGGCGCCCTTCGTGTCGGTGCAAACCACAACGAAAAACGTCTTGATCGCTTGTGCCTCGGTCACGGCAGGCAATAGCAAATCCCGGCCGGCCCGCGTACAACGCTCCAGGACCGTCCGGAGCGCGGGGAGATCCTTCCGCGAAGCGGTTCCGTCGATGGCAGGAACGTCGATGGAAAAAAGCGTCACGCAACCTGCCACCAGGTTTTCCCGCGTGAAAAGTGGATCGCACAATTTCGCCAGTGAAAAAACCGGTAACGTAAAAGAAAATGTGCTGCCTTCCTGGAGCCGGCTCTCCACCCAGATTCGGCCGCCCTGACGCGTCACTAGTTCCTTGGATATGAATAATCCCAGCCCCAGACCTTTGCGGCTTGTTTCCGCGGCACTCTGTACTTGCGCCAGGCGATCGAACACTGTAAGGCAGTCCGCTGGATTGATTCCGCATCCCGTGTCCACCACCGACAGGCTCAGAAAGCCGCTGTCCTCGGCGAACACCCGCGCCCGGACGGCCACCGTGCCGCGTTCGTTTGTGAATCTGATTGCGTTGTCAATCAGGTTGATCAGCACTTGGCGTACCCGCGCGCGATCGGCCCAGGCGGAAGGTAGAGAAGGTGTAATGTCTGCCGTTAAGTTGATGTCCTTTAACTTGGCATTCGCCCGGCACGTCCTCAGAACTTCCTGAATCAGCCCCGGCACGTACATGTGCTGAGGGTCCACGGTGAGCTTGAGCGAGTCCACGCGGCTGATGTCCAGAAGGTCGCCGACCATATCCTTAAGCTGATTGATATTTTCCAGGGCGGATTCCAAGGTCTCGCGTTGTCCCGAGGAAAGATCGCCGTTCACTCCTTCCAATAAGTTGGTCACGAAAAAATAAATCGCTGTCAACGGCGTGCGCAGTTCGTGCGAAACGTGCGAGAGAAATTGTTCTTGAAGCGTCATGCGTTCCTGTCGCACCGCTTCCAATTCGATCGCTGCCTTCCGCCGGTCTGTAACGTCTTGCATCACCACGGCGAAGCCGCTGCGGTGGCCGGTCCCTCCCTCTAGCGCCGTGATGATCGCGTCAGCCCAAAACCGCGTTCCGTTCTTGCGAACTCGCCAGCCTTCATTTTCCGTGCGCCTGTTTTGCACAGCCTTCCGCAGATGTTTCTCCGGAACTCCGGTCTGGATATCCTCGGAGGTGAACATCCGCGAGAATTCCTCGCCGATGATCTCGTCCTCGCGATAGCCCAGCATCCGTTCCCCTCCGCTGTTCCAACTCGTCACGCGTCCGCGATCGTCGGTCGTAAAAAGTGCGTAGTCCGTCACGCTGTCAACCAACAATCGAAACTGAGCGTTGGTGTCTGCCACGTGCGCCTCGAGCAGCGTGCCGTACCGTTGCTGCACAAACGCCTGACCGAGCGTGAACAGCAACTCCCCAGCCGATCGCAAGGTCGCCCGCGCCACAGGACGCTGTTGGTTCGACAAGCTCCAAAGCAACTGTGTCGAAACTCCAAATATTTTCGCGGCTCGCTGCAGAGAAAGCGACTCGGGATATTCGCTGGAAACTTGCCCCGCGAGAATAGCCCCCAGTGGGTGGTCGCCCAGGAATACGGGAACGGCTACGTGCGCGAGGCCGGCTGTGTCACGTGTGATCGTGGGCACCCCCGTTCGCAACGCATCGACAACCGCTGTGCAAGGTGAGACCGGACTCAGGCAGAAGGGACAACTGCTCTGTTTTCCACTCATTGAGCCGCAAAGCGCGCTCCAGATGGGCTGGGGATTGTGGCAGATTCCCAAGAGCCTTCCTTCGGCATCGGCGAGCGCTACCGCGAGTTTCATTGTGCGGCCATACATCTCCAGGATCGGATCCCACGCCTTCACGTCCAGCAGCTTGGCGCGCTCCTCACTCGACAATTCCCGTTGCGCAATTCCACTCACGGCTCCGCCGCCCTCGGGAGATCCTTCTTCCTTCGCGCTGGGTAAGCGCCGCTTCATATCAATCGCTGTTGATTCGGGCAGAATGATGCATTCCTTTAAATCGTTTTCTTGCTATAAGAACGATCGGCTTGCATTATTTTTACTCCAGAGCCGGTCTAGAGAAACCTCCGGCAGACGATGCACTTCACGATAAGTTCTCATCAGTTACTCTGTTTCAATTCGGAACACGATCTGAGATCCGCCTGAACGCACGCAACAATTTCCAGAACTGAGATTCGTGTGCAGAACAGAACTTTATTTTTTTCCCTGCCGTCGCACTGTTGGGCGCTGTACATCGAATGAACCGTAAAAAAATAAAGCATCTCAGGAGTGTCCCCAATGGCAGTCACTGGCGCTAACCCGGTAATCGCTGAAAATGAGAATGAGGCCGCCGAAATTGAGCGCGCCCGCCAACTCTCCGCCCGTTATCGCTGCCCCTTTCTCGACCTCCGGGAGCAGTCCATAAAGGCGGAACTCGTTCGAAGCATTCCGGCGGAATTGATGTTCCGCTACAACTTTGTGCCGCTCGAGCTTGACGATGCCACTCTCACCATCGCTATCGCCGACCCCACTCATTTTCAACTGATTGACGAACTGGCACTGCACCTCGGTAAGCGCCTTCAAATCAGGGTCGCTGCTCCGTCGCAGATCAATAACCTTCTGAAGCGTACCGAACAATCTCAGCGGGTTCTCGATCGCGCCTCGGAAGGTTTTGCGCTCCAGGTTCTTACCGAGGACGAAAACTCCGAAGAAAATATTTCCATGGAGAAGCTCACCTCCGAGGTGGGCACGAGCCCGATCGTTCGGCTTCTTGATACGGTCATCTTTACGGCTCTCGAGCGGCGAGCCAGCGACATTCATGTCGAAACCAGCATCGATGGGGTTATCGTCAGGTATCGCATTGACGGCATGTTGCAATGCGCCATGCATCCGCTCGCGAAGGAAATCCATGACACGCTGCTCTCGCGAATCAAGGTGATGAGTGACCTCGATATCGCCGAACGCCGTGTTCCCCAAGACGGACGCTTTCGCGTGCGATACCAGAACCGTTTCGTCGACTTCCGCGTCTCGATCATGCCTTCTGTCTACGGCGAAGACGCCGTGCTCCGCGTCCTCGATAAGGAAAGCCTCAGCGAGAAGTTTCGCGATTTAAGCCTCGACGTCGTGGGTTTGGAACACGATGAGATAATTCGCTTCCGCCGCTTCATTCGCGAGCCTTACGGTATGGTCCTGGTCACTGGCCCCACGGGCTCCGGCAAAACCACCACGCTCTACGCCGCCATCAATGAGATCAAAAGTGAAGAAGACAAGATCATCACCATCGAGGATCCAGTGGAGTATCAGGTGCGCGGCACCACGCAGATTCCTGTGAACGAGAAGAAGGGCTTGACCTTCGCGCGCGGCCTTCGTTCTATTTTGCGCCACGATCCGGATAAGATTATGGTCGGCGAGATACGCGATCAGGAAACCGCTCAGATAGCGATCAATTCGGCCCTAACAGGCCATCTCGTTTTCACCACCGTGCACGCCAACAACGTTGCCGACGTGATCGGCCGCTTCATCAACATGGGAGTCGAGCCGTATAATTTCGTTTCTGCGCTCAACTGCATAATGGCCCAGCGCCTCATTCGCACGATCTGCAAGAACTGCAAAAAACAGGTGGTTTGTCCGCCGGAGACGATGGTCGAATCCGGCTTGGACCCTGCGGAATGGGCTGGCGTCTCCATGTATGAAGGAGCTGGATGTCTCGAATGTGCGGGAAGCGGGTATTACGGGCGCTCCGCCATTAGCGAACTCTTGAATCTTACCGACCGCGTCCGCGAGTTGATAATCAACCGGCGTCCAACTTCGGAAATTAAGCGAGCCGCCAAAGAAGATGGCATGTCGTCTCTTCGAGAGTCGGGCCTTAGGAAAGTACGCGCAGGCCTGACCACCCTGCGCGAGGTTAATAAAGTCACGTTCTTGGACTGAGCGGACCCGTCGATCATGCCGCTCGCTTCGCCGCATCCCTAGCTGGCGGCAGCAACGTTTCTAGTTGTTTGGCGCTCAACCAAAGAACGCACCGCTCCCAGGTCTGCCACGCTATCGTGTGTGTGGGCGGAATATGCAACGTAGCCATCGGGCCGTACAAGCGTTACGCCCGGGCGCGCTGCCAGCCGCAACTCAACCACCCCATCAAGCGATTCGCAAAGCTGCTTAGCTGCCTCCTTCACCGGCGGCTTGCTGTCGCCGTCGATCATTAGTAGGAAGCGGCTGCCGATGCCCTTCCCGCCCTGCATCGAATCATCGAAGTATCGCTTCCCGGGTCCCTCGACAATCGGGCTTCCGCCATAAGCAATGCCAAGTTCGGAAAGCCTCTGCACGAAGGCGTGCTGAAACGGTGCCAGGCGCGACACCATCGGTATCACTGTATCTCGCAGAACCTGGGCAAACTTGTTCGGAGTTCCCATTACTTTGGTTAAGAAATCGGTGGTCTCGATCACATTCTTGATTACGGGAAGACGCTCTGCGCTGTAGCTCTCTAGCAACTGCTCATTGCCACGGCCGTGCAGGAAGAGATCGAGCTTCCAGGCCAGATTCCAAACATCATGGAGTCCAGTATTCATCCCCTGGCCGCCAAACGGGCTGTGAATGTGAGCCGCATCGCCGGCGATGAATATACGTCCAACGCGAAGCCGTCGTGCGTGCCGGTGATGGATCCGAAAATAGCTGCTCCAGTGAAGGGCGCGCGCCTCGAACCCGCTCGGCGCGCGTTGCTCGAGTACTTTCCGAATGAGGTCCAGCCCCGGAGCGTCGCCTTCCGGCTGCTCGATTGTCGCTACGATGCGCCGGCGAGTGGCACTCATTGGAAAAATCGCGACCGGCCCGAATTCGCTTGGGCAGAGCTGCAATTCGTCCGCAGGCAGAGTTTCATTCGTCTGGATGTCTGCAAGCATGAACGAATCGTTGTATTCTCCGCCCTCAAGCGGCAGCTTCAGCCCTCGCCGGACCGCGCTGTGGGCGCCATCGCAGCCGATGACGAACCAAGCTCTGAGCTTTATCCCTTGGCCTTTGTGATCGGCACTGACATTTACATAACCGTCCTGCTGTTCCGCCGAAACGAAAGTGGTCTCATACTCGACATTTCCGCCCTTACGCCGCAATTCTTCGGCGAGTAATTTCTCGGTCACATCCTGAGGAACCATGGCAACGAACGGGTAGGGAGTCTCCCCGGGCTCGAACCGCATCTGGGCGAGCGCGCGCCCGTGTGTGATTATTGCGACCGATGTAACGCGGTTCGCCTTTGCGAGGAACGGAGCCACCACTCCTGCCATATCGAAAATTTCAAGTGTCCGCGGAAATATCGCCAACGCTTTGGAGTGTTCCGATTGTGTCGAGCGCGTCTCCATGATCCGCCACCGCAGGCCTCGGCGCGCGCATTCATTTGCTAAAAAAAGTCCAACGGGCCCGGCGCCAACGATCAAAACATCCGTATCAACTGCGGCATTTGGCATGATTCGTCCTCCTTGACATGAAGGCCGATTGCACCTGCGAATTCTTTGGGCCAACTTCCTTTCAGGCTCCAGCGTCGAGCTAGGCTCGATATTATCTATCCGGCCATTTGGAATCTGGCCTGGGGAGTTGTTTTCTGCATTTCATCATCGAGGCCATCACGAAAGCCCATGCGCCAACTCGGCCACTTGAGCCTCCATCGCAGCCGGGATTTGGCTTTCGCATTGGATGCGCCTCGGATTTCATTCATCCATGCCACTCCGTGTGGGCCAATCACTATCCGGCCCAGCCATCTTGGTATGTGTCGCGGGGCTTTCACACCGAGGGCGCTTGCAAGAAAAGGCAGCCATTGCGAAACGGGAGCTGGCTCGTCGTCGCAAACATTGTAAAGGCCCCGATTGTCGCTTTCGACTGCGGCTAAAGTTGCCGACGCCGCATCATCAATGTGGATGAACGACCAGTAACCTGTTCCCCTGCCGACGATCGGTATGCGCCCTCTGCGTACATCTTCGAGGGACGAACCGCCTTTCGCGAATGATGTTCCCGGTCCATAAAAAGCTCCGTAGCGCAAAACGATTCCCGCGATCGAGGGATCTTCAGTCACAGCCGACTCCACGTGTCGAATCGCTTTGAGCGTTTCGCGGACGGCCGGCTCTCCAGGCGAGATCAGCGGATCCTCTTCTGTTTTGATCCATCCTCCAGAACGAGCGTACGGCCAGCCTGCGTAGCTCTGTGCAATCAATCGGTGGCAGCCTGCCTTTCGCGCCGCAGCTATCAAATTGTCGGTTCCTTTCGTTCGAAGACGATTTGTTAGTGCGAACTCGTAATCGAGGCGTCGCAAATTAAGTGATGCAGGGATGGATGTAAGTTCATGAATGATGACCTCAGGTTGTGCCCGCTGAATAGCATCCGACACCGCCGCCGCATCGAGCGCGTCAACGACTGCCGGGATTGCCCCAGCGGCCTGGATCGAATCGGCTTTTTCAGGATGGCGAGTAGTTCCCGTCACTGCATGGCCCGCCGCAACGAGCAGTGGTGTCAGGCGTTTTCCGATTGCTCCCGTCGCTCCCGCTAGAAATATTTTCATGAGGCGCCTCCTCATTAATTAGATTTCTTCAGCGGCCGAAAGGCTTCGCCACTCACGGCGGCGCTTCTCGGCGTGCGGAAAAATCACATCTCAAATTTCTGGTGGTTATCGGTCAGGCGGGGTGGACCGCAGCGAGCGCAGATTTGATTCTTGACGGCGTAAGAGGTCCTTGTCGCACGCGCGCACCAGTTGCATCGAATATTGCGTTAGCGATGGCCGCTGCTGTGGGCCGGCTCGACGGCTCGCCGGCCCCGCTCGGCGGAATTTCCGGATGGTTGGTCAACGTTATATCCACTTGGTCCGGTACGTCCGACGCACGTGCGATGGGATACGTGTTCCAATCCACGCTAGTTACGTGAGAACCGTCGAACGTAACTTCCTCCTTCAGACTGCGGCTCAGTGATTGAATCAGATTCGCGGCAACCGTTCCTGAGAGCGCTTCGGGATTGACGATCAATCCGCAGTCGTGGACGCAGACGAAGCGCTTCACGTGAGCCGTTCCCGTCCAGCGATTCACTTGCACTTCCGCCACCGTGGCCACGCGAGTTCCTCCACGCAGGGCCACGGCCACGCCGCGACCCGTCGCAATTTCCGAAGCGCCGGTGTGCTTCGGAGAAGGCCGGCGGTCCCAACCGAATTTTTCGGCTGCTTTTTTCAATGCGGCGATCAGGCGCTCATCGTCCAAGTATTTGAGTCGGAATTCGATGGGATCGGCGCCGGCCGCAGCGGCCATTTCGTCCACGAAAGATTCCGTTGCGAACGTCGTGGCCGGACCTTCGGGATCGCGCAAGTGAGTGGTGCGCAGCGGAGACTCCACATCCAAAAAGGCGGGAACCACATGCGCGTCCGCGTGAACATTCGGAAAATCGTAGGCCACGCATTCTTCGCCCCATTGCGCGAACTCGTCCACGCCACTGGTGTTGGGAATCCCCGCAAGTTGGGCGCCCAGAAAATTCCCGGCCGTTGCCGGCAAGAAACTCACTTGGCCGCCCGAAAACGCGCGCGAGGTAAATTGAAACGCGCTCACATTGCCATGCGCGTCGAACGCCGCGGACATTTCGCACGTAACGGCGGGGCCCTTCGTGCCCCACGCCGTCATGTCCTCGCGCGACCATTGCACCCGAACCGGCTTTCCAACAGCGCGTGAAAGCAGCACCGCATCCGCTGCGGCATCTTCAAAGCCGGGGCGGCCGTATGAACCGGCATCTTCAACCCAAATCACGCGGACTTTCTCCGGAGGCACCCCCAGCAGTTCCGCGAATCCCTGCTGCAGCGCATGCGGCTTCTGCCCGCCGGACCACACGGTGGTGAGGCCGTCCAAGTGGACATCCGCAACGGCGCAACCGGGTCCCATGGTGGCGTGCGATTGAAATGGCGATTCATAAGTGGCTTCGATTTTTTTGGCCGCGCTTGCGAAAGCGCCGGCAGTGTCGCCCTTTTTCAGAGTTTCCTTGCTGGCTTTGGGCGCGACGGTTCGCATGTGGTTGTACAGATCCGTGTGCGCCGGAAAAGCCGGAGCCGCGTCGCTCCAGGTAGCTTTCAACGCCTGTGCGCCGCGGATAGCGGCCCATTCGTTTTCGGCCACCACGCCGACGAAATTTCCTTCGACCACTGTCTTTACATAGCCGTTGATCGCTTTCGCGGGCGAGTCGTCCACACTCACGAGCTTCGCGCCGGCACGCGCCGGACGAATCACGCGCCCGTGTAGCATGCCGGGAACGCGCACATCGGTGACGTATTGCCACTGTCCCAAAATTTTTGGCGCGATGTCCACGCGCGGAAGCGGTTTCCCGACCACAATGTAGTTCGCGGGATCTTTGGGCTTTCCGATTCCTTCGACGTTCAGTGCGAAGCCGCGTCCAGAAACCTTGAGCGCATCGTTTAAATCAGTGGCACCGGCCAAATCTCCGTAGGCAATGCTCTTGGCAGCGTCTGCTTGAACGCTGACAATTCCATCGCGCACCTGAAGCTGATCGATTGGCGAGCCGAGGCTTTGTGCGGCAAGCTGCAAGAGCAAGTAGCGCGCGGTGGCGGCCACGTTTCGCAGCGGCTTGGCGCCCATAGCGATGGATGTGCTGCCGCCGACGCCGCCCTGGTCGGTGGTCGAGGACGTGTCGCCCATTACGAATTGCACGCGTTGCGGAGCAACGTCCAGTTCCTCGGCCACAATTTGCGCGAAACCCGTTTCCACGCCCATTCCGATATCCACTTTTCCGGTGAACACGCGAACAGTTCCATCTTTTTCGATTCGCAGCCAGGCGTCAAGCTGACCGGGAGAAGTAGTTTTCGTCGCATCTTCGGGCGACGCGGCGAGGACGCGGGGGAGAATCGTTGCGTCGATCAGACTGAATCCGATCAGCAGACCGCCTGCGTCGCGGACAAATTCTCTTCGTGATAGAAGGGCCTTATCCGGCATGATTTATGCGCCCTCCGTCTTGGAACCCGCTGCTTTGCGCACCGCGTCGAGAATTCCGACGTGGCTGCCGCAACGGCAAATCAAACTTTCAAACGCGCGCCGCATTTCCGCTTCCGTGGGATGAGGGTTGGTGTGCAAGAGCGCTTTGGCCGTCAGCACCCAACCGTTGAGGCAATAGCCGCACTGAAAAGCCTGCTCGTCGATAAATGCTTTCTGAACGGGATCGGGATTTTCCGCAGAGCCCAATCCATCGAGGGTGACAATTTCTTTTCCGGCTGCTCGCGAAACCGGCAAGATGCAGGAACGCACCGCGCGATTATCCATCAGGACGGTACAGGCGCCGCATTGTCCCAGGCCGCAACCGAAGCGCGGATTATTCAGAGCGAGGTTATCCCGGAGGACGTAGAGAAGAGGGCAGTCGGCATCTGCATCGACCGTGTGCGACTTGCCGTTTACCTTGAGTAATGTGTGGGCCATCTTGATCTCGATTCTTGACTGCTTCCCTGGGCTAGTTTACTCCTGATGGGCTCGGTGAAAGAAGAAGAGGAGTGGATTTTTTCGCCGCTGGGACTCCTAAAGCCGGGGGAATTGTCCTCTCGATTTCGTGACGGGTAGCCGTGACACCCGTCGTTTGTTTTCAGTGAGTTGGAGCTGATTCTACTCGGCAGGTCTGTCGAATAGCGCAGGGGTGAGCCGGCGCTGAGACTACCTTCGACCTCACCAAACATCCCGGTTCTCCTTTCCCGCTCAAGTTACCACTGCAGACAAGCGTCGCAAGGATGAGTGCCTGTGGACTTCCCGGAACGTTGCGCATGGGCTTTTAGGTGCTCTTCGAGCCAAGGGGCGCGGTTTCTCAGTTGCACTTACGGATCTGGAAGGGTAAATTCTTGCAGCAAAGGGGAAGCTATGAGGCTAGTCTGGGGGCTGCTACTTGGGGCGATTCTGTTCGTAATTCCCGCGCGAGCGGACACCATCTACGACGTGTCCGGCACGGTGTCGTTCTTCGGCAACTCCAATTGCCCATCCTGCACCGAAACCATCGACTTCAGCTTCCAGCTTGACAACCAGTTTAGCGATAGTTCGGGCTGGACCATGAGTCTGCTCCCGGGTGGTAGCAGCAGCTTCTCAGGGCCGCTGCCTCTCCAACCCTGGCCGCCGGGTGCCTCTGGCATACTTCCCAGCGTCGATGGCGGCTACCTTACTTGGGGCGATGTTGCCGATAACTTTGGACTCACCACCCATTGCTTGGGCCAGGGCTTCATGCTAGGCCCCTGTACACCAAATCCAACCGGAGTCGTCTTTGTCTGCGGCAGCCCGATTTGCGTTGAGGATTTCTGCCCGCCTCCGTGGACGTGCCCCGCTTTTGCAGGAGGAGCCGGCATCGGCGTCCCGAGCACCATCTCTGCGACCGTCACGGTCCAGGGAGGGTTCGTTGGGGTGCCCGAGCCGGGTACTCTGACGCTGCTGACCCTCGGCCTGCTGGCACTTGGGATGTTGCTTCGAAGTGGGCGCGGGAACAGTTGGCAGTCTAACCCCCTAGAGCTTCGCGCCGGCTAGAGAAGCGTACCAACTCGAGTGAATGATGTCGTTATCATCCCCGTGCTCGGGGACTAGCTCATCGAATTGCGATTCTGCCGATCCGCGAATAGGGTCAAAGACAGGCCGCAGGTTCACTGCTGAAATTGCCGCGGTCTGTTGCAAAGAATTCGCGAGCCGCGAGGCCTCGATAATCTCGCCCACTTCCCACCGGTAACATACGGCCGCGCGGTGCGGCCAGAACCTGTCGAAGAATACCGACGTTTTTCGGCACCAACCACGCGAGCGCTTTTCATTGCAGGGGTGTTGAGTATACTGTGGGCGCCAACCGGGCGGTGGCGTGCGCAGAAGGGCGCGCCTACCTCTTTGAATCCGAGCGGGGGAATCGGGCGTGGCTAAGCTGCGGCTTTCCATGGCGTGTTCGAATTACGACCGGACACGCGCGCTATTTGATGGGCGCGTGCGCGTCGAAGGAATCGAACTCAACTGCCTGGACCTGCCCATCGAGGAAATTTTCTTTCGGATGTTGCGGCATCACGAGTTTGATGTCGCCGAGATTTCGCTTTCTTCGTACGCGCTGTCGCTCTTCGGCGAAAATCCTCGGCTGATTGCGATTCCGGTATTTCCTTCGCGGTTCTTCCGGCATTCCTGCATTTTCATTCACAGCGCCAGCGGAATCCGCGAGCCGAGGGAGCTGATCGGCAAGCGCGTGGGTGTGCCGGAATTTCAAATGACGGCTGGGGTATGGATTCGGGGAATTCTGAGCGATGACTACAAAGTACCGGCGAGCAGCGTCACCTACCTTCGAGGAGGCGAAGAGGAGCCGGGACGTACGGAAAAAATCGCACTGAAGCTGCCGCCAGAAATTCGGATCGAGTCCGTACCCCAGAACAAGACGCTATCCGCGATGATCGAATCGGGCGAAATTGACGCGCTGTACACGGCGCGCGCGCCTTCGACGTTTGGAAATGGTTTCGGGAAGGTACGGCGCCTCTTCGAAAACTATCAGGCAGTGGAACAGGAATATTTTTCACGGACGAAGATATTCCCCATCATGCACACGATCGTGATTCGCCGCGACGTGTATGAGAAATCGCGGTGGGTAGCGCAGTCGCTTTACCGGGCTTTCGCAGAAGCACAGCAAATTGCGTACAGCGAACTGTACGATTCAGGCGCGCTGCACTTCATGGTCCCCTGGCTTGTCCGGCATGCGGAGGAGACGCGCGCGCTGATGGGCGCGGATTTCTGGCCCTACGGGTTGGAACGGAACGCGCACACGCTGGAAACATTCCTGCGTTACTCTCACGAACAAGGTTTGGCGAAGCGTCTATTGAAGCCAGCGGAGCTATTTGCCCCCGAATCGCTGGAATCGTTCAAAGTCTGAGGTACCGGACTTTCTCTCGCCGCGCCGAAGGAGACTTGCCTGGCATCCGGAGAAAACACGGTTTCGCAGCCGTGGTGGACGCTGACTCGCGGAGACATTGACGCGACGATCGCGCAAGTGGGCTGCATCATCGCGCAGATGTTCATTCCGGTGCTGCTGCTGGCGCCGATCGGCGTCTCGCTGCAATTCAGCCTTACGCATATCGTCCCAGGATTCGCGCCGGGTCTGCTTGCCGGTTCCGCAGGACTCGCTTGGCTCGGGGTGCGGCTGAGCAAACGCGAAAACCGTAAGGACGTGACGGCCCACGCCTACGGAAATAACGTTCCGGCGATTCTGGCGTACACGCTCTCGATTTTCCTGCCGGTTTATCTTCAAACGCACGACGCGGAGCGCGCGTGGGAAATCGGCGCGGCTGCCGTAGTGTGGACGGGAATCATCAAGCTGATTGCGGCGCCGTTCGCCGGCGCTTTCCGGCGCTACATTCCCGTGCCCGCTTCGATGACGGTGTTTGGCGCGGCGATGTACAGCTACCTCGCGCTGATTTTGCTCCAGCGCGTGTTCGATCAGCCGCTGGTGGGAATCGCCGCGCTGATGATCGTGTGCGTGGCGGTATTCGCGGGCGTGCCGATCACCCGCTACAAGCTGCCGCCATTTTTGGTGGCGTGGCTGGCGCCGCTCGCTCTCGGACTGCTGGTGGGCTACATACATCCGGTTTGGTCCGGCTTGTCGTTTGTGCTGCCGTTCATACCGACGGCGGGAGCGTTGCATGCCATGGTGCTGGCGGTGCCGTACCTTTCCGTGATCGCTCCGATTTCCATTTACCACGTGTTGCAAGATATCGCGTCCGTGGAGGGAGGCACGGCGGCGGGCGACAATTATGACGCGCGGAGCGTAGTGGCCTGCGATGCGGTGGGCACGCTGATCGCCGGGCTGGCGGGAAGCATCGTGTCGCCGGTGATCTATGCGCTGCATCCTCCATACAAGGCGCTGGGGGCGCGCATTGGTTATGCATTCTGGACGCCCGTGATTTTTCTCGCGGTGGTGATGAACGGTTTGATCTCGTTCATGGCGGGGCTGTTTCCGTGGGCGATTTTGGCTGCGATGATCGCATACGTATCGGTTGGCGTGGGAACAGCGACGCTGCGGCGAGTGGATCGAAAATATTTGAGCGCGGTGCTTTTGGGATTCGTGCTGCCCGCGGGCGCGGTGGTATCGGCGGCGGTGAATTCCGCGTTGCCCGCGCTCCAGATTTCGACATCCAGCGCCAGTGTGCAAGCCGCATTGAACAGGTCGATTTACTGGTCGTCGGTGCAAGGGCTGGGCAACGGGTTTCTTTTTCTGGTGCTGGTGATTGCTTCGATCGTAACCGAGGCGATTGACCGCAATTTCGGGCGAGCGGCTATCTGGTGCATGATTGCAGCGGCATTTTCATGGATTGGCCTGATGCACTCGGCCACTTTGCGATGGAAAGCGGAACCGATGTATGCCGCAGGGTGGCTGGTGGCGGCAGCGATTGTTTACTCTGCTCGTTGGTGGGGCGGACACGCGGCGCAGGAAAACGCTCGAAGCGCGGGCTGATGGAAACGCACGCGGCACGGAGTGCTTTCAAACGCTGAGAATCAACCGTCCCTCTGGGACTTCTGAATTTCGCTTGTCGTATCCCGGCACTGGGTTCGCTTCGTGCGGGGCTAATTACGGAGGCCGCTCCGCGGCTTTAAAAAAACCACAAATTTCTGCGCGATCGCGCCTTCGGCGTCGGTGGTCTAACGGTGGCACCCGAGGTCCACATTATCGGCCGAGAGCTGTCGTTGACTTCGTAGCGGCCGCCCTTCTTTCTGGGGGCCCGCCTTTGGGTCCATTATCGGCATTGCGTGGAATCGCTCGGGACTCGAAATACTCAGCACAAAAGAGACGGCGCAAAAAGCAGCTTTCTAATCGACAGTGGAGTCGAGTAGAACATGATCCAAGTCATTGCAAACAAAGGACGGCGTCACAGTCTACCCGTCACAAAAACAAATCCCTCGATTCCGGGTACAGTTGCCGTGCTGAAGCCGCGGCGCTACACAACCTGCTACGTTTCGGTTATTCTGCCTCCCCTATGCTGGATCTTGGATTCGTAAGAGAGCACATGGACGTGATCGAGAAGATGGCGCGCGACCGCGGCCTCAAGCTGGACCTCGGTCCTTTCGTCGAAGTGGATACCGAGCGGCGCAAGCTGATCACCGTCACCGAGCAAATGAAGGCCGAGCGCAACAAAGCCAACGACATTATCGGCCCGCTGCAGAAAGCGATTCGCGATCTCGAAGCGAAAGGTCAGGACGTGACGGATCGCATCGAGCAAAGAGACAAGCTCCTGCGCCAGATGAAGGAATCGTCCGACAAAATCAAGCGCAGCGACGAGCTTGTCGCCAAAATGGACGACGCGCTGAGGGAATTTTTGCTAACGATTCCGAATATCCCGCACACGAGCGTGCCGGTGGGCAAAAGCGCGGCCGACAACGTGGAGGTGCGGCGCTCGGGTGAGCCGCCGAAATTCGATTTCGCGCCGCGCCCGCACTGGGAACTCGGCGAGCGGGCCGGGATTCTGGATTTCGAGTCCGCGGTGAAAATCGCGGGCGCGCGTTTCGCGGTTTACAAAGGACTGGGAGCGCGCCTCGAACGCGCCATCGCCAATTTTTTCCTCGACGTGCACACGCGAGAGCACGGTTACACGGAAATCCTGCCGCCCTTCATCGTGAACACAGCGGCGCTCACCGGCGTGGGCCAGCTTCCGAAATTCGCGGCCGATATGTTTCACCTCGAAGGCACGGATTTGTGGCTTACACCAACCTCCGAAGTCGAACTGACAAATCTTTATCGCGACGAGACCATCGATGCGGACGAATTGCCCATTAAAGTCTGCGCGTGGACGGCTTGCTTCCGTTCCGAGGCGGGCGCGGCCGGAAAAGACACGCGCGGCATCAAACGCCAGCATCAGTTCCAGAAAGTGGAGCTATTCAAATTCACGCGGCCTGAAAAAAGCTACGACGAGCTGGAAACGCTGGTCCGCAACGCCGAAAAGATGCTCGAACGGCTGGGCCTGCACTATCGCGTAATGCAACTCTGCACCGCGGACATGGGATTTGCGTCGGCGAAAACGTACGACATCGAAGTGTGGCTGCCCTCGGCGGGCGAGTTCATGGAAATTTCCTCCTGCTCCAATACGGAAGCATTTCAGGCGCGGCGTTCGGGGATCCGGTTCAAACCCAAAGGCGGCAAAAGTGAATTTGTGCATACGCTAAACGGCTCGGGACTCGCGGTGGGACGAACCTGGATCGCGATCGTCGAAAATTTTCAGCAGGCCGATGGGTCGATTGCGATTCCGGAAGCACTGGTGCCTTACATGGGAGTGGAGAAAATCAAACCGAAGGATTAGCGAGCGGTCACAAAAAAAGAACGCGGAACGCAGGTCCCGTACCCTCACCTGCGCGCCGCGCTCTTGAATGCCGAAAAGTTTACGTCTTGGATTTAGCGATGCTGTCCACCTGGATGGAGCCGTCTTCAGTCACGTGGCCGGTGACTTTTACTGCCGCACCGAGATCTTCATCCGCGTTCACTGCATCTTGATTCTTGATCGGTAGCACTTTCTTGGACTTCGCGCTAACGAAGACCCAGGAAGCGCCCTTGGTCTTGACGCAAGTTTCTGCGCAAGCCTTGTGGTCCGCGCTCATGCCTTTTGCGCCGCAGTGGCTGTCGCTGATCCAACCCGTCCACGTCATCGTCTTGTTTTCGGCGAAGGTGGCCAGGCTGATCGCGGCGACCATCACCGCAAGCAACCCGCACATGCTGATGGCTCTCTTCATGTTCACTTCCTCCTCAGGGCTAACGCGGCCTTCCGGTGGATCATCCGATCCGGCAAGCCGGTATTTCACTAGGTACGCTACGCATACGATAGGTGGATTGGTTAAGTCGGTAAAAAGCCCTTCGATACTCCTAGGCTGGACACGAACCTACTTATACTCCAAGGACTTGCGGTCGGCAAGGAAGATTGTCTGGCGTTTTAGGACGGCGCGCCGACCAGGACTTTGGGGCCGGTCGGCTGCGGCATTCCGCCGGAAGGTTCGAGCGTAACCACAAAAGTCTTGGGCTGGATTCCTATGGGCAGCTTCGTCACCCAGTGATCCGGCTGCCCGGCGACGGGACTGAAAACGCCGCAGCTAATCGGTTTGCCGCTCGCTGGAACGAGCCAGAGCTGGTAACTCTTGGCTGCGGGCGCGGGAGGGATTTGTCCCTCGTAAATCAGCATGCCCATTTTGGCGTTGTACATCACTCGAGCGGCGCCCTGGGATATGACCGGCTGAGGAACAAGCTGAACTGTAATCGTATCCTGCGCGGCGACGAGGCCGGCCATATCGCGAGCGTGCTGGTGCTGCTCTTGCTGCACACTGGCGCGGAGGGCTGCGAGTTGGCTATCCAAGCGGCGGTTGGCCTTCCAGAGCAAAAACGATGCGATGGCGAGAACTGCAACGATGGGAAGCAGAATGACGGTCCACGGGGACAAGGCTGCGCGGCGGGCAGACTGCGGCTTCATTTCAGTCGGAGTGGCGGCACCGCCCTCACGCGCCACGCGAATTTGCTGCAGCAGGTGTTCTTTCACGGCCGCGGGCGCGTTCGCGGGAGGCGCAGCCAAACCAAGAATGGCGATGCGCTCTCGCGCGTCCGCGAGTTTCTGGGCGCATCCGAGGCAAAAGGCGACGTGCGATTCGAGCACCTGTTTTTCGAAGCCTTCGAGCGCACCGAGGGCGTAGAGGTCGAAATCTTCATCGCGAGTTAGATGATCGTTCATTCTTTTTAGCTCGCTGTTGCATCGTTACACGAACAGTAGCCTGCAAGGACAGGCGGGTCAACCACAGGTCCTCTTCCGCAGGCAGCCGGTGAGGATTCCCGCAATGGACGGACTTACACAGATTTTGAGCCAACGGCTTCACCAACTTACCTGTTTTTAACGACTTGTGGGGGATAACAGGCGACGAAGCATTGGCCGGAGCCATTGCTCTTCGGACAAATTCGACTTCACTTCGGCACTGTTTTCATTGACATCCCCTGTGGCTTAGCTAAACTTCGGTTTTCACGCGACTTACGAGCATTGGCGATCCCGTTGGTGTTAACAGGCACGCCTCAGCGGCAACCAGGCCCCGTATAGCAGGAGGAGTATATGGCGAGCGTTGCCAAAGCGATTCCACAACCCATACCGCGCATAGCCCCGCGCGAGGACCTAAATCCCTACCGAATTGCGCAGATTCAGTTTGATTTAGCCGCTGAACATCTGAAGCTTGACCAGGGATTGCGACAAATTTTGCGCACCCCCAAGCGCGTATTGGAAGTGTCCATTCCCACAAAAATGGACAACGGCCAGGTGAAAGTGTTTACCGGATATCGCGTGCAGCACAATGTGGCGCGCGGGCCTGCAAAGGGAGGCATCCGTTATCATCCCGCCGTGACGCTCGATGAAGTGAAAGCGCTCGCAACCTGGATGACGTGGAAAACGGCCGCTGTGAATATTCCCTTTGGCGGCGGCAAGGGCGGCGTGATTTGCGATCCGAAGCGCATGAGCAAGGCCGAGCTCGAGCGAATGACGCGCCGTTATACTTCCGAGATTCTGCCGCTTATCGGACCGGAACAGGATATTCCCGCGCCGGATGTTTACACTGATTCGCAGACGATGGCGTGGATCATGGATACGTATTCCATGACCAAGGGCTATTCTTCGCTGGGAGTGGTGACGGGCAAACCCGTTTCGATCGGCGGGTCGGAAGGCCGGAAGGAAGCTACAGCGCGCGGCTGCCTGGTTGCCATTGAGGAAGCGTGCAAGTTGAAGAAGATGTCGCTTCGCGGCGCGAGTGCGGCTATTCAAGGATACGGAAACGCAGGCTCGCTGGTGGCGCGCTTCTTGACGGAAAAGAAAGCCCGCGTGGTGGCGATCAGCGATTCGCGAGGCGGCGTCTTCAATTCGCGGGGAATCGATCCACTGAAAGCCAGCCGGTACAAAGACCGCTCAGGCACAGTGGTGGGAATGCCCGGCACATCTCGAATTTCAAACGATGAACTGCTGGCGCTCAAGTGCGACATTCTGGTTCCAGCGGCGCTCGAGAATGCAATTACGCTGAATAACGTGGATCAGATCAAGGCCAAAATCGTGGCGGAAGCCGCGAACGGTCCTACGACTCCGCATGCCGACGAAGTGCTGGCGCGCAAGGGCATTATGCTGCTGCCGGATATACTGGCGAACGCGGGCGGGGTGACAGCAAGCTATTTCGAATGGGTTCAGGATTTGCAAAGCTTCTTCTGGCCGGCCGCGGAAGTAAATTCGAAGCTCGAATCAGTGATGCGGCGCGCGTTCCTGGATGTTCATGAGATGACGCGGAAGCACCGCACGCACATGCGCACGGGCGCTTACATTCTCGCAGTCGGCCGCGTCGCGGATGCAACGCTCGTCCGCGGACTCTTCCCGTAATTTCCAAACTACTCGTTACCCTCTCGTTGGCTCAAGGCCGCCGCGTTTTTCGCGAAAGATTATTCTTGCGCATGAAGCAAGAACGCGCGTACATTTTGCTTGCCGGTGTGCTCAGCGACATTGGAGCCACCGGCATTTGTGCCTCGCGCGGAGGGCACGCAAAAGTTGAGCACGCACGGCAACCACACGATTCACGGAAATCACGGCGCGCATACGCCACCCATCCTGCTAGCGATTGCCGGTTTCGATCCTTCCTGCGGCGCGGGAGTAGCAGCCGATCTGAAAACATTCGCGGCGCATAATTGCTACGGCGTGGCGGCCGTGACGGCGTTAACGGTGCAGTCGACGATGGGTGTGCGCGACATCCACGCGACGCCAGCGGCAACATTGCGCGCGCAACTGGATGAGCTTGCCGCCGACTCGACTTTGGCGGCGATCAAGATTGGGATGCTGGCGAGCCGCTCAAATGCCAGCGTGGTGGCGGAGTTTTTAGACAAGCATAAATTCGCGCACGTGGTCCTCGATCCGATTACGCGTGCTACCGCGGGCAGCGCCGACCTCCTCGATCCGCCGGGACTGAAATTTCTTCGAGATGAGCTTCTGAAGCGCGCCAGCGTGGTGACGCCGAATATCGTGGAGGCGGAATTCCTGACAGGAATGGAAGTAAAGGATGTGACCGGGATGAAAGCGGCGGCTCAGAAACTAGTAGAAATGGGCGCGCAAGCCGCGATCATTACCGGCGGACATCTGGAAAAACCGGTCGACGTATTATGCGATAGCGCGGGGATCGAAACGTTCGCCGGAGATCACGTGAAAAGTGAAAACACGCACGGCTCGGGCTGCACATTTTCATCCGCCATTGCGGCGCAACTGGCCGCGGGCCAGCACCTTCGAGATGCAGTAATTCTCGCCAAAGCATACGTAACCAAGGCGATCGAAAAATCGTATCCGACCGGCAAGGGCGCGGGACCGCTGAATCACCTTTTCCGGTTTCATCAAGAACCGCCGCCGCGAGGCGTTCACGAAGTTCCCCAGCATGGAATGCATCCCGCAGCAGAGCCCGCCACGCACTGATTTCTCGCTGTCGTATTCACTCTGATCCGGTTGGCAATGAAGGAGTCCGGCACGGGTGGCGCGATAGCACGTTCAACCGTCCCTCCATGACTTTTCAATTTTCGTTCCCGTATCCCGGCACTTCGCTTCGCTCCGTGCCGGGCTAACAACAATCGCGCCTCCGGCGCTGCCAGCAAGAAAGGACTGGCCGCTCGGATTCGGAACGGATTGCGGTACGACTGCCCTTCGTTCCTCAGGACAAGAAGTCGTGCCCTGACGAAAAGCGATGTTGCAACACAGACTCTTCAGAGGGTTACGGTGAAGGAGTCGCCGGCCTCTTCGATGAGCGCATTGTCAATGAGGCGCGTGCCGCCGACGCGCGCAGCGACCAGCGCGTAACACGTTTTTCGACAGGCCATGAGAGGCTCGAATGAGTCTGCGTCCACAATTTCCGCGTAATCCAGCGACACGCTAGGTTCGGACCCGATGATTTGCCTTATCGAGGCGAGTAATGAAGCGGCATCGCGTTGGCCAGCGAGAACTTGGCGGCGGGCGGTTTCCAGCGCACGGTAAAGCACGGTGGCGGCTTGGCGTTCCTCGTTCTTTAGGTACGCATTACGTGAGGAGAGCGCGAGTCCATCTGGCTCGCGAACAATAGGACAAGTCACAATTTGCGGGTACAGGTTTAGGTCGCCAGCCATTTGACGAATGATGCGAACTTGCTGGGCATCCTTCCGGCCAAAAAAAACAAAGCGCGCCTGAATAATTTCGAATAATTTCAATACCACGGTGGTGACACCCTGAAAGTGTCCGGGACGAGAACGCCCTTCGAGGCGGTCGCCCAATCCTTGAACGGCGACGCAGGTGCGGAAGCCCGGCGGATACATTTCTTCCGCAGACGGCGCAAATAAATAATCGACGCAGAGTTTCTCGAGTGCAGCACGATCGGCTTCAAAAGCGCGCGGATATTTCTGAAAATCCTCAGATGGGGCGAATTGCTTGGGATTGACGAAAATCGAAACGACGACCGGCGAGCATTGCTTTCGCGCTTCACGAACGAGCGAAAGATGGCCTTCGTGCAGCGCACCCATAGTGGGCACGAGACCGAGGATACGATCGCTTGCGCGAGCGTCGGCGGCCGCCTGTTTCATCCACGCAACGGTGTGGATTACTTCCATCGAGTGCGCGGGAGCGTAGGCGTCACGCGCTCGATTTCGCGGTAGCGCGCTCGCGGTAGAAATAAATCAAGTCGGTCGTGGCAGGTTTCGCGCCCAACTGGCGCAGCATGGTGGTGACCTGCCCGCGATGGTAGGTGCTGTGATTGGCGACGTGCTGCAGACAGTGTCCCAACTGCTGAGAGAAGGGAACGCCAGCGAGCGTCTTGAACTCAACGACTCGGTTTACATCTTCCGGCCGAAGAGAGCCAATGTAGGCGAGGAGGTCGCTTTCGATTTCGGTCCATCGCTGCTTCAGCGTTTCAAAATCCGGATAATCAGTCGCGGCGGGAATTCCTCCCGTGGGCACGCGGCCATTCCAGCGCTCGAGCCATATCCATTCAGCGCCGCAGATGTGCGCCAGGGTTTCGCGGACAGACGGAAAGCTCGATCCATTCTGGCGCGTGAACTCTTCGGCCGAAAGCGGCGCGCAGGCCTCGAGAACACGACGGTTGGCCCAGAAATTGTAATCGTAGAGGATGCGAAAATCGGCAACGTCCATGCGTCGGGGCTCCTTTCACTTCACTTTTGGTGCGCCACTAGTTTCGCAAACTAGGTGCGCTCGCGCACTGGTAAATGTTCGCGCAGTTCGGCGGCAGAGTGAAACGACTCGGCATCGGACGGAAATCGTCCGCTGCGCACGTCGCCACAAAATTCCGATACGGCACGCGAGATCTCCGCTGAAAGGTTCGCATACTGGCGCGCAAATTTCGGGGTATGCCCCACCGTGAAGCCAGCAAGATCGTGGAACACAAGCACCTGGCCGTCGCAATCGGGGCCCGCGCCGATGCCGATGGTGGGGATGCGGAGCTTTTGCGTAATGCGCGCCGCCAAATCGCGAGGCATCGATTCCAGCACGACGGCGAATGCGCCCGCGACTTCCACGGCGCGCGCGTCTCGCTCGACTTGCCGGGCCGCGTCCGCCGATTTGCCCTGCACATGAAAACCGCCAAGCGCGTTGATCGATTGCGGCGTCAGACCTACGTGCCCCATCACCGGAATTTCTGCTTCGACCAACCGCGCGATCAGCTCGATGCGGCGTTCGCCGCCTTCCACTTTCACAGCTTCCGCGCCTCCTTCTTTCACCAGCCGCACAGCGTTGCGGACTGATTCGTCCAGCGAGACGTGGAAGCTGCCGTAGGGCATGTCCGCGACGAGCAATGCGTGGTGCGTGGCGCGGCGAACGGCGCGGGTGTGGTGAATCATTTCGTCGAGGGTAACCGGCAGGGTGCTGTCGTATCCCAGCACAACCATGCCGAGAGAATCGCCGACGAGCAGAACATCCACGCCAGCATCGTCCAGCAGACGCGCGGTAGGATAGTCGTACGCCGTTAGACAGGTAATTTTCTGCTTTATTTCGTTGAAACCTGAAAGG
>DATDIT010000043.1:0-10271 GCA_036520875.1 Candidatus Acidiferrales bacterium
CTTCCGCGGGCTGAGGCTCCTTGCGCGTGCGCACCACCACAGTTTTTTCAGTTTTGCCCCTCACACCGTCTGGATCGGAAAGAACGAAGCGGCATTCGTATTCCGTATCGGGCTCAAGATTCAGCAGGCTGCCGGCAAACATGTTGGGAGCGATGTAGTTGAAATAGTGGACGCCGCCATCGCGCGGCGCTCCGCCTGAAACTTGCTCACGCTGCAGGCGCAGAAGAGGCAGACCTTTTCGCCACTGCTGCTCGCCCTTCTTGCGGTAGGTCACGTCCACGCGAGCGTTGCGATTGTCGTCTCCGGCAATGCGCCACTCGAAGCCGAGCGAAACCAGTGTGGGCGGCTCGATCACGAAATCACCCGCAATGGTGCGCGTTTGCGACGAGGAAGGCGTCGGGGAAAAAACGGCCGCCGCGAACAGAAGAGAAAGAATGAACGGGCGCTTTATACGATGGCGCATACTTCGGTTCTCCCGAGGCGTCTCTTAGCACAAGGAAAGATGATGGTCAAACATTGGCGATTCTTTCTGAGATTAAATTTCAGGAAAGAGGGAGGGCACTGGCGCAAAAGCAAGATGCCACCCTGAAGAGGGTGGCGCTACACAAGGCTTTAGGGCCCAGAGGAGTGTGGGTTAGCTGATACTATTGTCGGCTACTATTTTTTCGACGAGCGCGCCTGATCAGGAAATTTGACGGCAGGGCGATCGTTTCCGATAATCGCGGGTTTCTTCGAGCCGCCGGGAGCCACGTGTATAAGGCGATTGACGAGCGAATTCGCAAAGCGCTGCGACATCATATTCGCGAGCGCTACAAGACCGACGTGGGCGTGACGACAGAGCGGCCGCCCAGGCTGGCTATGGGCGAAGTTGCGTCGCCGGTGTGCTTCGAGCTGGCGAAGCGCCTGAAAAAACCGCCGCGGGCTCTGGCGCAGGAGATCGCCAATTCGCTGAAGCCGATTGGAGGCGTGGCGCGCGTGGAGGTGGCGGGCGGCGGCTACCTGAATCTGTTTTTGGACCGCGCGGCATTTTTTCGCGCAGCGTGTGAAGAGGCTGGACGTCAATCGGCAGGCACTGGGGGAGCGATAGAGAAGCGAGTGCAGACCAAGACGGTCGTCGAACACACCAGCATTAACCCAAACAAGGCGGCGCACATCGGACACTTGCGCAACGCCGTACTGGGCGACACATTCTCGCGGATTCTGCGCTACGCCGGGCGTCGCGTGGAGGTGCAAAACTATATCGACAACACGGGCGTGCAGGTGGCGGACGTGGTCCTCGGATTTCTGCACCTAGAACCGAAGACGCTGGATGAAGTGCGCGCACTCGCCGCGGCGCCGAAATTTGATTATTTTTGCTGGGACCTTTACACGCGCGTGACGCTGTGGCTCGCCGAAGATAAATCGCGGCTGGAGATTCGTTCGCAAACGCTCAAAGACATCGAAGAGGGCCACGGCGACGCGGCCGAGATGGCGGAAGTGGTGTCAACGGCAATCGTTCAGTGCCATTTGAAGACGCTGGATCGGCTGGGGATTGATTACGACTTGCTGGCGCGCGAAAGCGACGTGCTGCACCTGAAATTCTGGGATGCCGCTTTCGAGTTGCTGAAACTGAGCGGCGCGATCGAGCTGGCGACTACGGGGAAAAACGCGGGCTGCTGGGTGATGCAGCTTCCTTCGGATAAAGACGTTCCCGAAAATGGCGCAGTCTCCGAAGTAGAGGCCCCGGCCGCTGAGGAGCCAACCGAACTTGCGGAAGCGAAAATCATCGTGCGCTCGAACGGCACGGTAACCTACGTGGGCAAAGACATCGCCTACCATCTGTGGAAATTTGGCTTGCTGAACCGGGATTTTCACTATCGACGCTTTCACACGCATCCCGACGGACACGAGGCGTGGACGACCGATTCAAAATCCGATGACGCGGGCCCGCCGGAATTTGGTCACGCGCGCGAAGTTTACAACGTGATCGACTCGCGGCAGGCGTATCCGCAGAAAGTGGTGGTGGCCGGATTGCGCGCGCTGGGGCATGCGGAAGAGGCCGATCATTTGAAACATTTTTCCTACAACGTGGTGGCGTTGACACCGCGTTGCGCGCTGGAGATGGGCTACGAGATACCTCCTGAGGATGCGAAGAAGCCTTACATCGAAGTGAGTGGGCGCAAAGGCCAGGGCGTGAAGGCGGACGACCTGATCGATCAATTGATCGCGCGAGCCGGCGAAGAAACCGATGCGCGCCATCCAGAGATGGCGGGCACAGCCGAGTTTCACGACATGGTGAATAAAATCGCCGTCAGCGCGCTGCGTTATTTTCTTCTGCGGTTCACGCGTTCCACGGTGATCGCGTTCGATTTCAAGGACGCGCTGAACTTCGAGGGCGAGACCGGACCTTACGCGCAATACGCGGTGGTGCGCGTGAACGGAATTTTGCGCAAGAGCGCGGAGCTTCATCCCGAATTTGAAAGCGTGGATGCCGCGAATCTTCTGCGGCTGGAATCCGGCGAAATTGACGCGGCGAAATTTCTTGCGATGCCCTCGGGGGATGATCTGTGGGAGTTGATCGTGCTGGCCGGGTCGCTGGATGCGCGTGTGGACGCGGCAATAGGCGGCCAGGAGCCGGCGTTTCTTACGCGCTATGCGTTCGAGCTGGCGCAGGCGTTCAACATTTTCTACCACAAGCACCATATTCTTTCGGAGGAAGACGCGGAGAAACGCGCGTTTTTATTGCGCGTTACGTCGCTGGTACGCGAACAGCTTATCGTGACGCTCGGGCTGCTGGGAATCGCTGCGCCGGAGAAGATGTGAGCCCAATTAGGAACTAGAAACGCTGACGGCTTCTGCCGGCTCGGTTTGCGTCCGCGGCTGCACGATTTTGTCGTACAGCCACATCAGCGCCGCCGTCAGCACTCCGATCGCAGCGATCACCCACCACATTTCCGCGGGACGGTGCAGCACTTCGCCGAATTCGTGCAGCAGGTAGCCGCCCAGGCGTCCCGCGACCGCGTAGCCGATTGCAATCGGCAAGAACGCATAGCCCATGTAAAGCCCTTGCTGATCTGCCGGCGCCAGGCGGGAGCAGTATTCATAATAGCGCGAGGCCTGCGTCAATTCGCCGAGAGCAAGCAGCACGAGCAGCGTCCCCAGCATGAACATCGTGGGATGCACCGCCAGCAAAATCCACGAAAGCCCGGCTAGCAGGAAGCCGATCGCAATTGTTTGCACGGCAGGTATTTTCCGCGTCAGATAGGTCACCAGAATCTGAAAGCAGATCACCGTGGCCGCTTCGATCGAGAGCATCCGGTCAACAGCCGCGTCCGGATTCACATACGTGCGCATGAAAATCGGCACGGAAATAAAAATTTGCCAATAGACGATGTAGAAGCCAGAGGAAATCAGCAGAAATGTAACGTAGCGCACATTGCCAAGGACGATGTAAATATTCTTGAGCGCGCTCCCGACGCTTGCCACCCGCACCTCATCGAACCGCCCGGGTTCCTGAAAAAAAAGCAGCGTCACCCAAAACATCAAGAACACGCTCAGTGCGGCCACCCGGAAAACATTCTGAATTCCCCATCCCAGTTTTTGCCGCACTGCCCACGCCATCAGCGGACCCACTGCGCCGCCGATGTTCACCAGCGTGTAGTAAATCGAGTAGCCCAGCGAGCGGACGTTTTCCGTGGAGGCTCGCGCCGTCGTCCCCACCACGCACGGCTTTACCAATCCGGGACCGAGAGATGGAATCAGCAGGACCATCGATACCAGCCACTTATCGCCGACGCTTCTGCGCAGCGGCGCCATCCATGAGGATTCGAGCGATCCCAACAGGAAATAGCCCACCGTCAAAAGCAGGTAAGCGGCCATCAAGGTACGCCGGAAACCGAATCGGTCCGCCAGCGTCCCGGCCAGAATCGAAAGCGCATAAACCACGAAGCCCGCGATCCCAAGGAGCGTCGCGGCAAGCTCGCTTGAAAAATGGAGCTGCTCGGTGAGGTAAATAGCGAGAACCGCGGTGGTGCCGTAGTAAGCGACGCGCTCAAAAATCTCGGTGGTGTTTGCGATCCAGAAGGGAGGCTCGAAGCCGGAACGGATTTCGCGCCAGCGCTGGGTCAGGCCCACACAAGTTTCCCTTCCGTCCGCACGGGAGCACGGCGAATGCTGCTATCTGAGGCGATTGTAGACGAGTTGCGACGGTTTGGGACCTCATATTGTTTCGACCTAGAAGGATTCGACGCGGCAAACTAGACGTATTCAAGGCTTCAAACTAGAAGGAAATTCCGCGAAAAAGAGCCGGCGGCGCGACGCCCGGCATTGCATAAAAAATGACGGCGGCGCTCCGGAATTTTGTTAGGCGGGCGCGGCTTCGGTCCGAATGCTGCGGTGAATGGCCAGCGCCAGTGCGCCCATTCCCCAAACTACGATAAGCAGTCCGATAATAGGACCGGCGTAGGGAACCATGCGCAGCACGCGCAGAATCGCGAGGCCGATTGCCAGCCTGCCGATTGCCGGACCGACTCCCGATCCGATTCCCAACATTTTCTCTCCGAGCCACGAGGCCACGAAAATCTGAGCTGCATACACCGCAATCGCGTAGGCGAGAAGCGTAGCAATTCCGACGCCGAGTCCGACGATGGTGATGCAGGCGATGAACGCAGCGATGGGGGTTGCAAAGAGCAACAGAATTCCCAGTCCAATGGAGACCCCAGCTTTGTTGGCGGTGTTAACCGCTCTCGCGAAAAACGCCGGAAACAAAAACAGGAGCAGAAGTCCGAACAGAAAGCTTGCGCCCCAGAGAAGGACTGCATGCCAGTAATAGGCGATCTGGCCATAGTTGGGGCCGCGCTTGATGAGGGTTACATCGATGGGGCTCGCGAGCTTGGCACCCTCGTCAATGTGCGGCTGCCGGCGCCCTCGATATTTCGTGTGGCCGAGTATCTGAGCCGTCGATCCTATGGTGAGGCGATCTCCACGAATATTCGCATCGCTACCGAGAGTGCCGTTTAGATCGAGATCGCCAGCGTATGCCAGAAGATCACCCGCGACCCGCCCATCCAATTCAGAAGCGCCGGAAAACATAGTCAGCGTGCCTCCCACCGTGGCCTTTTCGGCCAACTCGGTTCGCCCCGACCAGGTCATTGCGTTCTTCGCAACGGCAGAATTGATTGTAAGCGACTGGCACCAAACGCGGACATTACCGTCTACCGGCCCATTTACCTGGATTTCTTGTCCGAACCCCAGGATGTCACCCTTGATGTGGCCGTTGACAGTGACGCTAGGTGAAAAAACGATCAAATCGCCGTCCACATCACCATCGATTCGCGTGCGCTCGCCGGCAACGATCAAATCCGTTTTCACTTCCTGCCCGGCCGGCAGCGTGTAGCTTGGATCGCCGTGATGTATTTCGGCGGCCACCGCTGAGGGAGGCAGAGCCAGGGCGAAGATCAGCGCGCCGATCACGAATGCAATGGGGGTGAAATGTCTCCACTGTTTTCTCAGCGCCCAGATTCCAATCGCCCCCAAGGTAGCGAGGGGTAGAAATTCCAAGAGGGTTCGCATTGAATCCCATCCTTTCCAAAAGGCGCTGCTAAAGAAAAGCATCGTCAGCAAGTTTCCTTGCGTAAAACCAGCCTGCGAAGCCTCGGCATACCACGGTTGGATGAAGCCGCTCCATAGCGTATAAAGGCCACCGGTTGCAAGGACAAAAGCGGCGATCCATCCCCAGTGCGTCTCGCTGCGCTGGGGCGCGGCGGTCAGATATGCGGGAACCGCCTCTTCTTCGGCGGCCAGCGCGGTTCGCAGCCAGAGGCTTTCACTCTCTAGCGCGCGCAGCAAACCGCGGCACGCAGGGCATGACGCAAGATGCGCGGAGACCTCACCGGCGCGGCCGGGGTCGAGCTGCTGCTCGAGATAGAGCAGCGCGGTGACTTCATCGAAATGGTTGGCGATTTCGGTCATGACTTTCCCCCAGCAGAGGCTTTGAGAGCGCTGAACGCACCGCTCTGAGTGAGCGCGTCGCGCAACTGGTGACGGGCGCGCAGCAGGAGCACACCCACGAAAGCGCGGCGCACGCCGAGCGTGTCCGCAATTTCGTCGTAACTCATGTCCGCGTAATAGCGCAGGGCCAAGGCCATTCGCGCGCGATCGGGCAGCTTGGCCAGCCCCGTGCGCACTTCTTTGCTGGTGTGCTCGGCCTGCAGGCGTTCGATCTGGCTCGGATCGGGATGCTCGAGCGGAAGCGTATCCAGATCGCCGGTTTCAAGGTCCTGGCGAATGCGGCGGCGGCGCAACGTGTCCCAGCAGTGATTGCTGGCAACTTTATAAAGCCAGGCGGTAAAGGGCCGCGAGGAGTCGTAGGTGCCGAGTTTCTGGCGCACTTTCATGAATATTTCCGTGGTAGCGTCTTCCGCATCCTCGCGGGCCGGAAGTACCCGCCTGCAAAACCTAAAAATTGCCGCAGCGTATTGGCGATAGAGCTCACCCCAGGCGTCGGAGTCACCCGCCCGGACCTGGGACAGCAACCGCGCCAAATCCGCTTCGCTCATCGTCCCGGTCGTTTTACGCTCGTCCATTGATCTAATACGCAGGCTGGCGCGAAATATTTCACAACTATCACAAATCAGCGGAGTTGTCTGCGAGCAAATGGTTTGTGAGCCCCTGGGCTGTCGGCGCTGGTGATCTTCGAAGAGACCGGACGAATTCTGAAAAGACAAAATTTCCGCTTGGGTATATCATCCCGGACGCGGGCCTTGGCGTTACGTAGCTGTAAGGTCAATTAGGAGTTCAGGTGAGCCATGAGACCAAGTCGCTTGAATAGGTATATGTGGTTGACTGCCGGGATGATGGCCGCCAGCCTGTTTCTTCCGGCGGTTTCGAACGGTCAAAATCGAGGCTCTTCATCCGGTCCATCGACCAACCCTCTCTCGCAAACGGACTCGATTCGCGCGGCCAAGGAAATAGACACGGACAATTTGCAGCAGCATTCGGGCGATCCGAAAGAAGAAGCGGCGTATCAGGGATTCGTCAAGGCCAACGAGGACGCAAAGAAGATCAAACTTGGCAACGCGTTTCTCTTGAAATATCCCGGGGACCGCTATAGCCAAGCGGTATACGAAGAGCTTACTCAGGCCTATTACAACAGGAAAGATCTGACGGACTTCTATACCTATTCGGACAGGGGACTTTCGCTTTTCCCCGACGATGTGCACCTTCTTGCCTTGACCGGCTGGGTGATTCCGCGCGCGTTTACGCCCGACGACCCGAATGGGGAGAAGAATCTCGTTAAGGCCGAAACATACGAAAAGCACGCGCTGGATGTGATGGGTACGATGACGAAGCCTGACGTTTTTACCGACGAGCAGTTCGCCACGTTCAAGACGGGCGAAGCGGCCGTAGCCCATAGCGGGCTCGGACTCATTTATTTTCGCCGTGAGAAATATGACGAATCCGCCAAGGAACTCCAGATTGCCATCCCGGGTGAAGCAAACCCGGATCAGACCGATCTCTTCATCCTGGGCGCCGACCTCGAAAATTTGAGCCACTTCAAGGAAGCGGCGGACGCGTTCAACCACTGCGCCCAGATCGCGGGCATGATGCAGGATAAGTGCAAAGAGTACGCGAGCGTCGCTCTGAAAAACGCCAGCGAGGCGAAGTAGAAAATCATCCCATCGTCATGCAAATCGGTTCCGTGGCTAGCGGGGTTTGCGGCCGCTATTGTCGCTGGACCACTGATTGCCACAGCCAGCTTTGCTTGGGAACCAAACACGGCCGCTCCGCCCGTGGAATTGACGGCGGAGCAGGACCACCAACGCGTCCTGAATTTGCTGCACATTTCCTCACTTCGGGCCGGCGCTGATTCGAATCCCGCCTCGCCACACGCCGCGAATTACGACGAATCGAAGGCTAATCCGTATCCGACGCTGCCGAACCCGCTGGTGTTGAACGACAGCGAAAAAGTTGCGACGGCCAAGATCTGGTGGACGAAGCGACGGCCCGAGATCGTGGAAAGTTTCGACCGCGAAATTTACGGACGCGTGCCAAAGCAGACGCCGAGAGTAAATTGGGAAGTGACCAGCACGACGCGTGAAGTCGTCGGCCGAGTGCCGGCGATTACAAAGAAGCTGGTGGGGCACGTCCATAATTCGTCGTATCCCGCAATTTCGGTGGACATTCAAGCGAGCCTGACGACTCCAGCGAGGGCGAACGGGCGCGTGCCGGTTATGGTGGAATTCGGATTCGACCCTGCGGTGATGCGCCGGTTACTCGAACGATTGGAGGGTCAGGGGCAGAAGATTCCGCCGCCTCCTCCCGGTCCGACATGGCAAGAGCAGGTTTTGGCCAAAGGCTGGGGATATGCGGTGATCATTCCCACGAGTTTTCAAGCGGACAATGGAGCCGGCCTCACGCAGGGAATCATCGGCCTGTGCAACAAGGGACAGCCGCGCAAGCTGGACGATTGGGGAACGCTGCGAGCATGGGCCTGGGGCGCGAGCCGTCTACTCGATTACTTGGAGACGGACAAGGCAGTTGATGCAAAGCGAGTTGGAATCGAGGGGCTCTCGCGGTACGGCAAAGCGGCGCTCGTCACCATGGCGTACGACCAACGTTTTGCGATCGCGCTGATTGGATCCTCCGGAGCCGGAGGCGCGAAACTTTTGCGACGCGACTTCGGCGAAACGGTTGAAAATCTTGCCGCGACCAGTGAATATCACTGGATGGCAGGGAATTTTCTGAAGTATGCGGGCCCGCTCACGCCGAAGGACCTGCCCGTGGACGCGCACGAACTGATCGCGCTGGCCGCGCCGCGTCCGGTCTTCATCAGTTGCGGCTCGCCACAAGTGGAGGGTGGTTGGGTTGACGACAAAGGCCAGTTCATGGCCGAGGTCGCCGCGGGGCCGGTGTACGAGCTTCTGGGCGAAGAAGGACTTGGCGCTACGGACATGCCGCCGATCGGAACATCCTTGGTTGCCGGGGACTTGGCATTCCGTCAACACGAAGGCGGCCACACCGACGCCCCGAATTGGCCGGCGTTCCTCGAATTCGCCTCGCGCTACATGAGCGGCAACTAGACGGCGAGCTGCGTGTTGGTTTCGGAGACCGCCCGGCCGATGGCCGTGATATAGACTCTCTCATTCGCCGAGGTACAAAAGCTCGGTTCGGGCGACTCTGTTACTCAAAGTACCCTGACCTGCGACTGCTATCAAAAGGAGATGCGTGTGATGAAGAAAGTCCTTGCTGGGGTGGTTGCGCTTTTGTTTGTGGCATTGCTTGGCTCCCATGTGGCGGCGCGTGGAAATGACACGCAAAGGGAAGCTCAAGACCGCGCGCAGATCGAGAAGTTGATGTGGCGCTACGTTCGCGCCCTGGACACGGAGAATGCGGACGCTTACGCCGCGACGTATACGCCGGATGGACAATTCGGCAGCGGCGCGAGCGCGACCAAAGGACGCGAGGCGCTCAAGAAAATGATACTGGATCTTCGGCAACGAAATGTTGACGCCGAAGCCAAAAGCGGGGAAAAAAGGCCGCCCATGTATCACGTGCTCGCCAACAGCTACCTAGAATTTGTCGATAAGGATCACGCACACATGGAGGCTTACTGGATGACGGTGTTTGCTCAGGCGGGACCGGCCGTGCCTGTTCGCGTAGCTGCCGCGGGGCGGGAAGTCGACGAACTCGTGCGCATGAATGGGCAGTGGCTTATCAAGACGCGTGACGTCGCACCAAAGGACTAATGCTTTTGGTACACTATTGACACAGCAACTTCGAGATTTCGAGGTGGGTCCATGCCGATCTACGAATACGTTTGCGACGAATGCGGCGAGCGCTACGAGCGCCTGGTGATGAACGGGAAGACGTCGGTTTCATGTCCGAAATGCTCGAGCGGCAAGCATACGCTGCAATTATCGGTTTTCGCCGCACACGGTAATGGCAGCAAGTCCTCAGCGGGGCCTAGTTCCAGCGGTGGCGGTTGCTGCGGCGGCTCCTGCGGCTGCAACTAGGCCGGCTGCGGCATCTGGAGCGCGATATTTCATGCGCGACTTCTTCGTGGCGGACGACTTACCCCTAACCCACGACGGCAACTACGAGTCCGTGGGTTCAAGCATGGCGTAGCCCTGGAATTTTCTGAAGGCGGCTCGCTGCTCCTTCGAGGCGAAGATCCCGCGGATGAGGTAGATAAGCCTTAGAAATAGAGGCAACTGGATGGGGCGATGGAGCCGTTTGCTTTCGTCCCACAGATAGTGAACTTCCCGGCAACGCCAGCCGTGTTCTTCAAAGAA
>DATDIT010000044.1:0-12592 GCA_036520875.1 Candidatus Acidiferrales bacterium
ACCAAAGCAAGAAAAACAAGGAGTCTCTTCATTGGCGCAAGCCCCTCAATTCTGGATTTCCGTTGTTGACCGCCGGATGGCGACAGCTATGCAGACATGGGACGGCTTGTGAGGCGAGAGGGTTTCGATTTTCCGGCGTGGGAGACAAATAGAGGCCTCACGCTCACAAAGCGAGCATGGGGCACTCGCACGCCCGCGCGACAGGGAAAAAAAAGCAGATCCCTCGATGCGTCCCGCGCCCGCAGAAAACGCGGGAAAAGAAAAGGCGCGCGGGACTCCGCTCGGGATGACAACGTGGCGCGCGGGATTACGGGCGGACTTCCCAGGTATCGCCGGCGCGGAGGAGCTTTTCGAGATCGCCTTTGCCGCGGCGTTCCTGCACATCGCGAATCTGCTTGGTGATCACGTCCTCGTAGCGAGGAACATCGTTCCAGGAGCGGAAAACTCCAATTGGAGTGGGGAAGTCGGGGCGCTGCTCCATGTGCGCGAGGAGGAACGCATAGGCGGGCCGGGGATGATGCTCGTCGTGGACGAGGAGATCTTTTTCGGTGGTGCCATTGCCGAGCTGTACGACTTCGAGTTCGAAGCCGTTCAGGCGAATGCCCTTGTCGCGATTTTTGCCGAAGATGAGCGGCTTGCCGTGTTCGAGCTGGACGACGTGCTCGCTGCGCGCGTCCCTTTCGGTGAGCGTTTCCCAGGCATGGTCGTTGAAGATGTTGCAATTCTGGAGAATCTCGACGTAGGCGGAGCCCTGGTGGGCGGCGGCTTTTTTCAGCGTGTCTTTTAGGTGCTGCTGAAAAACGTCGACGGAGCGCGCGACGAATGTGGCTTCGGCGCCGATGGCGAGAGAGATGGGATTGAACGGGCGATCGGCGGTGCCGAACGGAGTGGATTTCGTTTTCTTGCCGATTTCCGAGGTGGGCGAATACTGGCCCTTGGTGAGACCGTAGATTTTATTATTGAACATCAACACTTTGAGGCCGACGTTGCGGCGCAGCATGTGGATGGTGTGATTGCCGCCGATGGAAAGCGAATCACCGTCGCCAGTGGCGACCCAGACTTCGAGGTCGGGGCGCGCGATTTTCAATCCGGTGGCAACCGCGGGCGCGCGGCCGTGAATGGTGTGGAAGCCGAAGGTGTTCATGTAATACGGGAAGCGGCTCGAACAGCCAATGCCGGAAATGACCACGAACTTTTCACGCGGGATGCCGAGTTCAGGGAAAACCGACTGCACGGCGGAAAGAATGGCGTAGTCGCCGCAGCCGGGACACCAACGGATTTCCTGGTCGGTTTGAAAATCTTTTTTTGTGTAGACGGGTAAAGTGGCCGTGGTCATTTAGACTTCTCCGTGGTAGCGCACAAGAAAGAAAAGGCAGATCCCTCGCTGCGTCCCGCGCCCGTGGAAAGCGCGGGGAGGAAAAGGCGCGCGGGGCTCCGCTCGGGATGACAGTTGTTTGACGGGGCGAGCATCAGTCGAGCAACTCCTCGATTTTGTCTTCGATCTCGGATTGCTTGAAAGGCTTGCCCTGAATTTTATTGTAGCCCTGGGCGTCGACTAGGAATTTTGCGCGGAGCAGCATGACGAGCTGGCCCATGTTCATTTCGGGGACGAGAATTTTGTCGTAGTGGCCCAGAATTTCGCCGAGATTTTTCGGCATCGGATTCAAATGGCGCAAATGAACGTGGCCGATGCGGCGGCCCTTGGCGCGCTGCGCTTTTAGCGCGGCGGTGACCGGACCGTGCGTGGAGCCCCAGGCAACGATCAGCAATTCGCCGGAAGGATCGCCTTCGGGCACGGCGTCGGGCACGTCCTGAACGATTGCCGCGACTTTCTCAGCGCGCAGCCGGACCATGCGCTCGTGGTTCAGCGGCTCGTAATTCACGTTGCCGGTGACGTCTTGTTTTTCCAGGCCGCCGATGCGGTGTTCGAGTCCGGGAGTGCCGGGAATTGCCCACGGGCGCGCTAGAGTTTCCGGATTGCGCCGGTAGGGGTGGAAGCCTTCCGGATTCGTTTCGAATTTCACGGGGATATCCGGCAGCTGAGACAGATCGGGAATTTTCCAGGGCTCGGCGCCATTGGCCAGATATCCATCGGAAAGAATGATGACAGGCACCATGTATTTAATGGCGATGCGGCTGGCTTCGAGAGCGATCCAGAAGCAATCGCCTGGCGTTGCGGGCGCGAGCACGGGAATGGGCGCTTCGGAATTTCGTCCGAAGAGAGCTTGCAGCAAATCGGCCTGCTCAGTTTTGGTCGGAAGGCCGGTGGAAGGTCCGCCGCGCTGGATATCGCAGACGACGAGCGGAAGTTCCACTGCGACGGCGAGACCGAGCGCCTCGGTTTTCAGCGCCATGCCGGGGCCGGAGGTGGAAGTGATGCCGAGAGCGCCCGCATAGGCTGCGCCGATCGCGGAAGTGATAGCCGCAATTTCGTCCTCGGCTTGAAAAGTGATCACGCCGAAATCTTTGTAAGCGGAAAGCTCGTGAAGAATATCCGACGCGGGGGTGATGGGATAGGAGCCGAGAAAAAGTGGAATCCCCGCTTTCTGCGAAGCGGCGACGAAACCCATGGCGAGCGCGGTATTTCCGCTGATGTTGCGATAAAGGCCGGGAGCGAGTTTCGCGGGCGGAATTTCATAGCTGATCTGAAACGCCTCGGTGGCTTCGCAATAGCTGTAGCCCGCCTGCATCGCGGTGCGATTGGCCTGCACCAGGGCGGGCTTGCTCTTGAACTTTTCCTCGATCCAGCGGAGCGATGTATCGAGCGAGCGGTTGTACAGCCAATAGCACATGCCCAACGCGAAGAAATTCTTGCAGCGGTCGACGGTTTTGTTGTCGAGGCCCAAGTCTTTCAGCGCGGCGCGGGTGAGTTTGGTCAGCTCGACGGAAAAGAGCCGATAGGCGTCGAGCGAATGGTCTTCGAGAGGATTCACGGTCATCTGCGCCTTGCGCAGATCGGTTTCGCCAAAATCATTCAGGTTGACGATGAGAATGCCGTTGGGCTTCAGGTCGGCGATATTCATTTTCAGCGCAGCGGGATTCATGGCGATGAGCGCGTCAACGCTATCGCCGGGCGTATAGACGTCGCTCGACGAGAAATGGACCTGAAATCCGCTGACGCCGGGCAAAGTGCCAGCGGGAGCGCGAATTTCCGCGGGGAAATCAGGGAGCGTGGCCAGATCGTTGCCGTAAAGAGCGACCGTATTGGTGAACTGGCTTCCGGTGATTTGCATGCCGTCACCGGAATCGCCGCAGAAGCGAATCACCGCCTGCTCCATAAGCTCGCGCTTACGTTGCGGCGGACGAACCAAGGTTGTAGACATGAGTACCTGTGTCCCTGCTCTTTAGATGAGCGAAAAGGTGAGCGAGATGCCGGAGCCGTTTCCCAAACCAACAGACGGCCGCGAATATCTCGTCCGCCAAAAGCGTAGCACAAACTGAAGCCGCTGCCCACAGCGTCGCGCTGTGGAGGAGGCAAAGGAGCAAGGGGAAAATTTAGATGAAAGTTGCGAGAAACTTAAAAACCGGGACTGGCGGTCGAAACGCCGGTCCCGGTTTCAAGAGCGAGCAGTTGCTAGCGGAGGCTAGAAGTTCAATTCGAAGTGAAGCACGTCGTGAATTCGATACCCTCGGTCAATCAAGCAAACGTGATCGCCGATTACAACGTACCGATATCCCGGAGGCGCGGGGCCAAGGCGGACGAGTAAATCATGCGGGACAGGCCGAAAGGCTCGACGCATATCGGGAGTAAAAACAAATCCCTCGTGAATGTCCGGTTCCCATTCGCGGTGCCAATAGCGGCCCTCATGTTCGTTGAAAGCGTCGTGATGATGCTGGTACCAATCGCGGGCCTGATCGCGATCGTGGTCGTCGAACCGATCGTGATCATGGTGATCACGGTCGTGATCGCCGTTATATCCCTGATCATGATGATCGCGATCATCATGATCCTGGGCGTTAGCCAGCGTTACTCCTAAGAACAGACTGAGAACCAGCGTCGTGGCGCCGAAAATCCATCTTCGCATCTTCATGAAACCTCCTTGTGAAAGTCCACGATTTGAATCTCGAAGCAATTCGACTGGGCAGAATTTCGGGAATTATAAGGCATAGCGTCCGATCGGCGATACTCAGAATCCACTAGCCGCCCTCAAATCGTCATGTTCGAACGTTTCAGGTGCCAATGTCCCCCGGGCGCGCACGGCCGCGCGAATTTACACACGCCATTGACCAGCGAGCAAGAGCGCGGTATTGTGCGTCCCGTTTAGTGCGGGGAAATGTATTTCCGGGCGAGGTAACACAATGAAAAATGGATTTCTGGCGGCGATGCTATTGACGCTCGGCACCCTGGCGTTCGCCGCCCGTGCGGGCGCCGCGCCGCAGAAGTATCAGGGTCCGGAGCCGGAATGGACGCCGTCTCTCGTGAAACCGTGCGACCGGGCGTGTCTGGTGGGGTTCATGGACGGCTATATGAACGCCATCTTCAAGCACGATCCCGGCGCCGTGCCGGCTCTCGCGCGCGATGTCCGCATGACGGAAAACACCGCCGAGCTGAACATCGGCGAAGGAATGCTGTGGCGCTCAAAAGTGGAGCCGACCAGCTTCAAGATTGTGATCGCCGACCCGGTCTTCGGTCAGGTTGCGGAGCAGGCGCGCTTGAAAATCGGCGGCCAGGATGCGCTCGTGGCGATCCGCCTGAAAATCGACCGCAACCGCATCGAGGAGATTGAGCAAATCTGGACACGCGGCGTGGACAAGACAGCGATCCCGCTGCTGACTACGCCACGGCCAGGGCTCGTGGACGACGTTCCGGCTTCCGAAAGAACTTCGCGCGACGTATTGATCTGGGCCGCGAACTCCTACTTCGACGCGCTCGAAGGCGACGATGGCAAGATCGGGGCGTTCGCCGACGACTGCGTTCGGCACGAGAACGGCTACCAGACCGTTAACAACCCGCCCCCCGGCGGCCGCATGATGCCCTCGCCGATGCTTCCGAATGCGAGCACGCCGCAGGGCCAGGAACAGCTGAAGATCAGCATGATGACGTGCTCTGCCCAAATCTCCACGAAGATACTCAACTTCATCAAGAAAATTCGTCCGCGGAGGGTTTTGGTCGTCGATGAGCAGAAGGGTGTGGTAGCCACCTTTCCGTTTTTCGTTCAGGACGGCACGCGGCGCGGCGGTGATCCGAATGCGCCCCCGGGGATGATGCTCAATCTCTATACGATGGAGACTTTTGGAATCCGCGGCGGGCTGATCCACGAAGTCGAGGCCTTCCCGTTCGTCACGATTCCTTACGGCCTCAATAATGGCTGGACCGAAGGTGCGGGGCATTGATCGCGGTTTGGAGAGAATTCGAAGGAGGATGGCGATGCGTGTGAAGATTGCAGGGGTGGGTGCTTTGTGTTGCCTGGCAGCGATCATACTGACGGGATATTTCAGCAAACCGGTGATTGCCACGGGTCCGATACCAACTGATTGCGATCGTGCTTGCCTGGAAGGATTGGCGGATCAGTATCTGAACGCCCTTGTGGCGCACGATCCCAAGACGCTGCCGCTGGCGCAGGACGTGAAGTACACCGAACAAGACCAGGTGATGGACGTCGGCGACGGCTTCTGGGGCACAGCGACCGCGGTTGGACATTTCCGGCTGTGCTTTTCCGATCCCGTCGTGGAGCAGATCGGCTGCATTGTGACGATGCATGAGGGCGAGCATCTGCTAATCATGGGACTGCGCCTGCGCGTGGAGCTCGGCAGGATCACCGAGATCGAGACGACCTACTACCGCCAGGGCGGCGGTGGTCCATCCGGCATCGCAGACCTAGACGCCAGCACGCCCGACCCGATTTGGACCGAGACGATCCCTCCAGCGCAGCGCGTCTCGCGCGCAAAGATGATCGCCACAGCCAACATGTACTTCGCGGGCCTCGAGAATAACGACGGCAAGGGCGTGTACCCGTTCGCCGACGATTGCAATCGCATCGAGAACGGAAGCCAGACGACCAACAATCCAAAACTTTCACCGAACGCGGCGTTCAATGCCTTCGGGATGAGCTGCATGGCGCAATTCAAGAGCGGCTACTACGCGGTTGTCACGCGGATTCATCACCGGCGCTTTCCGATCGTTGATCAGGAGCGCGGCGTGGTTTGGGGCTGCGTGATTTTCGATCAGAACGGCACGGTGCATACGATTCATTTGACCAACGGCCAGACCGTTTCTATGGGCAATATATTCAATCGGCCATCGAGCCTCGAGGTGAGCGAAGCGTTCAAGATCAGCGATGGCCTGATTCACCGGATCGAAATGGTGGGATCGGGCTTGCAGTATCATTTGAATTCCGCTTGGGGCGGAATCAGCGATAAATAAAAGGCGCTGCAGAATTTCTTTGCAGGGGCGCGGCACGGTGCGCCCGAGGGAAACGCGTGGCGATGTCTTGGTAATGCACTTCATTCCGCGAGGATGGTCAGATATAGATCGGCCGTTCCCGAGAAAAGGTCCTTTTAATGAGACGATCTCTCTTCACCGCCACACTTGTAATCGTGCTGGCTGCGTGTGTCTATTTCGCTGTGATTGTGCGGGCGCAAGCACCAGCGCCAGCTAGCGCGCCGCCCCAAGGCCAAGCGCCCCCGGCTCCTGCGGCGGGCGCGGGTCTCAACGCCGGCACCGAGACGGGCATCGGCACATTCGAAACGCACTGCATGGGCTGCCACGGGAATCCCAATGTCCCGCAAGCGCCAGCGCCTTCCGCCATTCGGCAAATGGCACCCGAGAGAATTTACGACGCGCTCACCACTGGCCTGATGAAACCTCAGGGCGATGCGTTGACGGACGATCAGAAAAAAATGCTGGCTACGTTTCTGAGCGGGCGTCCGCTGGGCAGCTTGAAGGAAGGCGACGCGAAGGATATGCCCAACCACTGTGCGTCGAATGCTCCGCTGGATGATCCTTCTTCCGGTCCCGAATGGAATGGATGGAGCCCGGATATCGTCAACTCCCGGTTCCAGAATGCCAAGGGAGCGGGCCTGACAGCCGATGAAGTGCCGCAATTGAAATTAAAGTGGGCATTCGGGTATCCGACCGGGCTATCAGCCTACGGTCAGCCGACGATTGTCTCCGGGCGCGTTTTCGTAGGAACAGATATCGGCTACGTCTATTCGCTGGACGCGAGCACGGGGTGCGTCTACTGGTCATATCAGGCGAAGGGTGCGGTGCGTGGCGCCCTCACCATCGAGAAAATAAAGGGCCACGGCGCCACGAAGTACGCTGCATATTTTGGAGACGCGCACGCGAATGTGTACGCGGTGGATGCGCAAACCGGCGCGGAGCTTTGGGTGACGAAAGTGGACGATCATTTCGTCGCGCGCGTGACCGCAGCGCCGAAAGTGTATAAGGAACGCGTGTATGTTCCGATATCGTCTTCCGAGGAGTTTTCGTCCGCCAACCTTGACTATTCCTGTTGCACGGGCCGGGGAAGCGTGGTTGCGCTCGACGCGAATACGGGCGCGCAAGTCTGGAAAACATACGTGGTGAGCACGCCAGAGCCTGTGAGAAAAAATTCGAAAGGCGTGCAGCAATACGCGCCCTCCGGCGGCTCGATCTGGAATTCTCCCACCATAGATGCGAAGCGTGACGCCATCTATGTGGGAACTGGAGACGGGCAGACTGATCCAGCGCCGCCCACCACCGACTCGGTAATGGCACTGGACCTGAAGACTGGAAAAGTCCTGTGGCATTACCAGGGGGAGGCCGGCGACGCGTTCATGGGCGGATGCAACGGACCAGCACGGACCGACAACTGCCCGAAAGTGAATGGCCCCGATCAAGACATCGGCAATTCACCCATTTTGCGCAAGCTGGCGAACGGCAAGAGCGTGGTGGTTTTTGGGATGAAAAATGGAAAAGTTTTCGCCCTTGATCCGGATAAGAAAGGTGCGGTTGTCTGGGAGGTTCACGCCGTCGACATTCCGAAGGGTCAGGAACACAGTTTCTACGCGAATTTGAACGGCGTGGTTTGGGGCGGGGCCGCGGATGATCAGAACGTTTACTACGGGCTGCAATCGGGTGGAATGGTGGCGCTGAAGCTCGCCACTGGCGATGTGGCTTGGCGTGCGGAGTTTCCGAAAGCACCTGGCACTCGCGTTATCAATTCGGCTGCCGCAACTGCCATGCCGGGTATTGTGTTCCTTGCCGGATCGGACGGGAAGCTGCACGCGCTTTCAACGGCCGATGGTCACGTTCTCTGGGAATACGACACGGCACGGGAATTCAAAACCGTGAACGATGTGCCGGCAAAAGGCGGCGCGATCGCATCCATTGGGCCTTCGATCGCGGACGGCATGCTTTTTATCGGATCGGGCTACGCCGTCACCGGAACGAATTCGGGGAATGTGCTCCTGGCCTTCTCAGCAAAATAGACGCGTAAACGAGGATTTCCCGGCAGGTAAGGCGGGGGTTCGATTCGCCGCGAAAAGCCGATGAGCTACGTCAAAAAGGATCTGATACCCGGGGAAGAAGTGGTTTATCAGACCGGGCTGCACTGGAGCGTGCTCCTCTGGCCGGTGATCATTGCGCTGATCATCGCCGCAGGCGGCGTGGTTTGTCTGCTGCAAAAGGATACGGATTTCTTGTACGCGGGCGCGGCGCTCTTGGTGGTGGCGTTCGTGATCGTGGCTGCGGCCGTGTTCAAACGGACCGCCGTGGAAATGGCAGTGACCAACCGGCGAGTGATCATCAAAACGGGATTGGCGAGCCGCCGCTCGCTGGAAATCATGCTCGCGAAAGTGGAAAGCATCGGAATCGAGGAATCCGCGATGGGGCGGCTGTTCGGATATGGCACGCTGACAATTCACGGCACCGGCGGAACTCCCGAGCCGTTTCGCCGAATCGCGCATCCTTCTGAGTTTCGTCGGGAGGTGCAAGAGCAAGTTGCCGTGCAGCAATCACAGCGGTGAATTAGACCGCTTTCATGTTAATCGTTACGCCAACTTTTGTCTGATATTATCCTTTGGAAACACCTGACCTGAAAAGGCCCCGCCGTACTACTTCGCAGCGCGATTGAAAACTTCAAAATGTACTCCGTTACGGCAACCTGGTAGGACTGCTCGTCCGTCGGGGTGCAGATCAAAAAAGAGAGAGGATAAAAATGAAAGGTTCCAGGAAGATTTTGTGGATTGCACTTGGCGCTGTGATTGCGATCGCAGCGATCCTGCCGGGGTTGCAGGCGGGGCCAACGACAGCGGGCCGTTTCAAGATGCCTTTCGACGCGCAGGTGGGAAAAACGGCGCTTCCGACGGGCGATTACACCTTTTCGGTCGACCGTTCCGCCGGTTCTTACGGGATGATCAGCGTGTACCGAGGATCGGAAAGCGTGGGGATTATAGTTCCGCAGGAACTTGATTACTATCACGGACAAGGCCAGAGCCCCGCGTTGCTTTGCATTCGTCACGATGGAAAGGTCACGGTCCGGGCGCTGCGATTGCCCGGCGTCGGCACTTACTATTTTCAAATGCCGAAAGACCTGAAGACGCTTGTAGCCCAGCAGCCGGAGCTGATCGAAACAGTGCCGGTGCAGGTGAGTGGCGAGTAAGGCCGCGCACCGCGATTTAGGCTCAACGCTGTAAAACACCTTGAGGCCGGACACGAGCGGATCGCCAGCAGGGGCGAGCTCGGTAGTCCGGCCTCTTTTTTGCAACATTCGACTGCGAAGAAGGCAGCGCGTAGGATGTGAACCAGGAAACCCTGTGAGCCCGCTCACCAGTCGACGGACTGACGCATGCGTCTAACCGCGATCGCGCGCACGATCCGAACGGCACTGGCCGGGGCGCTCTGGTTTTCGGCCTCGGTGACGCCGGCTGCGCTGCCGAAACAAGCGGCCGACGGACCTACCGCCGAATCAATCAAGGTCACGTCATCGGCTGTCGACGTATACGCGATTGTCGAAGGGCATCGCGGCCAACTAGTGCGAGATCTGAGCAAGGATAACTTCGAGATTACCGACGAGGGAGCGCCGCAGAAAATCACAAACTTCTCGCAGGACACGAATACGGCGTTGAGTTTGGGGATCGCGATTGACACAAGCGTCAGCCAGGGGCAATTGCTGGGTACGGAGCAAGGAGCGGCGAAGAAATTTCTAGGCTCCGTACTGCAAAGTGCCGATCGCGCGTTTGTGATGAATTTCGATGTCGACGTGAAGTTGCTGAGTGATTTTACAAACGCGCCGGCAGCCTTGGCGCGGGCGATTGATTCGGCGGAAATCAACCAAACAGGAAGAAGCGTCCTGCCGGAAGGCGCAACGAGCCCCGCGGGAGGCACGCACCTTTACGATGCGGTCTACCTGGCTTCGAATGAATTGATGAAGGAACGTATCGGACGCAAGGTCCTGGTGCTGGTAACGGACGGGCAGGATCAAGGCAGTAAGATCGATTTGCAAAAATCAATCGAATCGGCCGAGAAGGCTGATGTGATCGTATACTCGATCGTGGTAAGCGATCCCGAGTTTTACGCGCTATTTGGCGGCACGTACCACGGAGATTCGAGTATTCGCAAGCTTGATCTGGAAACTGGCGGCCGCACCATCCGGCTGAAATCCGTCGAAGATATTGGATCCGCATTCGATCGGATCGCGCGCGAGCTCCGCGCACAATATCTGCTGGGCTATTCTCCTTCGAATCTCAGCCATGACGGATCGTTTAGGCGTATCCGCGTAACGGTTCGGAGGCGCAATTGCCGAGTCCGGACCCGAACTGGATACTACGAGCACAGCAATTAGCGAGTTCTGATTCTCGCGATTCTTAGGCGCTCGAGCCGAAAGCGAATTTCTCGATTGCTTCGCGAGCCACTCGGTCCGGATCCTTCTCGACGCTGCTTTTCGTATTGATAATCATCACTTCGCGGTCCGCCGCTGAATAAGGCGGCCAGTGGGGAAGATTTTTCGAATTAGGACTGCCTGTGCGCGCGAATGCAATCCAGGTGTCGGACACATGCTCCGCGAGCGGGAAGGTGTCCGCGCCGCCGCCCGTGAGCTTCTGCACCAGCGGGTCGCCTACGTTATCGAATACGAAAGGCATTTCAATCGTGTGGGGCGATCGCATGCGGCCGCCAAGGATCGGCGTCGGCCAGGTGAATTCGTAAACGTATGTCGACGCCTTGTTGAGAGCTGCTCTGCGCTCCGCAATCTTCTCCGTGAAGGCCACCGTGGGGTACGCCGTGGTGATCAGGAAGTATAGGCCGGAAGGATTTTCCTGCGGGTAAGTGGAGCGAAACGCGCGAAGCACCGAATCCACGCTGTCTTTCAAAAGTGGTTTAAGGCGCCGCTGCAAGCCGGCTTCGTCCAGCGAGAAGACGCTCGGATCGGCGCCCGCGAAAAGCGTCATCTCCGTGTGGTTGTGGCCGATGATCAGCGGAACATCGGCGGAGACTTCCGGGGCCAGCGGATCGAATGGATGCTGAAGCAGCGATACGCCATCCACCACGGGCGCGAATCCTTCAATCAGCCCCGGCGTCATCGGCGGCAATTTGCGATTCACCGCGCCCTGCGCAGCCATGATGCGCTCGAGCGGCGCGGCTTGAATTTCCTTGATTCGCTCCGGCTTGATGCCCAGCTCATCGAGAAACATTCTTCCAACTTTTGTCGCTTCGGCGCGGTCCACCATCCTGAGCCCAGGACCGCTTTCAATCACCGCGCGGTGGAAGAGTCCTTTGGCGGCCGGCATTGCCAGCAGAGCCGAAACTTTTTGGCCGCCTCCGGATTCGCCGAAGATCAGCACCCGGCCGGGGTCGCCGCCGAATCCAGCGACGTTCTCGCGCACCCATTCGAGCGCGGCGACAATGTCCAGCATGCCGGCGTTTCCGGAAGCGGCGAATGCCTCGCCTCCGGCATCGCGTAGGTATGTGTAACCCAGTGCGCCCAGCCGATGATTGATGGTGACGACCACCACTTCGCCGCGGCGCGCCAGATTCGCGCCGTCATAGAGGCGGGCTGAGCCGGAACCGGAAGTGAAGCCGCCGCCATGAATCCAAAACATTACTGGGCGCTTGCGGCCGTCATTGATGCCGGGCGTCCAGACGTTGAGGACCAGGCAATCCTCGCTCTCGCTTACATCGCGCGGATTCTCTGCGGAGATCAGGAAGTCCAGCGCCCCCAAGATGCCGGGTCCGCCGGGAACGGTCTGGGGCGCGGACGCTCCGTAGCGCAATGCATCGCGTACCCCGCTCCACGGCTCCGGTTTCGCGGGAGGCATGAATCGATTTTTGCCCGCAGTCGAGGACCCGTAGGGAATTCCTTTAAAAATGTTGATGCCGTTTTCGGCCGCGCCGCGAAGTTTGCCCGCGGTTGTTTCGACAATTGGCCCGGATTCGCTCCTCAAAACGCCGGCCGCCCCACTCAAATTTCGAAATGACCGTGCGAAAAGGCGTTGCGCGAGCATCGCGCCACCGCCCAGCGCCGAAGCCTTGAGCAAGGTCCGCCGATTCAGAGCACAAGCCACTCTGCGGAAGTGCGCCATCGGAATCTCCTTTGAAGGAGCGGCTATAGCAAACGGGCGACGGGCCGGACCCTTCTTTCCTCTGCCACCCGATTTGCGCGCCAATATACAT
>DATDIT010000045.1:0-41944 GCA_036520875.1 Candidatus Acidiferrales bacterium
CGGCGAAGCAGCCGGTGATGCGATCAAGCCATTTTGCGGTGCAGACTCCGCCACGCGCGGCATCCACTCCGCCACATTCAAACGCCCGTCCGGGGCCACCACGATATTCAGGCTGGGGCGATCGAGCGAGACAGTTCCCGCTTCAATCCGCCCTCGCAAAAGGCTCTGCCAGCGCAGCCGAACGGAGACAGATTCGGCGCGCAAAAAGTACTCGCGACCGAACTGCGGGTCTTCCCCGACAGTAACCAAGCGCGCGCTCAGCGTCGGGCCGTCCCATAAACTGAAATTGTAGCTGCCAACTTCCACGGGCCTGCCAAAAACGGCCTCGAGGCGCGTCGCCAGAATTTTTTGCAGGGGAGTGTACCGGATGGCGAGAGAGAGGCCCTCGCTCACAATCCAAAACACGGCCAGTAGCAGAATGACGCCTTTTAGCCATCCGATCCGCGGCCGGCGCCGCGGGCGGCTGGCCTCAATGACGTCCGGCCTGGCAATCGCATCTGAGATGGTTTCGGACATGGCAGATTACGGGAAGCGCAGAGACATTTTGGCTCAAACAGCTGGCTGTGTCTCTGCTAATTCACGAGGCGCAGCATGCGATGCCAGCGCGTCTTCGTGGAAAGATGGGCGAGCACCTGCCCGATACCGCGGACGGTGCCCGCGAGACTCCGATCATTGTAATCCGCGGCGTCCGCGTCCACCGACCAGTAAATCAGCGCCGGACTGCCAATGATGGCGCTCCGGTCTACAAAACCCCAGTAGCGGCTATCGGAGCTGCTATCCCGGTTGTCGCCCATCACGAAATAATGGTCGGGCGGGACGACCAGTTCTCCATGTTTGACGTAATTCATGATTTCGCCGGCCCACTCCGGCCGCAATTGGTCGGCAATGATGCGTTCATCGTGCGGCGGGAAATCCGTGAACGGATCGTAGAGAGACGGATCGTAAATCGTATAGGGTTCGGATAGGAGAGTCCCGTCGACGTACACCTTGCGGCCGGCCATGCGAAGACGGTCGCCCGGCAGCCCGATTACGCGCTTCACGTAGTCCACATGATCGTCGTACGGAAACTTGAAAACGACAACATCCCCTCGGCGAATGCTCCGATAAGGGAGCAGCTTTTCATACCAGGCTCCCGTGCCCTCGAAAATGAATTTATTCACGAGCAAATGATCGCCCACCAGCAGCGTTGGCTCCATCGATTCCGAGGGAATCTTGAAAGCTTGCACGACAAAGGTGGTGCCGAAAAGAACCAGCAGAATAGTGACGAGGAGCGACTCAACTAAATCGGCCGCAGCGCTGCGCCCCCGACGCGCGGCTGGCGGCAACAGGGCGACTTCGGGCTGTGGCTCTCGCTGCGGCTGCGGCGCTTGATCCTCCACAGAGTGCATTCAGCGGCTCTCGCTATCGGAGTACAACATTGCCAGCGCCAGTTTGGCCGCGGCCTGCTCGGCTTCTTTTTTGCTGTGCCCTTCCGAGCCGGAGAGTTTGCGCCCCTGATACCACACTTCGATTTCGAAAACTTTGCGGTGCTCCGGCCCCGACTCCTGGCGAAGGCGGTACGACGCAACCTCAAGCCCGCGCTGCTGCAACAGTTCCTGCAGCGCCGACTTGTGATCCGGGTGGTCGAGGCCTTCGATCCCGCTCTCGAGCGCGGGCTCAAGCAGGGTGCGGCGCAAGAAAGATTCGGCGGCTCGCAAACCGCCATCCAAGTAGATCGCGCCTGCAATTGCTTCGTATGCGTCGGCCAAAAGCCTTTTCTTCTGCCGCCCTCCTGTTTTTTCCTCGCCAGGACCGAGGCGCAGGTGATCGCCAAGCTTCAGCCGCCGCGCAGCAGCGTAGATCGAGGCCGAACTGACCAGCCGCGCGAGCGCTTTGGAGAGTTTACCGGCGTCCCACTGCGGAAAAAATGCAAACAGATGTTCGCTGGCCGCGAGCCCCAAAACCCGGTCGCCCAAAAATTCCAGGCGCTCGTTGTCGAATCCAGCGGCGTTCTGGCGATGGGAGCGGTGCGTGAGAGCGAGGCTCAATAGCTCGGTATTCCTGAAGTGATAGCTAAGGGTCCCCTCGAGCGCTGTAATCTCCTCAGACGTCATGCTGGAATTGCCATGTAATTACTTGGCCGGCGTTGCCTGCTTCTTAGCGGTGTCGGCGCTCTGTTTACACCTATCCTGCAGACCGCTGGGAATTTCGGCGCACTTGTTGAAAGCGTCCAATGCGTCGGAGTTGCGGCCTAAGTTCTGATAGTCGATGCCCATCACAAAGTAGTCGGTCGGGTCAGGCTTCGGCGCGCTTTGCGTGGCCTGTTGCAGTTCCTTCACTGAATCATCGAGCTGCTGCCGGCGAAAGTACACCAGACCGAGCCCACTGTGAGCTTCCGATAGCAAAGCGGTCTTCGATTGCGTGAACTGGTCATCGGTCATGGCGGTGGGCTTGGGCATCGTCTGGATCACCTGCATGGCATGTTTCTCGTACTGTTCAGCTTTATCCAGATTCTTGGCTGCGTCGGGATCGTTCGGATTGTAGACGTGCGGAATCACCCAGCCCACCACGGTCAGCACGCCGGCGTCATCTGGAGCCAGGGCCAGCGCTTGGTCCGCGGTCGCGTAAAAATCCTTCCAGTCCTGTTTTTGGTAATAGGCCTGCACAAGGCCGGCATCCACCGACTCGACATACCGGCTCATCGGATATTTTTGAAGGAAATCTTTCCCAAGCTCGATCTTCATGTCCGCGTCCTGTGGGTTGGCATCGAAAAACGCTTTGTAAGCCGCCTCCTCCTTGGGATCGACTTTGGGCGCGGTTTTAGGTTCCTGCTGACCCTGTTTTGGTTCATTCGGGTTCTCCGGCGGATTCGTGGCCTGCGCCATGCACTGGGCGCCGAACGCAAGGCCGATCACCATACCGGCCATCAGCAAATTAATTTTCATGTTCGTAGATTGAAATTTCATCGTGGCTTATCCTCTGCTCCTAGATGGTTTATTGCTACCCCTTCATTTTGATTGCGCGGACTGCCTGTTGGCTACATCCGCATTCTGCTTGCAGGCATCCTCGAGCGCGCTACCAGCCTGGGCGCAACGATTGAACGCGTTTGCCGCCTCCGGATACCGTTTCAGGTTTTGCAGATCCATGCCGAAAACATACAAATCGGTCGCGTCGGGATTGGGGGTTCCCTGCATGGCCTGTTCGAGCTCTTTCGCAGAATTCGCGAAATCCTCGCGTCGATAGTAGACAAGACCCAGGGCGCTGTGCGCCTCCGCAGCCTTTTGCGCTTTCGCCGCCGCAAATTGCGCGTCGGATAAGTGTGAAGGCTTCGGCATGGTCGCCATCACTTCTATCGCGTGTCTCTCATAAGCTTCCGCTTTGTCCAACTCGGCGGACGCATCGGGATCAGTGGGTTGGTAAACATGCGGAATCACCCACCCGACCGTAGTTAGCACGTCCACATCGTCCGGCTGCAACGCCAACGCGCTATCCGCTGAGGCGTAGACGTGTTTCCAATCCTCCCTCTCAACGTACGCATTCACCAGTCCAGCATCCACCGCTTCCGCAAGCGGACTCTTCGGATACTTTTGCAGGAACGCCTGGCCGAGCTGAATTTTCTTGGCCAATTCGTCTTTCTCGTTGTAGAAAGCCTTGTAGTCGTTTTGCTGTTTCCGATCGATCCCTTGCGTTTGCACGTCCGTCAGCATGTGCAACTCGGTTTGCATCGAGTCTGTACCGCTGGAGCCCGCAGACGCTTGCTGTCCTCTGCTGCTCATCTGAGCGTGGGAAGGCGCCGCTGCTGGAAGGCAGACGAGCACAATCGTCAGCCCACTGATCGCAAACTTCACGACAGAAAGCCTCATTGGGTTGTGCCTCCTTTTTCCGGTATGCGCCTGCTCAATTCAAGTGACGCCAAAGTGATTACTCCGGTTCCTTTTTAGCAGCGCCCGCCGGCGGTTGGTAAGCCGCAGCGATGCCGTTCTGTGCGGCCACGCGTGCCGCCTCCGGCGCTCCATTCACAGCCAGCGCCGCGCGATACTCATTCAGCGCCAGATCACGTTCATCACTCAGATCGTGTATGCGCCCAAGATACACGTGCGACCAGGCAATCGCCGACGGATCGGATGATCCCCCTTCCTTCGCACCCTGTCCAGTCGAGGCTGGAGCCGACACCACCTTCTCGAAAAGCTCCTGGGCGCGGTCGCCATTGCCGGAAATCACCGACGCAATCGCCAGGCCGTATTCCAGGCGCGAATCGTTCGGATATTTCGCCAGCGCCGCTTCGAACGTCGCGGTCGCAGCTGCGCCATCCTTGCTGGCGATTTCGCGGTTGCCCTCGGCCAGCAAGCGGTCCAATTCGGTAGCGTGGCGGCTCACCGGCCCATGAATTTCGTCGGCTTCGGCGTTCGGTTGGGCAGCCGCGAACTTGATTCCCTGGGCGCGCTTGCGCTCCGCATCGAAGTCGATGCCGGTGATCAAGTCCGGGAAATAGTACGACATCGCCGGCTCGGCCTTCTCGAATTTCTGCAAGCCGGCAACCAACGGGCGCACCAGGACGTATCCGGATTGATCCGTATCCTGAAGCGCTGCTTCAAGCGGAGCGCCAGAGAGCCGGCGCAACCGCAACTCCACGGCCTTAATCAGGCACTCGTCGGTAAACGCCACGAAATCGTCTCGATATTCAATCGGCAGCCGGGGAGCGGCGCCGGCAACATTGAGCACGGCGCTCTTCCGATCCAGCAAATTTCGGTGGCGAAGCACCAGCCCGTCCAGCATGAAATGCAAGTACGCGTGCTGAATGGCCTTCGCCCGCGCGCTGGGATCTCCACCCACCACGATCGCGTAACGGTTGCCGAAATTCCGGAAATTCGTGCGTGCGCCGACTAGTGGCTCCACATAAACCGTAAAGCTGCGCGTATCCGTCTTGGAAATCTCACGAAGGTAAGCATTTGAGACGGTCACAGTATTCCGCACCAAGGCCCGATAGCGCTCCACGGCGGGCTCGTACTCCGGTTCGATCTTTGCCCAGCGCAAATCCAGATGCGCTTCCTGGTAGAAGTCCTCGAGCACTTTCTGGAACCCGTCAATCGTCAGGACGTCTGGCGGAAGCTGCTCGGGATCCGGCAATTCGAATGCCGGAGGAGGGCCCGCAATCAGAGCGAATGTAATGTAGCGGGAGAGCGTTTCCGTCTGACTTTCCAGCGCGTGATCTTTGTAGAATTGCCGCAAAGCCTCAGTGGCTGTTCCCTGCATTTTTAGCAGATCGCCGCGCAATGCAAGCCTGGCCGGCATTTCAGAGAGAGTGCTTTCGTCCGCGTCGAGTCCAGCCGCATCCAGCGCGCACATCGTGGCGAAAATTTGCGGGCTGGCTTGCACGCTGATGCCGAAATTCCGCTGAGAAGCTGTCTGCTCCTGCGCGTCGGGCGATTGCGCCGCGATGAAAGCGCCCAAGAAGATCGCGGCCGATAATACCCACGCGAAAAAACGAATCGGATGAATTCGGAGAATCGGAGCTCTCAACCCAAACCTCTCACCGGAATTTCGTCCGCCCGGCGCGGCTGGCTTGCGAATGTGCATGCAGGACGCCGAGCGGTTCTCAAACTCTAACAAAGAAGCCAAAAAACCTTAAATGGTTTGCTGAGGCGCGGCGTGGAGGTTCTCTTTTGACCGTCGACCTCAGCTGTAGCAAAAGTTTAGGCTGTTGACGCGACCGCGCGTTAGAGTCGGGCTGTTCGCCCAGATGAGAAACATGTCCCCCTGGAACACCGGTGCCGCGCAACGATGTGTTGACAACAATAAAGAAACACAAGTATACCAATGGCGGAAGAAGTGAAGGCGCGAGCGCACCCGTGATTGTTGCCGGCAGAAAAATCCACACAGCGTCGAAAGTTCGTGCGTTATACTCGCGCGGCATCCTAGAACGAGGGGAATTCATATGAAGAGAATCATGGCACTCGCATTCGCACTGCTGATAGCGGGTCCGGTGTTTGCCGCGAGCCAGTGGTCCACGGTTGGCGGGGATTCAGGCAATACACGCTATTCTTCACTCACGCAGATCAACGCGCAGAATGTCACCCAATTAGGCGCAGCGTGGATGTCGGAAAAGATCTCGCCGCCTCCGAGTTCCCGAGGTGTGCCGGTGATTGATCACGGGCTAATGTTCCTGACCTCGGCGCCATTTGTGTACGCCGTGGACATCAGCACGGGAAAAATCGCATGGCGTTATCGCACGGCCGCTGGTGAAGCGGGGGGCATCATGGGCCCTCCCGGCTCGCCGGGGCGAGAAGGTGTGGCAGTGGGCGGCGGCCTCGTATACGTGGGGCTTACCAACGCGAATCTGATCGCCCTGCGCGAGGAAACCGGGGAGCTTGTCTGGAAAACGTACCTTGGCGATCCCGTGCATGCGCCGTCCGAAGGCGCTTCCGGTGCGCCCTTGTACGCCGATGGATTGGTATCCGTCGGCCTGAATGCGGACTACGGATACCGGGGCCAGATTGTCGCTGTGGATGCGAAGACCGGTCGCGAGGCATGGCGCTTTTTTGTCGTGCCCTCTCCGGGAGAACCGGGTTCCGAAACCTGGCCGAAGAACAATGACTCGTGGAAACACGGCGGCGGCGCTGTCTGGTTGGTCGGGGCGACCGATCCGGAGCTCGGCTTGGTCTTCTACGCCACCGGTAACGCCGTCCCGCAATATGGCGGCGAAAACCGGCCAGGCGACAACCTGTTTACCGACTGCGTGGTCGCCCTTGACGCCAAGACCGGCAAGCTCCGCTGGCATTACCAGATGGTCCATCATGACATCTGGGAAGCCGATGTCGCCGAAGCGCCCGTGCTATTTGACGCTCAGATCGACGGCCAATCTCGCAAGGCCATTGCAGCGATGCGTACGGATGGCTATCTCTTCATGCTCGATCGCGTCACCGGAAAGCCGCTCGACCGAGTCGAAGAACGCCCGGTAGCGCAGGAGCCATCTCAGAAGACGGTTCCGACTCAACCCTACCCAGTGGGCGCCGAGCCCGTCCTGCCGGATTGCGCGTACTGGAAAACGCAACCCGTAGCTAAGGGCTTCGATGTGGGATGTTTCTTCACGGCCGCATCCGCTAAAAAGCCAAATGTTCTTGTGCCGGTCTACGGCATGCGCGCCACGCCCATGGCCTTTGATCCGCAGACGCACTTTTTCTACGCGACCGGCAATGCGGGACTCCAGTGGTTCCGGCGCTCACAGGATCCCGATTTTTTCACCCTCAGCCTCACGTCGCGCGTGCCCGGGCTGACTAAATTGGAGTTCGGCGTTCTGGCTGCGCTCGACAGTCGTACGGACAAGATCGTCTGGAAGAAGGAATTCCATGACGTGCGGCCGAGCGGCGCTCTCGCCACCGCCGGAGGCCTCGTGTTTCAGATGGCAGGCGACGGCAACTTGCAGGCATACGACGCTAGCAATGGAAATCTTGTGTGGCAGTTTCAAACCGGCGATCTCGGCGGGAGCCCGCCGATCAGCTTTGAAAATGCTGGCGAACAATACATCGCCACAATTGTCGGCGGCAACGTGTGGGCCTTCAAGGTGGGCGGCACGCTCCCGCAGCGTCCAGCCCCGGCCATTCCACCTGAGGAAGAATTTTCCGGACAAATCAAGGACACCGCAACGATCGAGACCACCACACTTGCGCGAGACATGGGCATCACCGGCTCGCACTACATCATCGATGAATACGAGTTCAATCCCTATCGCGTGCGGGTCAAAACCGGCACGCGAGTCTATTGGAGAAACAATGGCACGATGATCCACACGATCGTTGCCGAAGACGGATCATGGACGACCGGCCCCATGGAGCCGCTCGACATTGACTCGGTGGTCTTCGATAAGCCTGGGACGTATGTTTACCACTGCAAGGAGTTTCCCTGGGACTACGGCCAAATCATCGTCGAACCCGCTTCTCCGACAGAAGAGCAAAGTAAGTTGTCAGGCAAGGTGGAACCTTAGCCTTTTCTGGCGTTACGATTGGCCCCATCTTTCGGCTTCTTACGACGGCTCCGTGACCGCACCGTCTCCTCGCTCGCACGCGGACGTACGCCGAATCTCTGGTCATCCCGCGCGATGGCTTTCGCCACACGTTGCATCGTTGGCTCGAATTCCTCGTGGCGCGAGTCGATGTAGAGCCATTTCTTCAGGACATCGTGAGGGGCCAATTCCGGGAACTCTTCGATGATCGCAGCGTGTTGCGCATGTTCCGTGCAGATCAGCACGCCATGCCACTTCCACCGGCCGGTCCTGGTTGGTTCCACCAAGACCATCATCATGCGCCCGAACAGGTACACGGCCAGTCCACCGAACATTCTTTTAGTGAGAAAGCTAGGGTGGTCTTCGAAGACCTCAAAGATCCACTCGTTCTCGAAAGTTCTCATCCGAGATTTTCAGTTGGCCGTCCAAATCACAACTCTTATAGCCTCCGTGTCGAAGCTGGTCGAGTGTTTGTTTTTCCAGGCGAAAATCGAGAACAGTCAAGGACTGCGAGGAGGAATCGCCACCTGCAACCAGATGCTAGCTAGCCGCGCACGTGAACTTCGTTAAAATTCAGAAGCACATGCCCGCCGCCCATCGGCCGTCCGAAACCAAGCTTCGGACGGAATCGCGAAAACAAAAGTACTTGATCGATCTGATGCTGTACCGCGACGTCGGTGGGACCCGATAAGATCTTGTAAAAAACCACTCCTCCTTGGGCGTCGAGCGTCGCCTCAAGCAACAAAGCCCCGGAGCTTGCCCGGTCGCTTGTATCGATTCCGGGCACGGGAAATGGCGCGAGGCTTTCAAGCTGCGCGGGCTGCACCAAATTCAGCGGCAAATCGTCGGTGTAAACGCCACCCGCGGGCATTCCACCCAGCATGCTCTGAACCACCAGCAAGAAAACTCCCACCGCCGTCAGCACGCCGGCGGTCGCGGGAACCGCCAAAGGCTCAAGAATATTTTGCGAGATCAGCAGCACGCGATTCCACATCCGCGTGAGCGTGGCCCACGGCAACCGCCGTCGCGATGCCTGCACTTGAATCCGGAGCGCCAGACTTGCAGGTGGGCGAATCGGTTCCACACGAGCCAAATGAGCGGCCAACAAACTGTAGTTCTCCAATTCGTGGCGGCAGTCCGCGCACGAACGCAAATGTTCCCGCAAGTGCGACCGCTCGCTCGCGACGATACTGTCGTCGAGATAACCTGGCAGACTGTGCTGGGCGTCCCTGCAGTTCATGACTCTACTCCATGGACTTCGGTGAAGCTCGCCGATCCTTCGCTGGAAACCTGAATCGTCCTGGGCATTGCCGGTTCGGCTTTCTCGCGAGCCTGCGAGCGGCTTGGCGCACTTTGGCGGCTCGTCGTTTGGCTGGCTTGCACCTGGGCGGAACGCAAAACCGGATCGAGAATTTCTCTCAACATTCGGCGGCCCCGCAAAATTCGCGATTTTACCGTTCCCACGGAAACCTCAACCACTTCCGCAATCTCCTCGTACGAAAGTCCTTCTAAATCCCGCAAAATTACCACGCTCCGGAAAACCGCGGGCAACGCCGCCAGCGCGCGCCTTACCGTCGCCTGCATTTCATGCGCTGCGCACTGCTCGTAGGGAGTTGCCTCCAGATCCCTCAGCTCGAGCGTCGCGTTCGACTCTTCTTCACCCGAATCAATCGAAATCTGCAGCCGGTGGTGCCGCCAGCACCATCGCCGGTGATTCAGCGCCTGCCGCACCGAAACCCGGTACAACCATGTCTTCAGCGAGCTGCTGCGCCGAAATCCCCGTATTCCCCGGAAGACTCGCAGGAATACGTCCTGCGTCACGTCAGCGGCATCGGCCGCGTCCCCAAGGATCCCGTACACCAGGTTGTATACGCTCGCGTGATAGGACGAAACCAAATAATCAAATGCTGATTCGGAACCCGCTTGCAGCTCCGTAATCAACCCGTCTTCGTCCCGTCCCCACGGCAAACTTTGTGCCAGCTCGGACATAGGCTCCGCCGCTTTCCTGGGGCGTCCGGTATATCTGTTAGACACCACCTTGGCGGCTATGTTTCCAAGCATATCAGAAAACTGTGCCCAAGGCGTAAAGCCCGCCTGCGGCTCCAAATCACCTAAAAAGAGCTTTTGAATCTGAGGGTTACTACAAGGTGAATGCCGGGAACGTGTCCGGGAGTGCCGAATCAATGGAAGTGGTGGAGCCGATGGGATTCGAACCCACGACCTCCTCGATGCCATCGAGGCGCGCTCCCAACTGCGCCACGGCCCCACCGGAGAAAACGCTGCTGCCTGTTCTTATAACACCCGCGCACAACGAGCGTCAACGGACGCTTCTGGTGCCTGCGCGCAAGACCAAAATTGCTTCGAGATTGCTGCAGAGTTGCTTCTAGATTGCCGCAGGAGATCCTTACAGTTAGAAACATTTCGACGTCAATTCTGACACCTTCGGACGGAAAAACAGTCGCGCCGAGAGCGCTTCCGACTACAATACCGCCCCATGCCCAAAATCACCTTTCTTGGCGCCGCAGGCACAGTTACCGGCTCAAAATACCTGGTTGAAGCGGAAGGCAAACGGCTGCTTGTGGACTGCGGCCTCTTCGAGGGCTCCAAGGAGCTAAAGCAGCGCAATTGGGAGCGCCTCGCGGTTGACCCGGCCACCATCGATTGGCTGCTGCTGACCCACGCGCACATCGATCACACTGGCTACATCCCGCGGCTGGTCCGAAACGGTTTCCGCGGCCCTATTTATTCGAACGCGGCCACGCGTGAACTTTGTGCGCTGCTTCTTCCTGATTCTGCGCATTTGCAGGAAGAAGATGCGCGATACGCCGCCAAGAAAGGCTACAGCAGGCACAAGCCTCCGCTGCCGCTTTATACTGTGGCGGAATCGCAAACTGCCCTTGCGCAGTTCCGCGAAATTCCGCGCGCAGATATTTTCCAAATCAGCGCGCAATTTTCGGTTCGTCAGCATGACGCGGGGCACATTCTTGGTTCTTCGTGGCTCGAATTGACGATCACGGAAAATGGAAAGCGGACGCTGGTCGTTTTTTCAGGCGACGTGGGCCGCTACGATCAGCCCATTTTGAAAGACCCCGAGTCGCCCACGCATGCGGATATTTTGCTGTGCGAGTCAACTTATGGCGACCGCGACCACCCGACCGGCTCGGTGGCGGATGAACTGGCGGACGTGATTAACCGCACGGCCAAGCGCGGCGGAGCAGTGGTGATACCCGCGTTCGCGGTGGGCCGCACGCAGACGATCATGTATTACCTGCGCGAGCTTCAGGAGCAGCAGCGAATTCCGGTTCTGCCGACGTATGTGGACAGCCCGATGGCAATCGGCGTGACGGGACTCTACGCCAGCCATCACGAGGATCACGATGAGGAATTTTCGCGCGAAGAGAGCGCCGGAAACCGCGATCCCTTGAATGTGCGCGACGTTCACATGACCCGTGCCGTGGAAGATTCCAAGAAAATCAACAGCGTGGTTTCGCCGTGCATCATCATCTCGGCGAGCGGCATGATTACCGGCGGGCGCATTCTGCATCATTTGGCGCGGCGGCTGCCGGATTCCCGCAATGCGGTCTTGATCGTTGGCTATCAGGCGGAGGGTTCGGGCGGTCGGGCGTTGCAGGACCGCGCGCAATTTCTGCGGATTCACGGCGAGGAAGTTCCGGTGAAGGCGGAGATTGTGGAATTAACGCAGCTTTCCGCGCACGCGGGCAGGAGCGAATTGCTACGGTGGCTTTCAGGATTTCAGGCGCCGCCGCGGCAAACGTTTCTGACCCACGGCGAGCCGAGCGGGCTCAACGGGCTGCGCGATGCGATTGCGGCAAAATACCGCTGGTCCGGCGTGACCATCCCGGAGTATCTGCAATCATTCGAGCTGTCCCGCCTAGGATAGGCTCGTTCAGGAAGGCGACGGCATTCTTCTCGTGGTTTCGCATTCCCACACTGTCCTATTCATATCTCAGGGCAACCATCGGATCGACTTTCAACGCCCGTCGCGCTGGCACAGCACGGGCGATCAATACGATTACAACAAGCAGAACGGCAACGACACCGTACGTGACGGGGTCGGTCGAAGACACTCCAAACAATACGTGCGCGAAGGTTTTCGAAAGAACTCTCGTGAGGAGAAATCCGACCAGAGCGCCGAAAGTTGCTAATGCAAATCCCTGTCGAAGAACAAGGCGCATAATATCTTCTGGCCTAGCACCGAGGGCCAGGCGAATACCAAACTCGCGCGTTCGTTGAGCTAGAGCAAATGAAACTACGCCGTAAACTCCGATAACGGCGAGAGTCAGCGCGACGACGCCCATGATCCCCGCTAGACTTGCCGCGAGTTTAACGACGAAGAAACCAAACGCGCCTTCCAGAGAGTGTTGCATCGTCTCGATATCGAGCGGCGGCAATCCGGGAGCAAGCGCTGCAGCTTCCCGTTCGATCGGTCCCGCCATAGACTCGGGTTTCACAGAGCTGCGCACAAGCAAGGTCCGCTTGGCAGCGAAATTCTGATCCAGCGGCAGGTATAGGCTAGGCTGCGGGTCCTCCGTTACAGTCAGATACTTTCCGTTCGCTGCCACTCCGACAATTTGCACCCAAGGACCATTTGGCCCCGACACACTAAACCGTTTGCCGACGGCGTCTTGGTGCGGCCAATAACGTTGAACCATCATCTGATTGACGATCGCGACAGGAGCAGAATGCTCGTCGTCGGACCGCTCGAATGTGCGCCCGCGCAACAGCGGAATCCTCATCGTGGCAAAATACGGTCCATCGACATAATTGCATAGCACGTTGGGAGAGCTCTGACCAGGAGGGAGCGGCCGGTTTTCGACGTACACGTCTTTCTTGCGGGGTGACGGCGCCATCGGGACGTTCGAGGCTAGGCTGATCAATTCAACTCCTCGGAGTTCGCTCACGTGGGATTCGAGTTCACGGTAAAAGCTGGTCGTGCGCGTTTGGTCGTACCCGAAGTTGCCCGGGTCGAACGTGACGTTGAGGACGTGGTCCGGATCGAAACCGAGATTCAAATTCTGTGCGTGGCGCAGACTCTGCACAAGGAGTAGTGCTACTACCAGGAGCGCCATCGAACCCGCTATCTGGGCGACGACCAGGAGATTGCGGCCTCGAAACGTATTGCCGAAAACTCCAGCATCAGGCGGATGGTCATGCAGCACTGTATTTACGTCGGCTCGTGAAGCACGCAATGCGGGGAACAAGCTAACCGCAATAGCCGCACAGGCGGCTGCCAGCGAAACGTACCCGAAGACGCGCCAATCAAAGGTCACGTCGAGCTGCAGCGGGAAATTATGAATGTGTATCGAGCCAGCCAGTCGGTTCGCCAGACAGCCGAGGCCCGCGCCAACCAGGCCGCCAAGAATTGCCAAGATCAGGTTTTCAGTAATCATTTGCCGGACTAACCGACTGCGCCTCGCACCCAACGCGGCTCGAATTCCGAGTTCTCGCTGGCGCGCGATCGTTCTCGTCAGAAGCAGATTTTCAACATTGATGCAGGCCAGTAAAAAGATAAAACCCGCTAAGCCTAAGAACAGGCCGCCTGCCGAAAGAAAGAAACCGTTTGCATACGGTTGAGGCCTGGCGAGAGGCTCTGGAATCACGCTAAAACTGAACGTGCCATCTGTCTGCGGATATTGTTGCGCCAAGCGCGCCGCAACCACATCGATCTCAGACTGTGTCTGGGAGATTCTGACGTTATCCCTGAGCCTACCGAATACCAGAAGCATTCTCAGTTCGCGGTCGGTCATGAAACGGGGATATTCCGCCACCATCGCGCCGATTGGCAGGTATGCGTCTGTAGGGGTGATCGAAAACATCCCGCGAAAGCCCTTCGGAGCGATCCCCACAATAGTCGCTGACATACCGTGAACTAGGACTTGCTTCCCCAACACGGGTGCGCCTCCGAAGCGCCTTTGCCAATACGAGTAATCGAGGACTAATGTTGGTTGGACCCCAGGTTCCTCGCCTTCGCTCGGAAGAGTGAATTGACCTGATGCGGGCTTAATATGAAGGGTAGTAAAGAAGTTGGCGGAAACAAAACTAACAGCACAATATTCAGTGCTACCGTTTACCGTCATCTCAGAAGAGCTAACCGAATTCGCGAAGATGTCCACGGTCGAGCCCACCTGCTTGCGGATATCCACGAATTCGGGATACGAGAATCCGCGCACACCCGGGGGAAAACCTTTCTCTTGGACGGCGACCGCGACTATCTGGCCTGCATGAGGCACGGGCAAAGGTCGGAGCAGAAATCCGTTAAAAATCGTGAAGATCGTCGTATTGACACCGATTCCGACAGCGAGGGTGAGGACGGCGACGGCGGTAAAGCCGCTTGATTTTCGCAGCATCCGCAACCCGAACCAAATATCTTGCAGGAGCGTTTCCAGCCATACTCCTGTGCGCACTGACCGGACGCGTTCCTTGACCTGCTCCACGCCACCCAACTCGATTCGCGCAGCGCGTCGTGCTTCTTCCGGCGTGATTCCCTTCGCGACGTTCTCTTCTATCTTCGCTTCGAGGTGGTACGCGATTTCGTCATCAAGTTCCCGATCGAGTTCGCGCCGATGCAGCACTAAGCGCCACCAGAATGACAATTTCTTGAGCCAATGTTCCGGTCGCATTTGCGTCCCCTTCGCGCTCACGACGCTCACGCCTCTTTGAGTTTGACTACACGCGAAATCGCACCGGACAGCCTGCCCCAGTTGTCCGCTTCTCTTTCAAGCTGCCGCCGTCCGAGACGCGTCAGCGAGTAATATTTCGCGCGTCGCCCTTTTTTGGAGGTTTTCCACTCCGCCGTGATCCAGGCCGCTTGTTCCAATTTGTGCAGGGCCGGGTACAGCGATCCGTCGCTCACCTGCAAAACGTCGCCGGAAACCTGCTTCAATCGTTGGCTGACGGCGAAGCCGTTCATCGGCTCCAGTGCCAGAATTTTCAGCAGCAACATTTCCAACGTTCCCTGCACAAAATCGGAAGGCTTGCTCATGTCCCATGCCCTCGGTAACCGAGTCCAACCTACCCCGTCTCCTCTCCACGCGCAAGCAAGAAATTGCCTGTGCGTGCTATGTAAGAGGGGCTTTCACCGAACTGCTTACGGCTCAGGCGCGGAGCTTTTGGAGGCGGTCGGCTGCGGCTTGCAACGTGGATTCTTTTTTGCAGAAGGTGAAGCGGAGGTGGGTGCAGCCGTCGGCGGGATCGCGGTAGAAGCTGGAGCCGGGAACGGCGGCGACGCCGATTTGAGTGACGAGGTGCTTGGCGAAGGCGATGTCGTCGGGGAAGCCGAATGCGGAAATGTCCGTCATGATGTAGTAGGCACCGCGCGGCTTGAAACAGTGGAAGCCGGCGTTCGTGAGGATGGCTAGCAGGCGATCGCGGCGGACGGTGTAATCGCGGGCCAGAGTTTCGTAATAGCTCGACGGAAATTGCAGAGCGACTGCGCCCGCTTCCTGCAGCGGAGCCGCGGCGCCGACGGTGATGAAGTCGTGGACCTTGCGGATTGCGCCGGTGACTTCCGCGGGAGCAATGGCCCAGCCTACGCGCCAGCCTGTGACGCTATACGTTTTTGATAGCGCGTTGATAGTGATGGTGCGTTCGCGCATGCCGTCGAGCGTGGCGAGAGAAATGTGCTCGGCGCCGTCGTAGAGCATGTGCTCGTAGATTTCATCGGTGATGGCGTAACAGTTCCATCGGACGCAAAGATCGCGGATGCATTCGAGCTCGGCACGCTCGAAGACTTTTCCCGTGGGATTGTTCGGAGTGTTGACGATGATGCACTTCGTGGACGGCCCAAAAGCAGCCGCCAATTCGTCCGGATCGAAGGTCCAACCGGGGGGACGGAGTTTAACGTAGCGGGGAGAGGCCCCGGAGAGGATGGCATCCGGGCCGTAATTTTCGTAGAAGGGTTCGAAGACTACGACTTCGTCGCCCGGATTGATGATGGCCATCATCGAGGAAATCATCGCTTCAGTAGAGCCGCAGCAAACCGTGATTTCACTTTCCGGATCAATTGACATTCCGCGGGTGCGTTCGAAATTGCCGGCGATTGCGTTGCGGAGAGATTTCGAGCCCCAGGTAATAGCGTACTGGTTGACGTCCGCCTCGATGGCCTGCTGCGCGGCGAGCTTGATTTCAGCCGGGGCGGGGAAGTCCGGGAAACCTTGGGAGAGATTGACGGCGCTGTGGTGCAAGGCCAAGCGCGTCATTTCTCGGATCACCGATTCGGTGAAACGGCCGGCCTTGGAGGAAAGAGCCGGGCTAGTTGCCGCTGCCCGTTGGATCGGTGCGGGATTCATGCTGTGCCCCGTAGAGCTTGCGATAGATAGCCGCGTTTCGAGAGATGACTTCCACATACAGGCGCGTCTGCGTAAATGGAATCGACTCGACGAATTCGGCGGTCTCGCGGTAGTTCTGACCCACAGTCCACGCCGTCACGCGGTCTTCTCCGGCATTGTACGCGGCCAGCACCTCTTCCACACTTCCGAATTGTTTATGCAGATTGGCGAGGTAAGTCGTGCCCAGCCTTACATTGTAAGCCGGATCGAAGAGACGCGATTCCGAATATCGAAGCCGGGACTGGCGTGCCAGACGGCGGGCGGTTGAAGGAAGCAACTGCATCAGGCCGAGAGCATTGCTGACGGAAGTGGCATCCATCTGAAAGGCCGACTCCTGGTGAATCAATCCGGCCACGAGCATGGGATCCAGATCGGTTCGGGCGGACCACCGCCGAATCAAATCCTCATAGGGCAAGGCATAGGCCGCCATCCACACATCGCGGGGCACTAAAGAAAAGGGTTGGCCATCCAGCTGTGGGAATAGCTTCCGCACGGCGACAATTGCCGCACCGTATTGCTTCGCGGCGACGGCTGCTTGCGCGATTTCCAGGAGAAGGCGCGCCGATCCGGTGGCCGCGTATGCAGCGCGCAATTCGAGTTCCGCGGAGGCGTCGAAGGCGATGGAGCGCAGCGCATCAGCCCGCGCCTTGAGGTTTGCCGCGCCGGGCGGGATGGCTCCATCTAATTTGGGCGCCGCCGACACAGGAGGAATCGTGGCCAACAAGGTGGACACTTCCACGTCAGAAACTTGTACCGGCCCCGGGCCCAGAGCACGGAGACGCTTGGAGGCCAGGCCCTCGAAATAGTTCTGGGGGTAGCGCTGCGCCAATTTTCGATAGTAGTCCCTAGCGACTACCGGAGTTTTGGCCTCTTCCGCAAGGCGGCCCAGCCAGTAGAGGGTATCTGGGGTGTACTGAGAACCGGGAAAGCGTCGCAGGTGTTCCTGGAGCAGTTTCGCTCCGTCTGGATCGCGCTTCAAAACCGCAGTCCACGTGACGCGCCAATGAGCGTTATCCGCGTCGGCTGAGTCCGGAAACTGTTCCTCGACTCTTTTGTAATAGGTGGAGGCCTGATCGCGGGCAAGCTGCACCCAGTAGAAGTTTCCGGCGAGGAAAAGAGCGGCTTCGGTCCAGTGGCTGGAGGGAGCGCGAGAAACCGCGGACTCGACAGCAGCGATCATCTGAGGCTCTTGCTGGAGTCCCCGATAATAATTGGCAAGAGCGTAGGAGCGTTCCGCATCGACGTCAGGATCGGTGATGGCCAGGGCTAAAACTTCCGTGGGAGGGTCACCCAAGGCTAGCCCGCATTCGAGAATCCGCAATTGAGCCCGCTCCCGGTTGGCGCCGGAAAGCTGCGACAAGATCGCGGCATATTCGTTGCGCGCGTCGATGTAATTCTGGTTGTTGAAGAGGATCGAGGCATGATCGAGCTGTTTTTCGAGCGGAAGGGGCGGGAAAGCGGGGCCAAGGGTGCTGCGCAGGAAATTGAGTTTCACCAAGGCTTCGCGAGCATGCTCGCTGAAGGGAAAGCTCAGGTACAGAGCCGCGTAATCGTTGGCCGCATCGGCTGGCTTGCCGGCCTGTTCCTTGGCTTCACCACGCAAAAAGAGGAGAGCGGGGCGCTGAGGGGTGAGATCGTAGGCGTCCAGCGCAGCTACGGCGGCCTGCGGCTGGTTTGCCGCAATGGCAGCGTTGCCGAGAGACTGGAGGGCCTGTTCCGTCATCGCCGAGTCGGGAAACTGGACACGAAATTTCTGGAGTTCAGCGAGCGCGTCAGCGTTGCGCTGTTGAGCGATATCCGTTTCCGCGACCCAATAGAGCGCATAGTCGGCAAGAAGCGGGTCTTCCTTCCCGCGAGCGAACCAGAATTGCGCCTGGGTGTAGTTTTCCTTGCCGTAATCGTAGTAGCCCAGGGCCAGCGCCGCACGCGCGCCGAGCGGTCCGGATGAATTCCTCGCGAGCCAGCTTAGGCCGGCATAGGCAGAGGAGGCTTTTTTCTTGTCTTTGAGGTCCTTGGAGAGTGTTTCCAGCTTTTTTTGGGTTAAGACCACGCGAGCGGCACGAGCAGGCCGAGCAACGGTGCCAGCAAAGCAAAGCCAGCACACGGTCAGCAGGGAGGCGGCTACGCACACCAAGCGTGGCGCGAGTTTCATCGTGTAGGATCTAATGCCGCAGGACGGGCGACGGGTAGGGATATTCTCCGAGGGCCGCAACATCTCCCCCTGCGAGAATTTCCACCATCCAGCGCTGGAAATAATCCACCGGGTGATCCTGAATCGCGCGGAAGCGGCGATCGTATTCTTTGCGAGCTTTATCGAGATCACTGCGCAACCGAATGCATATGTCTTTATTTTCCCGGCCCAAGCGAACATCCTTGGGCCGCAATAGTTTGATATCTTGCATGGCCACTTTGGCGACGCGATTCGCGCGGCGATGGAGATCTTGCAAATCGGACGTGAGACTCGCAACGTCGAATGCGGGCACAGCGGTGGCCGGTGGTTCGGCGGTGGCGGTTTGCGGCGGAGCGGTTGCCGGGGAATGTTCCGGCGCGCTTACCGGGATGTCTTGAACCTCTTCGGCGGCCTCGGCCCACTCCGATTCGGCGTCTTCGGCAATCGCAGCGGGCGCGGCATAGTCTACATCGGGCACGTGGGGCACTGCCTCAGGAATATCGGCCGGCTCCTCGACCGCGACGGCGGATGCCTTCGAGAGCGGGAGATCGTCAGAATAGAGGTTGTCACGCGGGTTCAAGGCGACGGCTACGAAGTTGGAGAGCACGGACAAGCCAGCGGCTAGCGCCGAGGCAGCGGTTTGCGCTCGCAGCATCGCGGGGAGCGCGTTGCTGGGCCTGGTGGATGAACAGGCTGCGACCAGGTCAGCGTAAGCCTGATGCAACTCGTCGGCAGTCCGCTGCAGCGGAGCTAAATTGTCGCGCAAGGCCCTGGAAACAGCCTCTTCGAGGGCGAGTTCGAGCGATTTTTGACGTTCTGTCAAGGGAATACCCGCATGTTGAATTATGGAAACGGCGCGGAGGAGTGTCAACTGGCATTCGGGCGGCAAGTTCCTGCCAAGCATTCGAGACGGGTCTAATTGGAACTGGACGAGCAATTTCGGGGTCATTGAAGGTGGTGCGGGAACGTTACCAGATACGGCAACGCTGTCCCGCAGGGCGGACCATCTTCGAATCGGCCGCACAGCCGAAGGCCTTGGCGAACGCCGGAGTATTCGATAGAGCGCCGTTGGCGCGGAACTTATCGAGCGGATGCGGATTCGTCTTGGCGATGAGGCGAGCGTATTCGGGCCGCAGGTTGGCGCCCCAAATCTGAGCCCAGCCCAGGAAAAAGCGCTGCTCCGCCGTGAAACCGTCGATAGGGGCGGGAGCGGGCTTGCCAGCAAGAGTTTTCTCGAACGCGGCGTGAGAAATAGTCAAGCCGCCGAGGTCGGCGATGCTCTCACCCTCCTCGAGCTTGCCGTTTCCGTGCAACCCGGGTTCGATTTCGTAGGACCCAAACTGATTGACGATGCACTCGCCGCGGGCCTGGAAATTCTTGAGATCCGCAGGCGTCCACCAATTCTTCAAGTTGCCATGGCCATCGAATTTCGCGCCCTGATCGTCGAAGCCATGAGTCATTTCGTGGCCGATGACCGAGCCTATGCCGCCGTAATTAATGGCGTCGTCTGCGTGGAGATCGAAGAAGGGGGGCTGGAGGATTCCAGCGGGGAAGACAATTTCGTTGAGGGAGGGGTTGTAATAGGCATTGACGGTTGGCGGAGTCATATCCCATTCGGTACGATCGACGGGTTTGCCGATCTTAGCGAGGTCACGCGCAACCTCGAAAGAGTCGCCACGAAGGACATTTTCCACGTAGGGACCTCGGTCAACTTTATAGGCTGAGTAGTCGCGCCACTTATCCGGATAACCGATTTTGAGGTTGATGAGGTCAAGTTTCTTGGCAGCTTGTTGGCGAGTGGAGGGGCTCATCCAATCCAGTGTAGAGAGATCGGCGCGGAGGGCGTCCATCAGATTGTGAACCATGGCCAGGGCGCGAGCTTTGGCTTCGGGCGGAAAATAGCGCTGGACGTAATACTGGCCGAGAGCTTCACCAAGCTCGCGGTCGGTGGCTTGAACGCAGCGCTGCCAGCGAGGAAGCATCTGCTTGGCACCGGTGAGGGTGCGGCCGTAGAAGTCAAAATTTTCCTCCACGAACTTTTCGGGCAAACTCGGGGCGACGGAATGGATGAGGTGCCAGCGGAGGTAAGTCTTCCAAGCGCCGAGCGGGACGTTGGTGAGGCTAGCGTCAACTTCCTTGAAGAAGTCAGGTTGTCCGATGTCGGCGCTGCCAAGCGGGGGCGCGCCAATTTCCTTGAAGTAGACGGTCCACGAAAAATGAGGCGTGAGGCCGCGAAGTTGCGCCAGGGTCATCGGGTGATAATTTGTTACCGGATCGCGCAAATCCTCGGCCTTTTTGGAAGCTCTTGCGAGCGCGGTTTCAGTATCCATTATGGATTTGGCTTCGGCGGCTGCGGTTGAGGGATCGTCGCCCGCCAGCTTGAACATATTGGTGACGTGCTGGATATAAGAGGCGCGAAGCTGTTTAGAACGGGCGTCGTCGTCGAGGTAATACTGGCGGTCTGGGAGGCCGAGGCCGCCTTGGCCCGCACCTGCGATTACCTGGGTGCTGTCCTTTAGATCTTGTTCGGAGCCGAAGGAAAAAACGGCGTTGGCGCCGGTATGTTGAAGGCGGGCGATTTCATCTTGGAGAGAGGAGACATTGTTGATCGCGGCAATACGCTGCAATTCGGGCTGGATGGGCTTAAGTCCGGCAGCTTCGACCTGGGTTTCATCCATACAACTGGCATAGAAATCGCCAATCTTTTGCCAGTTGGAACCGGGCTGGGCTTTGGTGTCCTTGGAAGCTTGCTCGAGAATTTCGTGGAGGAGCGATTCGTTGTGATCGCGAAGCTTGTTGAAGGTAGCCCAAGCGGCGCGATCGGCCGGGATCGGATTGTTCTTCATCCAGCCGCCATCGGCAAATTGGTAGAAGTCTTCGCAGGGGGAAACGGAACGGTCAAGATTGGCAAGATTGAAGCCGTGGCGGGCGCTGGTGTCTTTGGTCGTCGAGGAACCGCCGGCGGCCTCGGCGACGAAACCGGCACAGTCTGGAGCGCGGCCGGCTTCCAGGGAAGTGGCGTCGCGATGCGGGCGGGGAGGCTGCGACGGGAGAGATAAAGGAAAGAGCAACGCCAGCGACACTAGTAATGCCAAGCCAGACAACCGAGTCATCAGGGTTCCTCCCGTGAATAGAACTTCCGAGCGCCGCGGCAAAGTGAATTTATTGGGTTTGTTTTGCGGCGCGTGCGGCCTGCTGCGTAGCATCGAGTATTCTGTGAGGCTGGGGATGAGGTGTCAAGGTGCGAACCATCCGGAGCAAGTATTAATTTCCTGGCGGGCTCAAAGTGCTACAATCCGTCAGAAGACGTTGGGGGCAGTATGGGTGAGTGCGCCGCGGTTCGAAGTGGAAGCCGGAAGGGCGGCTTGGTCTGCGCGGCGCTGGTTTTCGTTGGCTGCTTGCTGACGCCATCTGGTATTCGCGCGCAGATAGAACCTCCTGGTCCAACCGCTCCGCCACCATCCTCGGGCGATAGCTTCAAAATTCATCCGGGCCACCCAATCCGAACCGAAACGGAACTGACGCTGGTCGGTGCGTCGGTGACCGATCCGCTCGGACGGATTGTGACGGGGCTGGAGCAGCAAGATTTTCGGGTGTTCGAGGATGGCACGGAACAAGAAATTGTCAGGTTCATGAGCGAGGACGTGCCCGTTTCCATTGGCGTGATTTTCGACATGAGCGGGAGCATGTCCGATAAGATCGACAAATCGAGGCAGGCGGCGGTCCAGTTTTTCCGCACGGCAAACCCGCAGGACGAATTTTTTCTAGTGGATTTCAACGACCGCGCCCAATTAGTAAGCCCGTTTACGGAGAGTGTGGACGATCTTCAGAACCGGCTGATGTACGTAGGCGCACGCGGTATGACCGCGCTCTATGACGGAGTTTATTTGGGCTTGAGCCAGATGAGATCGGCACACAACACAAAGAAGGCTTTGCTCATCATATCGGATGGAGGAGATAATCACAGCCGGTACACCGAAACGGAAATTCGAAGGTTCGTGCGGGAAGCAGACGTACAGATTTATGCGATCGGACTGTTCGAACCGGATGGCGGTCCGACTCCGGAAGAGCGGGGCGGGCCTTCGCTTTTGTCGGACTTAACCACGATGACAGGAGGAAGAGCGTTTGCGGTAAAGAACTTGAGCGAGCTTCCCGATATCGCCTCGAAAATAAGCATGGAGCTACGAAATCAGTATGTCCTCGGGTATAGGTCGTCTAAGCGCACACACGATGGTAAATGGCGAAAAATCAAGGTCAAACTGCACCCGCCCAAGGGTTTACCGCCGCTTACCGTCTCGGCGAAGAGCGGGTATTTTGCGCCCGAACAGTAACCTGTTGAGTCCCATGCTGCGCATCTTTCTGATCGCGCTTTTTGCAGTGTGCCCGTGCGCGCTGGCACAAAACCCACCGCCGATACTGGCACCGTCAAGTCCCCCACCGCCCCCGAACACGGCGCAATCGCCCGACCACCGCCTGAAGGCGGACGTGGACTTAGTGGTGCTGCACGTGACGGTCACGGATGACAAAGGCGAATTTGTTTCCAACCTTAAACAGGACAACTTCAGAGTATTTGAGGACAAGGCCGAACAAAAGATTTCCTTTTTTTCGCGCGACGACATTCCCGTGACTATGGGTTTGGTGATCGATAACAGCGGCAGCATGCGTGAAAAACGAGCGCAAGTGAATGCCGCAGCAATGACCTTCGTACGCACAAGCAACCCGCAGGACGAAGCCTTCGTGGTGAATTTCAACGATGAATACTATTTGGATACGGACGGCGACTTCACAAGCGATCAGCGAGACTTGAATGAAGCGCTTTCGCGGATCGATACTCGCGGTAGCACTGCTCTCTATGATGCAGTAATCGGCTCGCTCGGCCACATAAAGAAGGGCCATAAGGATAAGCGGGTGCTCCTGGTGATCACCGACGGCGATGATGACGCAAGCGAGAAATCGTTCGAGGACGCTGTGAAGGCTGCCGAGGAATCCAGCGCAACGATCTATGCGGTGGGAGTCTTCAGCGAAGACGATTTGAAAACGGACAAGAAAATGGTCCGGCATTCGAAAAAGGTTCTGACAGAACTTTCCGAAGCGACGGGGGGCCAAGCCTTCTTTCCCGACAATTTGGAAGATGTGACTCCGGTATGCGAGCAGATAGCACGAGAAATTCGAAATCAGTACACCATTGGCTACTATCCGACCGATACGGCGAAGGACGGCACCTTTCGCCAAGTAGCCCTCAAGGTGTTTCCTCCTGGTGGACGGGGCAAACTTTTGGTGCGAACGCGAACTGGATATTACGCGCCAAAGGCTTCGTCTGCCGGAGATTAACGATTCTTTTCCTCGCGGTTCACGTCAATTGTCGTCGCGCTAGACCAAACGACCGAGTCAACGATTGACATAAGGCGTTTTCCTTTATTGATGGTATCCGCCGAGTCGCGCTTGAATTCGCAGAAGGTGGTATTCCTTTACCGTTGGCCGAGATCCCTCCAAATCACATCGTGCCGAATGCCATGGACGCGACTAATATCTATGAATGTCTGTAACGGCTCCAGCGTCAAACGCTAGCACCGCGATACCTTCGACACTGCAGCATCCCAATGCCGTCAAATTCTGGTTGGCTGTATTGTTTACCGGCAGCGGGACAGGTTTGGCAGCAGCAGCACTAACGCGGCTGTTGGAAGTCGTCCAGCACGTCGCGTGGCGGGGTTCGCCGACGAACATTTTGGAAGCTGCTCAGCACTCCAGCGTCGTGAAGCACGTTCTGATCCTTTTGGGGGCCGGCGTTCTAACAGGCGCCGGACAACTTGTTCTCAAACGATTGTCCAGCGGCAACGGCATCGACACGAGCGCCGCGATTTGGTTTTACGCTGGCCGAATGCCGGCGCTGCGCACTTTAGGCAGCGCTATTCTTTCAATATTCGTCGTCGGCATGGGCGCCTCGCTGGGGCGTGAGGGCGCGCCGAAACAAGCCGGAGCGGTGATCGCGAATTTCTTCTCGGATCGTGAAGCGTTGTCCGACGAGCAACGCAGGCTTTTAGTTGCGTGTGGCGCTGGTGCGGGAATGAGCGCTGCTTATGGCGTCCCGATCGGAGGTGCGCTTTTCGCCTTGGAAGTCATGCGCGGAAAGCTTGCCCTCCGTTATGTATTGCCAGCACTGTTCGCTTCGATGGTTGCAACGGGGCTTTCATGGCTAATCTTGCCAGATGCGCCCACTTACCGCATTCCGGCATATTCAAGTTCGAAATCACTTCTGGCGGGGGCAATAGTAGTTGGTCCCGTTGCGGCATTGGCCTCCGTCACGTATGTTCGGCTCATTCGATGGGCAGATCAAAATAGGCCGAAAGGTTGGCAAAGACTAGTGGCGCCCATTATTGTGCTGGGCATACTGGGAATCGCTTCGATTTGGTTTCCGCAGATACTCGGCAACGGTAAAGACATATCGCAGCTACTCTTCACAAATCCGCCGGCAATTCTCTTGTTGGTGATTTTGCTCTTGCTCAAGCCGGCTGCTACCGTACTGTGCATTCGTAGTGGAACTCCTGGAGGATTATTCACCCCCTCACTGACGGCGGGGGCTCTGCTGAGTGCGGTTTTGGGTCACGCGTGGAGCTACCTGTGGCCCGGAGTTCCAGCGGGATTATTTGCTCTTCTGGGAGCGGGGGCGGTATTGGCAGCAACCACCCAAGGCCCGATCTCGGCAGTGGTTTTGATGATGGAGTTAACCGGGCGAGACAGATCTTTCATCCTGCCGTTGTTGCTTATCGTCGGAATCGCGACACTAATCGCCCGGTCCATTGAGCCCAGGTCAATCTACGACGCTCGATTGACAGATGAGCAGATAAGAGAACGGCAGCAGCTACGAGAACAGACATGATGAATTTGCGGTCTGCTGTTGCATGGGGCGTTCCGCTTGTAATGCACAATACTGAGCGCGCGCACTAGCCCACGGACGCACCGCGGACAATGAGAAAGCGGCTACAGCAAGGCTCTCTCCTGATGTACAGTTGGGCCAGGCTTATGATGCAATTCGTGCATGCGGGGCAGCAGCATTGCGTGCTGCGGCATACCGCGTAATCAAGGGCAACAGCCGGCACTGGCGCACGATCGAGGTCTTGAATCGTCAATAGATTTGGAACGGAGATCATCCCGACGCTCGATAAGCTTCGCAGAAAACATAAGGCTTCTGTGACGACCATGGGCCGCTCTCCCCAGGCGAGGCCGATGCCTGCGGCAAGATGGCCGTGCGCATGCAGAAAGTGTCAAACAAGGACCTGGAAGAATTGGTTGTGACGCGAGAAAGAACGAACTGCGCTGTCACAAGAACGTAACGCAACGTGCGGAAACAGCGACAAATACAAGAAAAGCGAGGAGAGGGTTGCGCGGCGGTGCGCCAACTTACTGAGAGTGCGCCGGTAGCTTCGTTTCAGACCCCAATCGGTTACCCAAATGACAACCGGATAAACTCTCGAGGTGAGAAATGAACTACGACGCCATCATTATCGGTTCGGGACAAGCAGGGAACCCGCTATCCAAGGCTCTGGCCGAGCACGGTTGGACCGTGGCCCTTATTGAAAAGTCCCATTTGGGCGGCACTTGTATCAACACGGGCTGTACGCCCACGAAGACAATGATCGCGTCGGCGCAAATCGCTCATTACGCGCGGAATGCATCTCGATGGGGCGTAACGGCGGGTGAAGTGAGCGTGGATTTACCCTCGATTGTCTCCCGGAAGAACACCATCGTGGAGAGTTTCAGGACTGGCATCGAGCAAGGGATCGCCAAACACCCTAAGGTGCACCTCTATCGCGGCGCGGCGCGGTTTCTCTCTTCGCGAACGGTTCAGATTGACAATGATGTGATCGAAAGCGAACGAATATTCATAAATTCAGGAACTCGTCCGGCCCCGCCCGAGTTAACAGGTCTTGCTGAGGCAGGTTATCTTACCAACGAGTCCATGATGGAATTACAAGAGGTACCGGAACATCTGCTGGTTCTGGGCGGAGGCTACATTGGCCTCGAGTTTGGCCAGATGTTTCGTCGTTTCGGCAGCCGAGTGACGGTGATTCACCGCGCGGAACAGCTACTGCCGCACGAAGACGCCGACGTCACAACCGAACTGCAAAAGGCGCTGGAAGCGGAAGGGATCGAGTTCCGACTGAGATCGAATTCGGTGGGCATTGAACGAAAGCAGGGTCAGGTTCGCCTGACGCTCACCAGCGGAAACCAAACAGCCACCGTAAATGGCACTCATATCCTTGCCGCTACAGGAAGGCGGCCAAATACCGATGACCTATCTCTTGACAAGGCAGGAGTGCAGACAGACTCGCGCGGTTACGTAAAAGTGAATTCGCGACTGGAAACCACCGTTCCTGGAATCTGGGCGTTGGGCGATGTGAAAGGAGGGCCCGCATTTACGCATATTTCGTTCAATGACTATCAGATTGTGTATGCAAATCTCGTCGAATCCAAGAACATGACCATAGAAAATCGCTACGTGCCCTATTCGCTTTTTACCGATCCACAACTCGGGCGCGTTGGCATGACCGAAAAAGAGGCCCGCGCGACAGGGCGCCGATTGAAAATGGGAAGCAATCCGATGTCGCATGTAGCTCGCGCGATCGAGCGCGGCGAAACGGCAGGGTTCATGAAGGTTATTGTGGATGCAGCGAGCGACAAGATTTTAGGCGCCGCAATCCTGAGTGCTGAAGGGGGCGAACTGATACAGGTTCTTGGAGCATTGATACTTGCCGGCGCGCCATACACAATTCTCAAAGGCGCGGTCTTCATTCACCCGACGCTGGTTGAAGGATTCTTTGGATTGATGGAATCCGTTCGAGAGGTCAACTAATTAAGCTATTGCTCGGGCCGCCGCGCATTAGTTTTTCCACTGGCTTCGGCCAGAGGTGAGCTCGGATGTCCCATGACTGGCCGAGGCAAAACCTTCGACAAGCGGAAGCCTAGCGAATACGAGAGTGCCTGTGCCGCTCGATGTGATCTCAAATTGCCCGCCAAGCTGAGTAACTCTTTCCCTCATTCCGCGCAATCCCACGCCGGGGGTATCGCCGCCGGACACGATCGATTCGCCGTTGGGGGAAAAGCCCCTGCCTTCGTCCTTTACTTCAAGCGTCACGCCTTGTCGGGAGCGGGCCAAGCGTACAAACGCAGTAAGACTTCCTGAGTGGCGATGAATATTCGTGAGGCATTCTTGGACAATGCGAAACAGAGATAGTTCAACATCTCGCGGCAAGCGCCCAAGGTCGGAAGGTATATCGGAGGTTACGCGGATTTTGCTGCGTTCGGAAAAACCGTCTATATACCATTTGAGAGCGGAGAGCAGTCCGATTTCGTCTAATAGGGGAGGATGCAACAGGTGAGACAGAGTGCGGATCTCATTGGAGACCTGCTCGACTAGCTTCATATTTTCAGATACGCCGGATGCGGCCGAAGCACTGAGTTTGCCTCTTTCCCTGGAAATGTTCGACGTATTCATGCTAATAGCGGCGAGCAACTGCCCCACGCTATCATGCAATTCGCGCGCGATGCGGCGCCGTTCTTCATCCTGAATTTGAAGCAGACGCGCCGATAGCTTGCGGAGTTCGGCGTTCTTCTGTTCTAGTTCCTGCGTGCGAGCGTGAACGCGCTGCTCGAGCTTGTCCAGGAGTTCTTTCTGTTCGGTGATATCGAGGCCGGAAGCAACAATCAACACCACAACACCGTTGTCGTCTCGGACGGGTGCCAGAGTGCGGTCCGCAAAACGCACTGTTCCATTCGAGGTGCAGTAGGAGCACTCCTCGCGGACCACTTCCCCTTGTGCAGCTCGTGCGACGCTGGTCTTAAGAATCGCCACTTCGTTGGGCAGAGCGGACCACCACGGCTCCCAGCACTTGCGTCCGATTACTTGATCTCGTGTAAAGCCCATACCCTCTAAGGCTGCCCGGTTTGCTTCCACAACGGTGCCGTCTGGACGCAGCAAGAGCAAAACCGAGTAAGTCTGGCTAAACGCGGCACGCAAGCGCTTTTCGCTTTCCTCCAATGTGGAGGCGATTTTGAACTCCTTTTCCTCGGCACGTGGGAGATCGCGAGATATTACGGCGCCATCCGAAGACTGGGCTACACCCGCTGGTCCCAAACGAGCTTCGCCATTGGCGCGTCCAGTCAAGTCGTCGAATATCGAAATGAAATGTTTTACCTTGCGATCCGAGTCGCGCGCGCACGAAACGGTCAAATTCACCCAGACGATCAGGCCATCTTTGCGAAGGCACCGCTTGTGACCCGAGAATCGATCAGAGCGGCCAGCCAGCAAATCCTCAGCTGTGGCTCTTGACTGGGCCAAATCTTCAGGGTGAGTGATATCGCGAAAAGTCAGGTTGAGCAACTCCTCCTGCGAATAACCCAAAATGTCGCAAAGCTGCCGATTCACGCGCAACCACTTGCCTTCAGGGCTAACGTGTGCAATCCCAATAGGCGCATTCTCAAATGTAGAACGGTAGAGTTCTTCGCTGTCACGCAGCGCGTGTTCCAAGGCAACGCTGCGCTGTAGGATATCTCGCATGCCGAGCGGGCTGGATGGCGCGGGTGTCTCCACAACGCCGTTGTCGAAAAAAGGCTCATGGCGACTGACCTTTTCCAAAGCGGCGACGAGTTGGCGGGAAATCGACGACTTTACGACATATCCGCGGGCCCCCGCATGAAAGGCCTGGCGAACCATCTCAGCGGAATCGTGCTGACTGAGAATCAATACTTCAGTCTGAGGGAGAATGCGGCGAACCTGACGAGTGGCGTCCAAACCGTTCAGATTTGGCATGCTCACATCCATCACTATGACGTCTGGTTTTAGTTCTCTGGCTTTTTCGACAGCGTCCTGGCCGTCAACCGCTTCGCCACAGACGTCACAGTTAGCCTGGGAAAGGAGAAGGGAACGGACTCCGCGTCGGACTATCTCGTGGTCGTCAACAATTAGAACGCGCACTCATCACCATTCCGCCGGAAATTCAGCGTGCATGACCATGATCTTTTGGCGGACACCCGAAGTGCCATTCAACACTAAACGTAACGAAACATGCTAGTTCCCTTAAGATGGAAGGGGGAATACAGTAATGCCTGTAGGAGATCGTAACTTTCAAAACACCACAAAAAGTCGCAGGGTTGCGCTTGACTGCCAATTCAAACGAAGCGGACGGGGCAAAGAAGCTCCGACACTCGACGTAAACCCGAATGGGCGCAGCACGAGGATACGAGCAATATTTTGATATGAGCACGTGATTGGGTGCAAGTAGTTGTTGGTGTAAGGAAAAATCGTCCACGGTTTGGTGTGGTGTTGGGGCATCGTCCGCCGCAACTCCTTTCTTTTCAACTCCTATCACTTCCGGACAATCGGCCTTTTTGCACGACTCCAAAGAGAGTGGTATTCTGAGGGCTGCAACGGGGGCGACACGGTTTCGACGGAAGCTGTCGCGGCCCGAAGGCATGCCGGGCGCCACCTGCCCGCAATCGGGTGGAACAACACAACTGGCAACTCACAGTTGGCTCTCGCTGCCTAACCAAAAGTAGGTAGCGCGTCTCCTCAAGCGTCGCCTGCGCGCTTGAGATGAGGCGTCACACAGTAGGCTGGCCGTCACATTTCGGTCCGTAATGGGGCGGCGAGATCATCGGACTAGCCGGGGGCGCGTCTTGCCCGCTCTGAGTTCTTCCGGCGAAACCCTCGGAACGGGACAAGCATGTAGTCTTCGGGTGGCAAGGCTTCTCGGACGGGGGTTCAACTCCCCCCGCCTCCACCATCCCAATCGTTAGTGCGAATAGGCGCCAGATCGTAGCGTGCTTTTGATAAGCCGCAAGAGCGATGACATTCGCTCGATTGGTGCAGGTTGACTGCCGAACCTGGCAGCCTGATAGATCTCAGTGAGCTGCAAGATAGGCGCCGAAAGATTCGGAGGGATCGCCGCCGCGAATTCGAGCGGAGTCTGCGAAAGAGATTTCTTCCAGCCGCGTGCTTCCAGCATCCGCAGCATTTCGGCGTATTCAAGGGCAGCGAGAGACGCCGTGAGGTTTCCTCCCCGCTTTGCACGCAGGGCCCAGCGTGCAACCGCGTAGCGAATGATCGTGCGGCCACGCATGGCGAGGAAAAGGCATATCAGAAAAATCAATGCTGCTGGCAGGAGGTAGGGCGATGCCTCTGCCCGGCGATCCAGGGCAAGAACGCCCCGCATAGCCGCCTCTTCTTTTTGGTGATAGATCTTTCGGGCGCGACCGCCCCAGTCTTGTGAGGACTTATGGATGTTTTGTCCTAGCGTTAGCTGATGTGAAAAGTCATAGTTGATTATCCACTCCCCCCAGGTGAGCTGAAACCAGTCCCAATAGAGGCCCATACGGGAAAGAAGCCCGGTGTGATTTTCATTGCCAGAAGGTGTGGGATCAAAGGTCAGCCATCCGTAAGTAGGAAAGTAAACTTCGACCCAGCTATGTGCATCGCTCTCCCGGATGATGTAATCGCCGCCGAGATCATTGTACTCACCAGGTAAAAAGCCGGTGACGTAGCGCGCCGGGATTCCGAGGGAACGGAGCATCACCGTCATCGCCGAGGCAAAGTATTCGCAGTGGCCGGCGCGGCGAACAAACAGAAAATTGGCGAGCGGGTCGGTGCCATGAGAGCCGGAAAGATCGAGCGTGTAGGAGTAGTGCGAAATGAGATAGCTTCGGACCGCGGAGACTTTGTCATATTCATTTTTCGAGGAGGCGGTCACGTCCGCGGCAAGCTTTGGGATGCGCGGATCAAGCAACGGCAATTGCAGGTAGGTGGCGGGAATTGTCTCAGGAAAGGCTGAGGGAGCCGTGCGCAGTTCTGAAGGCTGGATCATCGGAAGATAGGACAACCCCTCATAACGAAGCTTGGCGTTGTTGTGGGCCGAATTAAAAACCGAGCCGGTTCGGTCAACGAACAATAAGCCTCGGCGCAACCACGCGTCCGGTCGGCTCACTTCATTGCCAAATCGGCCGTGGAGAGTTCCGACGCGGGGCGCGACGAAAATCGCGTCGGTAGCGATCGGTTCCATCAGAACCGAATAATGCAGCGGGTAGAAATTCTCGCGATCGAGGAGTGGTGACGCAAACGAGTAATCTCCGTCCGAATTTGGCACGACGACGGTTTGATCTTGCGCCGGTGTAAACCACCGGGTGCCGTCGAAGTTAGTAAGTACGATACCGCGCCAGTGAATATCAGACGCGCGGGCGGGATCACCGTCCACGCGGATACGCATGACAACCGCAGTGTTCTTCTTGAGTTCGCCTATTTCGCCAAGCGCGACATTATCGCTAAAGCCGGTCATCAAGCTGGGTTGCAGGTTGAGGGCGCTGAGGTATCCGGTGGTAAAACGAGGAATTAGCAAAAAAATTAGAAGGCCCAAAATCAGCACGCTGCAGGCCACGAGGGCCGAGGTGATCCCTAACGCTCGATTTAGCTTATGAGCGGCTGTCGAATCGACTTCGAGAGGCGCTGAAACGGCACCCGCTGCACTACGCCGAATTTCGAGGGCGACAAACGTCGATACGGACAAGACCAGGAACGCTGCAAGAGCGATCAGAAACCCAGTTTCGACCGTGAGAATGGCGGACACGAGCATGGTGGCGACGGCCAGTACGGCGAGGAAAGCAAAATCACGATTCGTACGCGCCGAATAGAGGCGAATTACCGTCGCAAAAATGACCAAATGAATTGCAGAGAGTAGAGCGGCGTACAGCGGAGGATTCGGAGCCCCAGCGGCCAGGCCCCGCGAGAGCACCCAAAGATCCAGCGGGAAAAAAAGAAAATATCCGAGCACACACCATGTGGCCGCGCGCGACGAAAGTTCAGGGCCGAGCCCCCGGCGGATGCGGATGCCCTTGTAGAGTAGCGCGGCTGCCGGAGCCACAGTCGAGAAGACATCGAGCTTGCCGGTCGAGATGACAGCTAGCACGCCGGTAGCTACCAGCAGGTAGAGCGATATTTCAAAATATCGCTCTACAGCCGGAAGCCTGCCACCGTGCGCACGATCACGCGACGTCGTTAGCGAAGAGGCGGAACTCATCGTGTCGTCACGATGTTATCACCCGACGCTCTGCTTCAGATTCAAGCTGCGCCGAACGATGCCAATGGGGTAACAAGGGCTTCATAACGGAGATGGCGGGACGTTGCTAGGGAAGAGCAGTAGCTGCAATTTTGCGTGTGGCGCTGGAAGTGGCGATGTGCCCAAGGCCGGCAAGCGGCACGATTCGCGTGCGAGGAAGCTTTGAAAGTCGCAGTACCTGCACCAAAAACGGCATAAGCGTGATGCTGCGAAATGTGACTGCGTGGCGCACGGCTCGAAGCGGCTTGAGTTCCAGAGAACCTGTATCGACTTGCAGCACCTTATCGAGATGAGCCTTAAGCTCGGAATCGGCGTCATGCGTCACTTCGACAGCGGGGAATTGCCACATCCGCGAAAAAAGCGCATCGTCATGGACGCCCGGGTCGCGGACCAGCATTGTGCGGCCGCGGGGATCCCGTAGGACCGCTGCAGCAATGCGAACCTTCACGCCGGCGCGCTTCCGACGCGCGCCCGGAATCTTGTCGGTGAGACCGCGACGATGGGCGATACACCATCGCGATACGGGACATAACCCGCAACGCGGAATCTGAGGAGTGCAGACAGTTTCGCCGAGTTCCATCAGAGACTGGTTCCAATCGCCGGGTTTATGTATCGCAAGCAGCTCTTGGGCAAACGATGCAAGGTTCCGCCAGCGTTGCGGCTGGCGAAGATCGCCGCGAACCGCGCGCAGTCTTGCCAGCACGCGTGCAACATTGCCGTCCACAGCCGCCAGAGGCATGTCGTATGCGATGCTCAAAATCGCAGCTGCCGTATATCGGCCGATCCCAGGCAGTGCGAGAACCTCATCATGGGTTCGAGGAAAAGACCCGCCACATCGCATAAGGATTTCCCGCGCCGCCCGATGCAGATTTCGCGCACGGCTGTAATAGCCGAGCCCGGCCCAAAGACGCAAAACATCACGGGGACGCGCACGCGCGAGCGCATCGATTGAAGGGAAAGTTCTCAGGAAGCGATCGTAATAGGGCCCCACCACTGCGATACGTGTCTGTTGCAACATAATCTCCGCGACCCATATTCGGTAGGGATCGCGGTTTGCCCGCCAAGGTAGGTCACGCCGATGCGCGCGAAACCACGCAAGGATGCGCCGCTGGATCTTGGACCGGTGCTCAACGCTTGCTAGAGATAGCATCGCGCCTATTCTGCCACGAGGCGCTTCTCACCACACGATTTAGCCTTCAGGCCCATCAGAGAGCTCTGAAATTTAACTACAACCGGTCGATGAAAATGAAATACGAAGAGGACCAGAGTGCCGCCGGAATAGACTTCTGCGCGCGCGCGGTGAGAATGATTTTGAAAATCTCCCGATCGCTCCCGAGGCTATCGAGAAACGCGCCGCCGGCGTCCGACATTTCCGCCTGAACCAGCGCCAACTCGCGGAGCGCATGGTAGATAATTTCCGCTGCCGGGGCCATGGGCGTTGAATAAGTCCCGGTGCGGAACTGCATTGCCGAGTGAATTTCATTGAAGTGCCACGCGATACAAGCCGTCAAGGAGACAGCCTGCTCGAAACGCGTCAAATCTTTGGGTGACGCCACTTTGCCGATATAGGGATCGAGCACCAGCATCACGCGCCGTTCATCCTCGCGAGCGAATTCGCGCACCATGAGCCGGCCCGATTTTGCCGTAACCTTCCAATCGACGAGCCGTCCGCTATCGGTCGGCTGATAATCGCGCAAGGAATGTAGCTCGTGCCCGCGTCCTCGAAAATGACTCGCCATCTCTCCGCTGAGCAATGGCAAAACCTCGTAGAACTGGTCTGTCGGCTCCACGGGCGGATAGATGGTTATTTCCATATTCGACGTCACCCTCCGCGTCTTTTCGAAGAAGCCGAAAGGGAAGCGAGTACGAATACCGAACGTATCCTGCCGGTACATCCCACGCCGCTGGAAACGAAGTTCCACCTTTTGTCGCGCAGCGCTGATTCGAGAGATATACGGAAAAAAGACAGGGCGGCTAAGAATTTCGTCGGGCAATTTCCTGCTGCCGCCGACCACGCGAAGAGAGAAGGACGGCCATATTTGCTTTTCGTTTCGCAACTCGATCTCTGCGAGCACCGGCTGACCGGCAAAAATGTGCTCAGGCAAATCGAATTTGACCGCAACGCCTGTCAGGACCACACGGGAAAGCACTCCCGAAACCAAAATGCCCGCGAGCAAGCAAGCCAGGATCAGGAAAAGCAGATTATTTCCGGTGTTGACCGCCGCCAAAGCAAGTATGAAAACAACAACAAGATAAATGACGCCATCGCGTGTCAAGCGGTAATCCACCTGGTAGGCGATCCAGCGCAGGTTAGTCCGCTTCGCAAGTGCTGGCACGATCGTAACGGCTACCCATGTGGCTATTCCGAGGGCAATCAGTGTGGTAATGGCTGCGAGCCAGATGCGTCCTTGCTGAGCGACTGCGGCGGAAAAAAGTGCAAGAACCAAGGCAATCGAAAGCGTCAACATGGCGATGCCAAAATTCCGCCAACTGGGACGGTCCCGTCGACGCCACGGACGTGTAATCGGGTCCTGCATGACTTATTTTTCCACCAACGGCGCTGACTCGCCCGAAGTGACGCCGTGAGGAAGGGGTGCGTCTGTGCCGCATTCTTCTTGGCTCATACGTGACCGAGGTCGCGGGGCGCTACGACCGGGAACCAGCTTTTGTCATAGTGGTACGCGCGTGGTTTCTAGAATTTCGCCGAGAATCGCCTCGCTCTGCTCGGACTTTTTCTGTGTCGAGACATAGCGCGAACTCACCACGACCCGGTGCGCGAAGACCGGCACGATCAACTGTTTGAAATCGTCCGGCAAGCAATAATCCCGGCCTTCGATGAAAGCCCGTGCCTGTGCCGCGCGATGCAGCATCACGGTGCCGCGCGGACTAACGCCTAGGCTTAGCTGCTCAGTTTGACGCGTGCGCTCCACAATCTCCATCGCGTAATCGAGCAAACTGTCGTCGACCTTTACGTTCGAAACGGCTCTCTGCATTTTGGCCACGTCCGCAGCGTCCATTAACGGCGCGGCTTGTTCCGCGTGTCCTGTAGCTGAATGATTGCGAATAATTTCCTTCTCGCTGGCTCTCGAAGGATAGCCCATGCGGATCCGCATCAGGAAGCGATCAAGCTGCGACTCGGGCAGCGGATACGTGCCATGATGTTCGATGGGGTTTTGCGTGGCGAGCACCATGAATGGCTCCGGCAGCGGATGCGTGTGGTTGTCCACGGTGATCTGCGATTCGTTCATCGCTTCGAGCAATGCCGACTGAGTCTTGGGAGTCGTGCGGTTGATTTCGTCGGCCACCACGATGTTGGCGAAGATCGGGCCGGTCTTGAATTCGAAATTCTGTGAGGCGGGATTGAAAATGCTGACGCCGATCACGTCGTTGGGCAGCATGTCCGATGTGAATTGAATGCGCTGAAACGAGCATTGGAACGAGCGCGCCAGTGCCTGCGCCAGGGTCGTTTTGCCAACGCCCGGGACGTCTTCAATCAGCAAGTGTCCCCGTGCCAGCAGCGCCGTCAGAGCAAGCTGAATCACGGCCTCTTTGCCCTTCACGACTTGAGCAATCGATCGCTGCAAGTCTGCGAGTCGTTCGCGGAAGGCGCTCGTCTTCGTGTTTGTGGCGGTTTGCAATTGACCTGGCCTTCTGCAAAAATGAAGCGCCTAGACGAGGCTGACTCTCGTCATGCTTTGCGGGCGACTAGCTCAGTGGTTAGAGCGCTCCCCTCACACGGGAGAGGTCCAAGGTTCAAGTCCTTGGTCGCCCACCATCCCCAAACTTGATTTTGCCATCAAGTGATCGGCTGTCTGAAACCCTGATTTGCCGTGGTGTGCCCAACAAGTGGTCAGGACGCGCATTTTGTAGTACTGCGAAGTTATTCCGGCGACGATCGGCGGATGGGGGACTTTGCGATGGGGCTGGAAACTGGCGATCCACCGACACTTTGAGCAACCGAGCTACCCCAGGACTTTTCCGAACCTGCGCGCAATACCAGGGCCGCCCGACGATCGGGAATCATGGCTAGGCCCGTTCCGAGAACTACCACGATTCCGCCGAACCATATCCACTTCACAAGCGGATTCAGGTAGGCGTGGATCACCGGCTTATTCGTGTCCGGGCTGCGGCCGGCATAGACGACGTATAGGTCGCGCAGCGGGCTGCTCTCATTGGCGACAATTGTCTCGGTGACTTGGCTCGCCAAGAAGAAGCGGCGCTCGGGATAGAGCATCATTTCCGATTTACCCTTGCGAAACACTTCCAGCGTAGCGCGCTCGGATTGGTAATTGTTGTTGGCTAGCTGATCGAAATCTTGGCAAAGGATGGTGTAGGGACCGATCGAAAGTGATTGGCCGGGTCCCATGTCCTTCTGAATGTCCTGGTTAAATGCGGAGCCAGTGATGCCGATGAAGACCAACACCATTCCAAAGTGGACAATGTAACCACCATAGCGGCGCGTATTGCGCATCGTGAGTTCGCCCACGGCGGTGAGGATATTGGTTCCATCGCGCGAGGAGATCACGCGCGCGCCACGATAAAACTCGGACGCGATCGTCAGCGTGACGAACACGGAAAGTATCAAGCAGACGAGCGGATAGAATTCCCGGAATCCGAGAGCAAATGCCACCACACCGGCAGCCAATCCTGCTGCCAGGGGCCAAGCGAAATTGCGGCGCAGCGCGTCATAGGAGGTTTTTCGCCAGGCGAGCAGCGGGCCCACTCCGGTGAGAAAGAGCAGAAAGAGAGCGATGGGTACGTTCACCTTGTTGAAAAACGGCGGCCCCACGCTGATCTTGTTGCCGGTGACCCATTCGGAAAGGACCGGGAAAAGTGTTCCCCACAGGACGGCGAAACACGCGGCGAGAAGAATCAAATTGTTGAAGAGAAAACTGGACTCGCGCGAAACGAGCGAGTCCATCTGATTGTCGCTTCGCAAGTAGTCGCGATTTTTGTACCACGCGGCGAGGCAGGCCACAAAAACAATTCCTAGGAAGGCCACGAACCATCCGCCGATAGACGACTCCGCGAATGCATGTACCGAACTGACCACGCCGGAGCGCGTCAGCATCGTGCCGAGAATGCACAGCATGAATGTGATGAACACCAGCCACACATTCCACACTTTCATCATGCCGCGCTTTTCCTGCATCATTACGGAGTGCAAAAACGCGGTACCGGTGATCCATGGCAGCAGGGAAGCATTCTCGACCGGATCCCACGCCCAATAGCCGCCCCAGCCGAGCACCGCGTATGCCCAGTGCGCGCCGAGCAGAATGCCCACAGTCAGAAGGCCCCATGCCACCATCGTCCAGCGCCGGGTGATGTGAATCCACTTCTCGCCGGGATAGCGGCCAAGCAGCGCCCCCATGGCGAAAGCAAACGGGACAGTGAATCCGGTATAGCCGAGGTACAGCATAGGCGGATGGATCACCATCTCCGGATATTGCAGAAGCGGATTCAGTCCGCTGCCCTCGGAAACCGTTGCCATATGCATCGCGCCCGAAGCATCGGCGCCTGCAAGGATGTGAAACGGGCTCGCCACGAAAACGTTCAGAACCAGAAAGAAAATCTGGACGCCGGCCAGCGTCACTCCCACGTAGGGCATCAGTTCCGGGTGTTTTTTGCGATTCAGAAAAAGCGCACAGAACGCATAAATCGAGAGCAGCCAGCTCCAGAAAAGCAAGGAGCCTTCCTGTCCGGACCAAAGCGAGGCGAATTTATAAAACAGCGGCAGAGCGCGATTACTGTGCTCTGCCACGTAGGCCAGAGAGAAATTGTCGGTGAAAAAGAAGTACTCAAGCGCGGCGACTGCAAGTGTAACGAGGCCGCAGACCGCCATTCCGGCATTGCGCGCGCTTTTCGAGAGCAGCGTGCGTCGCGTAAGGATACCTGTTATGCCCGCTAGAAAGGCGTACCCGGCGGCGAGTAGTGCGAGGAGAAGTGCAAACGAACCAAAAATGTCCAACGAGTTTCCCCCTGCGGAATGCTAGCTCTTGCGCCCCGACGTCGGGACGCTCGGTTCGGTCGTCGATTGGTCAGGCGGTGGAACGGAGTGTTTCGCGCCCGCCCCTATGCCAGGTGGCGTTGCCTCATACTTGGATGCACATTTCGCCTGCACCTGTTCGGCGACAAAGCCGCCCCGGGGCATCAGCCTGCCTTCGACGAGCGCCTGCGCGCCGTCCTTGAAAGTATCGGGAAGGGGATCGCGGCCGACGTAGCTGACTGGCAGGTCCGCACCCTGCTCCTCGAGAACAAAATTGATGCGGCCTTCGGAATGCGAAATCGACCCGGCACGGACATTGCCCGAAACTCGCATACGCTGATGGAGCGCGGGAGCAGACAGTGTGGGGAGTTCGGAGATCGTGTGGTAATAGGTTTTGCTTTGCGTGAAACCGACATAAGCCAGCACCAAGAGCGTGGCTATGATGATTCCCGAACCAATCAGAAACTTCCCGCGGGCCTTCATGCTTGCGCCCCCACTTTATGAATCCCGAAACACGAATTCTAGCACAGCGTCTGACTGCCAAGGGAAGTTTGAACCGCTGCGCAACTCGTGCGGGGTGACTCGGGCGGTTGGAACTGCGGTCCGTTCTTCCGTCTACTTCGAGCTCGAGCAGACACAAATCCGCATCTAACCTGGTGGCTACTCGTCCAGCAGGAGAGGTAGAGCGACAGGCTCGATTTCGACATAATTGCGCCCTCGGTGCTTTGCTCGATAAAGCGCAGTATCAGCTCGGGTGACCAACTCGGAGAACGCGGGAGCTTTTTTGCCCCAAAATCCAGCCACGCCGAAGCTTGCGGTTACGATGAATTCGGCGCCACTGACAACGAATTTCTCGGCTCCAAACTGGCTACGAATGCGCTCAAGCACCAAGGCGACGTTTGCGTCATCCGCGTGCGTGAGCACTTGAAGGAATTCCTCGCCGCCTATGCGACCCGAGATGTCGGACAACCGCGTGTTTGATTTGAGAATTTCGGCGAACTTTTGGAGGACCATATCTCCGGCATCGTGCCCGTGTGCGTCATTCACGTGCTTGAAGTGATCGAGATCGATCATCACAACCCAGAAGGGAAAGCCGTGCCGCGCGGCCCCGCTGAGCTGGCGGGTCGCCCAGGTTTCAATCGCGCGCCGATTGGGTAAACCGGTTAGCGCATCGGTGAGAGCCAGTTCTTCAAGAAGCCGGTTCTTCGTCTCGATCTGCCGGTGCAGTTCGATCAGCCTCTGACCCACGCGGACGCGCGCGAGAAGCTCTGCGGCATGAAACGGTTTGGTGAGGTAGTCATCTGCCCCCGCAGAAAGGCCCTTTACCACATTTTCTTTTTCCGCGTTGCTGGTGAGGATGATGACGTAGGTGTACGAAGCCTGGCTGCCTTCACGGATGCGCTGGCAAAGCTCGATGCCCGTGAGATCAGGCATCAGCCAATCGGTGATGACGATTTCTGGGTGTTCCCGTTCGAAGATTTCAAGGGCCTGATCGCCGCTCGTGGCGAATAGAACCGCCGAGGAGTCTTGGGAAAGGGCTTGCTCGACTAGCTTGCGATAGACAGGTGAATCGTCGACGACCAAGACTTTGGAACCGCTCATCTAAGCCCCCGGGTGCATGCCTTAGACCCAACCTAGTGATCCTTGGGGCCGTCCGCGACTTCCGGGCTGATCGCTTGCGTTTGGCCGAGCTTGGTGCGTAAGCAGCCGATCAGTTCAGGCGTGAGATTCGAAATCTGCATACCCTCCGAGACAATGAATTTGCAGCTCAGAATGGGCCGCGCCGCATCGTCATCGGGGAGCTTGCAGTCCACGCGGCAATATTGGCATTCCTGGTTCCAGCAGAAACGTCCGTAGGGAATGGTTTCCGGGCTGATGAATTGGAAAGCGCGGAGCAGGGAATTCCTCTCAGGCACCAGAAAAGTTTTTCCCAGAATTGTGATTTCCACCAGCCGTTCGTACGGCCTGAATACGTCTGCCATGAGAGGTGCTTCTTGTTCCGCCATTTAGTGATTCCCCCGGTGAATTTAACGCTAGTTCACGTCCTCGAAACGGGCAATGAGAACTAATTTTTCGGTGTTCAATATCGCAACGGAAGGAAAAGCACCAGGCCAGAGCAGGCGGACTTTCGCGGTAGCTAAGCGGCGTTTGGAAGGCGCTCGTGTGTTCGCCAAAAAGCGCGAGGAACCAGTAAGACCAATGTGTAAACACCCAGCGCAATACCGAGAGGACCAGTGAGGATTCCCAAAAAGCTAGAGGTCAGCGCCAGCGTGCGGCTTGAGGAGCCGCGCTGCATCAGCGCAAATCCGGCCAGAAGCGATAAGATACCCGTCACAATAAGCAGCGCAATTGTTCCCACCAGAAGGACGCGAAAGGCGCTCATCCACGTAAGGGGATTCGCCACACGCGAAACGACTGTGCCCCACATGATCGTCAGGGCCGCGTCATTCAGCGCAATCCATACAGCCTCTGCTAGGCAGAGCAAGCCGTAGAGAATCCACAAGGCTCCTAATCGCCCCTGAGGCTTATCCATCGGCCTCATCGGCCAGCCTGCTGCCGGACCGGAGATTGCGAATATCATTTCGGAAGGATGCGCTCCGGGGCGCGCTGTCAGCAATACGATGAAAACTGTATATTTTTGGCGGTATCAGGCGAAGTATTGGCCCATGTTACGGAACTTTTCATATCGCTGCTGGAGCAGTTTTTCCCGGGGCACAGGCAAAAGCTCATTGAGAGCGCGCGCGAGAACATCCCCGAGGAGTTTGGCGCAGGCCGGGTGGTCTGTGTGAGCGCCCCCCTCGGGTTCGCGAATGATTTCATCGATCAGCTTTAGATCGAGCAGGTCGCGCGCCGTGATCTTCAGTGCATCTGCGGCTATTTCCGATTTCGTTGAATCGCGCCACATGATGGACGCGCAGCCCTCAGGAGAAATCACCGAATAGACAGAATTCTCCAGCATGAAAATACGGTCGCCGATCGCAATCGCTAGCGCCCCGCCCGAACCGCCTTCGCCGGTAATCGTCACTAGAATTGGCACCGGCAGCCGGGCAATTTCACGAATGTTGTAAGCGATGGCTTCGGCCTGGCCGCGTTCCTCGGCGTCTATGCCAGGATACGCACCTTGCGTGTCCACAAAAACAAGAATAGGGCGCCCGAATTTCGCGGCAAGATGCATCACGCGCAGAGCCTTGCGGTAACCTTCGGGTTTGGCTTGGCCGAAGTTGCGGGCCAGGCGTTGCTTGGTGTCGCGTCCTTTTTGGTTTCCCACCACCAGGACAGGGCGGCCCTGGAAGCGCGCCATACCCGTGATTAAGGCAGGATCGTCAGCGAAGTACCGATCGCCGTGAACCTCGCTGAAGT
>DATDIT010000046.1:0-20696 GCA_036520875.1 Candidatus Acidiferrales bacterium
ACCGCCACCTTCGCGCCCGCTTCCGCCAGCGCAAGCGAAGTGGCCCGTCCAATCCCCTGCGACGCCCCGGTAACCAGCGCAACTTTATCTTTCAGCGAAAACACTCTAGCCCCCGTACCACCGCCCGCCGAAATCGTAGCAAGCCTTTCGGCCAGAAAAACGCCTTCTAGGGGGTCTGGGCTTCAGCCCCGACATAAGCCGCAAAACAAAATGGGCTTTAGCCCCTGAGGAGAGCGCACTGTCTATCGCCTGTTCGAGCGGCAGGCCTAGCTCTCCGCGCTTTCCACCCGAGCCTGCGCAATCTTCTCCACCGTCGATTTCAGCCCCGCCGCATCTTCCACATTGAAGCATCGCACCGAGCGATCGATCTGCCGCAATAGGCCCGCCAGCACTTTTCCCGGCCCCACTTCCACGAAAACCTTCACACCCTGGTCGATCATTTCGCGCACCGAATCCAGCCACCGCACTGGAAGCGTCACTTGCCGAATCAAGGCATCGCGCGCTTCATCGCCGGTGGTCACCGCCTCCGCATCCACATTGGTAATCACCGGAAAACGAGGCTCGCTAAATTTTGTGGCTCGCAGGTCGGGTTCCAGCCGCCGCAGCGCGGGCATTAGCATCGCACAGTGAAAGGGAGCCGAAACCGACAGAATGACTGCTCGCTTCGCCCCCGACTGCGACGCAATCTCGACCGCGCGTTTCACCGCCGACGCACTTCCCGCAATCACGGTTTGTTCTGGCGAATTCAAATTCGCCGGTGCAACAACTTCTTTCTCCGCGGCCTTCTTGCAAACTTCAGCCACATCCGCCGGAGAAAGACCCAAAATCGCGGCCATCGCGCCTTCCCCTGCCGGCACCGCCTCTTGCATGTATCGGCCGCGCTTTCGCACCAATTTCACCGCATCCGCAAACTCCAGAGCGCCTGCGGCGACTAGCGCCGAATACTCTCCCAGACTATGTCCTGCGGCAAAATCCGGCTGAATTCCGCGGCTTTCGAGCGCGCGATACGCCGCCACGGAAACGGTAAGAATCGCGGGCTGCGTGTTTTCCGTCAGCTTCAGGGCCTCTTCATCGCCCTCAAAGCACACCTTGGAAATCGCGAAGCCCAATGCCGCGTCCGCTTCCTCAAACACGGCGCGCGACTCCGCAAAATTCACGGCCAAGTCCCGGCCCATGCCCGGATATTGCGACGCCTGTCCTGGAAAGAGGAATGCCAGCTTGCTCATGACGATTACGATTCCTTAAAACTCAGCCGCGGGCGGGGATTGCTGCGGCTGCGGAAAGCTCCTGTTCGATTTTCTCGTTCACGCGGGCGCGGCAAAGTTCGGCAGCCACTCGGATCGCATTCTTGATGGCGTTCGGATTCGACCGCCCGTGGCCGATCACCGTGATTCCTCGTATCCCGAGCAGCGGAGCGCCGCCGGTTTCCGAATAGTCAGTGCGCTTGCGGAAATCGTCAAACGCCCGCTTCGAAAGCGCGTACCCGATTTTCGAGGTGAGGCTGCTTTTGATCGCTTTTTTCAGCATGCCCCCGATATGTTCCACCAAGCCTTCGCTGAGTTTCAGCGCCACGTTTCCGATGAATCCGTCGCAGACCACCACATCCACATTGCCGCGAAACACGTCACGGCCCTCCACGTTTCCCACGAAATTCAGCGGCAGTTGCTTCAGCAGGCTCGCTGCCTCGCGAGTCAACTCGTTGCCCTTGGCTTCTTCTTCTCCGATGGAAAGCAGCGCCACGCGAGGCCGCTTCACTCCCCAGATGGCGCGGTAGTAAATCTCGCCCATCACCGCAAACTGCTCGATGTGCGCAGGCTTCGAATCCACGTTCGCGCCCACATCCAAAATCACCGATATTTTTTCCTTCATGTTCGGAAACGCCGCGGCCAGCGCCGGCCGGTCCACCGAAGGCAGCGTCCCAATCACGAACCGCGCCACGGTCATCACCGCGCCCGTGTTCCCCGCGCTCACCAGTGCGTCGGCCTTTCCGTCTCGAACCAGCCGCGCCGCCACGTGCACCGAACTTTCCTTCTTCCGCCGGAACGCCTGCGACGGCGAATCCGTCATGGTGATCACGTCCGCCGCATTCACCACTTCAATCGAGAGATCGCGCTGCTTGTGCCGCGCCAGCTCGTGCCGCACCGCTTGCTCTCCGCCAACCAGCAGCACCCGCACGCCCAGCTCGCGCGCCGCCAGGATCGCTCCCTCCACTTCAACGCGAGGCGCGTGGTCGCCGCCCATAGCATCCAGGGCAATAGTAGTCATGTAAGCACCGGCTTGGATTGGCAGGCGAGGGAAACTTAGGCCGTCTTGGCCTCGGTGTCAATTACTTCGCGGCCATTGTAATAACCGCACTTCAGACACGCTCTGTGGGGCAGCTTCTTTTCGTGGCAATTCGGGCATTCGGCCAGGGAAAGCGGATGCAGATGGTCGTGCGCACGGCGGGTGGATGTCCGCCTCTTCGAGTGTCGTCGTTTCGGATTAGGCATGGTGCTCCTCGTACAGACCGCGACTTAATGCGGTCTGAATGGAATTGGATAGTCTAGCGTTTTATTGCTTTTTGAACCAGTCCTGCTTCAGACGGGCCAGCGGGGCCAGCCGGGCGTCGGAGCCGTTTTTCTCGCACCGGCATTCCTCATTGTTCAGGTTCGCGCCGCAGTGGGGACACAACCCGCGGCAATCGCCCGAGCAGATCACCTTCATGGGAAGCGCCAGGTTCACCTGCTCCGCCAGGATGTCGGCGAGGAAAAGCCCATCTCCCTCGAAGAAGGCGATTTCCGTGTCGTCAAGGTTCAGGTGCAATTCCTCGTCGCGCGCAATGGAGGTCATCGGGCGGTAGAAAAGATCGAAGTCCCGGCTGATTTCCTCGACCACCGTATCCAGGCAGCGCGCGCATATCAGCTCAACCCGCGTGTGCAAGTTCCCGCAGATGCGGATCTGCCCGTCCACAAGTTCAGCCGTTGCACGCACTTCCAGGGGTTCTAGCTGTCGGAACTCGCTCGAATGGAAATCCAGCGTCCCGGGGGCATAGCTCTTGCGAATACGCGTCTTGCGGACCGCCAGTTCGTGGACATCGAGAAACATTGCGATTTTCCTATAATTTCCAATGCGAGATTCATTATAAATCCCCCGCCCGCGATGTCAAGAAACCCTCGCCCCTCGTTGCCGCAAAAGGACATGAAACGGCGAGTCACTCTGGATTCGGAGCTTGCCTGTCCTGAGCCTCGAAGGGCTCCCGCCGTCTGCCGCCCGGGCTCGCCCCGGCGTGCTGCCACAATCTAGCAAACGAGGAGCACGCCCTCCTCAATGTGGCATTCCGAGCGAGTGTCCCGCGTTTTTGCTTTTACGCGAAGCGCCGCGACACGAAGTCGAAGAGTCTCTCTTGGATGTGCGCCGCAATCCGCAGGCCTGCCCCAGATTTTTCCTGAAGGAATCAGAATGCCGAGGCCGCTGGTGGAATTCCGACCATCGATTGCGCGGCGATACGCCTAGTTGCAGTAGCTGCCGAGTTTCGGTTGGTATCCGCTTTGAAGGGCTTCGCCTTGTGTCATCAGAGTCCCTGGCTGTGGCGTCTCTGAATTCAGATCGTCGCCGCAATAATAAAATCCGCTGTGTTGAACGGTCCACACGGGTAAGCCGAGTACCGCGGGATTGACTTTCGCGGGCGGGTCCATGCCCAGCATCGATTCCACGTGTGCGGCCCAGTCGCCGTCCTGCGACACCGTCGCCGGTTGATTCGTCGGAAGAATCGGAAGCAGGTCGTATCCCGCCTCCGTGTTCATGGAATCGTCCGCGGATGTATCGCTCTGAGCGTTCTCACCGGACGGCGGTCCCGCTGCTGTTTGAGGCGCGCGCCCGGATTCCGCGCCGGCAGCACGCGAAACAGCCCCGAGGAGTTCGCGCCGGCCGGAACCACCCCTACCAGATGGCTTGCCGATGTTGATGGCCGCCGTGACCAGCGCAAGAATCCCCACGGCACAAGCCGCTCCCGCCGTCGCGAGCCTCCGGCGCCGCCGCAGTTTCGAAGCCGCCGAATCATTCACTTGAGGTGCCGGGCAGTTCGCTTCAGCAACTCTGGTGGCAGCAGGCATCGAGCTCGGCAAACTTGAATCCTTTGGGAGAATTTCTTTCGCGGCCGGCATCGGCTGCTCGGGCTCGAGAATCGCTTCGTAGCGTCTCGCCGGCAATCGCAGGAGCCTGTCCGATGACTTATCGAATAGCTCTTCAAGCGATGGGACGGCAAGGGCGGGAGGCGCAGAAGTCGTCAATTGCAACGCAGAGGGTGTAGTTGAAAAATCATCCAGGAAAGATTCCGAAAGGACTCGGCGCGGAATCCTCTCACTAACGCTCGGCTGCCCATTCTCGAATCTTTCGGCGCCCAGACTCGCCGGAACAGGCGCTCGCATGGAAAGCGGCGCCTCTGCGCTCTTCATCGACGGCGCTTTAGCCTGCGGAATTATGTCCGGCTGCGTAACTAGGGCCGCCTGCTCTTGCGCTGCAATCCAGCCCGCGATCCGCCCCTCCGCTTCGCTGGAAAGATTCTTGAAGACGATGCCCGCTTCCTTCTGCGTCGGATCCAACCACGCTACCCGTCCCTCAACCTCGATCGGCTCCTCAGTAGGCTCCAGTCGAAATCGAAGGTTCAACTCCATCGCAGCATTCAGTTTGACCGCTGCATGGAGGGACAATCCACCGGTACCAAGGCTGACGATGATGCCGCCGTTCCCTGGGCCTAGCTCAACATATAAGATCGACGTCAGCCGGTGCCGGACCTGATTTCGTCGCTCGTCGGGGACAGTGCTGTTCCGCAGAGGTGCCACCCTTTGCACGTTGGCTGCCTAGCAGCCGGAACTAGAAACCTGCAGTGAACATAGACCTTAGCTGGTATTTGCCCCTCAGCGGGAACCTACCCAGTCCAGGATAGACAAGCAATCGGGGTTCCATTGCACCGGGCCGGCCACGACACATGTAGGCCATCCCCGTTATGGCGGCCTTTCCTGTCGCTCTAGGTTTCAGGCTTCCAGAACTTACTCGAGCCGCCACGGCGAGCGCTCCGGCCATTTGCTCAACTCATTCGTTGCCCACGCCGTGGATTTGTCCGTGTGGCACGACGTGCACGGATTCGGGATTTTGTATTTGTCTGTCATCGCTGGAGTGATGAATCGGAAAGTATGTGCGTGAACCGTGGTGTTGGCGGGGCCTTCCGTTTCAATCGCGGGCATGTGACAGGCCACGCATTGGCTTCCGGCGCTGCCGTCCTTATGGTGCGTGTGCTCTTCGAGCGTTGCCGTTCGCGGCCCGTTGGGTGAGAGCGGTCCGTGGCATTCCAGGCATAGTTTGTCGGCGGACTCTCTAAGTTGCGCGTAATTGTTTGTTCCATGTACATCGTGGCAATCGAAGCAGGTGACTCCGCGGCGGTACATCACGCTCTGCATGAAATCGTTCCCCTGCATCCGGTTTTTGTGCGCGGTGCCATCCGCGAAATAGTAAAAGTCGGTCTCGGCCAGCGTGTGATCCTCAAGCTTCCAGAAATCCTGCAGCCTGAGCCCCACCTGATAGCCCACCGGCCAATCGTAATATTTCCCCTCGATTGGACTCGTCAGCGGACGCCCTTGCGAATGGCACTGAATGCAGGTATCGCTCGCTGCCACGTAATCCATGTGCGCCGGATTGACGATGTTGTCGCGCAGAGGATGCGCCGCGTGCTCGCTGCCCGGACCGTGGCAGCGCTCGCAGCCCACGTTCCACTCCGCTACCTGCTTGGTGTGAATGTCGTAGCCAACCGAATGGCAGCCGTCGCACGTGGGGCCGGTCGGCCTCTTCATGTTGTCGGGAGGATAAAATTTCGTCCACCAATCTGCTGTAGGGCCCGCGAAATATTTGCTCCATTTGTGGTTGCTAACTTCCCACTGAACCGGCAGCGGAAAATAATCGTCGCCGATTTTCGTGAAATAGCGCTGCTTCCAGATGCTGCCGTAAACGAATGCCACCTGATCCTTCGTGAACTTGAACACATTATTTGTCGCCAGGTTGGGAATAATCGCATCGGGATGCTCGCGCGGATCGCGCACGACGTTGGCCATCGGAGTCTTTTTCCAGTGCTCGTATATCTGCGCGTGGCACTTCTCGCACGCTTGTGAACCAACATAGTGTGCGGTATTCGCGGTGCTTGCCTGCTGCGTTTTCTCTTCGCGCGTCAGCGGGCGCAGGCTGCGAATGAAGAGAACCAGATTCCATGCATTGACGTTTCGTTCCTGGTGCGGATTGCTCCACGCCGGCATTCCCGTAAGCTGCACTCCGTTTGCGATAATGTAATGAATCTCGCCGTCGCTCAGATTCTGCGTTTGATTCGAGCGAAGATCGGGCGTCCTCGGATAGAGACTTCGCCCCATATCCGTTAGTCCGCCGCCGTCGTGTCCGTGGCAGCTTGCGCAACGAGCCAAAAACTCTTCCCGTCCCTCGCGCAAATTCTCCGACGTGAGCTTCAGGGGATTCTTCTCTTTTCGGGCGCGGCCGGGAATTGCCAAGTCTCGCGCCGTTCGAGCCACCGCTTTCTCAAGCGCGGAAGGCTCGGTGGTCGCGCGAAAGCCTCTGTGAATCAACACCGCGCCACAGATGATCCCAATGACAGTCACGACGAGAAGCGCCAGAAGCAACGCCTTCCACGCTTTCATGTTCACTCACTTTCCGTGGAGTATCGCGAATGCTCAGGGATATGTGACCGCCTCATAGACAACCATTCGCGCAACAGGTTTGCCGTCCTCTTCCTGTTCCGGGGTGTATACGCGGTGCGTCTCTGTGTCCACCGCGAGACTGTGCACCGCGTAGGCCACTTTGAAATCTTCGATCTTCCGGTAGTGCCAAGGGTCATCCTGATGGAAAACCGAAATGGCGCCGCTATAACACGCCGCGTAGATGCGCCCCAAGCCAGGGTCGAATTTGATCACGTCGGGACCGTCCGCCATGGGGAGATAAGCGATGGGTTCGTGCTTATCGAGATCGAAAACAGCCATCAGATCGTTTCCTTCGCAGGAAAGAAAAGCGCGGTGATGTTTGGGGTCGAGCGCCATGCCGTGGTTTCCGCGGCAGCGTCCCACTGGATACCGGCCGACGACTTTATCCGTTACGGGGTCGATCACCGCAAAAATGTTTTGATCCTGCAGATTGACGTAAACCTTCCGTGCAATGCGGTCGTACCGGGGCATTCCTGTTTCGCTGTCGAAATGCAGAGTCTTGACGATTTCGTCTTTCTTCACGTCAATAATAGCTTCAGCTTTGCCGCGCTCGTCGGACACGTAAAGCTTCTGGAATGGCGGTGCGTACGCGCTGCCATCAGGCTTACTCTCGGTGGGAATTTTTTTGACCACCTGCATCGTCCGCAGATCGACGACGCCGATTTCGTTTTCGTACCAGTCCGAGGTGTAAGCCTTCTTCAACCCCGGGACATACTCGACGCCTTCAACGCCTGGCACGTCGGGAATGGTTTTCACTACAGTGTTCGTTCGCAAATCGATCACGTATAGCAGGCCCGCCGCGAGATGAGCCGACAGGAGGTAGTGATCGTTCTGGTCGATTGTCAAATAGTCGAAGCGTTTGCCCGGCGGTCCCGGCAAACTAAACTCGAGCATTTTCTTCAGAGTCGGATTGTCCTTATGACCCACTCCTCCCGATACCGTCGCCAGTCCCACAGCAATCATGACGTGCAGCATGCCCCTGTGCATCAACGGCCTCGCTATTAGAATTCGTTCCTAAGTACCCAGACCGCTCAGGAATGTACGACCGCCCCCTGCGACCATTTCGCTGGTCCAATTCACTCTCTTGGCGCGACAACAAAAATTCCCTTACCCGCAACTGGGACGAAAACGTGTTTATTCCTTGCATTCGCCGCAACGGAATGGCTCCCTAGAGGAATGTACGTAACAAATTTCTCAGTGGCGGCATTCACCACAGCCAGATTGGAATTCCGCGAGAAATAGTAGTTGTCGGATCCCTGGTCATACCACACTTCATCCGCGTCAGCTCCTTCGCGAATGGGCTTTCCCACCTTCCCGGTTCTCGCGTCAATACTCACCCCGCCCACGCTGCCGCACACGGTCATCAACCGCCCGTTCGGCCCAACAGTCAGTCCGCTCAGCGTAAGACCGAGCAAACCGCCCGTGCAGTCCACTGGAAAACTCTTCACCGGTTTGGGAAGGTGGTGCGGATCGAAGACATCAAGACGATTTTTCGTCCCAGGAACATTCTGATAAAACATGTCGGTCTCGCGAACCCACGCCGGTTGCTCCATGCCGTCCTGGCTCTTCGGGTAGACGTAGCGCCCCAGCACGGAGCCATTCGGAACGGATACGAAAATCACATACGGCGGCGAATCGCCATCGTTCTCAGCCATCAGAATCCGGTCGATGGGATCGTAAGCCAATTCATCAATTCGGCCTTTGCCGCCGGTCGGAATCGTCCGGATGATGGTTGTGCCCGGCTTGTCATCCGCTTCGATGATATTTGCGTCACCGTCTCCAGACCATACGTGTCCGAGGTCATCCGTCACCACTCCATTGGGACCCGCGCAGAGGCGCATATCTTTTGGGTTGTTAGGACAAGGCCTGCTGCCGGTGTAATGGCCTTTGCCGATGAACCCGAGGAATGTGTCTGTCGCGGAATCAACCAGGTCGATGGCGTTGTTGGTGCGGTCCGCCAGGTAATACCTCTGTTTGGAATTGTCATTCCAGCTCACGTCGAAGAAGCGAAGATTAGTCGGAGAGCCTTTGACGAGAGCTGGTTCCGTAAATCGCTGTTCGGTTTCTCGTGGCGCCGTAGCCGCCAGCGCCGCAAACACCACAAAAAAGGCTAATAATAAGGCGGCTCGCTTCATGTTTGTTCTCCGAGACACCGTAACTACGAAGAGTTGACGACGAGACCCGGATCGTACGCTAATGGGAAAAAGGCATCCAGTTGATAAACAAGAATTAATCAGGACTTCACTCCCGGCAGTTGACGCACCCTTTCAGGGAGCGGTCTCGACAATCGTTTGCCAGTGGTTCAGAAGAGGGAATTGCGGGGACGAGTACTGCAGACCCAGCGGGCTGAGGCCGCTGAGTCTTTACTTCGCAGAGGGAAGCTATCCAGCCGGCGTCGGTCTTAGACGGCGGCTGGCAAAAGCCAGTCCCAAAGCGATGGCCCCGAAGCCAAGCAGCGCCAAAGAGGATGGCTCGGGGGTTGGAGCTGTTGGTGTTGAGTCGTCGTCGGTCGAGGGACCAGTGACGGGGGTCGCTGACGTCACCGAACCCACGGCGGAATTCGAGTCGCCGCCATCTGTAGTAACCCAGCCGAGGGCAAATTGCCCACCGCTGATCTTGAAGATGTCGAGCTGCTCGTTGCCGAATGGAATCGACCCTAACAGCGTGGCCGAGTTCATCAGCGAATCCGTAGCGTCTGGAATGAAAAGCCACACGCCGGATGTGTTGTCGCCTGTGGGTCTTGCGCTCGGCGTCACACTGCACGCCGAAGCGATGCTGGGCAAGAGTACACCAATCGATAATGCTAGGAGCGTGTTACGGACAGCGTTAACAAAACTCCATTTCATTTAGTGGCCTCCCCACTTTGGTGTTCCTGCAGGTTCAGAGGGCGTGAGTCCCCTTTGAGCCTCGGGGTAGGCTGCCAAACAGCCGCGCTCCGGTATATCGGGTTATTCCTTTAGGACTCCTAAGGGTTTTCCCCCGCGTTGACTTGGGGGGAATTCACGCAGACAGATAGTTCGGAGCACTGGCGAAGGAGGAAATGATCGGTCATCCCGGCGATGTAGTCGCACGCAACTCGATGAACCGGCGTCGTTTGCGCCAACGCCGCGTAGTGGCGCGGCATTCTCGCGGGCTGGTCCACGAAAAGGCGAAAGAGCGCGTCAAGAGCGGCGACGGAGCGTTCGCGTTCTTCTGCGATCACCGGAAGCGAATAGACATTTGAGTTGAGAAAGTTCTTCAGGCTCGCGTTGCTCTGTGCGACCTCCACGGAAAAACCAAAAAGTCTTCTGGGGAAGCCGCGAATTTCTTCCACGCTGCGCACGCCGCTCGCATCCGCTTGCTTCTGCGTTTGCTCGATTAAATCGGTGACCAGGAGATTCAGAACGCGTTTCAGCGCTTCGTTGAATTTCAATTTACGCGCGCCATTCGGATGGCGCCGCTCCACTTCCCGGTAAACGGAGTCAAAGACTGGAACCTCGCTGCGTAGCCTCTCGAAATCCAGCAGCCTGGCCTCGAAGCTATCGTCGAGATCCGCCGTGTTGTAGGCGATTTCGTCCACCAGATCAATGAGCTGAGCTTCAAGGGGAGGGCGCTCGTCCAGCAAATATTCCTCGAGTTCCGGAAACTCTTCGCGCGAATAATCGCGCGAGTGTTTGATGATGCCTTCGCGAACTTCGAAGGTCAGATTCAGCCCGGGAAAATCCAGATATCGCTGTTCGAATTGCTCGACGATGCGCAGCGCGTGAAGATTGTGATCGAAGCGATCTCCATGCTCGCGCATGCGCAGGTCCAGTTGCTTCTCGCCGCCATGCCCGAAAGGCGGGTGGCCAACGTCGTGAACCAGCGCAAGCGCTTCCGCAAGATCTTCGTTAAGGTGGAGCGCTCTCGCCACCGTCCGCGCAACTTGTGCAACCTCGATGGTATGCGTGAGGCGATTGCGGAAGTGATCCGAGAAACGCGTCGTGAATACTTGGGTTTTCGCTTCCAGGCGCCGGAAGGCCCGCGCGTGGATTACGCGGTCGCGGTCGCGCGCGTAATCGCTGCGGTAGGGGTGCTGCGGCTCCGGATAGCGCCGCCCGCGCGAGTTTCGCACGTCCATAGCATAGGGTGCGAGAGACATTTCGGCCATTCTAGTCGATGGGCTGAGTTCCCGCTACGGTGCGTCCCAGTGGCGGGCTTCCCCGGCGTTTCGGAGGCAGATTTCGACCGTTTGGGACCGTGAATTGTTTCTAGTTAGACGGATTTCGCGCTGCAAACTCGATACATGATGCGGCTAACTCGAAGGATTTTCGGAGGCGATTAGGACTTGCTTGGGAGGAGAGCGAGGGCCTGGTCGGCTTGTTCCGCAATAGGCGTGTCCGGGTATTCCTTTTTTATCTGGCCGTAGAGCGCGGCCGCTTCGCCGGGATTTTTCGTGCCGTAGTGCTGGGCGAGGGTCAGCATCACGACCGGCTTGGGGACCAAGACGGTGGGATTTGCAAGGAGATGCTGGTAAAGCGCGACGGCATCATCGCCATGGCCCGTGCTATCGTCGATGCCGGCGAGCTCGAATTGAGCGAGCGAAGATACATCGCTATCGCGGCTGCTTGCGAGGGTTTGCAAGGATTTCTTGGCGTCGCTAACCTTGCCGATCTTCTCCAGGCTCAGCGCCTGGTAGTAGCGGGCGAGTTCGCCTGCGCGCGTGCGGGGGTATTTTGAAGCCACCGCCGCAAAAGTGGATTCGGCCTCGGTGAACTTCTTGGTCTGATCGGTGTATGCGGTTACTCCCGGGGTGGGGGGAGTGCCGACGGGAGCCTGGAAAACCGCCATCGCAGCGTCGAAGCCTGCGAAAGCCTTGATGGTTTGCCGCTGGGTGTAAGTTCTCCAGCCGAATACCGCGAGGGCCACGATAATCGCAGCGATGATGAGATATAGAGTTTGCGACTGGTGGGTGAGAAGAGCGTCGGCGCCGTACGCGAAAGTATCGCGCACCGCATCTTTCTTCAGCTCTTTGCGAGTAATGTGGGCCAAATAAAACTCTCAGGAGTCCGGACTAATTCAGAATGCCCCATGATAACACAAGCCGGAGATCAACCCTGGCACAGGAGAGAAAGTCTTCGAGGCGTTCTGCGACTGTTTCGCACGAGCGGCAGTTTCGCGATTACCGCGAGGCGCGATGATTGGGAAGATTCTTGGAGAGCACGAGATCGGCTCCGCCGCGCGGGCGGCGGCGAACGGCGAGATCGTCCATGAAGGCGCGCATCAGAAAGATGCCGCGTCCCGAAGTGCGAAGCAGGTTCTCCTCAGCGAGCGGATCGGGGATGTCCTTCAGATCGAAACCGCATCCTTCGTCAAGGACGTGTACGACCAATTTGCCGCCATTTAATTCGATAGTGAGCTGAATTTTCTTCTGACAGTCCTGGCAATTTCCGTAATTGTAAGCGTTGACCACGCCTTCGCGCACGGCCATGCCAATTTTGTGGACATCGTCTTCGGTGAAGCCAGCTTCTTCGGCGGCGCGGATCGCGAGGTGTTCGGCCACGTCGACGCTCTCCAAGCGGGTATCGAGCGTCACGTCCAGACGCCGGGACTGCGGAGTGGTTGGAGTCACAGGGGCCTCGACATGCTGAGTATGGGTATCATAGCGCGGCGGATGGCGTCAATCTAATGACTGGCTGGGAATCAGGGGAATTTGACAGTAGGCTAGTACTGAACTTCTGATAGATAGCCGCGCTAGTGGTCTCTGCTCAAGGCGATACAGCGAAGGTTGTATGGCGGGGCGGACGCGACACGTGCATGTTGGCGAGGATGCGCATGCGATTCCTGGCTGCGGCTATGCTTTTCGCTCTCCCCGCTTCGGCCCAGCAATCCAACCCACCGCCGGATTCGCCCTCGGATTCAGGACCGGTGGCACAATCGGACTACAGCGCCAAGAGTGCGCTTCGAGACTTCTTTATCGACGAATATCGGATGTGGACCAGTCCGTTCCGACCGAGCGACTACGACGCGCACACCATGGAAAAGTACGGGTTTCCTTTCCTGGGCATTTCAGCCGCTCTTATTGCGACCGATCAAACTACGTCGCGGGGCCTTCCGAGAGCCGGAACTCAAGCTTTTATTTGGAGTGGACGAGTTTCTCAAATAGGCGCTCCGTACACACTGGCCGGCGCAACCGCGACTCTTTTTTTTCTGAGCAAAGCAGCACATGAAGACCATTTGACCGAGACCGGATTTTTGAGCATGGACGCGCTGGCTCACAGCGAGCTTATCGGCCTGGTTATAAAAGAGGCGACCCAACGAGAACGGCCTGTGACTGTGACCGGTTCGCTGAGCAGGGAAGGGTTTTGGGATGGAGGGCAATCGTTTCCTTCGGGGCACGCGACGGGTTCGTTCGCGGTCGCCACCGTGATTGCCTATGAATACGGAGGCCAGCACATCGCGGTGCCGATCGTCGGCTTTGCGCTCGCTTCGATCGTGAGCGCTTCTCGAGTGTCGGGACGCCAGCATTGGGTTTCCGATGTGTTTGTGGGAGGCGCACTGGGATTCCTGGAGGGGAGATACATCTACAAGCGCCACCACAACCCGGATTTGCCCGGGAGCCCGGTGCGTCGCGCGTCTCGCCTTATTCCCGACTTTGATGTCGGCACGAGCGGCGGGACCCTCTTCTGGGAATTTTGACGCGAAGCGTCCACGACGAAAATGGCCATCACTGCTTGTGGCCTTCGTGGATGAGGTCCTTCGCCCGAAGACCTGCGAGCTTGTTCCCTGACTTTCGAGGCCTGAAGCTTACGTCTTATTGAAGGGAATGGTCGGGGCGCGCGGATTTGAACCGCGGAGCTTCTGCGCCCAAGGCAGGTGTGGAGTGAACCCCTATTTCGAGACGGTTCTTGTGGCCAGACCTCCTGCCTTGTGAGCGGATGCCGCGATGCATTTGGCAAGACACCGTGGTCGAGTGAAGAATTGGCATAGCGATATAGCAAGTGATGATTCAATCCGACCGATTCTGCCACCGTGCGACGGGTAAATGCCAACCTCGGTATAACGCCATAACTCGTAGCCAGAAGCACAGGAGTGCGCCCACGGTCATCATTAGAAAAGCCGGATAATGCAGAACATATCCGATCACTACTACGACGCCAGCGGCTAGCGCAGCAACAGCGTAAATATCCGCCTGAAGCACCGTCGGCGTTTGGTTGACCAGCACATCGCGCAATATCCCGCCACCAATCCCGGTTAGCACTCCCATAAAAATCGCCATCACCGGATTGAGTCCGGCGATGAGCGCCTTTTGTGTTCCTGCGACGGCAAATAGGCCGAGTCCTGCAGCATCGAATAACAACACCAGCCTGTGGCGTTTATCAATGTCGGGATACCAGAAGAACGTCACCAATCCTGCCAGAAGAGAAACCCCGAGATAGCGCCAGTCGCTGATAGCCGCTGGCGGCACCGCGCCAATCAGCACATCTCGTGTGATTCCGCCGGCATTACCGGCCGCGTACGCGAGTGCCATTAGACCGAACAGATCGAACCGGCTTTTGACACCCGCCGCCGCACCGCTGAGTGCGAAAACGAACGTGCCAAGCAGATCCACCGCATACAAAAAAGGACCCACTAGTTGATGCCCGTGCATCAGGACGCTGTTCACGAGGTCAGCCACGCGTGCGCCGCAACAACGAGGGCTTTGACCCCTGTGTCCAGAGTTGGATGAATGATTGGTGCAAAGGCGGGGTTATGGTTAGTTGGAAGCGAGCTGAGTTTTCCCTCTTTTTTTGCCTTGGCGTACACCGCTGGATCATCTCCGCCGAAGAACCAGTACACTGCCGGAACATCCCACCCAGCGCCAAAGCAGCCGAAGTCCTCGCTTGCCATAGTGGGCTTTGTCTGTTCGATGGAACCGGCAGGGAAGTTTTCGAGAAATGCATCGACGAGCTTCTTTGTCGCGTTGGCATCATTCCTTACTGACGAATATTGATCGAGTGGCGTGATCTCTGGCGGTCTTGGCGCTCCTGATGCCGCTGCCTCAGCCTTCGCAATGCGCTCAATCGCCGCCAGCACACGCTTACGCACACCCTCGTCAAATGTGCGCACATTCAATTTGATCAATGCCTCGTCCGGAATAATGTTCTCTTTCGTGCCGGCCTGCAGCGACCCGATTGTCACCACCGCGGAATCCGTGGGCGCGACCTCCCGGGAGACAATCGTTTGCAGCCGCATTACGGTCGCGGCGGCCATAACTACGGGGTCGATGCTGGACTCGGGCATCGAGCCGTGTGCTCCGCGCCCGAACATGCGAATCTGCAGGCTATCGGCCGAAGAAGTAACAATGCCCGCACGCCAATCGATGTTCCCGGACGGCAAGCTCATGACGTGCTGCCCTAGCACAACCTCGGGTTTTGGAAATCGTTTGAACATCCCGTCATCAATCATCGCCTTAGCACCTTGCGCGGTTTCCTCGCCCGGTTGAAAGACCGCCATCAGTGTCCCTCTCCACGCGTCGCGGCTCTTTGCAAAAAGACTTGTTGCGCCAATCAAGCAGGCAACGTGCATATCGTGCCCGCACGAGTGGGCGACCGGGACAGTCTTGCCGCTAGGGTCAGTCCCCGTGACGGTGCTCGCGTACGGAAGGCCAGTCGCTTCTTTGATGGGTAGAGCATCCATGTCCGCGCGCAGCATGACAGTGGGTCCATCGCCGTTACGCAAGATACCTACAACCCCAGTCTTGCCGACCCCCGTGGTCACGTCAAAACCCAGCGCCCTCAGATGATTCGCAGCAATTCCAGCCGTCCGGGTCTCCTGCATCGACAATTCCGGATGCGCATGGATGTCTTTATAGACGGCCTCCAGTTCTGAAAGCAATGTGGCGAGACTTGCAAGGATTTCTGCCGGCTTGTTCTCGCTCATGAAATTAGTCTCCTTACGGCAGATCGCCACCTGTAGACTTAGTGGCAATTGCCGTTGTCCGCACTGGCGATTTCCAGAAATGTAATACTAGTTGGTGTGAAACTGATATGACCTGCGCGCGTTGCCTGACCCAGAAATTGTGGCATGTCACCATCTTTGTTCAGTTGAAGAGTCTTCCCATTGAGCTGGACTAATGTGTCTTGAAGTTGCTTGGCAGTCAGCGTGTAGCGTTCTGCATCAGACTGCAATGTAATTTCATGGACTTGCTGCCGGTCGGCATTGATGACCAGGAGCGTGACGCCGCCGGGATGGTTCCGAAGGCAGTGGGCATACACGTACACGTTCGGGATTGGCGATGTGTGGGGATCCAGAACCGTCGCACCCATGAGGCGTCGCCAAAGCAAAGCGGCCCAATAATTCGGGCGTGGTGCGAACGTATTCTCGTCTAATAGACCGTAGTCGCTTGATGCCAGCGTGTTGTGCATAATCACTTTCACACCACGCCGAGCAAGACTTGCATGTTGAACAAGATATCGGAACGCGTCCAGAAAAGTTGACGCCCAGGGGTTTCCACCGCAGGCCGCATCGGCGGTTTCCGTGATCCAAAGTGATTTGCCTGGCTCGAACCTGTCTCGAAGGTCGGCGTAAAACGTGCCAATCTTCTCCGAACGCGAGAGCCAGTCTTGAGAAAGTGCCGCTGCCGCCGTGGTTTGTGATGATGCGCCCATGCTTGCGCACCGCTGCGAAGCAGCCGCATAGAGATGGTAAGAAAAAACGTCGAATACGGGACCCGCTGCGTGCAGCAGGTCGTCGGATTTCAGCACTCCGCCACCCATTGGCATTGCGAACGGTCCCTCGCCAACTGACCCTGGACCGAGAAATAGCGTATCGGGCGCAGTTTTTCGAAGGAACGTACGGAAGACCGCAACGTCACGGCCATAGCTTGCGGCATCGTATCCTTTCGGTGCGCCGCCCATCGCAGCATATGTCGGCTCATTCATGAATTCGGTTGCGGCGATCCGCCCGCCAATAGATTTTGTGTACCCGAATAATTTTTCAGCCTGTTCGGAGGTCCACACACCTTGAGCATTGCGCGGTCCGGAACCCGTAGCTACCGAAGTGACAATCTCGGCGTTCACTGCATGAGAAAAATCAACAACGCCCTTCCATTCCTTTCGCGTTAGGACTCCGCTGAATCCTGATGGTGTGACTGGGGTGGCATTTTCCGAATCCTGAAAATAAACGCTATTGGCCCACGTGCCGCTGACTCGCAGGTACGCTGGGCCCAATGCCGCTGCCAGCTTCCGCAATCGAGGATTTGAAAGGTCAATGGGTGCTCGGTATTCATATAAGCTTGGGTCGATCCCTGCCGGAGTGAAACCCTCCCGTTGAGCGGGCCCCTGCGCTTTACTTTCGTTCGTGGTGCTCCCGTATGGTTTCCAAAATCTTCCGCCGATCACTTCCACCATTTCAATGTTGTAGGAATCGAAGCGCTCATCGACCGTGCCAATAGCGGACATCTTTGCGGGATTAAGCGATACGACCTGTGCGATCAGTTGCGTCGCTAGCAACGCGACCGCCATTGCGCATAAAACCGTCGGCAGGCAAAAACCGAAACGACCGCTTCCGCCCATTGCGTCACCCCATAAGGCACACTTTGCAGGAAAGGAGCTGCAAAGTGGAGAGAAAAAGAGGAGAGCGATCTAACCAGAAATTCCACTGCCAGACCGTCGAGCGCATGAACGCATGCGAGAACATCCTGAGACTATCACGAGAGTTTGGCATTCATCGCAGGTTCACCGTGTCCCGGCACTCTGCTCCGCTGCGTGCCGGGCTACCTACAATCGCGCCTCCCTTCGTTCCTCAGGGCAAGCCGGCGCTGCCAGGTTCTGGAGGCTGGGGGCTAGAGGCTGGATGCTGGAGAGGACAACAGGAGGGAAGAGTGCCGGGCTGAAGTACCCCTTCGTTCCTCAGCGCGAGCCTGCGCTACGTTCAAACCTTCGCCGACCTGGAGACTGGCGGTCGCAGCGAATGCTGCGCTGGATTTGAGGTATTCGAATGACTCGCTCGCACGGGATGCCGATTCTCGTCGAATTGGTACGGGCATCTGCGATTCCGAGGTGCGCAAAAAGTCGAAACTCGCTCCCTTGTAAGAGCGGGAGCCGCAAGGATGCTGTCGTTTCGAAGCTGCGGTTTCAAACCGTGATCGTCAATAGCCGTGTCGCGAGGTTGCGGTGACTTTGCCGCGGAACATGCGGTAGACGAAAACAAAGTAGCCGACGGCAATCGCCATGCCCAAGCTCCACCAGATCAAGCCGACGGAAAGGGCGTAGTGGCCCGCATGCGCGTTGTAGACAGTGATGTTCAGCGCTGGGTCGGTGGTCGACGTCAGCAGGTTCGGGTAGACAGCCGCAGCGGCGCCAACCAGCATGAAAACCAGGTAGGCGCAGGACGAGAGGAACGCGGTGCGTTCCTTTCCGCGGGCGCTCTCTCTCCACATCGCGAAGAGACAGCCCGCCACGAGGGCCGGAATCGCATAGAGCACTGGCCAGCGCTTGTAGTTGTTCAGCAAATCGGGCCGAATGTAGAGTGTTGCGGCCAGGGTCGCGCCCGTGAGCGCGACAACGACCGGCCACAGACGCCGCGCCACGGCTTTCGCGCGCGAGTTAATTTCACCGCTCGTTTTCATAGCGACGTAATAGGCGCCGTGCAATCCCAGCGCAAAGAGCGCAGCAGCGCCGCACAGGACGGTGTACCAGTCTAGAATCCCCGGTTGCGGCCCGACTCTCCAGTCCGTCCAGAGCGGCAGGAAAAAGTATTGATCCTTGCCGAGAGGCACGCCGCGCAGAACGTTTCCCAATGCCGCGCCGTAGAAAACTGCGAGCAACAGGCTGGAAAATGCGAACGATCCATCGAAAAGCCCCCGCCAAACCGGCGAATCGAGGTGCATGCGCAGCTCCACGCCGATCCCGCGCAAAATCAAGAGCCACAGGACGATCATCAGTGGCAGATAGAATCCACTGAACCCGGACGCATATAGCAGCGGAAATGCGAAGTAGAGCGTCCCGCCACCCGCCACAAGCCAAACTTCGTTGCCGTCCCACACAGGCCCGATCGTACGGATTACGATTTGCCGTTCTTCATCTGTCCGCGCGATGAACAGGTGCAAGATCCCGGCGCCGAGGTCGAAGCCATCGAGCACAACGTATCCGGTAATCATGATGGCGACCAGCAAGAACCAGGTCAGCAGCATGGGGAACTCCTTGGCAAGGCGATTCTCCCCTGGGGGCGCTCAGGCGACCGTGATCGGCGTTCCCGATTCAATCTCAGCAGCCTCTTCTTCCACCGGGCCGTGCGCAATCACGCGGTAAACCAGGAACAAGAACAGAATCGCCAGAATCGTATAGAGCCCCATGAATCCAAGCAGCGTGAAGAGGCTGTTTCCAGCATGCACGTATTGCGAATAGCCGGCGCTGGTGCGCATCAGGCCATAAACGATCCAGGGCTGGCGTCCTGTTTCCGCCGTAATCCATCCGGCCGTATTTGCGATGTGGGGGAAAGGAAGACAGCACAAAATGATCCAGTGCATCCAGCGGGCCTTATAGAGCAGCCCACGCCACAACAGGAACGCGCTCGCGGCCATCACCGCGACGAAGATCGTTCCAAGACCCACCATGATGTGATAGGCGTAAAAAACCAGCGGAATATTCGTCGGCCAATCGGCCTTCGGAAACTCGTTCAGGCCTTTGACGGTTGAGGTCGTCGTCCCGTAGAGAAGGTAACTTAGGACTTTGTTTGCGGTGACGGGATTATCGATGCGCTCGTTTTCGGCGTCTGGCTGTCCGAGGATCACCATCGGCGCGCCCGACTGTGTCTTGAAGAGTCCCTCCATCGCGGCGACGGTGACGGGCTGATAAGCGCCCATCATCTTTCCGTGGAGGTCGCCCGTCGGGAAGACCTGCGCGATGCAGGCGATGATCCCGACGATAACGGCCACGCGCAAGAAGGCGCGGGCTTCATCAATGAACTTGTCTTCCAGCAGATAGTAGGCGCCGACGGCCGCCATCACGAACGTTCCGGTAATCAGCGCGCCACACATGTTGTGCGCGTACTGAATCAAGGCCCACGGATTCAGCAGGACACCCCAAAAGCTCGTCAACTGAAATGTGCCATCGGCAGAGCGCTGAAACGCCACTGGGTGCTGCATCCAAGCGTCGGTGACAATGATGAAGAACCCCGACAGCCACGACCCAGCGAAGACGGCGAATCCCGCCCACCAGTGTCCGATCTTGCTGAGCCTTTTCTCACCAAAAAGAAATAGCCCGAGAAATGCGGACTCCAGAAAAAATGAAAAGACGCCTTCCATCGTGAGAGGCTGACCAATCACGCCGCCAGTCACCTGCGCAAATCGCGCCCAATTCGTTCCGAATTGAAATTCCATGGGAATTCCCGTGACGACTCCCATCAGGAAGCTAATGCCAAACACTTTCGCCCAGAATCGTGCGGCGCGGTCATAAAGAGCGTTGTTCGTGCGCAGATACATCGTCTTCAGGATGACGATGAGCGGCGCGAGCCCCATTGTCAGTTGCGGGAACAGATAGTGAAAGGTGATGGTGAAGGCGAACTGCAGGCGGTGCATCATCAATGCGTCGTCCATCGGATAGCCCTTAGCGGCCGTAGACTAAGACACGGAAAGTGCCAAGTATAGCGCGGGGTCGCGGATGCGGATGGTCGGTAGTGGGGGCACTGGCCGGAGCAAAATCCGCGGTGTCCAGGAAGAGATTGTGCGTCTTTGTGTCGAGACCCATGGTTTTGGCTCCGAGCTGACTCTTGATGGTATCGACAGCGCTGTATCGATCGGGGGAGTCTTCGTGAAAGACGTTTATGTCTCCCGCGAAGGTGGAGACGTAGATCATCTTGGCTTCGGGATCGTAGGCGGCAGCGTCGGTGCCGGCAGAAATGGGAAAGGACTGAATGATTTTCCCGTTGTCGGCGTCCATTACCACGAGCATTTGCGGATTGCGGCCAGCGCTGAAGAGACGCCGGTGTTCGCGGTCGATGGCCAGAGCGGTAGAACCGCCT
>DATDIT010000047.1:0-22708 GCA_036520875.1 Candidatus Acidiferrales bacterium
TACTGAACGCCACGGAAGAGACTCTGCCGGCATAAGTAGCGATAAACACGATGAGAACTCGTGTCGCCGAAAGTCTAAGGTTTCCTGAGGAAGGTTAATCCGCTCAGGGTTAGGCGGGTCCTAAGGTGAGGCCGAGAGGCGTAACTGATGGACAGCAGGTCAACATTCCTGCCCCGCCATTCGAACGTTATACGATGGGGTGACGCAGAAGGATAGGGGAGTCGGGTGATGGACGTCCCGATGGCCCGGTGTAAGCCGGATCCCGCAGGAAAATCCACGGGGTCATTCAACGGTGAGACCGGTTCCGAGACCACACGGTCACAAAGTCTCTGATTTCACGCTGCCGGGAAAAACCTCTAAGGAGTTCGCGTGGTGCCCGTACCTCAAACCGACACAGGTAGACAAGGTGAATATCCACAGGCGCTCGAGAGAACGCTCGCTCAGGAACTAGGCACATTAGCCCCGTAACTTCGGGAGAAGGGGTGCCCCGCTAGGGTTTATAGCCCGAGGGGGCCGCAGTGAAATGCGTTCGGCGACTGTTTAACAAAAACACAGCTCTCTGCTAAGTCGAATACGACGTATAGGGGGTGACGCCTGCCCAGTGCCGGAAGGTTAAAGGGAGGGCTTAGAGCCGCAAGGCTCGAAGGCTTGATCTGAAGCCCCGGTGAACGGCGGCCGTAACTATAACGGTCCTAAGGTTAGTTCGTAGTGCTCAAACGCTAGCCTTGGTTAAATCTGGCTATTTGCTGGAAAGTCTGAGAATCCCACACTACGCGGAGTTTTTCCGGACCGCGTGAAAACGTGTTGGGTGCAGGCAATCAGCAGGAAAGGCTCGAAACTGAATTTGGCTTCGAGAATCCTCAGAGACTACAAGCCAGACTCCGATGAAAATCGGATGAAGATAGAGTCCGATCTGCATGGCGACATGCAGAGGGCGGCAGAAATGTCCGCCCTGCTCCGCTGCAGTTTTGGTGGAGTGACAACAGATTGAGCGAAATTCCTTGTCGGGTAAGTTCCGACCTGCACGAATGGCGTACCGATCGAACGACTGTCTTGGCGAACGGCTCGGCGAATTTGTGGTTCCGGTGAAGACGCCGGATGCCCGCATCTAGACGGAAAGACCCCGTGCACCTTTACTGCACTCTGGTCATGATTAACGGTACTGTCTGCGTAGGATAGGTGGGAGTCTGGGAACCCTCGGTCTCGGCTGAGGGGGAGACAACGGTGAAATACCACCCTGATAGTTCTGTCGCTCTAACTTGCGCCCCTAGACGGGGCGGAGGACACGGCCAGACGGGTAGTTTGACTGGGGCGGTCGCCTCCCAAATTGTAACGGAGGCGCTCAAAGCTCGGCTCAGGCGGATTGGAAACCCGCCGTGGAGTGCAAGAGCATAAGCCGGGTTGACTGCGAGACACACAGGTCGAGCAGGCACGAAAGTGGGATCTAGTGATCCGGTGGTTCTGCGTGGAAGGGCCATCGCTCAACGGATAAAAGGTACGCCGGGGATAACAGGCTGATCTAAGCCAAGAGTTCACATCGACGCTTAGGTTTGGCACCTCGATGTCGGCTCATCGCATCCTGGGGCTGTAGAAGGTCCCAAGGGTTAGGCTGTTCGCCTATTAAAGCGGTACGTGAGCTGGGTTCAGAACGTCGCGAGACAGTTCGGTCCCTATCTGGTGTGGGCGCAGGAAACTTGAGAGGAGCTGTCCCTAGTACGAGAGGACCGGGATGGACGGACCTCTTGTGATCGAGTTGTCACGCCCGTGGCATAGCTCGGTAGCGAAGTCCGGAAGAGATAATCGCTGAAAGCATCTAAGCGAGAAGCTCGCCTCGAGATAAGGTTTCCCAAGGTGGCTGCGGCCATCTAAGAAGGCCAGTCGAAGACTACGACTTTGATAGGCGGGAGGTGGAAGCGCAGTAATGCGTGTAGCTGACCCGTACTAATCGGCCGTTCGGCTTGACCATAAAACTTTCCTAACGCGTTCGTGTTTGGAGAGTTAGGTCCTTTCCACATGACACTATTTTCAAGTGGAATTTGCGGTTTACCACTTCCTTCGGTTGCTCATCGAAATTCGCCATTCGAAAATCGGAATGCGCCCAAAGCGTGTTTCGTATTTTGGTGTGCGAGTTTCGATTTCCAGTTTCCTGGTGGTCTTACCGCAAGGGTCACACCCGTTCCCATCCCGAACACGGAAGTTAAGCCTTGCAGGGCCGATGATACTGCGTTGGAAACGACGCGGGAACGTAGGTCACCGCCAGGATTAAATTCAAAGGCCGCAATCGCAAATCGCGAGTGCGGCCTTTTTGTTTTTGTGTCAATGACGGGAAAGAGATGCGTGGCCCGGTTCGCTACGGTATCTTTGCTTGCGAGGGGTCAGGCGCACGATGGGAATTCACAGCGTGGAGCTGGTTGTTCTTCTGCTGATGATTCTTGTTGTGGCGTTTGCGTCCGTTGCGAAGCGCCTCGAAACTCCTTATCCGATCATTCTGGTGATAGGCGGACTGCTGCTGAGTCTGTTTCCCCACGGCCCGCACATTGAGCTCGATCCTGACATTGTGTTTCTGCTGATTTTGCCGCCACTGCTGTTTTCCGCAGCCTTTGTGACTTCATGGCGGGATTTTCGCTACAACCTCGTCAGCATAGTGATGCTGGCCTTTGGCCTGGTCGGCTTCACGGTTTTCGGCGTGGCCGCGGCTTCGCGCTGGCTCCTGCCGGGCTTTGACTGGCGAATGGGTCTCGTGCTCGGCGCAGTTGTTTCGACCACGGATGCGGTTGCAGCCACTTCCATCGGGCGGCGCCTCGGCCTTTCGAAGCGAATCGTAGATATTCTGGAAGCGGAAAGCCTGGTCAACGACGCAAGCGGGCTACTGGCGCTGGAATTTGCGACCGCCCTGGTGGTTACGGGGCAGACACCTTCGGTTGGAGAGGGCCTGTGGAGGCTGCTCTATCTTATCGGTGCGAGCATTGCGATCGGGCTGCTCGTCGGCAAACTGATTCACTTCGTTTCATTGAAAGTCGAAGACGCCCCGATCGAAATCACGATCAGCCTGATTGCGCCATATTTCGCATATCTCGCGGCTGAAGGCGCCCGCGCCTCGGGAGTGCTCGCCACAGTTGTCTGCGGCCTGTACCTCGGCCACAAGAGTTCGTTCTATTTATCGACCGGTGCGCGGCTCACGGGGCAAGCGGTTTGGGAAACGCTCACGTTTGTCCTCAATGGATTCGTTTTCCTGCTGATCGGATTTCAATTGCCCTACATCATGTCGGGAATCCGCACGCACCATTTGGGCGGCCTGCTGCTTCTTGGCGCTCTATTCAGCGGCGTCGTAATCGTCCTTCGGCTCATTTGGATTTATCCCGGCGCGTGGCTATCAAATTTCATTCGTCGCCGTCTGCTTCGCCAGCCCGAACCCTTTCCATCTTCGAGGGCGGTGTTCATCATCGGTTGGACAGGCATGCGCGGCGTGGTGGCCCTGGCCGCGGCCATTTCTCTGCCTGAAATGTTAGCGAACGGATCGCCGTTCCCCGAACGCAACGTGATGATCTTTCTTACTTTTTGCGTTATCTTCGTTACGCTTGTTTTGCAGGGCCTCACACTCCCTCCGCTGATTCGCCGCCTGGGACTGGCAAGCGCAGGAGACGGGAAGATCGAAGAAGAAGCAGCGCGGCGCGCCATGGTGGAGGCCACGCTGGCGTATCTCGAACACAGCCGTGATGACCATCCGGAATTCGCTCCGGTACACGACGAACTCATCCAGTCCTATCGCCGGCGGCTGAACGCCATCGATAGGAACTTCTCCGCAGAAGCGGGCTACCGGCCGGAAGATTACGAGCGCTGGAAAGTTCTTTCCCGGCAGTTGGGCGCAATTCAGCGCGCCACGATTCTGCATTTGCGAAATCAGAATGAGATCGACGATGAGGTAGCGCGCTCTCTCGAACGCGAACTCGATCTGGCCGAGGCCAGGTACTCGCTTGCCGACCGGTCACAATGACGGCTGCCGCTCCGCCGTGACCTTAGCGATTCACAACACTGTTTTTGGCAACACACCCTCGGATGTTGACCAAACTTTCTCGACTATCCAAACTATAATGACGCTCAGGAGCCTGGCCGATGAAGCGGATTATCGAGAAATTCATCGCCTACTTGCGGTACGAGCGGAACGTTTCGCCCAATACGATTCGGGAGTACCGGCGGGACACGCAGCAGTTCGCAGAATTTTTGACGCCGCCGGGCGAGAAGACGCCCAACTTGGCCGATATCGATCACCGCATAGTGAGGGAGTACGTGAGTTGGATGTACGACCAACACTTAGAAAAGGCGTCGATTGCGCGAAGGCTGGCCTCATTGAGGACATTCTTCAAATTTTGCATGCGCGAAAAGCTGGTGCGCGAGAACCCGGCCCGTTTCGTACCCCGACCGAAGCTGCCAAAGCGTGTGCCGCAGGTTCTTACAGCAGAAGAACTGAATGGATTCCTTGACTGTCTAGGGCATGGAATCGGCGGGCCCCAATTACGGTCAGGCAGGCATCGGATAGGGCGGTCCCCTAGCGAAGCTACGGCTATGCTGAAGCGCGACCGGGCAATCCTGGAACTCCTGTACGGTTCGGGTTTGCGCGTGAGCGAGCTTTCAGGGTTGGATATGGAAAATCTCGACCGGCCGGAGCAGATGCTGAGGGTACTGGGCAAGGGGCGCAAACAGCGGCAGATCCCCTACGGCCGGAAAGCTCAGGAAGCGCTTGAAGCCTATTGGCCGCTGCGCGAAGGGATCCTAGCTCGCACCGGGGGAATTGCGGTGGCGCGAGCGGTGTTCCTGAATCCCATGGGTGGGCGCCTGACGGCGCGCTCCGTTCGGACGCTGGTGAAAAAATACGCGCGGCTGACGAACGTGAACTGGGACCTGCATCCTCACGCGCTGCGGCACGCGTTTGCGACACACCTTTTGGCCGATGGCGCGGACCTGCGCGCGATTCAGGAGCTTTTGGGACACGTCTCGCTCTCAACCACACAGCGATACACCCAGGCGAGCATACGGCAACTGATGGAAGTCTACGACAAGGCGCACCCGCACGCCTAACCAGCGACACCTCGCTAATTCAGATCACGTGAGAACATCAGCTTCAGAGTGATTTTGTCTGATGCGGGTGTGACCCCGAAGCCGATCCCGCCTTCGAAACTTCCGATTTTCGTGCCACGGTCAAAGACGCCCCAAACTTCGTGGGACTCGAAACGGGTGGGCAAAACCGCGCGAAGCGGGCCAACGTCGGAATAGGACTCGGCGGCGAGAGCGAATTTGGGAGTGAAATTGTAGGCTATGCGTCCGGCAGGGGCAAAATCGAGACTCGCGAATCCGCCGCGGAAAGAATTATCGAGAATCGGGTTGATGATGATATCGACGGGATGCAAGTGCACACCGATGATAGGCCGAATCTCGGACGTGAAACGGACGGGCTCCCAATATGTTGCGTTGTAACTGAATTCGAAATTCGCGCCGTAAAAGAATGTATGGTCCGCGGCGTGGGGTTTTACAAAGAGCAGGCGGATCTTGCCGCCGTTGATTGTGGCATCGTGATTTTTCGAGATGCTGTAGAGAGGCAGATAGAGGCCCAACTCCAACCAGTCTGTTAGGCCATACGCCCATTCCGTGACGCCATTGAACGATCGATCGGGGATGATCCCGCCCGGGAAGGCAGCGGTCTTCAGGCCATCCGGCGTGAAGTTGTTGTGCCATGTGAGATTGAATTTCCCCTGAGGGGCGATGGAGGCGTCGTAGACCTGAATCTCATCGGTCTGCGCGAAGGTTGCTAGAGGTATCGCACCGAAAATCGTTAGTGCCACCAACGCAGATAGGCGCATCTTCTTGATAATCGTCATTGTGAGGAGGATTGCGGCTATAGTGCCATTCAGAGTCGCAGCAACCGCACCGGTCTATGAGACTTGAAGGGCGATTGTAGCGTTACATCATACTCACCCCACTCAGAATCGCCGTGCGCGGTCGAGTTGCCGCGATCCAAACGAAGTCCAGTCGACATGGTCTGGACCTTCAGCGACTCAGGCTACATTCCGTTGCCCCGTTGCCCGACGTATTCGGATCTGAAGGCACGATTCGCAAATATTTCGGACGCTTTCCTTTCGCTGTAGATAGACGATGTACTTTCGGCTGTGCCAATTCTGTACTCCGGTCCAGTTGTTCCTCGATCCCGGGTGAGCTACTGTTCCCGCCCAGATTCGCTGCTGTCTCAACGAACCAACTAGAACAGGATAGCGCGGGATGACGACGGTACAAGAGCGATCCCTCGGAACCCTAGGCGGTAAGGGAGGCGGCGGGAATGATACCGTTTCCAGCACGGGGCGTGGGCGGCGCGATGGGCGGCATGGTGGAGCGGTCGATGCGATTGTACAGAGTATCGCGCTCGACGGGGACGCGGCCAGCGGCGCGGATCAGGCGTTCTAGTTCGACGCGGGTGAGGTGCTCGGGCGTGGTTGCGCCGGCATCGTGATAGATTTTTTCCTCGACGACGGTGCCATCAAGGTCGTTTGCGCCAAATCCCAGCGCGATTTGGGCGATGCGCGGCGTGAGCATGATCCAGTAGGCCTTGACATGGTCGAAGTTGTCGAGCACCAGGCGCGAGGCGGCTATGGTCTTCAGCGCGTCGAAGCCACTCGGCCTGGGGATATGCGCCAGGCCGGTATTGGCAGGATGAAATTCCAGCGGGATGAAGGCCACGAACCCATGCGTTTTATCCTGCGTTTCGCGCAAGCGCAGCAGATGATCCACTCGCTCTTCGAGCGTTTCCACGTGACCGAAGAGCATAGTCGCATTGGAGTGCAAGCCGATTTCGTGGGCGGTGCGGGCGATCTGGAGCCACATTTGTCCGCTAACTTTGTGATCGCAAATAATCTTGCGAACGCGCGGGTGGAAAATCTCGGCGCCGCCGCCGGGCAGCGAATCGACACCCGCCTCCTTCATTTTCAGAAGCGTGTCCTTGATCGAAAGCTTGGAGAGCCGCGCATAGTAATGCACCTCAACCATGGTGAACGCCTTCAGGTGCACATGGGGGAAGCGTTGCTTCAAGCCGCGGATCAGGTCCAGGTAATAATCGAAAGGAAGATCAGGATGCAGGCCGCCCACGATGTGGAATTCCGTGGCGCCTTCGGCAACACCTCCAGCAGCGCGCGCGAAAATTTCGTCGAGCGCAAAAGTGTACGCGCCGGTCGAATCCGGCGACCGGCCAAAGGCACAAAGCTTGCAGTGGGCCACGCATACATTGGTGGGATTGATGTGGCGATTGACATTGAAATAGCAGATATTGCCGTGGCGCTGCTCGCGGACGTGGTTGGCGAGCCAGCCGACGGCGAGCAGGTCGTGCGACTGGAAGAGCGCGAGGCCGTCTTCAGCCGTAAGCCGCTCGCTCGCCAGAACCTTCTGGGCGATGGGCTCGAGGCGCGGGTCTACGATTTGTAAATTTCCGCTCATGCTCAATCGAAGAGAGATCCCTCGCTTCGCTCGGGATGACAACCCGTTCAAGGATGGGCCACAAATACGGCAGCACCCCAAAACAACAGGAACAACAAACTAATATAGCCATTCACAGTGAAAAACGCAGCATTCATTTTACTCAGATCATCCGGCTTCACAAGCGAATGCTCGTAGGCCAGCAGCGCTGCAATCACTGCAATTCCGGCCCAAGCGGGCCACGCCAGACGAAAGCTCCAAGCGAGCCATCCTAGCAGGACGGCCATCGTGATGTGCATGGCGCGAGCGAAAACGAGAGCTTTCGCGATGCCAAACGTCTTCGGGATCGAATGCAGCCCAGCTGATTTGTCGAATTGGACGTCCTGGCAGGCGTAGAGTACATCGAACCCGCCAACCCAGAGTGTAACGGCGGCGCAGAGAATCAGCATGCGCGCATCGAGCGACCCGCGAATCGCGATCCATGCGGCTGCGGGTGAGATTCCAAGGCAAAAACCGAGAACGAAGTGCGACCACGCCGTGAATCGCTTGGTGTAGGAATAGAAAAAGAGAATTGCGAGAGCGACAGGCGAGAGTTCGAGAGTGAGCCGGTTCAATTGCCACGCGGCAATTACCAGCAGCGCCGAGGCGAGCACGGTGAAGGCTGCCGCGAATCCCACCGAAAGCTCACCGGCGGGGAGCGCGCGATTGGCGGTGCGCGGGTTGCGGCGGTCATAGTCGATATCCGCGATTCGGTTCATCGTCATCGCGGCGGAGCGCGCGCCAATCATCGCAACCACAATCCACAGAATCTGTTGCCAGGAAGGCAGGCTCCCAACAGCCCGTGCCGCCAGCAGCGCTCCCACCAGAGCGAAAGGGAGCGCAAAAATCGAATGCTCGAACTTGATCATTTCGAGCACGGTTCGCATCCGGCTTTTGGACACCTCGGCTATGGACGAGCTCATAGAATTCCCATTTGTGACCCGGGCCGATCGTAGAGGCCGCGATCGGTCTCGAAATTTAAAACTCATGCTACGACCAGGTTCTTCCGCCTGATCAGCCGCGCTTCTCTTCTACTCTCCCGCCCTTCCAACGATACTGCTTTTCGTGGGGCAATCCGAGTTGCGCAAGAACGCGGTAAGCGAACTGCTCAGCGATACCCTCTATTGTTTTCGGCTCATAGTAAAACGCAGGCATTGCAGGCATCACGGTCGCTCCCGCGTCATGCACGCGAAGCATGTTTTCGAGGTGAATACGATTCAGCGGTGTTTCGCGCAAACAAAGGACCAGCGGGCGGCGCTCTTTGAGGCAAACATCCGCAGCGCGTGTGAGCAGGTCGCCCGCTGTGCCCGCGGCGATCGAGCCAAGCGCACCAGCCGAGCAGGGTATGACGGTCATGGCGTCTGCTGCGGCGCTGCCCGAAGCGATGCTGGCCCCGATGTCCTTATTCGGTAGGTATTCGATCTTCTTCGCGGACGTCCCCGTGAGGAGTGCTGGCAGCTTCTTACCGCCTTCGGCCGCGACGATGCCAAGCTCGGAGGAGATTAGGCGCAGTCCAGCGTCGCTGACAACGAGATATACTCCTTCGACGCGCTGGTCCGCGTCAAGCAGGCGCAATAACATCTGCGCGTAAACAGCGCCGCTTGCTCCGCTGATTCCAACCGTGACCACACGGACATCAGGCTTCGCCATGATCTTCAATCGGGTCTTCGAGTCTAGGCAGTGCCTTTCGGCAAAGTCAAGGTGCGACCTGGCGAACCCGACAGACCTTCGGGCTTTCACTTTGCGACAATCCCGCCCCCGATCACATTGACGGCCAGGCAGGAACGCCTCTACTCTGAATTCTCGCCAGTTTGCGAATCTTATGGCCACCATTGACGAAGAACTCAGTCAAATCGAGAGGGATATCCGCACCCTGAAGATCGAATACGAGCAGTTCTTCGGTGGCGGACGCAAGCGGCCACCGGCGGATACCCAATGGCGCACGGAGAGCTTGATACGCCGCTATAATGAGCGCGCCGGTGAGCTTAGTTTCGCACAGCGATTTAGATTCAACAATTTGGCCCAAACTTACGCCAAGTATCAGGACATGTGGCGTAAGAAGATGCTCCAAAAAGAGTCGGCCGGCCAGCAACACCACTTCGGCGCGGCGGCCAAGGCCATTGAGGCGGAGCGCGCTCGAAAGACGGCTGACAACCAGGTACCGATAACTTCGGGAAACGGATCGCACACCTCGAATTCCGGCGCGGCCGACAAAGAGGGTGTCACGGAGCAGCGGGCTACGGTCTTCGCCCTTTCTCTTTCCGACCCTGAGCATGAAAAAGAGAAGATTTATGCTCTATACGAAAAGCTCATCGAAGCGCGCACCGCCGCGGGACAAAGATCAGGGGCGCCGAGCCTGAAAGACTTCGAGAACTTCGTCGGGGAAAAAACAAAGGATCTTAAAAAAAAGGGCGGCCGCAATGTCGAATATTCGGTGAATATTGAAAACGGCCGTGTCAAACTGAAAGCCCGCATCGCTGGCTAGCACACGAACCCGATCAGGTCTTTCTGATAGGAAGTGAGCGCCATTGTCGCTTGCATGATTCGGGTGTATTCTCCGCTCGTAAAGGTATACCGTTAGCATAGTTTCGAGACTGTTCTTGCCTACGAACATACAGATTTGGCGTGGGGACGTTGAGCTTAGGCTCGATTCTAGGCACGCTTTCCAATCCGCCGCCGTAGGCGGCCGGGGTTGGTTTTTTGCGCTGCGTGACTGATCTGACGCGAACGATAATGTTGAAGGAGGATCCCAATGGCTGAATATGCGCATCCCGAGGTTTTGGTTTCGACGCAGTGGGTCGCCGAACAATCCAGCAGCGGCGGCCCGAACTCCAAGATCAGGCTGATTGAAGTGGACGTGGACACCAGCGCATACGATCAAGGACACGTCGCGGGAGCGGTCGGCTGGAATTGGCAGACCCAATTGCAGGACAATATCCGGCGCGACCTGATCAATAAGTCCGCGCTCGAGGACCTCCTTGCCCAATCGGGAGTATCAGACGATACCACAATTATACTGTACGGAGACAATAACAACTGGTTCGCTGCCTATGCCTTCTGGCAGCTCAAATATTATGGCCACAAAGATGTGCGGTTGATGAATGGGGGCCGCAAAAAGTGGCTCGAGGAAAAGCGCCCGCTCACCAAGGACACCCCAAGAATCACACCCACGACGTATCGCGCCGCAAATCCCGACGAATCTCTGCGCGCCCGCAAGGAGCAAGTCTTCTCTTTGATCGAAAAGAAAGGCACCGGACACCTAGTGGACGTCCGCTCGCCGGATGAATTCACAGGCAAAATCATTGCGCCGCCTGGCATGAACGAAACCGCGCAACGCGCCGGACATATCCCGACGGCGGCAAACGTCCCCTGGTCGCAAGCCGCTAATGAAGACGGCACCTTCAAGTCTGCCGATCAGCTAAAGCAGCTCTATCAAGGCAAGGGAATTACCGCTGGCGGCGAAGTGATCGCTTACTGCCGTATTGGCGAGCGCAGCTCGCACACCTGGTTTGTCCTGAAATATCTGCTCGGATATGACAATGTGAAGAACTACGACGGTTCCTGGACGGAATGGGGAAATCTTGTGGGCGCGCCGATCGACAAAGAACTCGCGGCCGCCGCGCGATAGCGGCAATCCGATGGGAGTTCATCCTGCGGATCAGCGGAAGAAATCCGCTTCTGCCCCACAACCACAATACGATTCGCGCTGGGAATACCGTTCTGGAATGCTTACGGATCCTCCATGAAGGTTTTCCCGCTCGCTAGTTCCCCTTCGACGATGGCGAGGGCCTCCTTGGGAGGCCCTACTCGGTGATAGTGGCTCACGTCAATGGTTTGGTGCTCCTGAAACGCAAATAGAAATTTTCGGCCCGTGAAATCGTACTGATAGTGTATCGGCAGCCAGATGCCGGGCTCGACTTCCCCCTGTTCCATCGAAATTTGGCTGCCACGATAGACTTTACCGAGGACGCCGCCGCCTACTGAAATGTCGCTCATCACATGAGCTTCACCCCAGACGAGTTGATCGCTTTCCTGATCCACCCATATTTTCGCCGTCACGTGGATGAGTGCGTTTTGAAACATCGAGTGCGGGTGGAAGTCCGGGTTCGGATCGAGTTCGAAAACGTCGCATTCACGACCATTCTTTGTATCGGCGCTCAGCCACTTAGGTAAGAACGCGTCCTTCATTGCATCGACGAATCCCACGCGATCGCGTTGGCGCTTTTGTCGTTTCGCCAACGCCGCCCTCGCTCTTGGGTTATTCGGATCGGCCATCGTTCGCAGCACCTCTGCAAGCGCGCGCATTTCCCGGTCGTAACTCGCCGTATCCACTGCTTTATCGTCGTCTCGCAGGAGAATCTTCTGCGTCCCCGCGCCGGTCGGCACTACGCGATATGTCTTGTCGCCAGTAATGCGATCGGAAGTGTCGCCGCTGCGATCGACATACCGCTCGACGCGCTGGTACAGTTCCAACGCCTGATCGTCCGCATGTTGATTTGCCATCAGTTTTTCGGTCCGCGCGCGCATTTCCACCGCCGACGGCGGCTGCCTCTGTGTCTGCGGACCCGCCCCGGAATCTGTCTTCCACCTCGCGCTCGAGTTCGCGATTGGCAGCCAGACGGCGCCAAGTGCTAACCCGACCAGGACCGTGCTCGATACCAGAAACGAAATTGCGGCGCGTTTCGGAGTCATTGGGCGTCTGTCGGATAGGATTCCGGCGAATGAGAACCGGTTGCAAACATACTATTTCGCGGGCGCAGGCGGCGCTTTTATCTCTGGCGGGATCACTACAGAACTCTGCGGATTAAGCTGCGATCTTCCATTTGGCCCGAGGATGTAAGGATATCCGTCCGGATCGATCGGGATGCCGCGGACGAGTCCCGCATCGCGCAACTCAATCATTGATGCGGGGAAATGCCCGAAACGCTTCTGATACTCTCCCGCCAATTCGTCGAGTTGCGTCTCATCTTCCTGCGCCTTTAGCCCGCGCAGAATCTCCGATGCTTTTTTTCGAACGGTCGCATTCTGAGTGGATTCGTACAGTTGTGACCAGATCATGCGCGACGTCTCCAGCGATCCGCCCTTTTGAGCCACACGGGCGGCCATTATCTTCAGCCAAAGGGGTGCATCTGGTCCTTTGCTGGCTTCGAGATAGGCCGCGGCGGAATCCTGGTAATCTTTCAATCGCCAATAATAGAGGAACCCGAGGTCCGCACCGAGTCTCCACTGGTTTGGGTTTGCAGCGATTCCGCGCTTTATAAGGTTGATCGCTAGATCGGTGCGTCCTGCCCCTGCGCTTCCCGGCTCCGATAGGAAAACGCCGCCGAAGCGATAGGCAATCACCAGCTTGGGGTCCAGCGTGGTCGTAATATCGAGCAGCGGCCACAGTAAATCGAAATTCGGATGGTCTGTCCCCACTCGGCTGCCGTAGTACTGCACGGCGCGAGTCCAATAGATATCGGCCAGCAACGAGTCGTATCCCAGACTGATCTTCCGCACGGCGGAAGGCGATGAGAGGAGCAGCTCTTCCCGCTCTTGGATGGCTGTTCGCGTTCGCGCGTCAATTCCCACTTGCAGCGCTGCCACGCAGACGAATAGCAGCGGCACGCATGCGGCCGCGATCCAGGTTACCCTTTGCTTCGGTCCGCTCATTTTAGGTCACGGGTGGAAAAAATGGCAGACGAGGCCAGCAAAAGTAGCGTCACATAACAGGCCGCGTACAGCGTGTTCTGGGCCACCAGGGAAAATGGAATGCCCTCGCCATGCGCCGCTGCTGCAATGGCGTTGAAGTTGTGAAAGTTCGGGACCAAATAATAGACCACACGCGCGAATGCCTTCAGTAAGGGGCTGCTCGCGAGATCGCCGAAGTCTCGAATATCCTTGGCAAATATACCGGTGATGTAGATCGCCAGCGTAAACAGCGTGGAAAGCATCGGACTCGAGAAGCATGAGAAAAAGAGTGCCAGCGCTGTTACCAGGGCGAGCGCGAGAAGTATGAAATAGATTGCGATCACGATGGAGACATCCGGCCGCACCAACGGCCGTCCCACATAAAACAGTGCGGCGGCTAGACCCAACGTCATAAAGGCTGTATTGATCGTTAGCGTCAGCAGCAGGCCCGCATATTTTCCCACCAGGAATTCCCAGCGGCGGATAGGTTTTGCAAGCAAGCTATGAAGAGTGCGCTTCTCGATTTCCTTGGACACCAGTCCGACGCCAATAAAAATGGCCATTACCAAGCCAAAAAGTGAAATCGCCGTAAGTCCCAGGTTCACGATCACCAGCCGCTCGATGCCAATCGATATCTGCCCCACAAATATGGCTGCGCCGATCATCACCAACGCGAAAAATACTAAGTTGTAAAGCACCCGGTCGCGCACCGCCTCGCGAAAAGTGTTGATCGCCACCGGCCCGGTCGTCGCGCTCATCGCGAATTCACCTCCACTTCTGGAGCGGCGGTTTCTTCGCGGCCGACCAGCCGCAAGAAATAATCTTCCAGCGTCGGCCGCACAGGAGAGACCGAAAGTATTCGTGCGTTACTGCTCTCGAGTTGTGCGAGCGCCGGATAGAGCCCCGCCTCCGCCACTGCCATGCGGTAGCGCCCGCCGATCGCGGTAGCTCTTTCCATGAGTTCGCGTGGCAGCGGACGGTTCCCTCGTGCCTCGAACAGGATTTCCATGGCGGACACTTCAATCGACACGATATCCCCTGGTGCGCCAACTCCCTGCAATTTCCCCCCAGACAGCACTCCCACACGGTCGCAGAGCATTTCGGCGTCGGAAAGGATATGAGTCGAAAAGAAGACCGTGCGTCCCTGTTTCTTCAGGTCGACGATGATATCCCGCACCTCGCGACGGCCCACCGGGTCCAGCCCGGACATCGGCTCGTCCAAAAAAATCACTTTGGGGTCGTGCAGGATCGCTTGCGCGATTCCCGCCCTTTGAAGCATGCCTTTGGAATATTTTCGAAGCTGTACATTGCCGGCGGACGCCAGTCCAACGCGGTCTAGCAACCGCTCCACGCGGTCTCGTCGCTCGCCGGCGCTGTAACTCGAAAATCGCGCATAGTAATCCAAGAGCTCGCGCGCCGTGAGGTAATCGTAAAAATAGGGCTGTTCCGGCAGGTAGCCGATATCCTGGTGCATGCGTACATCGTCGATCGAACAGCCGCGAATGCGCGCCGTTCCAGCCGTCGGAAAGATCAATCCCATCAGAAGTTTGAGCGTCGTGGTCTTTCCGGCCCCGTTCGGTCCCAGAAAACCGAAAATCTCGCCCTCCTCCACCTGCAGGGTAAGGCTATCTAGCGACCGCCGCATTCGTTTGCGCCAGAAACCGACCGGATAGTCTTTCGTTAGACCGATAATTTCAATGGCTGGTGCGCTCATAGTATTTTGCTAATTATTTTTTCCACTTTGCGGTTTCGTGTCAATATCCCTGGTATTGCTCCTGAGAGCATAATGCGAATCGTCTCAGTCGTAACCGATTCTAAACAAAGGATGCGGTCGCGTCGCGCCGATTACCTTTTCGAGGTGCCTAAGATGTCAAGTTCGCGGTTCCTGGCCGCTGCCCTCTTTCTAGGAGCATTTCCTGCTTTCTGGGCAGGCTCCGCCAGAGGTCAGATCGTCCCTCAAAACCAAAAAACAGTCGCCAATTCCACGACTTTGACGACTGTTCTCCGAGATTTAGTCAAAACGCCTGCAATCTCGGGATACGAGAGCCCCATCGTTGAAAAAATTCGCGCCGATATCGCGCCCTTCCATCCCCTGACGGATAACCTTGGCGATGTTTTGGTCACGATTGGCAGCGGCGCACCGCACCGTCTGATCGTAACGCCGATCGACGAGCCAGGCTTCGTAGTGAGTGGTATCACCGATGATGGTTATCTGCGTTTGCAAGGATTACCCCGATCCGGGCTGCCTCCAGTTTTCAACGAGTTGTACTCCGCGCAGCCGGTGAAGGTGGGTGTGGCGGGCGGTAAATGGATCGATGGCGTCGTCGCCGGCCTCTCAATCCATTTGCAACCTGGCCGCGCGAATCCGCCGAAATCGAGCGATATCCAGAATATGTACGTTGACATCGGCGCGAGTTCGGCCGCAGAGGCGCGCAAGGCCGGCGTGGATATTCTCAGCCCCGTGGCGATCGACCGGCGATTGGAAAGCTTGGGCGGTAACGAGATGGCTGGCGCTTCCATCGGTGATAAATTTGGCCCTGCCGCACTGGTTGAACTCCTTCGCAAAATCGATCCCGCGAACGTGAAGGGCACCCTGACAATCGCGTTTGTCGCCCAGCAATGGGCTGGCGCTCGCGGATTGCAGCGCATTCTGCGGACCACTCGGCCCGATGAAATGATCTATGTCGGCCGGCTGGTTCCGGGAGGGGCAGTTCCCGGGATGAAAGGCGTGCATCGGGCGCCGCGCCGCGAGCCTGGCAGCGGCGTCCTGCTCGGCCTCGCGCAAACAAACGACGAACTCTCCGGCCTCACTGGTCAACTCAAGCAGCTTGCCGCAGCCAACAATGTGCCAGTCGCAAGCGACTACTCCGCTGGGTTAATCCCCTCCAGCTATCTGCCACTGCCTGAGTTGCCTGCAAAATGGGCGCATCTCGCCGTTGCCACGGCCTGGTCTGATACGCCGGCGGAAACCATTGACGCCAGAGACTTCGTCGCCCTCGAGCGCCTTCTCGGGCTGTACGCCCAGGGAAAAGTGACGCTGCCACAAGAAGCCATCGTCGATCCGGGCCCTTCCCGCGACAACCAAGAAGAAGTCTCCGGCGCACCGACAACCACCGAACTGCTGAGTCGCCTCACAACTACCTACGGCGCGAGCAATCACGAACAGCCCGTCCGCGAAACGATAAAAAGCCTGCTCCCGAAGTGGGCTAAACCGGAGGCAGATGACGCCGGAAATCTGATCTTGCATCTCGGCGCGCCAGGCGCTGTAAAAACACCCAAGATTCTCATGATCGCACACATGGACGAAATCGGTTTCGAGGTCAAATCGATCTCGAACGATGGCAGGCTCGAGGCTGAGCTTCTGGGCGGGATGATATTAAGCTTTTATCAGGGCCACCCCGTCGTGGTTCACACGTCGGCTCGCGATCTCCAAGGTGTCATCGAATTGCCGAACGGTTGGGATGAAACTACCTTCGAATGGCCAAATGAGGCGGAGAATCCCATCCGCATCGATGTGGGGGCGCGCAGTCCCCAAGAAGCGGCCGATCTCGGCGTCAAGGTAGGTGACTCGATCACCATTCCTAAAAAATATCGCGCGCTGCTCGGCACCCGCGCAAACGCCCGCAGCCTCGACGACCGCGTCGGCGATACTGCGCTAATCTCCGCCGTGTGGTTGCTCGGTTCCTCACTGCCTGACCGCGACGTTACCTTCGTCTGGTCCACAGGCGAGGAGTTGGGCCTTGTGGGCGCGGCCGCGCTGGCAAAACGGCTGGCCGCCGAAAGTCACGAACCCGATTACGTCTTTGCCGTGGACACGCTGGTCAGCTCGGATTCGCCGCTCGAATCCAAACGCTTCGGCGATGCGCAGATCGGAAAAGGCTTCGCTATTCGCGCTGTCGACGGCTCCAATATTGCGCCTGCGCCTCTTGTCGATCGCCTCGCACACCTGGCGCGCGTCAATCGGATTCCTGTGCAATTGGGCGTCACTGGTGGTGGCAATGACGGTTCCGCATTCGTCCCCTACGGCGCGGTGGATGTTCCTCTCGGCTGGCCCCTCCGCTATTCTCACTCGCCTGCCGAAGTGATCGATACGCGGGACGTGGACGCCCTCGGCCGCATCGTCGCCGTCATTGCAAAAAGTTGGTAAGCCACGCTTCGCACACCTCACCGATAAACAAGCGTGAGCTGTTCATTCATTCTGGTTTGCTATAATCGCGCGCCATGGCGGACCAGCTTTCGCTCAACCGACCCTCATTTCAGACGCCGCGCCACATCGTGATCGAGGGGCCCATCCGCGTCGGCAAGTCCACTCTCGCAAAAGCCTTATCCGACCAGCTCCACGCGCGGCGCGTCTTCGATTGCGAGGACAATCCCTTTCTCGCCGATTTTTACGACGAAAAACCCGGCGCAGCCTTTCGCGCCCAAATGTACTTTCTCTACGAGCGTCACCGCCGCCTCTCTGAAGTGCCGTCCGAGGCGAGCGCGGCCCCGATCGTCAGCGACTTTCTTTTCGAGAAAGACAAAATCTTCGCCTACATGAATCTCGATAACGAAGAACTCAAACTCTACGAGAAATATTTCGATGTGCTCGCGCCGTCCATTCCCCCTCCCGACCTCGTCATCTATCTCCACGCCAAGCCGGACGTCCTACGAAAGCGCGTCTCCAAGAAGGGCGATCCTGCCGAGACAGAAATTTCGCTCGAATACCTCGAAGCTGTCGCCAACGCTTATTCCCACTTCTTCTTCCGCTATTCCGCTTCGAATCTGCTCGTGGTGGACACCACCGAAATCGACTTCGTCGAGCGCAACCAGGATCTGCAGGGACTCTTGCGCCGCCTACGCGAGCCCGTCAAGGGGACGCAATATTTCCTTCCGCTGGGACAGGGTTCGTAGATTCAAATGAGATTCGATGCGCTTCGGGTCCGCACGCAATCACCACCGCTCCAATCGCGCAAACCGTAAGCGCGAATAATCCCATTGCCTCTCCGTAACTCAAATGACGGCTCATCACTGCTTCGATCGTCGGCGCGCCCGCCGCGAGCAGCACCCCGGTCTGGTAGGCCATCCCGGGAAAAAATCCGCGCAACGCTCCCGGCGAAAGCTCATTGAGATGCGCTGGAACTATCCCCCATGCGCCCTGCACCATGAATTGCATCGCGAATGCCCCCACCGACGTCAGCGCGGCCGTCGGCGCAAACACCCACAGCGGTATCAGAATAATCGCCAGCAGCACAGACGCGACCATTGCGCGCCGCCGCCCGTATCGGTCGGAAATCCGCCCCACCACAATACCGCCCACGATTGCGCCCACCATCGAAATCACGCTGATGATAGCTGTGGTGCGCGTGTCGAAACGATGTTGGCGCTGCAGAAAAGTGGGATACAGGTCCTGCGTGCCGTGCGAAATGAAAGTCAGCATCGCCACGGACACAATCAGATACCCGAGCCTTTTCCAGTTCGCTTTCACCAACTGGAAATAGTCCCGCCAGCTCGTCCGCACAGCAGCCACACTCTTCCAAGCCTCGCTTTCCTTCACCTTCGCACGAATAAAGAGCGTCAGCAGCGCGGGCAATCCCCCAAGGAAGAACATTGCCCGCCATCCCCAATGCGGAAAAATCGTCCAGAACGCCACCGCCGCCAGCAAATTGCCCAGGGCGTACCCCTCTTGCAAAACCCCGGAGAGCATTCCTCGCCATTTCACCGGCACGGCTTCCATCACCAGTGATGCACCCACGCCCCATTCCCCGCCCATGCCGATTCCATAGAGCAGCCGCAGAATTATGAATATTTGGTAGGAACGTGCGAACCCAGAGAGAATCTCAATGATCGAGTAGAAGAGCACGTCCAGCATCAGCGGCATGCGGCGGCCGTAACGGTCCGCCAGCAACCCGAACAAAATCGCGCCGATCGGTCGCGTTAGCAGGCTCGCCGTGAGGGCAAACGAAACTGCCGCGATCGAGCGGTGAAACTCCACCGCCACTTGGCCCACAACATACGACAGGATGAAATAGTCGAAGGCGTCCAGCGTCCAGCCAAGAAAACCGGCGATCAGCGCATTGCGCGAGTTGGCGCGCTGCTCGGGAGAGATAACCGGGGCCGCGTCGCCGCTCATTTCACTCCATCCGCGCGAATCGAATCGGGATTTAAAACTGCGTCCGCCACGCGCACCACCTCCACCATTTCGCGCACGTCGTGGACACGCACGATGTGTGCCCCCGCCAAAATGCTGGCCGTCACGCTTGCCGCGGTTCCCCACGCCCGCTCCGCCGCCGGGATTCCGCCGAGCGTCTTTCCGATAAACGCTTTGCGCGACGTCCCAATCATAAGAGGAAAACCCAGGCGCGCAATTTCATCCAGCCTCGACAGTAATTCAAAATTCTGGGCGGTGCTCTTTCCGAACCCGATTCCCGGATCGAGCATTATTTGCGATTTCGACACTCCCGCCCGGCGCGCCGACCCTACGGCGCGGCGCAAGCCTGCGGTTACATCGCGCAGTACGTTTCGCGCGAAGGGCTTCTTCTGCATCGTGCGCGGATCGCCGCGCATGTGCATCAGGATCAGCGGTAACTTTCGCCTCCGCGCGATTTCGGCGAGCCTCGGATCGGCGCGCAAGGCTGTCACGTCGTTCAGAATTTCCGCGCCCGCCTCCATCGCCGCCTCGGCCACTTCCGATTTGCTCGTATCCACAGAAATCGGAATCTTCAGTCGTCCGCGGAGCTTTTCCAATACCGGCAAAAGTCGCCCCAATTCCTCCTCCGCCGATATGCCCTCCGAGCCCGGCCGCGTGGACTCGCCTCCAATATCCAGAAGATCCGCTCCCGCTTCCTCGATTTCGATCGCCCTCTCCACCGCCGCACCAGCGCTGAAGTACAACCCGCCGTCGGAAAAGCTGTCTGGCGTGACGTTCAGCACCCCCATCACCAGCGTCCGCTCGCCGAGCACCAGCGTTCGCGATGGCAACCTCAGGCGAAACTTTTTGCGTCGAAACACGGACCGCTATTGAATCACGATTTTGCCGCTAACGATAACGCCCTAATCTGTGGACCAACTCTTGCGTCACGGTCACCCCATCTGCCTCCCGTGCATCCGCCCCGGAGATTTCACTTGTCTGCGAGCGCCACGGTCCCGCAACACCCCAGTAACTTGTGCGTAAGATGCGATAACTGGATGGGTACAGACACTCTTCGTACGCGACTTTTCTGTCCCCGCGGGGTTAGAATCCGCACGTTCCAGTTCGAGGAACGAGACACGATTAGGCCCCGAAAAAATCTCGCTACCCAAATCGCCGATGCAGCATCCAACTGAGTGATTGCGGCGCACTGGGAAAGAGAGGGCACAATGTGGAACCGCCGGGATTGGGACGAGTTCTTCAATATCGTTCTAAAGAAATCGCGCATGCAGCGCCCGCCGCGACCCCTCGACCTTTCGCGTCGCAACCGCCTCGTGCCGGTCGAGGGCTATAGCCTCGCTGAGCTCGACGATGCAGGCTTGAGCATCGAGCAGGCGGAATTCCTCGGCCTGCCCGTCGATGCTGGCCGCGTCGGCTCTTACGGTCCCAACGTCACCACGCTGCGCGAATACATTCGCGCCACGCGCTCCCGCTTCTAGTTCCCGCTGCGCGCAGCGTTACGCCACGTGCGCCCGGCTCATCCTGGAAAACCTGTCCGTCAGGCCAGTCGCAATGACAATCCGCAATCGACTACTCTGCACACGTCATGCTTAGGCTGGATTATCTCTCTTGTATCCTAACGATCGTTTCCACGGTATTAGTCGGGAAAAAACTTTGGCATGGCTGGATCGTCGCCGCGGTAAATAGCTTGGTCATTTGCCTTATTGGGCTCAGGACGGCGCAGTTCGGTTTCGTTCCGGCCAATCTCTTCTGTATCGGACTCTACGCCAGTAATCTCTCAAGTTGGCGCCCCAAGGGCGCAGGGAGATCCCCTCTCGAATCCCAGTTGCCTCCCGCGGCATCATCCTAGCCCGCGTTTCGAAAACCACGAAGTCTGAGGCGCCGCGCAAACGGCCATTTCTCAAACCTGTGTACAATATGGGTGTTTTCGATTTCAAAGAGGGAGGTTCCTCTTCCTGACGACGACCATGGCGGCCCCAACTCCAACAACCCTTTTCCTTGAAGCCTCCCGCCAGAAGTTGCTCGAGGAATATTGGCCCCGCCTCCGCGCCTCCGTCGAATCGCTAACCGACGAGCAAGTATGGTGGCGCCCAAACGAGGCCAGCAACAGCATCGGGAATTTGCTTTTGCACCTGAATGGAAACGTTCGCCAGTGGATCGTTTCGTCATTCAATCGCGTGGATGACGCTCGCGACCGCCCCGCCGAGTTCGCCGAGCGCCAGCACATACCCGCGTCCGCTCTCCTGAACAAGCTCGACGCGACCCTGCACGACGCGTCAGAAGTTCTCGCGCGCCTCACCGAAGCCGATTTGCTCGCCACCTTCCAAGTCCAGGGCTACACGGACACCGGCCTAGGCGTCATCTATCACGTGATCGAGCATTTCGGAATGCACTATGGACAGATTCTCTTTATCACCAAGCTCGTGCGCGGCGAGGACCTGGGCTTCTACCGCCAACTAGATAAGACCGGCCGCCTTCCCTGAATCCCGCGAAGCCCTGGGCGATTGCCGCTATCTTCAGTTCATTTCTGATTGTCGGGCGCCGGCGTGTTAGGTGCGGCCCCGGTGCTGGGCACAGGCTTCCCGTTCACTCGAACGTGGTAGCCCGGCGGCAGGTGCGTCAGGGTATGCACGTAGCGCAGCTTGCCTTTCTCTACGCGAAAGAGATGCGTGTCCGGTATGCCGCCCACACCGAAAGTGCAAAACGCCACAACCATTCCCGTCGTCTCATCAACGATGAAGCGCCGCGCCACGATGTTCACCCCGGCCGGCACGCCCACCGAACAGCTATCGTCCGGCGCGCCTTTGCCTGTGCGCAGACCGCCCTCGGTCCGCTCGCACGGGTATCCCCATGGCACGAGATCGATTTTCTTTTCCAGGAAAGCATCCAGGTAAGCGTTTGCCGCGGCCACCAGCGTATCGCGGCTATCGCGCTGCCCCTCGGGAATCACTCCCCAATTTTCATTGGGCGACCACTTCATGTAGTTGTCCGCATTGAATAGCCAGTCGCCTTGCTGCGTCACCATCGACTCGATTTCCACGATCTTGTCGTGATTCACCCTCAGGCGCGTGCCCAGCACGTACGGGTGGCTTTTGTCCGTCACAATCACTTCCGTAAACGTCTGGCATGTAGCCGGATCGATCAGCGTTCGATGAAAATCGATCTTCATTGGTTTCTGAATCACACCCGTCTTGATATCGATCACCTTCATGTTTTCGATATAGGCCAGCCCGTTCGCCAGCGGCATGCCGGAAGGATCGCCCTTCGTCTGCGCCGCAATGTAAAGATCGGTCGCAGCCTGCAGGCCGTCCCGCGTGCAGGCCACCTGCGCGAAACTCGCCATTGGCGCCACCAGTACCGCCGAGAGCGCCATCCACTTGCAAAGAGTACGAATCATCGAACCCTCCCGTTTCA
>DATDIT010000048.1:0-77186 GCA_036520875.1 Candidatus Acidiferrales bacterium
TACAAATGAAATTCGTGCGGGATGCCACGAGAGACCAGCAGCTCGTGGAACGCTTGCGCGCCCACGTTGAATCCGTAGTCGTCTTCGGTGCCGCAATCGAAATAGATGTGCATGCCAACCGGGCGTGGGCGTTCGCGCACAATCGTAAACGGGCTGTTGTTCTTCCAGAAGGCTGGGTCGAATGGATTGCCGAACGCTCCACCCAGGGCGAAGGAGAGCGCGTTTTCCTGCGTACCGGGCATCTGGATATGCGGCAGCTTGGCAATCAGCGCGGCGCTATGCGCGCTTACCGAGCCGAATAATTGCGGATATCGAAAGGCGAAACGGAGCGCGCCATAACCTCCCATCGAGACGCCCGTGATGCCTCGATGTGCGCGGTCTGCGCGGATGCGGTAGTGGCTTTCGATGAAGGGCAGGAATTCCTTAATGAAAAAATCCTCGTAGCGCACGCGGCCGTCGCGTGAATTGATGTAGAAGGTGCGGTCGGCAGCAGGCGTCGCAATCAGGAATTCGCCGATGCGTTTTTGGTCCCAGAGATCCTGAATCAGGTCCCAGCCGCCGGAATTGAGGAGGATTTGTTCGTTTTCGCCGAGGCCGTGAAGAAAATAGAGCACGGGATAGCGGCGGGTTCTTTCGGAGTCGTAGCTGGGTGGGAGAAGAACGCAGTAAGGGACGCTGCGCCCGAGAATTTTGCTGGGGACGGAGCGACATTCGGCGCGGCCTGCGGCGCGGGCGGTGCCTGCGAAGAGGAGGCAACAGAGCAACAGAAAGTGAGCCGCCCGGTGGCTGGCAGATCGAAGAGAGGTTCTTCGACTGCGCGTCCCGGCGCTTCGCGCAAAGCAAAAACGCGGGACGCTTCGCTCAGAATGACGGCGAAAGGCTACAGTCAAAAGAGCCGGCGAGACACCGGCGCTACACGAACACCTACTCATAGCGGAGGGCCTCGACTGGATCCAGGCGGGCCGCGCGAGATGCGGGATAAATTCCGGCGCCGAGACTAACGGCGATGGAAAAGGCGATTGCCGCGGCGACCATCCACCAGGGAACAGCGGTGACACTGATTCCGGGAAGAGCGCGGCGGCTCAAATAAATGTTGGTGCCAAAATTAATGGCATGGCCGATCAGCCAGCCGATGAACACGCCAAAAATACCGCCGAGCAAACCCATCGCACCCGCCTCGACGAAAAATAGCCGGCGAATATCGCGGTCAGCCGCGCCCAGCGCTTTGAGCACGCCAATTTCGCGGCGGCGCTCGAGGATGGCCATGACCAGCGTGTTGATGATGCCGAGCGAAGCCACAACCAGCGCGAGGCTACCGAAGATGCCCAGGAAAAGATCGAAAACCGCGAATACCAGACTCAAGTTGCGGCTGGCGTCGAGCAGCGAAAAAGCGGAAAAGCCCATTTGCTTTATGGCGTCTTCGGCTGCTTTCACGTTGGTGGTGCCGTTGACGCGAACCGTAAGGCTTTCATAGCTGCGGCGGGGCGGCCCATCACGCAAAAGATCGCGCAAGTCGTTGGTCTGAGTGGCCTGCAAGGTTTCCGCCACTTCGAGCGGGATCAGAAGCCTCCCGCGACCGAAGCCGCCGATTCCCGCGGCCGGTTCGGTTTCGACGATGCCGATCACCCGCAGATTTTTTTCGTGCGGCACAATGGAAAATCCGCCCGGAGAGGAATCCTTGCCGGCGCTGGCAGATCCCGGCGGCAGCGCTTGACGCTCCGCGTAGCGCAAAACAATTTCTTTGCCGAGAAGTGAATCGGGCTGGGTCGATAATTGTTTGGCCAAATCGATTTGCAGGATGGCCTCGTCCGCCGAAGGGCTCGAGAAGAATTTGCCTTTCATGCCGTCGAAAGCACCATCGGCGCGCGCGGATTCCGGCACACCGGCGACAACAGTGCCGTACGGATTGCCCGCGTAGTGAATTTCCGTGGGGAAACGGATTTCCGGATAAACTTCGGCAACATGCGGCAAAGCTTGCATTTGGCGCCGGGCGTCGGCATCGAGGGCACGTGGAGGTCCCGTAGGCATGGTGACCGGCCCTTCGGGGCGGCCAAAGCCGGGATAATTTGAGCGCGGAGTGACGAAGATCGCGTCGAAGAGGCCGGTGCGAGCTAGCCGGTCGTTGGCCAGATTCTGCAGACCGACGCCGAGAGAAAGCATGGCGACAAGCGAAGCAACCCCGACGGCGATGCCCATGGTGGTGAGAGAATTTCGCAGCAGGGCCTCGCGCAAGTTGCGGCCGGCAAGCTCAGCAAGATCGCCGATTTTCATTGCGGCGCTCCGTCGCTGACCACTTTGCCGTCACTCATCTGAATCATGCGATGCGCGAAGCGCTCGGCGCGCGGACGCTCGTGAGTGACCATGATGATGGTCACCCCCAGCGTTTCATTGATTTCGCGCAGCAGGAGCATGATTTCATCGCCCGTGGCGCTATCGAGATTGCCGGTAGGCTCGTCGGCGAGCAGGATGGTGGGTCTGTTCACCAGAGCGCGAGCCAGAGCGGCGCGTTGCTGCTCGCCGCCGGAAAGTTCCGTGGGGCGATGAGTGAGGCGCGCTCCGAGGCGCACGCGTTCGACGGCTTCGCGCACGCGAGCGGTGCGCTCGTTGCGGTCGACTTCGGCCAAGCGCAAAGGCAGCTCGACATTTTCTTCAAGAGTCATTCGCGGAAGCAGATTGAAATTTTGAAACACAATCCCGACGGTGTGGCTGCGATACTTGGCCAATTCCTCGGAATTCATCGCGGCTAAATTGCGGCCGTGCGCGAGGATCGCTCCGGAAGTGGGACGATCGAGGCCGGCAATCAAATTCAGCAGGGTGGATTTGCCGGAGCCCGAGGTGCCGAGTACGGCTACGAAGTCGCCTGCGGCGATGTCGAGCGTGACGTCCTGCGCCGCGCGAACCAGCGCAGCGCCCATCTGGTAATGCCGTGTAAGGTGATCGGTACGAATGGCTATTTTGCCGGTCGATTGCATCGTCCGCCTAATGTTACTACGCGCGAAGGCGGTGCGATGTTGCGGAGATTAGGGGCGGCGCAAGGATGCGATGGAATAGGGTGGTTACTTCAAAACGAGGCGCAGATCAGGGAAGGTCCGACAGCGCACCCGCGTCGAAAAAGGATTTGTGCTGAGCCAACGCTTCGATAGCGGGAATGATGGAGCTGCTGCGTGATTTGAGCAAATACCCGCTGGCACCGGCGTCTTCGGCTTCCTGGATCATTCCATGGATCGCGTATTGGCTAAAGATCAGGATTTCAGTGTCCGGAACTGCTTTCTTGATTTGCGGCGTGGCGCTCAAGCCATTCATATTGGGCATGCTGATGTCCATGACCACTACGTCTGGCTTCAGGTCCTTGGCCATCGCAATGGCCTCGATTCCGTCGCCCGCTGCGCCCACGACGTGCCAATCATCATGCGTATCCAGCAAACGCTGAAGCGCAGAGCGAATGGCTGGTTCGTCATCGACCACCAAAATCCGTAGCGCCACCATAGGTCCTTTCTCGAATCGTTTCGCAGCTTTTCGTGCACGAATCGGCGTCGATGGGTAATGGTACCGTCGCAGCAATATCTACCGAAGCGCCGCGCGAAACTACCTTGTTTGCGATGTAATGTGCACCGGCGAAACTAAGGGCGAAAGTCCGCCTAAACCTCTCGTTCCATTGGTGTTAATTTCAAAGGGGCCCTGGCTCATTGCGTGGCAATTCAATTGCAGCCACTCGATAGTGCATGTCGTTGTGAGTTCCACATATAAGGAGCCCTTTTGAAGCGTACCTACGACATTTTCCGGAGACTTCCTGACGGTGGCCCTGTCTGGATCGAGGCTGTGCAGACTCTCGAAGCCGCAAGGACTCGTGTGATATCGTTGTTGGAAGCTCAGCCGGGCGACTATTTTGTCTACGATCTCGTCCACAACAAGATCGTTGAGGTCGTTGAATACGCCGATAGTCGCAGCTAGCCCGATTGTGCAGGCCTCGCTACAATCGTCCCATTAGAAACAAGATCAACAATATCACTACGACTAGGCTGATCCCCCCGCTGGGGTAGTATCCCCAGTTCCTGCTATGCGGCCACGTCGGCAGGCTGCCAAAAAGCGCCAGCAGCAGAACTATCATCAAGATGAGCAGGAGCATCGCGGCCCTCCCATTTGTGGACCCACCAAGCCTGCGCCTCTACTGAATTTTGAAACCGCCGTCTTTTCCTCGTGTAGACTACGGACGCGCCGCCACATCGGCAATCGAGCAAAGCCTGTAGTTACTTACGTTAGGGTTAGTAGGAACGGCCCGGACAGCGAGTAAACTTGAACTGATGGTTAAGCCTTGCCTAGCGGCGCTAACCTGGCTCTCGGGCCGTGGTCTGCGGCACTGGCTCGTCCAGTTGGGCGGAGTGGGCTTGATCCCCCTGGGACTCCTCGATGGTTCCCTGGTTCCATTGCCGGGCAGCATGGACATAGCGACGATCTTCTTAGCAGCGCGCGACACCCACTTGTGGCTGTACTACGCGCTCATGGCGACGGCAGGATCTGTTGCAGGCGGATTCCTCACTTACCGACTGGCTCGCCAGGGAGGGAAGGAAGCGCTGGAGCACCGGTCTGCACGCGGACATATGCGCAAGGTTTGCGAAATTTTCGAAAAGTGGGGATTTGCTGCGGTGGCCATACCGGCCTTGCTGCCTCCGCCTATGCCGGTTACTCCATTCGTGGTGGCGGCGGGAGCCATGCAGTATTCCCGGAAGATGTTCCTGACGGCGTTCACCTCGGCGCGTCTGGTGAGATACCTTGTTCTTGCATCGTTGGCTGCCTACTACGGCCGGCAGATAATCGATCTGATTTCGCACAACTTGTTGCTGGTGGGAATCGTGATTGCCCTCGTGCTAGGCGCGGCGATGGCTCTGGCCTTCATCATTCGAGGTGGAAGGGCGCTGGGCCGTGCGGCAAAAAAGGCCAAACAGCAATGACAGGCCTTTGGGAGATCCGTCAGAAGAAGGCGATCGCTCGTCCTGCGAACACCAGCGCAATCCAGAGCGCCAGGGATAATCCCGCCCATCGCCTTGCGCTCGGCGGCGTAAGCGGTGCGTCATCCCACGACGCGACGCTGCGATAGATTCCGAATCGAAAAACGAAAGCGTTCACACCCGCCGCCAGAAGAAGCAGCAGCGAAATCCAGTACATCACGTTGCCGCCATACTCCACCGGATCGGACATGCTCAGCAGAACTCCAGTGACCAGCAGTGAGCCGAATCCAATCCATTTCCAGGGCCGAAATTGCTGGATCACTTGCGAAACGGGCACGCTTCGCATCGCCGCGCCCAGCACGCGCAAATTCCCAATTGCCACCATCCCGCCGAATAAGGCAATGCTCAGAACGTGGATGATCAAAAGCACGGGATAGTCGTAGGTGCCATCCCGAAGCGAGACGCTCCACGAGGTGTGGCTGAGCCATTCGCAAAATTTCAACAGACCCATCAATCGCTCTCCGGACGCGCCAAATTAATTTCGTCCAGGTTATAGATTGCCGATCCACAACCCCGCAAGCAGGACGCAAAGCCAAAGCCCCAGCGAAGCGCAAGCCGCGGGCTTTCGCCAGATCGGCGAAGCCGCATCCCGGGATGGCTCGGTGGCTTTCCGAATTACCGTGAAGTGGAATATCAGCGCCAGCACAAGGAACAGCATCTTGTTGCGAAATGCGGGAACTTGCACGTACTCATGAGGGTCGGATGAGAAGAGATACGGTCCCGTTGTCAGCTGAACCGCGATTCCGACCCATATCCAAGGCGCCAGGCCCTTGGCAATCACAGAGATCGGTTGTCGCAGCAAACACCAGCCTAGCAACCGCAGATCCAGGATCAGGATTGTTCCCACCAGCAAACTAAAACCGCAGATGTGGACGGCCTCAACGACCGGGAAAACCCATTCCCAGCGTGCGATTGGATTGAGCGGAAGCGCTTCCGGAATCCCCTGAAGCAGGTGCAGGACAAAAATACTCGCCCACATTATCCGATGTAACCGATGGAGCGGCCGCCGAGTCCCACGCCGGCCCAAAGCAACAGCGAAACCACCGCCGCCACTTTGCACCATATTGGCCGAACGCGTCCCTCGTCGGAAAGCGTGATCCGCCGATGAATGGTGAAAGTGAAAATAATCGCCAGCAGGAGTGAGGTCATTTTGAAACGGAAGCCCCAGTTCCCATACATCTTCACAGCCTCAGTGGAGAAAAGCAGAAAGCCGGAAATCAGCATCACGGCGAGGCTTCCCAGCGTCCAAGGCCACACATCCTGCGCCAGCTCGGAGACGGGCTCGTCGGCAAAACGCAAGCCGAGCAGGCGCGCATTCACCAGCAGAATCGTACCGCCCAATACGCCCAGCGCAAGCAGATGAAATATTTCAACGAAGGGAAAAAGCCACACGGAATCGCGTATGCCGTGGCCGAACCACGTTTCATTGCAGTGTCGGCAGAACGCAAGCAAAATCGCTTTAATCCAAGTCATTTTCCGCGGACCTCCTCACGGCGGCGGCAGAGCGTACGCGATGGCTCGCCCGGCTGCCACGATGGCCACCCACAGCACCAGCGAAACCACAGCTGCAATCTTCGCACCAGTCGGCGTCGTCACCGCGAGATCCCATTCGGCGGTGCGGCGGCCGATGGTCGCGTTGAAGATCAACACGTTCAATCCCGCCAGCACCAGCATGATCATTTTCACCTTGAAAAAAGTCGTGCTGTAGAAAGATACCGGGTCGCCGCTGAATAGCAGCACGCCGCTGACAACCATGATCCCAAAGCCGGCGATCAGCCAGGGATTGAGTTGCCTCAAAACTTCCGAGACCGGCCTGCGCCGCATGGTCACGCCCAGAAGGCGCAAGTCCAGCAAGACGGCAAATCCGAGAAAGAGAGTAAGGGTTAAAACGTGGATTGTTTCAACGAGCGGCTCGGCCCAAAGCGAATCCCGCATTGTGGTGCTGAACTGCGTGTCATGCAGCCATTGCAGAAAACTAGCGAACCACATCCGTTACCCTCTGGGAATTCGTTGTTCCAGCTTCGTCCCGGCCGCCGGCGAGCAAAACTTTATTTCGCTTCACATGGTGTGGGATTCCACCCCGCGGCATCGGGCTGCTTCTTGAATTGGGAGCTGGTGATGTAGGGCTGCGCCAAATATTCGGGGTCGTGCACGATGGTCGTTACGATCAGCCAGGTGATGCCGCGTTCCTCAAAGCTATCGAAATATTCCTCAACGGTTGCATTGGCGCTGTACGGCACGCCATTCTTGCGCACATAGCCCGGGCGGACGTGCGTGGTCATCACCTTCATGTACCCTTCTTCTTTCGGAGCGGCAGGGTGTGCTCCCGGAGCACCCGCCGCTACCGGCACCACAAATCCTCGCGGCCGCATGCCTTCCCAATCGGCCACCGAATAGCCCTGCCAAGTCGGCGGTCCGCTGGGCGGTTTGGCTTCCTCGAAATGAAATGTGCGAGTCTGTTCACCAGCGTCCGTCTCCACGCGCAAGGTGTCGTCATTCACCCACGTAATATGCAGCCGCTCCGGCACGCGCATGATCGCGCCCGCTCCGTAGGCCTTGCACGCATTTCCGGAAGCCTGATCCTTGGCTGGATCCCATTCCATGGCGATTTTTCGACCTTCGGCGTTCACCGGGACTCCAGGAAAATCGCCCTTATCGGGAGTAACCATCCGATAGCGCCAGTCTTCCGTGACGACAGCCACCCAGTAGCCGCTCGGGTCAAACGGAGCATCCGTGTGCGGATTGAGTTTGGGCGGCGGCGGTCCGGCATTTGGCCCAAATTGAGCGCCAGCGGGCGCGGCAAACACCAGCACGGCTAGAATAGCAACCAAACACGCGATGCCCGATCGCAGGCCCCAAAGTTTCATTCGACCCCCACCGATTAGCCCTTCTGATTCCCGGCTGCCATGCGATGCGCGGCCAGCCGGAAAACACCTACATAATCACGCCTTCCCACTTCCAGCCGTCCGACGGCCTCACGATTTTGTGCAAGCGAATTCTGTGCTCGGCAGGATCGCGCCCCGGATTGCCGGTCACAATCACGTGATCACCGGGCTTCAGCGTATCGCGGCTGACGCGGTCCCGCGTAAGTTGGGCGCCGCCGCCCCACTCGACGGACCACGTCTGCATCTCGCCCTTGCTATCGGGCGCCTCAACTTTCACGAATGAGTGCGGATTGCGGTACATGAACTGCGTCAGCGTTCCCTCGACGGTGATCTCTTGGTCCACAAAGTAAGTTGCAGCGAACGAATGATGGGCGTAGGCCTGCCCTCCCATGACCAACGCGGTAGCTACTGCTAGTAGGACGAAAACTGCGCGTTTCATAATTGGCCTCCTGTACGTTTCCCCAAAATAAACTCGTAACAGCTCAACCGGATGACTTAATGCTTCGCGCTCAGGCTCTTATATACCGCTTCGACGAACATATCCGTGGTCCACATACCTGTCGTCGAACCGTAACGTCCATCATAATCCATCGTGGGCTTGGCGGCTTTCACCTGTTCCAGCGTCATTCCCCTATTAATCATGTCTTGGACGCGGTCGCGAATAATCGTAACCATCTCCTGGTAGAACACGACATCGGCCACGTCACAGAGCCTGCCGTGTCCAGGTATCACCATCGTACCGCCTTCCTGCAAGTCGGCGGGAATGGCTATCTCAATAATACGATTGAGTCCCGCGATTACGCCTTGAATATTTCCGCCCCTCTGCATGTCGACGATCGGGTAGCGATTGGTCACGAAGATATCGCCGGTGCTGATCACATCCGAGCGGCGAAAAAACACCATGGTGTCACCGTCGGTGTGCGCGGCCGGAATGTGAATCATTTTAATTCCCTCGCCATCGAAGAAAAGTATTCTCTCGGGAGTTGTGAAGGTATCTGTTGGCCAAGCGTCCTGCGGAGCCGCGTCCTTTCCACCCGTCTCGCTCATTCGGTCAAGAACCGATTGAAAGGCGATCACTTTCGCTTGGTTGCCGGCGCTCGCGCCGATATCTCCCACCACATTGCCGCCGGCGATGGTGCTTCCGGCCTTCGAGATGGTTTCATTGCCGCCCGTGTGGTCCGCGTGCACATGCGTATTGATAATGTATCGAATCGGCTTGTCCGAAAGAGAGCGGACCGCCGCCAGCACCTTCTCGCTCATTGGAGCGAGGCCCGTATCCACGAGCAGCACTCCATCATCGCCCACTTGCACGGTGATGTTGCCGCCCGCTCCCACCAGCATATAAATGTTTCCCTGCACGGGCAGGATGTGGACTTCAGCTTTCGAGTAGTCCGGTGTCTGCGGAGGGGCAGTTTGCCCCTGCCGAGCGAAAGCGGGACCCAACAAACATGTCAGCGCGATCGCGCCTGCAACTACCGCAAGCAAAGCCACGCGCAACGCCGTCGATGAACGCGATACCACTCTCGCGGTGGCCCTCATCGGTTCGTCGCCTTTTTCGCCGGACGCGGCAGTAATTTCATGTTTTTCATCTTTAATTGGTACTCCGGATACATCGTTTCCGCGCCGCCCCGGGCCGCTTCCGGCGGCAGGCCGTAATTCGCCGGAAACTCGTCGAGGAACGGATTCTTCCCCGGCAGATGGGCCGGTACCACGCCGGCGGGCCGATCCACCTCATCCACGGCTTCGCACGGCCACGGCGCCATCCGCTGCTGCGGGTTGTTGATAAAATCCGTAGTGCGCATGAAAGGTTCGGTCAAATACACCGGATCGTACGTGATTGCGGCAACCGTCAAATAATCTCCGTGGCGCATCAGGTGCGCGGTGGCCGTGGCCACATCGCTTCGGGGAATGCCGTTGCGGCGCACCCAGTTTTCCTTCAAGTGGGTGGTTACAACCACCAGGGTATCTCCATCCCAATGGCCCCTCGAAAATCCCTCCCAAGTATGCGCCGCGTAGGGCGGAAGATCAGGCCGCCCATCCATCCAAATGGTTTGTTCGGCGCCATATGCAGAAAGGTGAGTGCGAAACGCGATCACTTCTTGCGACTTTACGTCCACTTTCTTCCAGATACTCAACTGCGAAGGCCCGCGCCAGCCGTAGTCGGCGCCGTGTTCCCGGCACTGATTCTCGGGAAGTTCCACCAGCGTGGCATCCCAACTATCGCCGCGCAATCGCGCCGCTGCGTTGATCGGAAGCCCCAGATAGTCGCCGATTTCCGGACCGGGTATGCGCTCCTCCCAATCCTCATCGAATGTCGGCGACCAATCCCCCGTCGGATCCTCCTGCGCTAAGAGCGCCCGCTGCAGCAACGGTGCCAGGAAAACCAGCAGAATCAGCGCCCCAGCAATTCTTAGGCCCATCATCCTACTCATATCTCATGCCCCCGATTACGCACGCTGACGGGACACCTTTTATCACAAAAGAAGCCCCGCCAATCATCGTTTTTCGCGTTCGATTCGTCCAGCGCAGGCTCTTCGTACGACTTTGTCCCGAGTTTCCTCCAAAGCCGTTTGTGATACACTTTCGCGCCGGAGGTGCTCCATGTCGCTTGTAAAAGGTCTCCATCATATGACGGTGTGTGTGAGCGGAGCGCAGGAAGATATCGACTTCCAGACCCAAATTTTTGGCCAGCGCATGATCAAGCAAACCGTTCTCTTCGATGGCCGCTATGCCCATTATCATTTGTACTATGCCAATGCGAATGCCGAGCCAGGCTCTGTCTATACCACCTTTCCTTATGGACGCGTGAAAGGCCGCCAAGGTTCCGGTCAAATTCAGGCCACGGCTTACACGGTTCCAAAAGGCTCGCTGAAATTCTGGCTGGAACACCTGAACCGCCGCAAGGTGAAGAATGGCGGGATTCAGGAGAGGTTCGGACAAAAATTCATCCGCTTTAACCATCCTTCGGGCATCCAGCTCGAAGTGCTCGAGGATAGTGCTGACACGCGCAAGAATTGGACTACCAAGGAAGTCAGCGGAGACGTGGCCACGCGCGGTTTCCATGGCCCCGTGCTTTCCGTTCGCGAAATTGCAGAGACCGAGCGCTTTTTCGTCGATGCTCTAGGCTTCCGCAAAACCGGCCAGGAGGGCCCGTACCACCGGTTCGAAATCGGAGAAGGCGGCGCCGCGAAGACAGTTACTCTACTGCACGAGCCAGATCGCCCGTCTGGTAGTTGGATCTTCGGCGCGGGCACGGCGCACCACATGGCCCTTGAAGTCGAAAACGACGAGAAGCTCGCCGAACAAAAGGGCATCTACGACGAACTCGGCTACACAGATTGCTCCGAAATAAAAGACCGTCTGTATTTCCACTCCGTCTATTGCCGCTGTCCCGGCGGCATTCTGGTTGAGTGTGCAGCCACGGTGCCTAACGGATTTGCAGTGGATGAGCCGGCCGACCAGCTAGGCCAAAGCTTGCTCCTTCCGCCGTGGTTCGAACAGCGCCGACCTGAAATCGAAGCGATGCTTGAGCCGATCAAGGTTCCCGAAAGCAACTTCCCCGGCGGCTTGAAAACCGCGGCGAAGCCTGCTACGGCTCCGGCGCAACCGTCCGCAGCCGAGCAGCCTGCCAGCGGCGCATCCCGTCGCACAAGTGCGGTCTTTATCGGCGGCGACAAACCGAAGAATTAGCGCCCGCTGAAAATAATGGGCGAGGTCCCGCCTCGCCCTGTTTTCCTTTCATTCCCAATCGCGACTAGAGGGGTGGCTCGTTGCTCCCGCTTCCGCCGTGCGAACCCGAGCGTTGGCGCGCCGGCCCAGTTGGCATATTCAGATTGATTATCGTATTCACCAGTCCAACGTGCGAGAACGCTTGGGGAAAGTTGCCGGTAAATCTCTTTCCTTCCGGATCGTACTCTTCAGAGAGAAGCCCAACGTCATTGCGAAGTCTCAGCACCCGCTCGAGGAGCTCTTGCGCCTTCTCGTTCTGCCCAAGGAGGTGATAGGCGTCCGCCAGCCAAAGGCTGCACGCCAAAAATACTCCTTCGCCAGAGGGCAGGCCGTCTTCAACTTTTTCCGTGTCGTATCGCATCACCAGGCCGTCGCGCATCAAGCGCTTTTCCACCTGCTGCACAGTGCCTGCAATTCGAGGATCGCCCGGCGGCAGAAATCCGACAAGGGGGATCAAAAGCAAGCTTGCATCCACTTGCTTGGATCCATACGACTGAACGAAGCTGCCCAGTTCGGCGTCAAATCCGAGGCGGCAAACATCGTCGTGAATTTCTTGACGCGTGGCCTGCCAGCTGTCTAAATCCCCGTCTAACCCGAAGCGCTCGCAGGTTTTAATCACCCGATCGAAAGCCACCCAGGTCATCACTTTGGAATGGGTGAGCTGCCTTGCCTGCCCGCGGAACTCCCAAATTCCGTGGTCGGGTTCACGCCAAATCTTCTGAAGGTGCTTCAATAGCTCGCGTTGAAGATCCATCGCTGAGTCGCTCTTCGATTTCGTGCGCGTGCGAGCCTGATGCAGGACGTCTGAAACCTCTCCATAAATATCTAATTGCATTTGCTCGGCGGCGGCGTTTCCCACTCGCACCGGAGATGCCCCCCGATAACCGGGCAGCCACGGCACCTCCGTTTCCGGTATCCGGCGCTCGCCAGCGACCCCGTACATCACCTGCAACTGGTCGGCGCTACCGGCGGCGGCGCGCAGAAGCCAATCTCTCCAGCGGCGAGCCTCATCGTGATAGCCGGCATGCATCAGGGCAAGCAAACTAAAAGTTGCGTCGCGCAACCAGCAATATCGGTAATCCCAATTGCGCTTCCCTCCGAACTGTTCGGGCAAGGAAGTAGTCACCGCGGCCAGGATGCCTCCGGTCGGAGCATAGGTGAGCGCTTTGAGAGTAATCAGCGAGCGCTCGACGGCGTCCGACTCTGGCCCGTCATAGGCGCACTTCGAAGTCCATTTGCGCCACCACTTCTCCGTTTTCTCCAGAGACGAGTCCAAATCTGTCGAGTGCGGCGGCCGGGCGAAGGAGCTACCGTAGGTTAGGCCGAAGCCAACCGTTTGTCCCTCGGTGACAGTAAAATCGCTGATCGTCTTAAGCCCCTCGCCTCGAAGGGTAACAGGCGTTTGAAGCGCCAGAAGATTCGGCCCTGCGATTGCGACTAGCGCCCCGTCCTTCTGGCGCGTGACCCATGGAACCGCTTCGCCGTAATCAAAACGGACGACGAAATCCATTCGCATTGCTACCTTCCCGCGATCGCCACGCACCAAACGAATGATCTCGGGAGTCTTGCTGCGGATCGGCATGAAGTCGATCAGCGTTGCCGTTCCTTCATCGGTATCGAACTTAGTTTCGAGGATTAGAGTTTTCTCGCGGTAACGGCGAGTGACGCGGTATTTTTCTACGGGAGCAATCTGCCAGCGGCCATTGTCGGGCGTTCCTAAAAGTGCAGCAAAGCACGCGCCGGAGTCGAATCGCGGCAGGCAAAGCCAGTCGATCGAGCCGTCGCGCGCAACCAGCGCCGCCGTTTCGCAATCTCCAATGAGGGCGTAGTCTTCGATCGCGGAAGGCACTGAATTATTGTAAGTTAATTGGTTTACAATGCGAAGCCACATCGCCGCTTCGGAGCAGTAGCCCGGCAGTCGGCCCAAGCAGCGACGCTAACGAATCGCCAGCCAGTCTAAAAGCTCGCGGTTGAGTGCTTCCGCCAGGTCCGCCCGGTCTTCTCCAGGAAGATTGGAATCGATGTCGTAACCCTGACTGCGCAGATGGTAGGAAAGCATTCGGTACGACGCCCGGAACCCTCGCACCTCCTCGTAGCTGATGGAGATGTGCTCGCCTGGGATCGAAGGCGTAAGTTCATCGCGCATGTAGATCGCGTCAAATCCAAAAATGCGCCATCGCTCACTGCGGCGTTCCACCCGGTAAAGAAAACGCGCATGCGTGGAAAGGGTGCCTTCCACGTTCTGCAGTTTTACTGGCAGGTCGATGATGGCCGTCAAGCTGGCAATGGCGCGATCCCCAACGAGAGTCACCAGGACCGGGCCCAGCCGATGTTTCGCGGGGATTCCGCGGCGCGCCATATCGATTGAGCCGGTCACGAAGTCTGGACCGTTGCCCCGAAACCAACTTATTCGCACCACCGAATCGGGCCAAAAGCACTCGCGCATCTGCTCCCAGCGACCCAGGTCGCGGCTCTCCCGTTCGCGCAAAATCAGTTGCGAGATAGAAGTAATGTCCGCGCTGTCCAGCACCGCTTTCGGTAAATTGTCGCTCAATGGGCACCGTTCCTAGACGCGAATCCACCGTGTCTGTGTTCGCGTCGTTTAGTCGAAAAATTCTTTACACCACCATGTGCTTGAAACCGCGATTTTAGATGATAGCCTCAGATTGAGGCTGTGTAACCACCTCGACGAAAGGACATGACGGCGATGTGGAACTCTCACGCGAAAGGACTGGGCTGCCCTCAGTGGCCAAGCAGTCCCGCGCCCACTCGCGATCGCGAGGCTTGCATCGCTGGCCGGTGGTCAATCCGAGGCCGGGTTCGCGAGAACCGCTCTAAGAGCGACGGTATCGTCGGCCGCACCAGATTCTGCTCGTCAGTCCTGTCGAGTAGAATCGCCTGTAACTACCTGAAAATAAACGGTCGGTGTCACGCCTACCCGTCAGGAAAATGGAAGGAGCATTTGCTGCCGTGTGTCCATAACCATGCCGATGGCATGGACGAATTCCAGATTGAAAACCGAACGGAACCCGCTTACGCTGTTCATCTTAGTGATTCTACAGGCGCAATTGCTAGATCGATCTTCAGGATTGGCGTGCGGCACTCGCAATCGGTCGAGCGCACTTTGATGGAGGCTTCCCGCAGCTTCGAAGTGGGGAAAATCCGCCTTGGCGGCAAGGCGCCCCTGTTTCTGATCGCCGGCCCCTGCGTAATTGAAAGCGAGGCCCACGCTACTTCGATCGCCACTCGCCTCGCGGAAATTGCAAGCTCCGCCGGTATCCCACTGATTTTCAAAGCCTCTTACGACAAAGCTAATCGCTCCTCCATCGGGTCTTTCCGGGGACCCGGCCTGGAAGCCGGCCTCCGCGTGCTTGCTAAAATTAAGAAGCGTACCGGGCTGCCGATCCTCACGGACGTGCACGAAGTGCGGCAGGTCGGCCCGGCAGCTGAAGTTTGCGATGTGCTGCAAATTCCCGCGTTTCTCTCGCGCCAGACGGATCTTCTCGTCGCCGTCGGCCGGTCCGGCCGCGCCGCCAACATCAAGAAAGGACAATTTCTCTCGCCCTGGGATGTCGCCAATGCCGTGGAAAAAATCGCAAGCACCGGCAATGAAAAAATCATTCTTACTGAAAGGGGCGTATCCTTCGGCTACCAGAATCTTGTGGTGGACATGCGATCGTTCCCGATCATGCGCAAACTGGGCTATCCCGTGGTCTTCGATGTGACGCACGCCGTGCAATTGCCCGGCCGAGAAGGAAACTCGAGCGGCGGCCAGCCGGAGTTCATCGAGCCGCTCGCCCGCGCGGGAACTGCCGCAGGCCTTGACGGTCTGTTTCTCGAAGTGCATGACAATCCCGCCAAGGCTCTCTCGGATGGTACCAACGCGCTCGCGCTGGAAGACCTCCGTCCACTTCTAGAAAAAGTGTCGCGTATCGCCGCGCTCACTCGCGAATGGGATGCGAACGGCGGCCTTCCGCATAAGCAGGATTCTACGGCGAAGCCTGCGCCACGCAAGCCGGAGCGTAGAAAGTGGCGAGCCCGATGAGCCCGACGCCTCAGAAAGGCGCGATCTCGCCGAACGGCAGAAAAGTGTCGGTGCCCACGGCGAAGCGCGTCCTCCAAATCGAAGCCGCGGCCATTAGCGATCTGATCGATCGCCTGGACGAGCGCTTCGAAAATGCTGTCGAGCTGCTGTACTCCTGCAAAGGGCGCGTCGTTGTTGCAGGGCTTGGCAAATCCGGATTGATCGGACGAAAAATCGCGGCGACTTTTTCCAGCACCGGCACACCGTCAATGTTTCTGCACGCCGCCGAAGCTCTCCACGGCGATCTCGGCATGCTCGCGGCAGGCGATGTGTTGTTGACAATTTCGACGAGCGGTGAGACCGAGGAACTGATCGAGCTGGTGGAAGCGGCGAGTCGTCTCGGCATAAAGATTGTTACGCTCACGGCGAAAGTGTCCTCGACGCTTGCGACGGCCAGCGACATCGTGCTCGACATCGCGGTCAAAGAGGAAGCCTGCTCACTGAACCTTGCCCCCACAGCTTCCACAGCCGCAGCGCTGGCGATGGGCGACGCGCTCGCCATCGCTTTGCTGGAGCGCCGCGATTTTCGTGAAGATGATTTCGCCGCCCTGCATCCTCGCGGAGGCCTTGGGAAAAAACTGCGGCGCATCGAAATGCTGATGCATGGGGGCGCCGATTTGCCGCGGGTGCTTCCCACCACCAAGATGCCCGAGGTGATTTACGAAATGAGCAGCAAAGGGCTGGGCCTCACCGCAGTGACCAAGCCCGACGGCCATTTGATGGGAATTATCACCGATGGCGACCTTCGCCGCGTGATGCAGCGGCGCAAGCAAAACGTTCTGGAACTCTCCGCCATCGACTGCATGACCAAAAATCCGGTCACGCTGCCGCGCACCGAGCTTGCGGCCACGGCGCTCCGGCTGATGGAAGAAAAGAAAATCACGTCCGTGGTGGTCGTGGACGCCGCCGGCCGCCTCGAGGGCATCGTCCACATTCACGATCTCTGGACACTGCAATTGTTTTGACGGCTTAGCCGGAAATCCAAATGCCGATTCGCGAAACCAAATTTCCCGCCAAGGTGATGCGGCGCGCCAAGAAAATCCGCGTTCTGCTCATGGATGTGGACGGCACAATGACCCCGGGCGTCGTCTGCCTGCAAACTTTTCCCGATGGCAGCGTTGCCGAGATGAAAGTTTTCAACGCGCATGACGGCGCGGGCATCAAGCTCGCGAGCATCATGGGTATCCGCACCGGGCTAATTACGGGACGCGATTCGCCGGCCACCGCGCGGCGTGCCCGAGAGGCGTCCATGGAATTCGTGATTCAGGGCCAGCCGAAAAAACTCGAGTCGTACAAAGCGATTCTGCTTCGCGCGGGCGTTACCGACGAAGAAGTTGCCTACGTGGGCGACGATCTGCCGGATCTTCCGCTACTGGAGCGCGCCGGCCTCGCGGTAGCGGTGGGCGACGCCGCGCCGGAAGTGAAGCGCGCGGCCCACTACATCACCACTGTTGATGGCGGCAAAGGAGCCGTTCGCGAAGTTGTCGAGCTGATTCTGAAAGCGCAGGGAAAGTGGAAGAAGGCGATTCCCCTCGCCATTGCCTAAGACGGTTGTCGCCACGCCACCTCGCCGGCATCTTACCCGGCGGTCCAATCTGCAAATTTCTCCCGTAAAAATGGGACAGGCGAAATTTAGGCGATAGCAGAATGCCCGTACGTACCAGCACTAAAACGGTACTTTCGGCCAGTGTTTCTCGAAACTCCGGAGGCATAGCCTTATGGAGTGAGCGAGAAACCGAAGGCCACTCTGAAAGACACCGTCCCTTTTATTTGCCGGCGCTCCGTCTGCGGGATTCTTTCAGCAACTGCATTACTTGTCGCGGGCGCGCTTTCGCCTTCGGCGTGTTCGCGGCCATTGCCGGGCAACGATTCCCCCGGCCGTTTTGATTCACCGGAAGCGCAGATGCTTTCCCTCACCAATCAGGACCGAACAGCTCAGCAAAACTGGGAGGAGACGCAGGGCCGCGCACACCCGCTTCAGTGGGACGATAGGCTGGCCGCAGCGGCGCAGGCGCACTCCGAGGACATGGCCCGAGCGGGATATCTATCTCACGAAGGGTCGGACGGAAGCCTTCCCGCGCAACGCGTTTCTTACATGGGGATTCAGTGGATTTCTACCGGAGAAAATGTGGCCCGGGCTCGCGATGCGGCGGAAGCCGAAGCCCTGTTCATGGACGAACCGAAATTCCAGCAAAACCACCGCGCAAACATCCTCAATCCGAACTACACCATCGTGGGCATCGGCGTAGCTAGAGATTCGGAAGGAACTTTGTACATCACTGAAGAATTCGCGCAACTCCGCTAGGTGATTGCAGGAATTTCCCCAAAGTTCAGCAAGAAAAATTGCGATGCTTATTCCGGCTGTGCCGTGCCGCGCGTGACGGCGTCATTTAGAAGCTGCCTCATCTGTTCATTAGCCTGGCGCGATGCCTCCGCCTGCTGCCGGCCTAGCTCACCTTGTTGCCGCCCGATTTCACCTTGCTGCCGCCCCAGGTCCCGCATCTGCTCGCCGATCTGGCGTTGCTGATCCCCCGCCTGGTATTGAGATTCTCCGATCTTCTGCTGGAGTTCCCCGATTTGGCGTTGAAGATCGACCAACTGTTGTTGCGTGCCGCCGGCGTTGAGCTGTTTGATTTGGGCTTCCAGCTTCAGCACGTCGGCGCTCATGTCCGGGATTTGCACGTGGACCGCTTCCATCTTCTTGCTCAGTTCTCTTTGCTGGCCTCCTAACGCTTCCTGCTGTTTCGCGAGAGCATCTTGTTTCTGACCAAGTTCCTCTTCAGCCTTGAACAAATCCTTGGCACGCTGGACGGTTGCTTGGTCGCGGATCACATAGTTTTTCTCGTCATGCTGGAACCAGATGTAATCGCCCTTGATTTTGTTGCGGAGCGAAGTCGCGTGCTCGACATCCTCCGAATTGCCGGACATGAGAATAGGGGAATCTCCCGACACGATCACGTAGCGGCCGCCAAAGCCTGCGCCGAACCCAGGCCATCCGGCCCGAAATACACCGTCGCGTTGAAACTGTTGGAGCTGAATCTCAACGGCGTCTTGAACTTCGTTTCCCGAAAGCTCGGCACGCGAAATAGCGCCATACGTGTCCCGGTAAATTTTGCGGATTTGGTCTGCGCTCATGAAGCCCTTCATTTGAAGCGCAGCGGGCGGTAGTGCGAAAGAGTTTGGCCCGAGGCTTGGCATCGGAACCGCCATCGGCGCAGGAGCAGAGGGAGCTGCCGGTTCGGGCGCGGGCTGAGCTACGTCGGGCGCCTGCTGAGGAGCCGCAGTCAAGGGAGCGGGCGGTGGGTCGGGCGCCGGATTATCTGTCGCGCCTGGCTTTGCTGGAGCCGGCACGGGAATCGCGACGGGAATCGGAATGGTCACGCCATCTTGAGCGTGAGCAATCGATGGCCGCGCGGTAGCCGCGAAAAACACAACGGCGATGCCGAGGAACAATAGAATAATTGACAAGGATCTATTGAGGCGCATTGAATCTCCTTCCCATGCAAGGATCCGATCCACTCGTTTTTCCGCCTGCCCTGCTTTGGCCATCGACACACCCTGCCAGTTCACGCGCCGCGGATTCCGCTGAAGCGCGGCGAAAAAATCGAGGAGTGTTTCCGCGTATTGCGCGCGGTCCGCGCCGGAGAGCAGCGCGGCTTCATCACTTGCTTCTTCCGCGGCATCCGCGAGGCACCGGTGCAGCCACCAGCTCAGCGGGCTGAACCAAAAAATAGCGCGATGCAAAAGAGAAAGGCGCTGCGTGAGCGCATCGCGGCGAATCACGTGCGACCGTTCATGGGCGAGCACGGCACGAAGCGCGGCAGGACCCCACTCGCGCCATCCGACCGGAAGCAAAATAATCGGACGCAGAATTCCCAGAGTGATCGGCACGGAAATCAATTCGGATTCCGCGAGGCTCACGGGAACAGCGGAATGATCCTCGCACCCACGAAAGGTGAGGAGTTCGATAGTCTCCGATTCGACAATCGGTCTAGCGCCGCGAACGAGTCGCCTGCTGAAGATGTTCCCAAGCAGGAGCCTGCCAAAGAAAAAGAGAGTGATTGAAATATACGCGGCGGCTAAAAGGACAATCCAGGGAAGCGACGCGTCGCGTTTTTTCGCTGCTATCACCTGGGAAGCTGGGGAAGTTTGGGATTTATTGGATTCGCGAACAACGGGCACCGCCTTGGTCGAAATGGCATGCTCGGCAAGTGGAACATGGGAGCGCGAAGTTCGCGCGGGGCTGACTGGGCGAACATCTGAACCGCTCGCCGCCAAAGAAGTCTGAGAGTGCATGAGAAATAGCCCGACGGGAAACGCATCGGTTGCCAAAGCTCCAGACGTGGAAGTGTCTCCACTCGGGCGGAACGCGTTTGCGACTGTAGCTTTCTGCGGAATCAGCCGCGCCACAGCCGCAGGAAACTGAAATGATAGCGGAGGCAAAATCAATCCCAGCAGCGGCATGGCCAGCGCGGCGTAGAGCACCACTTTCCAAACAGCGAGGCGCGCCGAAACACTTTTCACACGCAACGCCGCCACGCCCAGCGCCGCGAAACATGCCAGACATAGCGAGCGCGCGGCGGGAACAATCAGATGCGCGACAAATGTCGAACACGCGTGAACTACTGGAGCGGGCATCATGGCGTGTCATCCTTTTCAGACGGCCGCGCACCGGGCTTGGCTGGCGACTTGCGCTGGCTCTCGCGGCTCTGAGAAATCTTGCGGGCCATCCGTTCCAGGTCTTTGCGCCCCAGAACATTGCTATCGACCATGCCCATCACAAGCTGTTCGGCGGAACCGTCGCAAAAGCGGTCAATGATGTGCTTCACGGCGCGTGCAGCTACGTTTTCGCGCGCTTCCGCGGCACGGTAGATGAAGGTCCGACCTTCGAGTTTGTGACCAACGTAGCCCTTTGCCTCCAAGCGGCGCAGGACGGTGCGGATGGTCGAGTCCTTCATGGGGCGGCTGTGCGCCAGGGCTTCCCGGCAGGAGTCGGCGGTGCACGGGCCGTGCGACCAGACGTAATCCATCACCGCCTGCTCGACGTCGCCAAGGTTGGTGGGCCGGATGCGCCGTGTGTTAGTCATTGTAGCGTTACAGTTTGTAACAGTTTCCAGATGGGCGTGTCAAGAACAATTTGCGGGCCAGGACGCGGTCGACTTTTCGCGGCAGCGCAGCAGGCTATTGCGAAAATGTTTTTTGGCGGAGTCAGCGCGCTTGCGCCGGCGGCTCACTTACCGCTACCGTCTCTGGTTTGGATGGATCAGCGGCCTTCAGGCGCATAACGACCACCGACCTGCCGCGTATCTTGTAGGTGTGATCGCGCAACAATAAACCAGGTTTCGTCTGCTGCTCGGCGGTATCCAGAAGACGCTCCCACCTTTCGCCCGGCTGCTTCGGCGGCAAACGAAACAGAATCACGTCGTGGTAAGCGTTGAACATAAGGAAGAGCGTATCTCCGACCACCGGGTCTCCTCGGTCGTCGATTTCATCCAAAGTATTCCCATTCAGCAGGACGCCCAGGCAGCGGGCGAAGGGATCGGCCCAGGCCTTGTCGGTCATTTCCCTGCCGCGCGGTTCATACCAGGCGATATCTTTCACGCCAGCTCCGCGGATGCTGCGTCCCTGAAAAAATTTTCTTCGGCGCAGCACCGCATGTTCCTTCCGCAGTTCGATGACGTAGCGAGTGAATTCCACCAACTCTTTCTGCTGGGGACTCCAGTTCCAGTCCAGCCAGCTCAGTGGGTTGTCCTGGCAGTAGGCATTGTTGTTTCCCTGCTGGGTGCGGCCGAACTCATCTCCGCCGCAAAGCATGGGCACTCCCTGGGACAGCAAGAGTGTGGCGAGAAAGTTGCGTTTCTGCTGTTCGCGCAGCGAAAGGATCTGAGGATCGTTCGTAGGCCCTTCCGCGCCGCAATTCCAGCTCAAGTTATTGTTGTCTCCATCCTGGTTGTTCTCGAGGTTGGCCTCGTTGTGTTTTTCGTTGTAGCTGACTAAATCGTTGAGGGTGAACCCGTCGTGGCTGCAAACAAAATTGATGCTGGCGTACGGCCGGCGTCCGCTGTGGCTGTAAAGATCGCTGCTGCCGGCGAGACGGGTAGCCAGTTCGGAAACGACGCCGCCATCACCCTTCCAGAACCTGCGCATCGCATCGCGGTATTTTCCGTTCCATTCCGTCCAACCAACGGGAAAGTTTCCCACCTGATAACCCCCTTCTCCAATGTCCCAAGGCTCGGCAATCAGTTTTACTTGAGACAACACCGGATCCTGGTGAATGATGTCGAAAAACGCTCCGAGCTTGTCCACGGCATGCAGCTCGCGCGCCAGGGCGCTGGCCAGATCGAAGCGGAAGCCGTCGACGTGCATCTCCATCACCCAATACCGCAGGCTATCCATAATGAGTTGGAGGACTCTGGGATGCCGCACATTCAAAGTATTGCCGCAGCCGGTGTAATCCGTGTAGAAGCGCGGATTGTCTTGCTCGAGCCGGTAATACGCCGCGTTGTCCACACCGCGCAGGGAAAGCGTGGGGCCGAGGTGGTTGCCTTCCGCCGTATGGTTGTAGACAACATCGAGAATTACTTCCAAGCCGGCGGAATGCAGGTTTTTCACCATCGTTTTGAAAGCCCGCACAGATTCCAGCGGTGTGTGCGTGAGCGAGTAGCGGAGGTCAGGCGCAAAAAATGCAAGAGTGTTGTAGCCCCAATAATTTGTGAGGCCCAGGTCTACGAGGTGATTTTCAACGGAGTGATGATGAACCGGCATCAGCTCAACGGCCGTAACCCCGAGATCCAGCAGGTGGCGTATCGACGGTTCCGAGCCCAACCCCGAGTACGTTCCGCGCATTTTTTCGGGGAGATCCGCGCGTTGGTGAGTGAAGCCCTTCACGTGCAGCTCGTAGATCACCGTATTGTGCCAGGGCGTGCGTGGTTGCCGATCGTTACCCCAGGTGAAAGCGGTATCCACGACAGCCGCAAGCGGAGCAAAGGCGGCATTGTCGCGGTCGTCCATCACCAAATCCGCGTCTTCTCCGTCTTGCTTGTATGCGTACATTTCGGGCGCCCAATTCACGGTTCGCGCTATAGACTTGGCATATGGGTCCAGCACAATCTTGGCGGCGTTGAATCGATGTCCCGCTGCCGGCTCGTAAGGCCCGTGGACGCGGTATCCGTAGACCTGCCCCGGGAGAACCCAGGGCAGGTAACCGTGCCAGACCATGTCTGTCTGTTCTTTCAACTCGATGCGCTGCGATTCCTTGTGATCGTCAACGGAATCGAAAAGGCAAAGCTCTACTTTGGTGGCGTGTTCTGAAAACAGCGCGAAATTGACTCCCGCGCCGTCCCAGATGGCGCCGAGGGGATAGGGCGCTCCAGTACGCACCTTGATTCTTGGCTCACCCACGATTTTCCTCCCGGTAGTTCGATTCAGCACTTTTGTGCGAGGGAACAATCATGTCATCGCGTCCGCCGGATAACAACAGGATGGCGCTGGCTCACATCTATCTCAATTTAAGGGGTTTCATGTATTGCCCTTCGTGTGGCTCCCTACGATGATGGACCGAGGAAGCGATCACCGACTTGGCGATGGTGGCCGCGCAACACCGCTGGAATCCCCCCAGAATTTTTCGCGGGTAAGAGTCTGCTGGATACGCTTGTCGAGGCCGGCCAGAGACTATGAGCGATAATCCCACGAAGCTTTCGTTATCGAAAAAGCTGAGCGTGGCGGGCCTGGTCCGTTCCCACTGGAAGGGCTTGACGATTGCGCTAGTCGCGGTTCTGGGAGAAACACTTACCGACGTCCTTCAACCGTGGCCCATCAAGATCATCGTCGATAACATCCTGCAAAACAAGAAACTCCCCCACTGGCTTGGTGCGATTGTTTCCGGATATTTCGGGCACAACAAGCTCTCGATCCTGAATTTTTCCGTAGCTGCGGTGGCGGCGATTGCCGTTGTCGGCGCCGTCAGCTCTTACGTCGAAAAATATATGACCACCAGTGTGGGCCAGTGGGTGACTCACGACTTGCGGCGCACACTCTACAACCACATTCAACGACTCTCGCTTGCGGAGCACGATGAAACACGCACCGGTGATCTGATATCGCGCGTGACCGATGATATCGACGCGGTCCAAAATTTCATCAATTCCGCTCTGCTGGGAATTGTGGTCGACTTGCTGACTCTGGTCGGCATGGTCGGCGTGATGCTGTATGTCAATTGGAGGTTCACCCTCATCGCGCTGTCGGTTGTGCCCGCGCTGTTCGCCGTCGTGTATTACCTCACGCGCCGTATCAAGCGAGCTTCGCGCGACGTTCGCAAGAGCGAGAGCGAACTCACTTCGATTGTGGAAGAGGCTTTGACGTCGGTGCGTGTGGTGAAGGCATTCGCCCGGGAAGATTACGAGATACGAAAGTTTGAATCGGAAAGCTTGGAGAATGTGGAGACGGCATTGAGGGCGCGGAGTCTCAAAGCCACGCTCGCGCCTCTCGTGGAAGTGATCGTCGCGGTTGGAACCTGCCTGGTGCTCTGGGACGGTGCGAGGTTAGCCCTCGACGGCCGGATCAGTGCCGGGGTCCTGATCGTGTTTTTGTTATATCTCGGCAACATGTATAAGCCCATGCGGGATCTCTCCAAGCAGACGGACACCGTTTCGAAAGCGCTCGTCGGTTACGAGCGTATTCAGGAAGTTTTGGAAATCGAAAGCCAGGTTCGCGATCTGCCGCGGGCGCGACGCGCACCGCGCTTCAAGGGGACCATCGAGTTCGACCACGTTCATTTCAGCTACCGCGGCGACGGCGAAACTCCCGTCTTAAAGGACGTCAGCTTTCGCATCGAATCCGGGCAAGTGGCTGCGCTGGTGGGTCCGTCCGGCCAGGGAAAGACCACCATCAGCAGCCTCATCCCCCGCTTTTACGATCCAACTTCCGGAATCGTAAAAATCGATGGGAGCGACATCCGCAATTTCAAGCTGCGTTCCTTACGAGAACAAATGAGCTTCGTCCTGCAGGAGACACTGCTATTCCGCGCCACCGTTTGGGACAACATCGCCTACGGAAAACCGGACGCCAAGCCCAAAGCGATCATACGTGCCGCGCAGCTTGCGAATGCGGAAGAGTTCATTGAGACGTTACCCCAAGGGTATTCCACAGTGATCGGCGAACGCGGAGCATCGCTCTCGGGCGGTCAAAGGCAGCGTATCGCCATCGCGCGGGCCATTATTCGCAATACTCCAATCCTGATTTTCGACGAGCCAACCTCCGGCCTCGATGCCGCAGCCGAGCAAACGGTGATGGAGGCCCTCAACCGGCTGATGGAGGGCAGAACCACCGTGTTGGTCGCGCATCATCTCAGCACCATCCGTCGCGCGGACGTCATTTTTGTGGTCGAGGATGCGGAGATAGTTGAGCATGGATCGCACAAGGAACTCCTTGCAGCAAACGGCCCGTATGCGGAGTTGTGTAAGATTCAGACCGAGAGTGTCGCGAAATGAACTGCTGGTGTGTGAACACAGTGCATTTAGCAGAGCACTGGCGCACTTCAGCGAAGAATCGCTAAGTTTAATGCTCTTTGAACCGCCTAATCTTCGGAGGAAACTGAGTGAAACTGATCGTTGAGCCCGACGATGGCGTTTCGCCGCTGCTTTCGGCGTTGAAAAATGCCAAAGAAAGCATCGAAGTCACTATTTTCCGCTTTGACCATCGCGATTTGGATAAGGCGCTGAAGGCTGCCGTCGCGCGGGGCGTGAAGGTTACTGCGCTGGTCGCCAGTGTGAATCATGGAGGCGAGAAAAGCCTGCGCAAGCTGGAGATGCGTTTCCTTGACGCCGGAATTACGGTAGCGCGCAGTGCCAGCGGGTTGAGCCGCTACCACGACAAGGTGATCGTCATTGACCGGCGCACTTTGTACGTGCTCTCCTTCAATTTCACGCACATGGACATCGATCGCAGCCGCGGATTCGGGATCGCCACCCACAATTCCAAATGGGTAGCTGAAGCAGTGAAGCTTTTAGCGGCAGATTCGAAGCGCGTAGGGTACTCCGGTGGATTGGACACCTTTGTCGTCAGCCCCGTCAATGCACGGAAGACGCTCGGCAATTTTCTCAAGCGGGCGCACAAACAACTTCTGATTTACGATCCGAAGATATCGGATAAGGAGATGATTCGTATCCTCGAGGAGCGCGCCAAGGCCGGCGTTGAAATTCGAGTCATCGGGCAAACCAAGGCCCATCTGCAGCTCAAGAAACTTTCCAAGCTTCGGTTGCACACGCGAACCATCATTCGGGATGGACGTCAGGCCTTCATCGGCAGCCAGAGCTTGCGCGCCGCCGAGCTGGATTCACGCCGCGAGGTTGGTCTCATCATACGGGATGCGAAAATCGTCAAGAAACTCGTGGACGTATTCGAATCCGACTGGAGCACTGGCGGAAAGAAAACCTCGTCACCTAATGCCGGTAGAGCGGAGGAGCCGGAAAAAGACACCGACAAAGCCGCCGAGATTCTAATACAGGAACTGCATCCCATCGCAGCGACCGTTAGGAAGGCCATCAAGAAAGCAGTAGCCAAAGCGGGCGACGACGTGCTCGAAGACGGAAGCGCTCGAGACGCCGTGAAGGACGTCGTCAAGAAGGCTGTGAAGCAGGCGGTCAAGGAAGCAGCCAAGAACTAGCATGATCGGCGTGAAAAAAACGAGATCCGCTAGCGGCCGTTCCGCCGCGAAACGCAGCGCTGCCCCGAAAGACATCGATGAATATCTTGCCGGTATTCCCGAACCTGCGCGAGGCGCCTTGAACAAAATGCGCGAGGCAATTCGGTCCGCTCTGCCACCGGAGGCTACCGAGACCATCAGCTATGGGATTCCCGCATTCAAGTGCAAGAGGGTGCTGGTGTGGTTTGCCGCATTCTCGGACCACTGCAGTTTGTTTCCCACTGCCTCGGTTATCGAAGAGTTTAAGGAACAACTCAAGGGCTACTCCACATCCAAAGGGACCATTCAGTTCCGCACGGACAAGCCACTGCCAACTGCTCTCATCAAGAGAATGGTAAAGGCGCGAGTCGCGCAGAACGAACGCAAGAAAGGCCACTGACTCCGTTATTAACACCAGCATCACCGGCACAGTGAATTTCAAAAACAATGATAATAATAATTCCTCGCCAACCACCGGCACGGGATTGCCCAGGCAGATCCAATTTATGTTGCGTTTAAAATTTTAGCGTAGTACGGGCGGGCGCCGTAATTGTCGGCTGAGAGTTGCTCGACCTGAGTCAGCGATTTACTGCGGCTGGCGGCGGAACGGCGCCCGAGTCGAATAAGTCGGACAGATCGGTGACGTTGGCCGCATCGCCCAGGAACGGCCCTACGTGAAAGATTTCTTGCATAGTGCGCAAATCGGAGGAATGCGAGTAGGCGACCGGGCTGGCATACGGAAGGCCGTTCACGTTCCTATGAGCACGCGGAGAGATGACAATCTCACCGATCGTGTGTTTGAGGTCGTCGGGGTTATCACGCGACGACCTATCCGATTCGGATTCGTCCCACCAAATGATGATGACGCCTCGGTTCTTGTAAGCGTTTGACGACATGATGACGGGAACAATCTGGCTGAGGAAGTCGTCGCCTTGCCTGATCCTTGCAGCGTCGCCAGTTAGTCCTTTGTAGCCACCTCCAATCGCAGTGTGCATATCGTTGTATAGGTCCGGGCTAATCCAGTTGTAATCGGCCACGACGTTATTAGCCAGGTCCGTCAACAACTGCTGCAAGGGCGCGTAATGTGAAGATAAGGGATTCCTTGGAGTCGGGTCGTCGCCGCCGTTGGTATCGGTAAAGAGCACCATGGGATTATGCTTGGCGGCATAATTGAATTGGCTGGAGCCGTTGTACGCATTGAAGTAGCTACTGGCGAACCCCGAAAAACTGGCCAGCGGAACGGTCCACTTTTCCGGCGGCAGGGGAACGTTGGTGAGCGCGCCGCCACTCAGGGAAAGGTCGATGTCTTCCTGGTACGACTTCCACGTTTTTCCAGCCATCGTGAGGAGATGGCTCAAGTGCAGCGGCGTATCCTGGTTGGTGTGTCCCTCTCCGGAATAGGGGTCGTTGTCTTGCGACACGCCAAAATTAGTGCCGGCTTCGGACCAGATATAGTTCGGCTCAGACGGATGGATATGGGGGTTCTTTCCATTTCCGGTGACCAAAACATTATGATAGGCCGTTGCGTAAGCGACCTGCTTGCTGATCTGGACCCTTGAGCCGTTGACATTGACCGAGGCGGTTCCGTTCACAAGACTATTGATGAATGGCGCGCTCGGATTTCGAAAAATCTGCTGAGTCCTACCAGTGAACTGATGTGCTGGCTGGGTCCAATTGTGATTCTCCATCGCGATCACGAAAACGGTCTTGATTTCTTGGGCGCTGACGCTGGAATTGCCCAACGCGGTCAAGAGGATAAGCGCGCCCAAGGCGTAGAAACCTCTGACCCGCGACACTGACACCTCCAAGAGCCAAGTCTTACGCGGACGGCGGAACATGTTCAGGTTACACAAGGTGAGCCAGCGAACCAAGCTGAGCCCATACGCTGATAACAGGCTCGTTTTGCAGAACGATGATTGGCGTATGACGGATGAAAGACTCTGAGCATGTCAGGTGGGAGAGCCAAGCCTTACGAAATTGACCGCAGTACTTTCGAACTCTACCAGGGTATCGGATTCCCAAACTACCGGTATGCCACATCGCGAATGCTGCCAACGGCCGCGAGTCGGAATTACCTTGTGCATCAGTGTGAGATCGACTCTAGCGCCAAACCGCGCGTCCGCGGGCCGAAGATGCCGATGGCCAGAACGATCGCAAACATCGAAGCTGCGATAAAGGCAAAAACGCCGCCCACACCGAAGCGTTCAAGGAAAAAACCAATCATCAAGCTGGTGAAGGTCGCGCTGAAACGACTCCACGAGTAGACGAAGCCCACAGCCTGTGCCCGCACTTCCGTGGGAAACAACTCAGCTTGGTACGCGTGAAATGCCACCGACATCCAGTTATTCGAACAAGTCAGCGTCACGCCAAGCACGATGAGCCAGGCTGGCTCGCTCTGGCGCGCGAACAGCAGACCAAATCCTCCGATGCAGATCGCACTCCACACAATTTGCCACTTGCGCTCAAGCTTGTCGGCAATCCCTTGAACCACCAGCGGCCCCAGAGGAGCGGAGATGGCAATGATAAACGAGTACTGCAGACTGGCAGTGGTCCGGATGCCCGCCGCGATCAGCAGCGTAGGCACCCACGAAGCGAAACCGTAGTAGCCGACAGTTTGAGCCAAGTGAAAAACCATGAGCATGAGCGTTCGTCGCAGATACGGCGGGCGAAAGATTTGGACGAATTTCACGTTCGTGTGAGCTGATTCCTCCGCAGGAGCCTCGGGCACGATGGGTGGAAGTTCAGCGCCGAACTCCGCCGCCACTCGCGTTTCCATATTCGTAACGGCGCGTTCCGCCTCGGATATGTGTCCGCGAGCGATCAGCCAGCGAGGACTCTCTGGAATACGCCGCCGGATAAACCAGACGAATATCGCGCCAGCCGAGCCGATCAGCACCACCCAGCGCCACCCATCAATGCCGAGAGGACTACGCGGCACCAGCAGCCAGGAAATCAGTGCAACCAACGGTATCGTCGTAAACTGCACAACCTGATTGAGGGCGAAGGCGCGGCCGCGGATTTCCTTGGGCATCAGTTCAGCGATGTATGCATCGATTGTGACTAACTCGATGCCAATACCGACGCCGGTGATAAATCGCCAGACCAAGACCCCAAACGTCGTGAACTGGAACGACATCACGATCGAACCGGCCGTGTACCACAGCAAAGAATAGGTAAAAACGGCCCGTCGCCCGAATCTATCGGCTGCAAATCCGAATGCGATAGTTCCGATGAAAAGCCCGGCGAACGTTGCAGAAACGAAGCTGGCTAGCCCATGGAGCGCGAACAACGACGCCGAGGCGGCAGAGAACAGCCCGCTGCGGACCAGTCCGGGACCTATATAGGCTGTGACAAAAAGATCGTAGAACTCGAAACATCCACCGAGCGAAATGAGCAGCAAAAGCGTCCAGATATAGCGCGTAGTGGGAAGGCGGTCCAGCCGCGCGCTAATGAGGGCGGCTTGGCTACGGGTCCCCGTCTGCCCGGCAGGAATCATCAAGGTTTCGCGAATTCTAGCAATCGCCGATTGCCGGCGATAGTGCATTCGGATTGGCGGTGAGGGCCAACGAAACCTCGTGAACACACGAAGCGCCCCCAAGAGGCGGCCACGGCTTGGCGAAGCTCGTCCCTAACCAATGGGGCGTCCTCGAAGATTTGGCAGGTTGACAGGGATGGATGACAAGGAACACACTCTCACCACAAAGGAAATGATGTAACCGCAGGAGGCACGTCGATGAACTCACTCCTTCCAGAATCCAGTAACCTGCAAATCCGCGACTGGCAAAACGACTTTGAAACGGCGGCGCGACAAGGCGCGCTAACCCCCGGTCGAATTCAGGCGATGAAGGCGGCTGTTTTGTCGAGACTGAGATCGAAGCTTGAAAATCCTCCGGGCCCTCTCGAGCGCATCGCATTGAACGACGCAATTCTTTTGTTGCGGGCATTGCGAAGCGGAAGCCCGTCGAATGCCGCCTTGGACACGGATTTGGAATAGCTGCAAAGAATGGAGGGGACATGGCCACTGCAACGAAAGCGATTGCCCCAAAGAATGGTGAGCGCGTCCGCACCGCAGAGCATGACGGTATTTTTGAAGTCGTGGGCGTCAACTCACTCATGCAAACGGCAAATATCAGATTGATCGATGGAACCGGCCACGTAGTGCCGAACGTACCGTGGACGGCGCTGATGCGTGCCGACAAAAAGTAACTTGGTGGCGAGGATTGAAACGCTCGCGCGCTGAATAATCCCGAAGAATTATGCCCTCCCGGGTCCCGTTACCGGCGTCCACTGCTCGCGCTTAGGCCCGCGGATCTTATTTCCCTGAAATCCCGCTTGAGACGTTTCTTGACTGCTTCATGCTGCGCGTCTCCGACCATATGAGCGTAAATCGTAAGGCTAGGGCGTGTCGTGTCGACTCGGCGAATGGACCGGCAACGGGAAGCCGGAAAGCTAGCTAGGAACACGATCGATGCGAATCGAGCGCGGCTCCTCTACCTAAAGGAGTATGTAAAGGAAAGTACATCGTCGACCGTATTCCTGTATTTTCCGGCACTTTCTAAAATTAGCTGGGACGGCCCCTACGGCGGAGCCGATTTAGGGCCTGAGGCAGCAGGCCCAGAATGCTCAATCAATGGACATCTTGGTTTTCACGGCTGACGGCTTAGGCCAGAGTGCACATTCGCAGCTCATCATGGTCCTCTCAATTCGCGCGGTTCGGAGGTAAGCCAGGTTGAGTCACCATCGGGCATGCAGCGATAGATAACGACCAAAGAAATGAGAAGCGTGAGTTTTCACGAACCGCACCAATTCGTCAGCCGAAAGATCGCGTTTCGTGGTTACCTAACGTGAGTCGGCGGCCTACGCGCGAGCGAGACACTTTGCTGACTGCAGTCGTGGCGATCCTCACGATTGCAACGCTTTATTTCGCGCGAGAGATCCTCATTCCAATTGCAATCGCTGTGCTGCTCGCATTCGTCCTTGCCCCTTTAGCTCAACTTGTGGAACGTGCGCATCTTGGCCGGGTCTTCTCCTCTGTTCTTGTGGTTTTTATTGCAGTTGCGGTAGTCGTGGTCCTCGGCTGGACTGTCACCAAACAACTTGCCGCTGTGGTCGAGCAAATACCCGACTATCAGCAAAACATCGCCGACAAAATCGATTTGCTACGGGGAGCTCCGGCTCAGGCGCTGGGAAAAGCGGCGAACACCGTGAATGAACTAAAAGACCGGCTGACCTCGTCACCACAGAACGGCTCTATTAATCCCCCGATGAGCAACAAACGGCCGGGGAAACAACCCGCCGCTAAGCCCCCTGTTCAGGTCACGCTGGTCAAAACGCCGTCGTTGCCTCCGGATTCGCTACAGACCGCTCTCCACTTTCTGCTGGGAGCCGCACTCGTTTTCGTGTTCACGCTATTCGTGATCATTCGCCGAGAGGATGTGCGAAATCGGTTCCTGTCGCTCGTGGGAACAGGGCATCTTCATACCGCCACTGACGCAATGGATGATGCGGCCGCCCGCGTCAGCCGCTATCTGCGATTACAACTGGTCATAAACACGTGCTACGGGATAGTGATCGGAGTCGGGTTGCACTTTATTGGGCTTCCAGGCGCGCTGCTGTGGGGAGTAATCGCGGGGATTATGCGATTTTTGCCATATCTGGGGCCGCCGCTGGGCGGCATTGGTCCAGTCCTGCTTTCGCTGGCGATTTTCCCGGGCTGGCATGCGTCAGCTTTCACGCTGGCGCTTTACGTTGGGATCGAACTCACGGTGTCGCAGTTCGTTGAGCCGACGCTGTATGGCGAGCGCACCGGACTTTCGCCTCTGGCGGTATTAGTGGCCGCGGTTTTCTGGACAGCGCTTTGGGGGCCGCTCGGTCTGGTTGTGTCGACTCCATTGACTGCGTGCCTTTTGGTTTTGGGTCGGCGCGTACCGCGGCTTGCCTTCCTACACAAGCTTCTGGGAGACGAGCCCGTGCTCACGCCTGACGCTCACTTTTACCAACGGATGCTCGCGATGGACAGCCAAGAAGCGCGCGAAGTGCTGGAAGCGAATCTCCAGAGTCACTCCCTGGAAGAGGTGTACGAGTCCGTGCTGATTCCGGCATTGGAGCTGGCCGAACAAGATCGTCACAATGATGTACTCGATGAGTTCACCGAGAGATTCATCTACGAGAACACGAAAGAGCTTGTCGAGGAAATCTATGAGAGCCGCAATCACGTGGAGGAAGCAGCCGGTGATCTGCAAAACGGTGAGTCCAGAGCCCGCTCGCCAGAAAAGGCTGCGCATCTGCACGTGGTGTGCGTGCCGGCTCGCGATAAAGCGGACGAAATTGTTGCCATCATGCTGGCCCACACTTTGCAGAGAGCTGGATATGAAGCGGAGAGTGTCTCTCTTTATACTCCGTTGGACGCCTTGCACGAACTCGATAAGCTGAAGCCAGACATCGCTTGCATATCCGCTTTGCCTCCGTTTGCCATTTCGCACGCGCGGTTGCTTTACCGCAGTTTGCACAAGCAGTGGCCAGCATTAAGAGTCATCGTTGGGCTATGGAATTTCTCAGGAGATATGAGGCTTGCCTTGAACCGGATCGGAATGAAAGACGAGGGCAGCGTCCTCACCTCTTTCTCGCAAGTGGTTCAGACAGTCGCGGTGGCAAGCGAGTTTGCGAACCAAAACGAGCATGCGGGGCGTACAAAATGAAGGAGCCGGTGTGAAAGTTGTACTGGCAAGTGTGAGCGGTACGACAGACTCGAGGCAAATCTGCAAAAAGCTGATTTTTGGCACGACGCCTGTTCGCCCCAGACCGTCCGCCGGCAGCACTACCATCACGCACAAGCATGGATTTTCGATAGTCCTGCAATCGGAAAGCTTCCCTTTTTCGGGCAGCCGCTTTCCCCTGACGACGGACATTACTTCTTGAAGATCCTGGGAATGGAGATGCTCCAGGAGTTACGGACATCTCGCCGACGATGGGCCACAGCACCCGTTATCGGGCGGGTGACATTTCCTCATACGTGACATTTCCTCATACGCGACATAGAACTCTCGTACCATGGAAGTTCGTGAGCCGAGAGTCCAGCATGAAACATGGCTGAGGCGCATCGATCAGTCCAAACTCGATCCCAAAAGTCCGGCAAGTCTTGCGGCTGAGAGGAGACCTGTGAAAATTAAAAAGCGGCCGATGAGTTCGGATGGCACAAACGTAGAGCGCCGAAAAAGCCACCGCTTCCCTGTGGTCGTTCCGATTGAAGTGAGTTGGCGCGCAGCCGACGGCGTCCCAGTCAAGCAAGATGCTGTCGCTCGGCAAGTCAATGCCAATGGCGGCTTTTTGAAGATGTCCATTTATCCGGAGTTGGGTAGCAGGATTACACTGGCCAACTTTCTTTCGGCACAAACGGCGGAGGCGAGAGTACTTGCCGCACCGCACACACGCGAAGGGGTCGCCAACGGCATCATCATCGAACTGATCGTGCCAAACGCAAGCTTTTGGGGTGTGGATCTACAGGTCAAAAAGACCATCGTCGAACTGCAAAATCTGGAAAAGCTCCTGCAATGCGAGGACATCGACCTTCGCCTAGTGAAGGAATATCGCGACGCGGTGGATTACCTCCGCTCGGCCGCGGGGACGCTTGAACGGCTACGAGAGTGCCAGTTCGGCGGCTTGGATGGCGGCGAACTGCTTTCCGCTCTAGCCAGTGACCGGACTCGGCGTACCGTCAATCTCTGTGTGGAAGTAATCGCCGACCTCGATGCCGGCCGATTGAAAATCGAATCCAAAGGTATCGACGAACTCTATCGAGCGATTGAAGATCTCCACGGCCGGATAAAACAAACTGGGAGGGCTCGGGTAACCATCCGGTGAACGCACCTCCCGATGGATTGCAGGACTCCTGACACCTGGTGTGGTGGCGTTGCGAAAGCACCGGCACCCGGGCGCAGCGAAGTCATCACTCTCAAATCATGAATTTTGTTTAGCTCACGATCTGATAAACGCCCTACGCACATGTGAAGTGCTGGTAGGTCATGTCCGACATGCCGATAACCAAGACCTAGCCGTACGATCCTGCGATCAACTGCATCAGCTCTTCCGCTTTCGCCCGCCTTTCATTCCGTCCGCAACGCGGCGGCGCGCCTCCGTAGGCCCTTTCACATCGAGAATCCTGTACTTGTCGCCCTGGAGGTCGTGATAGTTCACAAAAAATTCCTCCAGCTCCTTCACAAACTTCTTGCCGAGCTCCTTGACATGATGGACGTGAGCATAGCTGTGATTGGCTTCTTCGATGGCGATGATGCGATCGTTGCGTTCGCCCTTTTTCTTGCTGCCCTGCTGCCCTTCTATAACTCCGATAATGCGGCATTTCAGCAGACAGCCGGGAAAGGCAGGTTCATCCATTAGGACAAGCACGTCGGTAGGATCTCCATCTTCCGCCCTGGTCGATGGGATGAAACCGAAGTCGTAGGGAAAAGTCATGCCCGCTGGCAATACTTTGGTCAGAGCGAATATCCGTTGTTCTTCGTCAAAGGCGTACTTGTTGCGGCTGCCCTTGGGAGTTTCGATGATGACTTGAATCTTGTCGTTGCCGTCTCTCGCAGAAAGATCGACAGGGTCAATCAAGGAGCGAGAACGAGTCCTATTTTTCGCCATTAAGTGCCGCCTTTTTTTTGAACCTAGAAGACTGTTCGCGGATACCGCCCACCCAAGCCAGAAGCTGCTCGCGCGACATAAAATTCAGGATGCGTTCGCGCTTGATTCCAGCCTGAAGAGCAGACGCAGCGGCAAAGGCCATAAACCGAAGTTGTGTAGGCCCGTGGGAATCCGTCCCAAAGGATATGCGGCATCCAGCCTTTCGCGCGAGAACGAGCAGGTCCGGACTTAAATCCTGGCGATCTGGATACGCATCGATCTCGACGGCCTTGTCCAGTTCAGCCGCCATGTCGAAGACTTGGGGCCAATCAGCACAAAGACCAATTCGGAAATTGTAAATGCGCCCGCGCGGATGGCCGAGGATCTGAATCGCGGGATTGTTCAACGCCGCGAGATAACGTGCCGTCTGATCTTCCTTGCGACGAAGGGAAGAGTGAAAACAGCCGATAACGACGTCGAGTTGCGCGAGTGCATCCGGATCCATATCGCCTTCGCCAGCGGGACTTAGATTCAGTTCAATCGAGTGCAACACTCGCAATTTTTGCCGCGCCCGTGCGAGCGAGTCATTGACGGTCTCGATTTCGCGGGCTTGTTGTCGTAGCTGCTGCTCGTCGATTCCGCCTGCGATTTTTAATGCTTTGCCGTGATCGGTGATCGCAATGTATTCATAGCCGTGTTCGATGGCTGCTCTCGCCATGTCAGCAATAGAAGCGGTGCCATCGCTCCACGAAGTGTGCATCTGCAAGTCGCCGTTAACACCTGGCAGCCAATGTGGTTCGGAATTAAGAATTGAGTGCGCCTGAGTAAGCGTCAGAAACCCGAACCGCAACGGGAGCGGGACTTCGGTAACTGGCGGATGTGCGATCCATTTTCGCAACGCTCTTTCGAGGTACGGACCGATGCCTTGGAGGTCAGCGAGGGAACCACCCCTGCGAACTAAGTCTTTCGCCTCCTCTGGCCAAAGAAATGCGCGGCGCGAGGCACGCCGGAAAGCACGATTTAGAGGTGGCCCAACTTTTGCTGCCTCCAGAGCAAGGAGTTCAGCAAGATTTGCATTTGTTAGCTCGCCTGAGATTCGCGTGACTTTGCGCCCAGGCGCGGGCGGATTGACACTACGGCCTGACACAGCGAGATGACGTTGACGAGACATTTGTTCTCCCGCATTCGCTAGATACACTCGGCGGGTGAACTCAAGACAAAGGCGATGCGCATACGTGCCAATACAGAGTGGCTATTCTTTTCGAGCGCGTGCACCAAAATTCACGCTCCACGAGAGACTGCTTTTTGGGGTTGCAACTCAACCTTGATCCAGCCAGGTTCCCGAAGATCGAAGACTTTATACGCGTCAATTGCAGACATCAAAGGTTCAACCTGCGTGAGTATGTGTCTGGATTCAACGCTCCCTTGGCGGACCAGCCTGACAAGTTCGGGAATATATTTTCTGTGGTTGCAGTTTCCCATGCGAATCGTCAGGTTCTTTTCCATCGCATCGCCGAGTCGAAAACTTTTCATCGCCGCCGGGTATACGCCCACAATGCTCAGCGTGCCCGCTTTGGCCAGGGAATCCACTGCCCAATCCAAAACTTGCGATGGGGCATTCCCGGGCTGCCAATTCTCGCCATCGGGATGCGCTTTCGGAGCAATCTCTGCCACTTCTTTTCTGAATTCCTTGTCTTCGGATTTCTTGTGGGCTGGTCCGCGTTTCGGATGGGTCGCATCTACGCCAACAGCATCAATGGCACGGTCAGCCCCAATCCCTTTCGTGAGCCCGAGAACCGTTTCGACCGGATCATCGTGGTTAAAATCTATTGCCTCCGCACCCTGGTCGCTGGCCATGGCCAATCGAGAGGGGATAGCGTCAACAGCAAAAATCCGCCCCGCTCCCAGTAACTTCGCACTCGCGATTGCAAATTGTCCGACAGGTCCGCAACCAAATACGACAACCGTCGATCCCGGATGCAAATTGGCGAGGTCCGCGGCGAAGTAGCCTGTTGGGAAGATGTCCGAAATAAGAATGGCTTGGTCGTCGCTTACACCGTCCGGTAGCTTTACCGGACCGACGTGGGCTAACGGAATCCGGGCGTATTCAGCCTGTAAGCCATCGAAGGGGCCGCTTTCCTTTGGCCCGCCAAAAAAAGCAGTGCCGCTATCTTTACCGTTTGGGTTAGCGTCGTCGCACTGTGCAAAATAGCCAGCGCGACAATATGAGCAAGCACCGCAGGCAATTGTGGAAGGCACGACCACCCTGTCACCTTTCTTCAGATTGCGAACTCCTTTTCCCACTTCCTCTACAATTCCAACGCCCTCATGGCCAAGAATCGTGCCGGGGACCATGTTCGGCACCGTGCCCCTAACGAAATGGAGATCAGTTCCGCATATCGCGCTGGCGGTAAGCCGAACGATCGCGTCGTATTGGTCCTTGATCTTTGGCTCTGGCACGTCATCGAGCCGGATGTCGCCGATTTTATGGAACACGACTGCTTTCATAAAGGTCTCCCAGGCAAGGAGACTACCGACTAAAATCGTCGCGAAGCATCCGGTAAATCTAGTAAAAGTGGACCATTTCTGACTGGAAACAGCGGAAGACTTGAGTAACCTAGCCCTTTAAGAGCAATCGAATTATTGAGACTCTGGAGCGGGCGATGGGAATCGAACCCACGTCCGAAGCTTGGGAAGCTTCTATACTGCCATTGTACGACGCCCGCTCTGGAAGCAACGATGCGTAGAATACCACCGGTTTTGCATCGCTCGCAACCGAACCAGGCGTCTTAGGAGCTGCGGGGGCGCATCATTTTCCCGGCCATGCGGGCAACGAACTGCCGCGGTGCCAAGCGCTCGCCCTCCACCATGAGTCGGTTTTTGGCTCCCGAGATTACGAAACTCCTCCCGTCCGCAAGGGCGGTGAGACCTACGCGCGCTACCTTTTCCGCGGTTTCGGCCGAGCGGAAAACGCGATCCGGCTGCTGAGCTACCTGCTGAAACTCCGTGGTGGTCGATCCGGGGCAAAGCGCGCAGACGTGCACCCCAAATTCGCGAAGTTCTTCCGCAATTCCCTCGGCGAAGATCAGGTCAAACGCCTTGGTAGCCGCGTACACCGAATTGAACGGCAGCGCTTGGAAGGCGGCCACCGAGGAGACGATCAGGATGTCCCCATGGCGGCGCGCGATCATCGCCCGAGCGTATAGCTGTGTGAGATGGACCACGGCGGAACAGTTCACCTGAATCATTTCCATCAGGCGCGGAGTGGGAATCTCCTGGATATACCCAAAGGCGCCAAAGCCAGCGTTGTTGACCAGCAGCTCGACGTCGATGCCCTTGCCGGTGGTAAACGCATGAATCTCGGCTGGGGCTTCGGGGCGCGTCAAGTCGGCTATACAGATTTCCACGCGGATGCCATGTTTGGTGGAAAGCACCGCAGCAAGATCTTCCAGGCGGTCGGCGCGGCGGGCGCTGAGGACCAAATGCGCGCCGCCAGCTGCGAGGTGTTCGGCCAGCGCCAGACCAATTCCGGCGCTTGCCCCGGTGACCACCGCCCACTTCTCGGACCATTTGTTGCGGGAATCAGCTTCCACGGATGCCTCCTCCGGATAAGGAGCTATGAGAGCACAATCGGAGGCGGCGCAAAAGCCGGGAAAGATGAAGAGACCGAGGAATCAGGCGGCGCGGTTGGCGGGAGGGAAAACGCTATCGCGCAGGCGCGTGCCTTCGCGCTTCAGCCGGTCCAAAAGCCTGCGGGCCCACACGAACTCAGCGGCGAGAACACCGAGGGCTATCAAAATAGTGAGCGTGCCCGGACCTGGCGTCACCACCATGACGATCCCAATGCCGAGCAAGGTGAAACCGAAAACAATTTTGAGGTACCGCTTGGCCTGCTGGATTGACCGTATCACCCTATCCACCCGAAACCGGAGGTCCCGAAACCCACCGCGCTTCTTGAAGCCCACCGAGCTTCCTGTTGCTTCGATGCAGCCATTCGCGAAAACGACTCGAAAAATTCGAGCACGTCAAGGACCAACGGTGTTACGCGCTTGCCGCAGAAACACGCGGTGCTGATAATGGACTTCGGCAAATGCGCCATTCCAAAGGTTTTGATCGATTCCAAAAAAGCGAAAATTTTTGCACGGGAGGATGAAAAAATGGAGCTTTCCGCAGTAGGCATGCAGGTGCCTGAGGGCGCAAATCTAATTCTCGGGCACTCGCACTTCATCAAAACGGCGGAGGATTTGTACGAAGCAGTGGTGAACACGGTGCCGGGCGCAAAATTCGCAGTGGCGTTCAATGAAGCTTCCGGGCCTTGCCTGGTGCGGGTGGAAGCGAACGACGAGGAACTGCGCCAGGTTGCGGTGGCGAATGCCCAGGCGATTGGCGCGGGCCACGCGTTCGTTCTGATGGTTCGCAATGCTTATCCGATCAACTTACTGAGCCGCATCCGCGATTGCTTTGAGGTGTGCTCGATCTTCTGCGCCACTGCTAACCCCGTCGAGGTGATCTTCGCCCAAACGGAGCAGGGACGCGCCATTTTGGGAGTCGTCGATGGCAGCTCGCCGAAGGGCGTCGAGGGCGCGGAAGACGCCAAGTGGCGCCGGGAATTCGTCCGCAAAATCGGGTACAAACTGTAGACCACAGCGGCTCCCTGCATACCGTTTCGGCCCGGACAGCGGGAAGTTGAGGCTTTGGGTGTACGTTTTCTGGTCGCTGGCGCGGAAGCCCCGAGCGCCGTTCTTAGTGGGAGTTTCACGTGCAAGGCTGTGTCGTTTTAAGGGCTTTTCGATAAAAGCGGACTTTACAGGATTCCGCAGGACGTGCTAGCTTGTTCCCGTCACCGCCGAAACGCAGGCGCCAGGCGGCAGGGCCATCGATATCGACCCTCCCTACGTTTTTGTCACGATAGACCTCCCCCAAAACAATTTAGAGACGTTTCTTCCGCCATCGAGATGGGAAGAGCGTAACCGAGTGAGGGACGGGTGCTAAAACTCCGCAAAGTCGAGCTATTTGGATTCAAGTCGTTCTGCGAAAAGACGCCGATCACGTTCAGCGGGACGGGGATCACTTGCATCGTCGGGCCGAACGGGTGCGGCAAGTCCAATGTGGTTGACGCGATCTCCTGGGTGCTGGGCGAGCAAAGCCACAAGATGCTCCGCGCCGAGCGGATGTCAGACTGCATTTTCAACGGCACCACGCGGCGTCCGCCCATGGGGATTTCCGAGGTGACGCTGACGTTGATCGACCCGGAGCTATCGGAGGCGGTTGCGAAAGTGATGGGCGACGACACAGACCCGTCTGCCGCCCAGAGCGCAGGTCCTCCTCTTCTCGTTGAAGATAACCAAGAGGCTCCGCTTACCGACTTTCAGGCACCGGAGGATAGGCCCGACCAAACGGTGGACACGGATATCGCCCAAGACTCACCGAGCAGCCGCAAAGGGATGCGAAAGCGGACGACCAGCGAAAAGCCGGCGGTCATCCTGCGGCCCGGCGAGGTGGTGGTGGGAAGGCGGCTGTATCGCTCCGGCCAGAGCGAATATCTCATCAACGGCCGGGTGGCGAGGCTTCGCGACGTCCAGGAGATTTTCATGGGCATCGGGCTGGGGCCTGACAGCTACGCGATCATCGAGCAGGGCCGAATCGGCCAAATCCTCAATTCGAGGCCCATGGACCGGCGGGCCATCATCGAGGAAGCCGCCGGTATCACCATGTACAAGACCAAACGGCGGCTGGCGGAAACGAAACTGGAAGCCTCCAAGATCAATCTTTCGCGGATCAACGACATTTACGTGGAAGTAGAGAAGCAGCTTGCGTCGCTGAAGCGGCAGGCCTCGAAGGCGCGCCGGTACGCCGAGTTGCGCGAGGAGATGCGCGGATTGCTGCGAATCGTGCTGGCCAGCAAGGCCGGGCATCTGGACGCCGAAGCCGCGCGGCTCGAGAGCCTGTTGGCCGAAATGGAAGTAACCGAGGAGCGCGAGGCGCGCTCCGTGCACGAACTGGAAGCCGAGCAGGAGCGGCTGAGTTCGCGGACCTACGAGCTAGACGCCGACCTGCGCCAAACTCACAACGTGCTGAATCAAACCGCGCTCGATCTGGATCGCGCCGAGAATCGGATCACCTTCAATCAGGAACAGGTTGCGCAATTGGATGCGCGCGCGGCCGTACTTTCAGCCGAAATCGAGCAAGCCGCACGCCAGGCGTCGGAGCTGAATACGCGACTGACTGCGCAGCGAGAAGCGGTGGCCGCGCTTCGGGAGCAGAGTGTCGCGCTCGAAGCCGGGCTGAGAGAATCAACGGAGCAAGTTTCCGCCAGCGGAGCCAATCAAAATCAGCTCGAATCCCGCATGGAAGAGCTTCGCCAGATAGCCGGCCAGCTTGTGGAAGAGGCTGCCCACAGGCAAGCCGAGTCTCTTCAGGCGGAGGAAATAGCCACGCGACACACAGCCGCCGAAGAACAACGCGCCACGGATATTCGCGAGATGGAGCAACTCTGCGCGGCTTTGCAATCGACCGCGGAATCCGCCGACGCCGGTTTTCAGATCGCGGAACAGCGGGCGCGCGAACTTGGCGCATCGGTTCGCGAGGCGCAGTCACAGTTGGCCGGATTTCGCCAGGCGGAGCAGGAGACCAGCCAGAGGCTTGAGCAAGTTCGCCAGGATCTATCCGCGGAGCGCGCGCGGCATGCTTCCATCGAGCAGATTTTGCGCGAGCGCGCCTACACCGCCGATGCCGTGCAGAAGCTTTTCAACGCCAGCGAGGAAGGCCAGTCGCGTGGCTTCCACGCGGTAGGGTTGCTGGCGGATTACGCCGAAGTGCAGGAAGAGTACGAAAGCGCGATCGAGCAGTTTCTGCGCGAGGAACTCGAGTACGTTGTCGTCGAATCATTCGATCAGGCTCGCGCCGGCGTGGCTTTGCTGCGGGACGAAATGGGAGGCCGCGCAACTTTCTTCGTGGATTCCGTGGGAAGCCTGGATACGGACAGGATGGAGAATGGCGCGTCGATGCCCGGAGATTTCATCGCGCGGCTGGATAGGTTGGTGGAGTTCCGCGAGCCTCTCGGTCCTGCAACCAAATACTTTCTGAAAAAACTTCGGACGGCTTACATCGTTGAGACAGCCGCAATCGCCGAGCGGATGGCGAGCGACAATCCGCACAGTTATTTTCTGACGCCGGATGGCACTTGCTATCACGGCCGCATGATCTCCGGGGGACGCAAGAGCGATGCCGGACCGCTGGCCCTGAAGCGCGAGCTTCGCCAGCGCGAAGTGGAAACGAACCGGCTGGAGGCCCTCGCCCAGGAACAGCAAAGGGATCTGGCGCAGCTTCAAGAAGAAATCGCGGCGGGGGAGACTCTTGTAGCCGGAACGACGGCGCAGCAACTGGAAGCGGAGAAGTCTTTGGTGGCGGCAAGCCATCAACGCGACGAGGCGCGGCGGGAGTTCCTTCGCGTGGACCGGCAGCTTTCGGCCGAACGAGACGAGATCGCACGGCTGCGCGGCGAAGCCGAAGCCGCACGAACGCGAGCGGAGCAAGCTCGCGCGGGGCACGCCGAAGCAGTGCGCTTGCGAGCGGCCGCGGAGGCGGAATCCACAGAGGCTGCCGAGAGACTTGCAAATTTGCGCCGGGACTTCCAGGAGTTGCAGGAGCGAGTGGTGATGCGACGCGAGGAACTGGCGACCATCGCCGAGCGCCTGGCGAGTTCGGAATTAGTCGAAGGCCGGCTCGATGACGAAATTGCGGGCGCAAACGAGCGGCTCGGCGCGCTTCGCCAGCAGCATGGGACTCTGGCTGCTGAGAAAGCCGGCATCGAATCAAGCCGCGATCAATTGGCTCAACAGGCTGCGAATCTCCGGATCGAAAAGGCGCGGCTGGAAGAAAAAAAGGCGGCGCTCGAAGGTGAGTGGGAAGGAGCGAGGTCGCGGACGGGCCAAATCGATGAAACGCTGCGCGGGCGGCGCCAGTTGCTAGAGGAAGTGCGCGCCGAACGCAGCCAGCGGCAGATCGAAAAAGCTCGCAACGATTCCGACCGCGAATATCTGCGCCAAACTTGCGTGAGCGAATTGAATGCGCAACCCGAGGAACTGATGGCGCAGGAAGCGCAGCCGCTTGCGGGAGAGGAACTCGCCGCCGCCGAAACGAATTACAACGAAATGAAAGCACGAGTGGAAGCGATGGGTCCGGTGAATATGATGGCGCTCGAGGAGTTCCGCGAGTGCGAACAGCGCGAAGAGTTCTTGCGCCGCGAGCGCGACGACCTGGTGCAATCGATTGAAAACACGCAGCTCACCATCAACGAGCTCGATCAAGTGTCGCGGCAGAAGTTCGAAGAGGCTTTTCACTTCATCAACGCGCATTTCGCGATCGCGTTTCAGTCCCTTTTTGGCGGCGGCACAGGCGAGATGCGCCTAAGCGAGCCGGATAGCTCGGGCGAAGCGGGGATCGATATCGTCGCTCAGCCGCCGGGGAAGCGCTTGCAGAATATCCTGCTGCTTTCGGGCGGCGAAAAAGCGCTGACGGCGCTCGCGCTGCTGATAGCCGTGTTCCGTTATCAGCCGAGTCCTTTCTGCATACTCGACGAAGTGGACGCACCCCTGGATGAAGCCAACGTGGGACGCTTCAACAAAATGCTCGCGGAAATGTGCGGGCAGACGCAATTCATCGTGGTCACGCACAACCGCAAGACCATGGAAATGGGATCAGTACTCTACGGTGTAACCATGCAAGAGCCCGGAGTTTCCAAGCTAGTGTCGGTGAAGTGGGAAGAGGACGCAGCCGCCGAACCGAAACCAGCTACTGCCGCCAGCAACGCCGCCTAGCTTTCTCGATTCATAGTGCGATGATTACGCTCGTCCTGCTTCCGGGTATGGATGGTACGGGCGTATTCTTCTCCGACTTCGTCGCCGCACTCGGATCCCGGTTCAAGCCAGTCATTGTTGTGTATCCGAACGATCCCGCACTCGGCTACGCTGAGCTCGAAACTCTTGCTCGCACATATCTTCCGCACAGCGAGCCTTTTGTGATCCTCGGAGAGTCTTTTTCCGGCCCGATCGCAATCTCGATCGCCGCTTCCAATCCGTCCGGTCTTCTCGGGTTGATCCTGTGCGTCACGTTCGCTCGCAATCCTCATCCACTGCTGCCCATGGTCACCACAATTCTCAAGCCGTTCCCGGCCGGGCATCTACCTGGCTTCGTCGTGCACAGAAATCTTTTCGGCAACTTCGATTCACCGCGTCTCCGCGGGAGGCTGCGTGAGGTCGGAGCGCTTGTCTCCGCAAACACGCTAAAGGCCCGGCTCAACGCCGTTTCTGCGATCGACGTCTCCGAAAAACTTCGTCGCGTAAAAGTCCCCACGCTCGACCTCCGCGCGAAGCAGGACCGCGTGGTCCCCCGCGCTTGCGGCACTTACATCAGAAAAATCCTGCCGAACGTAAGCGTCGCCGATTTGGATGCGCCGCATCAGCTTCTTCAGACTGTCCCGGAAGCTGCTGTCGCCGCGATCGACGATTTTCTGCGCAATCGAATCGAAATTTTGAATTGATTCAGTTCTTCTTACAGGTTGACAACGCTTCGCGGTGCGCTAGAATAACGCCCTCCCACACAGAGGACACAAATCTCGTGGCCGCATCGCCAACACGCACCGTTATTTCACAAACAGATTTTCCGAAACTCAAAATCCGCGGCCGAGGCAAAGTCCGCGACATTTATGATCTGGGCGATCGCTTGCTGATCGTTGCGACGGACAGGCTTTCCGCCTTTGACGTGGTCCTTCCCACTCCGATTCCGGACAAAGGCCGCGTGCTGACACAGCTTTCCCTCTTCTGGTTCGAGAAATTGGCCGACGTGGTCCCGCATCACGTGATGTCAGCGAAGGATTTCTCGGGCGAGCTTGCGCCGTACGCGGCGTCTCTGGAAGGCCGGGCGATGTTGGTCCGCCGAACCGATCCGGTTCCGATCGAATGCGTGGTGCGAGGTTACATCTCCGGTTCCGGATGGAAGGATTATCAGAAGAGCGGCGCCATCTGCGGAATTCCGCTTCCGGCGGGCTTGCAGGAATCAGATCGCCTGCCAGAACCGATCTTCACGCCTTCGACGAAAGCGACAACGGGGCACGACGAGAATATTTCGTTCGATGAAGCCGCGTCGCGCATCGGACACGCCTTAGCCGAACGCCTTCGGAAAACCAGCTTGACGCTCTACCGCCGCGCCGCCGAGCATGCGGCCGCGCGCGGCATCATCATTGCCGATACCAAATTTGAATTTGGGCTGCTGGGACAGGAATTGATCTGGATCGACGAGGCGCTGACGCCAGACTCCTCGCGTTTCTGGCCCGCCGATCGCTACGCGCCCGGCAAATCGCAGCCTTCCTTTGATAAACAGTACGTTCGCGATTATCTCGAACAGGTAGGCTGGAACAAACAGCCACCGGGGCCGGCCCTTCCGGCGGATGTAGTAGCCGGCACTCGCGAAAGGTATCGAGAAGCTTATCAGCGCATCACCGGCCACGCACTCGACTGAGGTCCAGGGAACACACTCATCCTCCGGGCATTGATGTGGAGCGTGCACAAGTGAAAGAGCAATTGGAAGCGCTGGTCGGCACGATGGTGGAGCGGGGGATTCTTCTCGAAGAGGCGCTCACGGAGTTCGAAAAGAAATTCATAAAGCGCGTTCTGGAAGAATCCAAAGGGAACCAGTGCCGCGCAGCCAAGGTTCTGGGAATCCATCGCAATACGCTGAGCCGCAAGATTACTGTATACCACCTCGATAGCAACGGCCGCCGCCGGTAGCAACCACCGTATGGCATAATTGAGCTGGGGAATAACACAAACTGAACCTGCTTTTTCCCCGGTAGCCTGTGACACTCAAGAAGAAAATACGGAAGAAGCTGCTCGCGGCTCATCGCAAAATGCGCGAGTTCCGCATGATTGCAAAGGGCCTCGCTTCCACGAAGCATCCCCTGCTCGTCCACATCATTCCAATGCGGCGTTGCAATCTGGCGTGCACCTACTGCAACGAATTCGACGATTTCTCAAAACCGGTGCCGGTAGAGGAAATGTTCCGCCGAATCGACCGTTTGGGGGCGATGGGGACTTCCGTGATCACGATCAGCGGAGGCGAGCCGTTACTTCACCCGGAGCTCGACGCGATCATCGCGCGTATCCGGCTCAATGGAAGTATGGCCGGGCTTATCACCAATGGATATCTTTTGGTGGGGGAGCGGATAGAGCGGCTAAATCGCGCGGGTCTCGAATATTTGCAGATCAGCATTGATAATGTGCAGCCGGACGACGTCTCCAAAAAGAGCCTGAAGGTGCTGGACCGGAAGCTCGAATTGCTGGCCGAACATGCCGAGTTTCACGTGAATATCAATTCGGTGCTCGGTAGCGGCGTTCGCAATCCGGAAGACGCGCTGACGGTGGCGCATCGTGCTCTCGAGCTGGGATTTACGTCAACCGTTGGGATTCTGCACGACGGCAATGGCCAGCTACAGCCGCTGGGCACGCGGGAGCGGGAAATCTTCGAGGAGATCATGTCGCTGGGAAAACGGTCCTTCACGCGCGTGAACCGTTTTCAGCACAATATTGCGGCGGGACGCGAGAACGACTGGCGATGCCGCGCGGGGTCACGCTACCTCTACATTTGCGAGGATGGCCTGGTTCACTACTGTTCCCAGCAGCGCGGATACCCTGGAATCCCGCTTTCGGAGTACACGGAGGAGCAGCGGCAGCGCGAATACCTGACGAAAAAAGGCTGCGCGCCGCGTTGCACCGTTTCCTGCGTTCACCAGATATCGGTGTTGGATGGATGGCGGAATCCGCAGAGTTTGGAACCCAATACCCCCCCTCCCGTGGCAGAATTTGCACCTCTATTGGATCCAACTAGACGCAACTAATGCGTCAAACTCGGCATATTTTCATTTGAGTTGGAACTAACCTAATAGCTGATGGCTACCACTGCCGACTATGCGCATCCGACAACTGAGGTAAACCCGTGGCTGATTGCCGTCACGGTGATGCTGGCAACGTTCATGGAAGTTTTGGACACCAGCGTCGCCAACGTATCGCTGCCGCACATTGCCGGGAGTCTTTCAGCCAGCGTGGACGAGAGCACGTGGGTCCTCACGTCGTATCTGGTGTCGAATGCGATCGTCCTGCCGCTTTCGGGATGGCTCTCCGGAGTCTTCGGGCGCAAAAGATTCTTCATCGCCTGCGTGGTGATCTTCACTATTAGCTCTCTGCTTTGTGGGCTGGCCCCTTCGCTGACAACGCTGGTAATTTGCCGGGTGCTACAAGGCGCAGGGGGCGGCGGGATGCAGCCGAGTTCTCAGGCCATCCTGGTGGATAGTTTTCCGCGCGAGAAGCAAGGAATGGCCATGGCTATTTACGGAATGGGAGTGGTGATCGCGCCCACCGTGGGGCCGACACTCGGCGGGTGGATCACCGACAACTATTCCTGGCGATGGATTTTCTTTCTGAACGTACCGATTGGAGTTATTTCCGTACTGATGATCTCCTTACTGATTGCCAGCGATCGCCCATCCGGAGAGCTGCGGGAAAAGAATCGGGGCATCAAAGTGGATTTTATCGGGCTGGGATTTCTGGGCCTGGGTTTGGGGCTGTTGCAGGTGGTGCTGGACAAGGGCGAGCGAGACGACTGGTTCGGGTCGCCATTTATCACATGGGCGACGGTGGTTGTGGTGATATCGCTGATCGCGTTGGTAATTCGAGAATTCACAACCGATCATCCGGTAGTTGAGCTACGGCTTTTTCGAGACCGTAACTTCGCGATTTCCACATTCATGATGTACACGCTCGGCGTGGTCTTGTACGGGACAACTTTGCTGCTTCCCATTCTGATGCAGACGCTAATGGGTTACACAGCGATGCAAAGCGGGCTAGTGTTGCTGCCTGGGGGATTGGTTCTACTCGGAATCTTGCCATTCGTGGGATGGCTGCTGGGGCGCGTGGAACATCGCTGGGTGGTGATGGCCGGACTGTGCATCATGGCTTTGGGGTTGTATCAGCTCTCGCATCTCACTTTAGCCGCAGGCATAAATCGGGCGATCTATGCCTGGATCATATCGCGTGCGGGCACGGCATTCTTGTTCGTGCCGATCAACGTGATGGCGTTCTATTTCGTTCCCAAGGGCAACATGGACGATGCCTCGGGTCTGATCAACCTAGCGCGCAACGTGGGAGCGAGCACCGGCATCTCGTTCGTGACAACCATGCTGGACCGGCGCGCGCAGATACATCAAAACATACTGGCGCACAACATGCAGGGCGGCAGCACGATGTACCGAAGTGCGCTGAATCATTTGACGCACATATTTACCGCGCGAGGAAGCAATGCCGCGCATGCCGCCATTCAAGCGCATGCGGTGCTGTATCAGCAACTGCAGCGGCAGGCCAACATGCTTTCCTTTGTGGACAATTTCCGGACCATGGCAATCATCTGCGTTTGCGTGATCCCGCTGATGTTTGTAATGAAGGGCCGAAAACCTCAAGCCGAACAAATCCGCGTCCACTAGGACGTAAGCCTTTCTCCTGGCCAGCGCGGTTCGTTCTTACATCGAATAGAGATCCCTCGCTGCGTTTCGCGCCCGCACAAACCGCGGGAAAAGCAGAAACGCGCGAAACGACGGCCACGGCATAGGCGATGGCTAGCCAATACAGCGTCAGGTCTTGACCACGGGAGCGACGTTGCCCCAGGCGCCTGTGAAAACAAACGATGATGCTGGCTTACGCTGGCGCGGGCTCACTTCGCGCTCGCGCATCGGATCGGGGAGTGAAGCGGGGTCGCCGGGATAACCGAGGGCGAATCCGGCGACAGCTTCGTGATCTTCGGGAATACCGAAAATCTGACGCGCTTTGTCGGGAAGAATTCCGGCCATCTGATGGACTTGGAGGCCCAGGGCCGTGGCTTGCAAGGCAAGGGTGGCGGCAGCTTGCCCAACATCGTGAAATGCGTGCCGATTCTGCTTTCCATCGTGCGGCATCTTGTGAGCCGCCACGCTCAGAGCAACCACCGGGGCATTCTTTGCCCAACCCTGATTGAACTCGACGAATGAATCGAGAACTTTCTTGTAATTCTCAGGATCGTCCTTGGTTCCAATGATGAAGGACCAAGGCTGGGCATTGTAGGATGACGCCGACCAACGAGCGGCCTCAAAGAGGGCGCGGAGTTTTTCTGATTCCACAGGACGGTCTTCAAATGCGCGCGGGCTCCAACGATGAACGATCAAATCGTGAATGGCCACGTCTGCGGGCGCGGGCCTCTTGTGATCGGACATTATTCCTCCTCAATTTTGGGGGTAATCCAAACATGGAATTGGATGCTTGGCGCGCTGGGCCGGCACCAGGAGACTATTTCAAGGGCGGCGCTGGAACTAACGGCAGGCGGCGCGGCTCGCCATGAAAGCCCCTGATTTCGACATCCTCGAGCAGAAGGGACGGCGCGATGACGGTACTCGGAATGCCGCCTTGCGCGGAGCCGAAAGCGCCGAGCGCGGTGCCGGCCAGATTATCTGCCGGATTTTGCATGTAAGTGTAAACCGCCGGGTCATCGCCAATCCCGAGGATATTGCGGAAGGTCCGCAGAGTAAGCCCTTCGATCACGCCTCCACGCACCGGTTCCTCATGTCCATCGGCTACGAAGACACGGGATACGGTGAGCGGCATACGTTCGCCGCTGGCAATTCCGCCGGCGATTTCCCCAACAAAGTCGGAAAAGTCCTGCTGGTGGACGGACGAGACCGCGGGATTGGCCATTCGTTTCACCTCGAGGCACCATTCGTGACCATCCTCGCGGCAAGCATCGATAAATTTTTTCCGCAGATCGTCTGACTTCAGGGCCTCCGACGACTGAAAGAAAAGATTGCTGCTGAGGGGCCGGGGATCGGTAAGCACGGCGGAGCGCGCATGACCATTGGAGGCGGAAAAATCAGGTCCTGGGCGCCGTGACATCAGCAAATTTCTGAGAATTCCATTTTCGACGAGCGGAACACGCTGACCCTTCACGCCTTCATCGTCCACGTCGTAGGCGCCTAGAAGCGGGTGACCTTGAAAGTCTGTGGCGGTGGGATCATCGACCAGCGTTACGCTGGCGGGCAATACGCGGGTTCCGACGCGGCCCGTCCATTCGCTGCGACCGCCAAAGCGTTCGATGAACGCGTTGAAATCCTGGGTCATGGAAAGAGGCTCGCGCGCGCCCGAAAGCGAAGGTTCGAGAACTTGGGCTAACGCTGAACCCGCCGCAGATGGGTCGAAAAGAACCGGCCCGGTATAGTCGGGTACAAGCGGAGCCGCCCGAAGGCTGAGAAGCTCGACCGCGGTCTGGCCGAGGCTTTTCGAAACGGCTGTGGGATCCGGTAGACCCGAAGGTTCGCTTGAATAGACGGCGTAGAAATCGTTCAAGGGCATGCCGTCTTCGGCTTCCGTATCGAGCGCAGCTTCAATGGCGGCCAGATGCCGAGACTCGCGGATGATGGTGCCTTCGCTGGTCATCAGATATGACGTAACGTAAATCAAGGAATAATTGACGCGCGTGCCGTAAAGCTGAGGAAAATCCTTGAGCGCGGAAGAGGCCGCGCGTGCCTCGTCTTCCCAATTTCGCGAAGTCCAATCCGGTTCGATTCGCGGATCGATTTTCACAAGCGGCGTGGCCTGCGAGAAGTCGTCGATTTCGGGCGGCTTTGTGAGGCTGCGAAGGAAGGCCTGTTTGAGAGACATTTGCGTGGCGGCGGCCTTATAGGCCTGATCCGTGGCCAGCCACAAATCCTGGCGTAGCGAATTGTAGTCGCGGTCGATACCGACTTGGCCTGTTGATCCGAGGAACCCCTGAAAGCCGTCTTCGCTCATGAAATTCGAACTATCAAGGTGATAGTCCCCGATTCGCACATCCACGCTCATGAAGCGGCTGCGAGACGTCGAGCTTGATAAAAGCGCGCCAAAAGATGTGGTTACGCTGCGAACGTCAAGATCGAGGAGGCGGTACTCGATGTAAAAGGGCTTATCAACGCCGGGGAGAGACAGCCGCGTGCGCGCGCGTTCCATTTCGTCATGCATCGCTTGCAGGGTCAAATCTTTTTCCCCCGGCGGCACGGGCGCCTGCGCCGCATAGGCCAGGGGCATTGAAGCGGCAACGAGTAATGCGAATAACGCCAGAATTTTTCTCACTGCTGGGACCCCTTTGCTTCCGGGTCGTGCGCGGGCGGCGGCAGAATTGGCGGCCGATCGGTTGAAGTTTCTTTCTTCGCAAACTCCATTTCGGAAATTAGAATACCGGGCGCGACGGCCGAAACCGGAACCGAACCCGACTCGGCTCCACAATAGCCGTTGAAAATCTCCTGTTTGTTTTCGGTACCCACGATTTTCGTGAGGGAGACGAGCGGCGTTCCGACGATATCGACGCCACGGACGAGCTGGTCCGGGCGTCCATCGGCAAAAACTTTGTAAACGATTAGCGGAGTTACCTGAAATGCCTGGGGCTGGCCGCGGCCTGTGAATGTGAATCCGCCGGCGATATCGTCGATCAACAAGCCGTAGGGCAAATTCTGCTGCTTCGCAAGAGCAATCAACTTCTGCCGAAGCTCGCCAAAGGGGACGCCGTTAGAGCTGGAGACAATGAGGTTTCCCTGACGCGCTATGGGAACATAGCCGAGCTGGCGCCGACCGTGCCCATTCGAGTGCGCGATATCCATCAGCGGCGAACGTGACATCAGAAAAGTCTTCAGCACGCCATGATCGACTAGCGAGACGTCCTCTGAAGGCACGCCTTCGTCGTCGAAGGGATAATTTCCGAGGAGCATTTCGCCGTTGAGAGTGGCCTCGGTGGGATCGTCCTTGATGGAAATGAAGTCGGGAAGGATTTGCTGGCCGATCTTACTTGTGAAGGTCTGGCCCTCGGTAATGTCTTTTTGGCGGAAGCCCTCGGCACGGTGGCCGAAGACTTCGTGAAAGAAAACGGCGGCAGCGCGGCCCGTAAGCAGCGCGGGGCCCGCGTAAGGCTCAACGAGCGGCGCCTTATCGAGGGCCTCCGTTTCCTCAATTAATCGACGAATCGAGGTGGAGACGGTTTTGTCATCCGGGGCATCTTTGGGATCGAGCCAATCGAAATTCGCGTACCGCTGAATGTCCATGCCGTCTGGCGCCTTACTCTGTACAAAGAGTTCGAGGCGATAATGAATCAGACCGAAGGCTAGCTTGGTTCCCTCGGTGTTTACCTGATACTGATTGGTCGCTTGAGCCGTGAATGTGGCGATCGAGTTCAGCACGGCCGGCGATTTGCTGAACTCGGCAGTATATTTTCGCACTCGTTCTTCCCACGGCTTACGATCCACATGGATTTCAAGGCGGGGTCCAACTGATGTGTGGGGTTCCTCGTGCGAAAAATCCGGCGCGGCGCCTTCCGCAGTCTGCACCTGCACTTGCTGGCTGGTTTTGACTTTAATAAGTGCTTGGGACGCCGCGCGATATTGGCGGTCCGTTTCGCGCCAGATTTCGCGGCGCAGGATGGGGATGTCGTCGTCGAGCGCCACAGTAGTGCCGGGGCTGTTCCAGCTGGGTGGCCGGTCGCCAAGCTTGTGCGTATTGTCCAGTTGAGCGGTTCCTACACGTGTTTGTACTTCGAGCCACCGTCCACGGTCCTCGGAGCTTGAAAGAAGGGCGCCATTTGAACCCGAAACTTCGGCATACCCCCGGTCGGAAACGGTATAGCTGATGAAATAAGCCGATGGATCGGCTTTTCCGAGCGCGGCCATTGACCGATCCAGCTCGTCCTGCATAGCTGTCAAGATCGGAGTGGGTGAAGGGGCTGGGCGACCGTTGGCCCAACATCCCCAGGCCGCCGCAAGCAGTGCCACGACAATCGTGAGACTTCTATATCTCATTTGGACTTTCATCGTTACGCAAAGTGTAACAGTTTAAGATAGGATGCAGTCGATTCCCAAAGGAAAACCCCGCGATGTTTCGTCCGTTCGCAAAAAGCGGCGCCGAGCCGGTTATAATCCGGCGAAAGGGGGATTAGATGCGGGCTTTGGTGGTGAGGAGGTATGGTGCTCCTGAAGTTTTGGAAGCCCAGCAGGTGCCGGATCCGCAACCGAAGGCCGGCGAAGCGCTGATCCGCGTCAAGGCGATCGGTGTGAATTTCGCCGATCTGCTCCAGCGAATGGGAATTTATCCCGGCACACCGAAACCTCCGTTTATTCCAGGGTTGGAGGTGGCTGGAGTGGTGGAAAGAGTGGTGGATGGCGCCAAGCCGGCAGCCGGCGAACCTCTAAAGCCGGGAGACGCCGTCGTCGCCCTCACGAACTTCAATGCCTATGCACAATGGGCGGCTGTGCCGGTGATCCGGATCTTTCGCCTACTTCCGGGAATGGGATTCGAGGATGGGGCCGCCATACCTGGAAATTACGTCACCGCGTATCACGCGCTCTTCGCCATGGGCAATTTGCGGCAGGGCGACCGCGTCCTGATCCACGGGGCCGCGGGCGGAGTGGGAATCGCTGCGGTGCAGCTTGCGCGCGCGCGCGGATTGACCATTTTCGGAACTGCCGGCCCTTCCAAACAAGAATACCTGCGCAAGATCGGGGTGGAGCACGCGATCGATTACGAAAAGACCGATTTTGTGCAGACGGTGCGGAAATTCGCACCGGATGGAATTGAGATGGTGATGGATCCGATCGGCGGGAGATCGTTTGCGCGCAGCTATGAGTGCCTCGGGGTTGGAGGCAGGCTGGTGGTATATGGGATGTCCGCTGCGGCGGGGCCGGATGGGAAGCGCAGCTTGATTCGAGGGCTTGCGGCGCTAGTGCAAGTGCCGCGATTCAATCCCCTGAAACTGATGCAGCGCAGTGCGTCGGTGATCGGGGTCAATCTCGGCGCGCTGCAATCGCGGCCTGCAGTGCTGCGCGGTGAAGTTGAGGAAATTTTTCGGATGTATGGAGCGGGGAAAATCAAACCGGTGATTGGGAAAATTTTCCCGCTGGATCAGGCTGCGGCCGCGCATCGCTACATCCACGATCGGAAGAACATTGGGAAGGTAATTCTGTCGGTGAAGTAGAGCGCGCCGGTTGGATGCGCTGCTGTTTTCTGATTCGCGCCTAGAGACAAATTCGGATAGGCCGCCTGCGATTTCACGTGCTTCCATGGGATAGAGAGGAGGTGCGGAATGCGGAGCATCGGCGGCATCTTGGGTCTTCTCGCGGTGGCGGTTATCGCGGGGCTGACTTACAAATACTATTTCACGCAAGGGGGATCCGCTGGAGTGACCACGCCTCGACAGACCATTGACGTTGTAGGCGTAAAAAATGATTTGGTCGCGATGGGACAGGCTGAACGGCTCTACCAAGCTGAACACGGATCTTATGCCTCGCTCGATGACTTGGTCTCAAGCGGCGCGATGAGCATGAAGAAAACGGGACGCGGCGGCTACACCTATGAAGCGGAAACGTCGGCAGACGGCTTTCGGGTTACCGCGCACTGCCCGTCTGATACAGCTGCTGGCTGCACGAGCTACGTGATTGACCAGACCATGGAAGTCCAGGCGACTCCTTGAAACTCGGCAGTGCACGGAGATTTTTGAGGCTTGCGCGAATTCAACTGCGGGCGTGTGGCTTGGCAGCTTCGTAGAGCGGTGAGAGTTCGCGGAGGCGCTTCACAGTTTCGATGACGCGGGCAGCTGCATACTCGATTTCCTCGTCGGTATTGAAACGCCCCAGCCCGAAGCGGATGGAGCTGTGCGCGAGCTCCTCTGGCACCCCGAGAGCGCGCAGCACGTAACTAGGCTCGAGCGTTGCAGACGTGCACGCGGAGCCGCTTGAGACCGCCACGTCATTGATTCCCATCAAGAGCGCGTCGCCTTCCACTCCTGCGAAGCTTAGGTTCAGATTATTTGGCAACCGGTGATCCATCGAACCATTGATAGATGTGCCTTCGAGGCGGCTGGTGATCGCATCCTTCAGTTTGTCGCGCAGGCGGCGCAGCCGTTCGCTCTCATCGGTCATCTCTTTCTGGCACAATTCACATGCCCGGCCGAGCCCAACGATTCCGGGGACGTTGAGCGTTCCGGAACGCATGCCGCGTTCGTGCCCACCGCCGTCGATCATGGCACTCAGATCGACGCGAGGATCCTTCCGGCGCACATACAGTGCTCCCACGCCCTTGGGCCCGTAAATTTTGTGCGCTGAAATCGAAAGCAGATCGATGCCGTCTTTTTGGACATCGATGGGAATCCTGCCGACCGCCTGCGCCGCGTCAACGTGAAAGAGGACCTTCTTCTCCTTGGCGATTTTGCCGATTGCTTCGATGGGCTGAATCACTCCGATTTCGTTGTTGGCGTACATGATGGAAATCAGAATCGTGTTCGGAGTGATCGCGCCGCGGAGTTCGTGCAGGTCGATAGATCCATCGGGGTGAACCTGCAGGTAGGTAACCTTGCAACCAAAGGTTTCCAAACGCTTGCATGTGTCGAGCACCGCCTTGTGCTCCGTCGCCTGGGTGATAATGTGGTTGCCCTTACCGCGGAATTCCTCCGCGACGCCTTTGATCGCGAGGTTGTTCGATTCGGTCGCACCGCTTGTGAAGATGATCTCCCGGGGACTAGCGTGGATGAGACGGGCGATTTGTCCGCGGGCGTTTTCGACAGCGTCTTCGGCTTTCCAGCCGAATTCGTGGCTGCGGCTGGCGGCGTTGCCGAACTTCTCCGTGAAATAAGGCAGCATTGCGTCCAAGACGCGCGGATCGACGGCCGTGGTCGCATGGTTATCGAGGTATACGGGCAGCTTAAGCGCCATTTGCTTCATTCTAGTCCGCTCACTACAACGCGTCCAGCGAGGCGAGGTTGCGGGATCCAAGGCAAAATCTCCAGGCGCGCCTTACAAGATCGCACCTGGAAATCGGAAGCGCAAAAGGGTTAGCGCTGAGGTGTTGTTCGGCGGGGCATGGGTTTCTTCGCTCCGCCTGCTTTTTCCGGAATCACGCTCGGGTCTACCTTCACTTGGTCCCAGTGCAAAATAAAGGGAGAAGGATCGTAGCCGACCAGCATGCCTGAAAAGCGGATGGGGTCATCTTTCGAAAGCCGGACAACGTCGGGTTGCGGTGCAACAGGTGGCACATTGGCAGCCGCGTTAGCGTTTGGCGCAGCGGCGCCCGCGGGCTTGGGTGCGGTCCATACCTTCACATCCATATTGGCCATCGTCGCGGCCTGCATCTCATCGGAGTTGGCGCTGGTGAACACCATGAAATCGACGTAACCTTCGGATTTCTGTACGTCAATAATTTTCCCGACAACCTCCGGAAACTCCGCGCCGCAGATAGCCAGCCAGGTCATCTTAGCTTTATCGCCCCCTCCGCTCAGGTCACTGATCACGGTAATGATGGTGCTGGCCTGGCTGATTTTTGTCAGATCGTCGTGGCTCGGGATCGTGTAAGTTGAAGGCCGGTCGGGTGAATTAGCAGCGAGCTGCAAAAGCTCGTTCAATTGCGGGTCTACCTGGCTGTCACACCCCGGTTGCTCGTAAGCGAGGATTCTCGAACGAAGATAGTCCTTCACCTTTGCGTCATCGGGAACTTTCAAGGCGATGGCGCGCGCTAGATACCAGAACCCGTCCAGTGGTTGGGGCGGAGTCGTCGCAAGATAGGCAAGACCCAAGCGATAATCGGTTACAGCATCCTTCGGATTTATGGCCAGCCCTGCTTTGAAAGCTTCGATCGCGGCGGGGTAATCCTTTAACTGAAGATCCGCTGCGCCCGCCGCCGCTTCGAGAAACGCTGTGCCTTCCTTGACCTGGTCATCGGTGACCTTCGAATTAGGCATCTTCTTGAGATCGGGAAAGAGTTTCACCCCGAGCAGCGCTGCGTCTCTTTCCTTAACGAGCTGATCGTGAGCATCAGGCGCTTTCGGGTCGAAAGCCAGTCCAAATAATTGCACGCGAGCCTGAAGCGCTTGCACTCGGAGAGCCAAGTTCGCCTTATCGAGGGCGATGAGCTTGTCGGCATACTCGATGGCCTTTTGATAATCTTTCAGCTGGTAATAGGTCTGATAGTAAAACTGATAGATGTATTCCATCAGCGTCGAGTTAGGAAACTGCGCGACGAACGCGTCGAGCTTCTTGACTCGCGCTTGTGGATCTTTCTCGGCCGCTGCCGCTTGCTCGGCATTGTATTCGGGCAGCGTGTAGCTGGGTTGCTGGCTCTGCTGCGCCTGTTGGGCCACAGCCCGCCGCGCGATGGAAGGCGCCAGGAGAAGAACGGCCAAAATCATTGCCATCCTCTTCAGATACCTTTGCATGATCACTCTCCGCCTCCTGGGATCAAACCTATCTCGGGTGGCCGCGACGGTTCGGAAACGACCACCGCGCCGCTGCGGGGGCAAAACAGCGCAAGCAACTGAAATCCACGGGATTATAGGGAAAGCCTTGCACCCGCGCAAGTCTTAAACCAGTAAAGCCTTCCGGATTGAGGTTTCTCCGTGCCGCTCACACCTTTTTCCACATGTTAGGATGTAATTGGGAGGATAGAAGTGGCTTTGAGGACGAATGGGATCACAGCGAATCGGCTGCTCGAAGGCAGAGTTGCACTCGTCACGGGCGCAAGCCGCGGCATCGGGCGAGCCATTGCGCAGACTCTCGGCCGCATGGGCGCGATGCTCAGCCTGTGTGCGCGGGATACCCAAAAACTCCAAAGCGTGCGGCATGACCTTGAGGCTGAGGGAGCCAGGGTCTTGGCTCTGTCAGCGGACGTCTCCCGCCCTGAAGACATCAAATCGCTTGTGCAAACCACGGAGCGTTCTCTTGGCTCCATAGAGATTCTCGTGAATAACGCGGGAATTGGCCATTTCGCCCCCATCCAAGAATCTTCCGAAGAGGATTGGGACGCTACATTGGACACTAACCTGAAGGCCGTGTTCCTGCTTAGCAAAGCTGTGGCTCCGGGAATGATTTCTCGCCGCAGCGGCCACATCATCAATATAGCGTCGCTCGCAGGCAAAAATGCGTTTGCCGGCGGCAGTATTTACTGCGCATCCAAATGGGGCCTGTTGGGACTTACCCAGTGCGCGGCCGAGGACCTCCGTCCATATGGCATAAGGGTTAGCGCCGTCTGCCCCGGCTCTGTGGCCACTGATTTCTCTCCTCACTCGGGCAAAGACCCAGGAAAAATGTTACAGCCCGAGGACGTGGCGCATGCGGTGGAGATGATCCTCACGCAGGCGCAACAAAGCTTTATCAGCGAAGTGCTCCTCCGACCGACACAGAAGCCCTAATCCACCGCCGAATCTTTACGGATAGGTGCCGCATCAAAGACTCCTAAAGCAAAGGCGACTTCAATGATTAACATCCGACATTCTGAGGATCGCGGCCGTAACCAGCTTCCCTGGCTGGACTCGCATTTCACATTTTCATTCGATCGCTACTACGATCCCGACCACATGCAATTTCGCTCGCTGCGCGTTATCAATGAAGATGTGATCGCGCCCGCTCAAGGTTTTCCGATGCATCCGCACCGCGATATGGAAATTCTGACGTGGATTCTCGAAGGCGCCCTGGAACATCGGGATAATGCAGGCGGCAGCGGTGTGATCCGCCCCGGCGAACTCCAGCATATGACCGCCGGCAGCGGTGTAATGCACAGTGAGTTCAACCCTTCGCCGAAAAATCCTGCGCATCTGCTTCAAATCTGGCTTCTCCCGGAGCGCAAGGATCTCGCGCCGTCGTACGAGCAGCTCGCATTTCCAGATTCGGACTTGCGCGGCAAGTTTAATCTCGTCGCCGGACCGAAGGCCCCGGTCACAATTCATCAGGACGCGAATCTTTATATCGCGCGATTAGACGAAGGAGACGCCGTGAAACACGCTGTTGCGCGCGGCCGTCACGCGTGGGTTCAAATCGCGGGAGGGGCCGTAGAACTCAATGGAAGCGAATTGAAAGCAGGCGACGGCGCAGCGGTTTCCGACGAGTCTGAACTTATCGTGAAGGCTCAAGAGCCTTCGGAAGTTCTGGCATTCGATCTGGCGTAGACCTGAGAATTGGGGTTTGGCTGCGCGGAATTGTTCTAGGTGGAGATTCGTCCTACCCTTCAATACAGGTTAAATCGCCGGGGCTTCGCTTCTGAATTCTCTGCGAAGCACCAATGTACAAAATCCGGGGTGTACCGCTGCACCACGTCGCCCGGCACATCCGATTCCTTCAGTTGGTGAAACTTGAATTGAATCTGTGCGTCCGGATTCACCGTGCCGACCAAGAAACCGTAAACGTTCGTTTGTGCCGCGCGCGCCCGCCCTGCGTGCGGCGGCAAGGGATATCGCACCGCTCCGGCAGTTCCGACAATCCATCCCGGCAGGACGCCGCCATTTCTGCGCCAATATTTCGTATTGAAGGTTCCGTCCATGAAATAGTGCGAATGGCTCGCCAGTATGTAAACGTGCTTGTGCGCATCGTTCTGCGCCTTCAGCAGTTCGGCGTACACGAGGTTGCCGCTCTCGGTCCCGACTTCCGACTCGCTCATGCTATGGCTTCTGGAAATACTTTCTGGCAGCGCCTCATGCATGGCCACCACGATGGTGCGAACCCCGCCATTGGCGGAATCGGCGCCGAGCGTCTTTTCGAACCACGCCAGTTGCTCGGAACTGAAACCATCGTCAATGCCGTTATCCAGGGCTATGAAATCAACGCTATTCTGTATCCAGTGATAGTAAATGTGGGGCTTGGAGTCGTTCGGATTATCGAGTAACCGCTGCGCCAGTAGCTTGGGCTGGTCGAGCCAACGTCCAAATTTCGACAGATATTGAGCGTCGGTTCTTCCGCGGGCCGTGTCGTGATTCCCTCGGACTAAATAGACAGGCATACTTCCAAACGCGTCGAGCTGGCTGGAAACAAAATCATCCCACGCCAAGGCTTCGTATTGCCGCAGCGTCAGCGGATGTCCTCGATGTTCCGGCTCATGCGCGATGTCTTCATCCTCGCCGAAGATTTTGCGAAAGTCGCCTAGATGGAAATAGAAGGCGGCTGTGCTGCGTTCGGCGCCCGCCGCGATCGCTGGCATCACCACGTCTCCGCAATTTCGCGAATCCCCCGAGACCGCGAACGTCCAGGAATTATTGTCCGCGGCGGACATTGACGTCGCTGGAAGTTTCCCTCGCGCCTGCGCTTGCGACTTCATCGGCGTGAGGCTGAGAAACGCGATCATCAGCGCCGTCGAGATCAGCGCCCTTCCTTTAAGATTGACCGTTCCTTGCCGGCGGCTGCCTGGCCGTGGATTCTGTGTTTCAGTGTTCACCATTCTTTGCGCCTGAAAAAATTCTCCCAGACTCAACACGATCTAACCACAAAATTCCGGAGCATCAGTCAGCGAGTAATGCCGCTATGAATGACTTGGCGTGGAGATGCGGGCCGAGTGGGCATACTACGAGGATACAGACAAAATCTTTACACGGGGGGCTCGAACGACGCAAGTACTTGTTGGTGTAAAGAAAAATCGTCCACGGTAAAGGGGCTAATGAGCACTAAAATTGAGAATTTTAAGCTTCTGGGTTCGAGGCGATCCTGGCTAACCAGGAAAAGTATGAGGACTAGGACATCATTCGACGGGGGACGACGGGCGGTTTGCGCGAGTTAGGGGCTAGAATACGCTGCGCACTCGAACGCGAAAGGAATCGCAATGAAATTCGGCGGCATACATCTGATGGGACTTCCGCGGCCTTGGACTAGTGAGTCTGAGCATGCGCTGTTGAGCGACGCGCTCGACTTGGCGGAACTTTCCGACCAGTGCGGATTCGATTATGTCTGGGGGACCGAGCACCACTTTCTTGAGGAGTATTCGCACTCCGCGGCGCCCGAAATGTTCCTCGCGGCCTGTAGCCAGCGAACGAAAAATGTGCGGCTAGCACACGGCATAATCCAAACGCCGCCCAACATCAATCATCCCGCACGCGTGGCCGAGCGCATTGCGATGCTCGATCTGATCAGCGACGGGCGATGTGAATTCGGCATGGGTTCGGGAGCGACAACGACGGAACTCGGAGGCTTCAACGTTTCACAGCAAGAGAAGAAGGCGATGCAGATCGAGGGATTTCGGGTGGCGGTGCGGATGCTGGTAGAAAACCCGTTCACGGGATTCGAGGGGCAGTACGTGAAGGCGCCGCCGCGGAACGTGGTGCCGAAACCTTTGCAGAAGCCGCATCCGCCACTTTGGATGGCGTGCTCCCGGCGTGAGTCAATTCTGGAAGCGGCGAGGCTGGGATTGGGCGCGTTGACCTTCTCTTTCGCCAGCCCGTCGGAGGCGCGCCAGTGGGTGAAGGATTATTACGAGACAATTGAAACCGAATGCGAGCCGCTTGGTTACGCCGTCAATCCAAACGTAGCGATCGCAGCTCCTTTCCTTTGCGACCGGGATCAGACGCGGGTGGAAGAAATCGGGGCCGAGAATTACGGCTTCTTCGTCTACGGGTTGGGACACTACAGCTTTTTCGGGGAGCACCGGCCGGGTAAGAGCGACATCTGGAACGATTACAAAACGAGCCCGAAGGATGCCGCGAGGCCCGAATTCACCGCAACACACTGTATCGGAGCGCCTGAGAAGATTCGCGAAAGCCTTCGCCAATTCGAGGAAGCCGGGATCGACCAGGTGGTCGCCGTACGGCAGATCGGACGCCTTTCGCTGGACATACAGAGCTCCTCGATGCGGCTCTTCTCACAAGAAGTATTGCCTGAATTCAAGGAAAGAGAGCTTGCGAATGCGCGGCAGCGGGCCGAGCGGAACGCGCGAATTTCCGAAAAGGCAATGGCTCGCAAACCGAAAATTGAGGCACCCATTGTGGAGACGGTGATTCCGTCAGCCGGACGGCACTAGCAGGGAAGGCCCCTGATCTTGCCGAGAAGAGGCGGCTATTTCGACTTCAATGACACGCAGGAATCCTCGTAGCTACCGGACCCCATGGCGCCTTCGGGGAAGATCCCATGCTCGGAGATCCAATCGAAAGACTGTTTGAACACATCCTTTGTATAAGGCTCGAAGACGAGGCGCTCGCCCGGACCCCAGCGGCGGGTATCCATCACGTCATGGAAGCGTGTGGGGAATTCTTTTTTGTAATAGTGCGTGTAGAGGTCGGGACGGAGGTCGATATCGCGCTGAGCTTTTCGTAGAGCGCGGAAGTATTTGCGGACGTCGTCCATATCCGGATCGCGGGTGATGAGTGACGCCATCATGAAGGTGGTATCAATGACCTTGCGAAAACCGAGTTGCTCGAGCAAATAGTAAGGCCCGCTGAAGAGAGAAGCCGCGGGAACTTTGCGGTCGATCAGGAGTTCCATGCGACTGAAGAGCAAGCCGTCAGCAAAGGAAAGCTTGATCTCAGCAGGTTCCATATACTGTTCAAGAGACTGGATGGCTGAGTAGTGGCTGCCCGACTGGTAGCCTACCGAAATGGGAACGCCCGCGAGCTCGGCGGGACCATGGATCGGCGACTCGGGCGGCACAAAAATCCCCGCGGGCGCAACTGAGTAGGCATCAGCGTAAAGCTTACCGTGGCCGACGGAGGCAGAAACGTTTACGGTCCAGTGACAGGCGCAGCCAATGTCAGAACCGCGCCCTTTTTCAAAGGTTTGGAAAGCGCCGACTTTGTCTCCGAGGTTGTGTTTGCGGGCTTCGTCGGACGCGAGGGCTTCCCGAAACTCGTAGTCCAGGCCTTCGGCAGAGAAGTAGCCCTTTTCCTCGGCTACCCATTCGTGAAGGCGCATATGCGGTGCAATTGTGAACTTCGCCATGTCTGACTCCCGCGCCGCGCCTAGCACGGCACAGCTCACAAATCCTACCATAAGTACCTTGGCAGCGGTCCGCGGGGCTTTGGTGAGCCGGGCGTGTAGGATATACTTCGATGCCCAAGATTTGGCCAAGGGACTCATACTTGGGGGGTTAGTGGGTCCCAGTGGGGACCCCTAGTGCCGACGTCTTAATTTCAGTGTGCGTCGCTAGGTATGGATTGGGATGGTTCCTGGACGAGACCATGTACACAGCAGTGAAACCGGCGAATGAATAGGCAAAACATTGCGGTGATCGGTGGGTCCGCTGCAGGACTCTTCGTGGCGCGACTGCTAGCGCAACGCGGCCTAGCAGTGCGCGTGCTGGAACGAAGTGAGGCACTCGAGCCGGAGGCGCGGACGCTAATCGTGACCCGCCGGATGCGCGCCCTTCTTGGAGACGCCGCCGAGAGCAGTATCGTCAATGAAATTCGTCGTTTCGAGCTTTTCACTGACGGTCGTGCCGCGACGGTGACATTGCAGCAGCCGGACCTGATTATCGAGAGGCGGGCCTTGATTCAAGGCTTGGCCGGGGAGGCCGCACGCTCGGGAGCCGAGATTGAACTTGGCCGACGTTTTCATTCGCTGCGAGCGGAAGGCGCCGGACTGGCTGTCGAGGTGGAGCGGTGTGCCGATGGCAGCCGCGACGAGGTTCACGCCGATACGGTTATCGGGGGCGATGGCGCAACGAGTCGCGTGGCTCGCTCAGCGGGATGGGCGCCGATACCGACAGTGTCGTTAATCCAGGCGATCGTTCCACTACCGAAGGACATGGCGGCGGATACGGTGCGCGTGTGGTTTGTACCGCAAGATACGCCGTATTTTTACTGGCTGATCCCGGAATCGCCTCACCGCGGGGCGCTAGGCATGATTGGTGAATCCGGACCGGGGACACGGCGCTGCCTCGAGCAATTTCTCGAAAAACGGAAGCTCGATCCAATGGAGTTTCAAGCCGCGCGCATACCGGCTTACCGTCGGTGGATTCCCGTGCGCCGCAGGGTCGGTCAAGGCTCGGTCTACCTCGTGGGAGACGCGGCCGGACAGGTTAAAGTTTCGACCGTTGGGGGGGTCGTCACCGGGTTCCGCGGGGCGCTGGGAGTCGCCGAATCTATTCTCAATGGAGGATCGAGCCGCGAGTTGAATGCCTTACGGCGGGAATTGGATTTTCACTTACTACTGCGGCGCTCCATGCACGGATTTCAACAATCGGACTACAGTCAACTGGTCGACTTGCTGACCGATTCCACAAAGCAGCCGCTGGGCACGTACACGCGGGACGAAGCGTGGAAAATTCTCTGGCGAGTCTGGCTCCGGCAACCTCGATTGATTCTGATGGGACTGCGCGGACTGTTGATGCGAAGCAGCTCGTCGGGCGCCTCTGACGTTTAGGGCAGCCGAGAACCAGGCAAATTCTCGATAGGCGCACTGGGCTAGAACTCTCCGCCATGCAACTCATGGGGAGCCACACCGAAGGAATCGAGGATGTCGGACAAATAGACGACGCCAAGCAGCAAGCGAATATTGGCTCGGCTAACGACGGGAAGGAAATCGAGCTTGGCGGCGCCCATTCGTTCTAATGCCAGATGGAGAGGGTGATCCGTGTGAACGTGAGGGAAATCAAGTCCCGTGAAGAGTTCCGAGAGCGGCTTGTCCCCTTCGGAGCGTTTCATGGCCAATTCGAGACTCTCCCGAGAAAGCACACCGACAACGCCTCGTTCGTCTGTCACCGGCCAACCATTCAACTGACTTTGACTCGCGTGTGCGAGCGCTTCGCGCACCGTCATCGAGGGTGAGAGGACATCGGTGGCGCCCCGCATCACTTGGGCTACCCGACGCTGGCCAACGTGGGCCAGGGTATCGGCAGTAGGCAAGTGAATACCCTCTTGACGCGAGAGCGCCGCATAGATCGTCTCGGGCTGCATCGTGGAAGAGATCCAGAAGCTTACTAAATTGGCAATCATGAGGGGCACGATTACAGCGTAATCGTGAGTGGTCTCGAAAATCATAAGGACGGAAGTCATGGGAGCGCGCATAATCCCAGCGAATAGCGCACCCATGCCGACCAGCGCGTAGGCTCCGGGCACGGAAGTGTGAGCGGGCCACAGATGGTGGACAATGCTTCCGACGGTCCCGCCGACCATGGCTCCGAGGAAGAGGCTTGGCGCGAAAAGACCTCCCGCGTTGCCGGAAGCATAGCTGGCCGTGATCGAAATGAATTTTAGAACCACGAGCAGCACCATCAACTCGAGAGCCATCCTGCCGTTTAGCGCATCGCCTACGTAACCGTAGCCGACACCTAGCACCTGGGGCAGCCACAAACCTATAAGCCCTACAACGATCCCTCCTACGACCGGTTGAAACCATTGCGTCCGGATGGGCAGTCGGAGGAAACGTGAACGTATCTCGATCAGTAGCTTCAGCAGCGCAACGGAGATCAAACCGCCGATGACTCCCAGCACTGCGTAGATCGCAAATTCCACCGGATGGACCAATTGATATTGAGGAACGACGAACAGGGGATTGTTACCGAGCAAGAGTCGCAAAACGAGCCAGGAGGTCGCCGAGGCGAGCACGACGGAGCCAAGCACCGGCGCGTTCAAGTCCCCGACGATTTCCTCCAGGGAGTAGACAACCGCGGCCAAAGGAGTGTTAAATGCGGCCGCAATCGCCGCCGCCGCTCCCACAGGTATCAGCGCCTTGACGTTTTCGGGACGCAGCCTCAGCCGGCGCGCAAGGACCGAGCTTATACCCGCACCGACGAGAACTGATGGCCCTTCAGGACCCAGCGGAATACCACTGCCCAGAGTTACAGCGGTGCAGAAAAATTTTCCGAAGACTGTTCTGAGCGTGATGACGCCGTCACGAGCGAAGAGGGCTACTTTTGTTTGTCCGACGCCGCTGCCGCGGGCATCGGGAAAATATCGGACAAGAACATAACCCATCGCGAGCGACCCGGCTACAGGGGTCAGAACCCTGCGCCACAGCGGACTGCCAACCGGGTAGAGGCGCATACCCAGGCGCTCGGTGAGCAGAATCAGGGCCACCACCGCCGCGCCCGTTAATGCCCCAATCAGAATGCTCAATCCGAGCAGTATCTGTTCTTCGCGACGGCCAAAACGCAAGGCCAGCCATCGAAGCGGTTCCCTCGGGAACGGCGGTTGCGGCTGACTCTCACCCATCTAAATTCAAGCTCCGAGACACGATCTCATCGTACAGTTTATCTGGCCTTCACAGAAAACCTTTTCACAAGTATGAGATTGTGTGCGCGGTGTCGTTTTTATGGAAGGAGTTGAACACGGCGGTTGATGATAGTCACATCTCCGTTTTGAGAAGGCGTTGCCGTGAGAGGACGCGAGTTGAGCAAGAATCTGCCCTCGGGAGGCAACCCGTAGGACTGGTCGGAAGCAGAAATTTCGACCGGTTTGCCCAGAGGAACAGAAAACCTGATTTCAATGCCGCCTGCAGGCATGGCAGGGCAACTATAAACTGTCCAGCCATGATAGAAGTTTCGAACTGGAGAAATTTCTGGCGGCATTGGCCGACCGTCCATGCTAACCGACTCGACGCTGGCGGACGGAGGGAACGCGGCCGCGGCCCAGGGCGCGCCCCGCTCCGACCGCAGCAGAGCGCGATAGCTTCTCCTGCCATTTGCCTTTGAGGCTTCGAGCACCGTAAACGTGGGAGGAGCAAAATCAAGCCGGGGCGCCGAAGCCACGAAAGCGGGGCGCGCGTCCCAAGGAATCGTTCCGTGGGAAGCGCGCTGGAAACGCGCGGCCAGGCGAATGGGTTCGGGCAAAACGCCGGAGTCCGGTTGGACAACCCACTGTGACGCACCGGAATCGGTCTGCTCCCAGTATTCCATGTTCACGTGTTCGGGAGCTTTCGCGGAGTACGGGGGAACAACAACTGCCGCGAAGCCGGCCAGAGCTACTATCACTACTGGGATTGAAAGGCACAGGAGGCTTCGCGGACCCGACAACGCGCGCAAGCCAGTGCAGAGTGGGGCCACGGGCGTGAGGAGCAACGCAACGAACAGTGTAGAGAGGGGAAGACTTCTATTGCCGAGAGCGTCATACAAAAGGACCAGGGGGCGATAAGCCAGAATCGCGGCGGTGGCGAGCGGTAACAGCGCAACGAGGCTCAGCTCCACGGTTCCTCCGCCGGGTCTCAGCGTGAAAGGCAAACTGACGATCGCCGCCACGAACACCGGAAGTAGAAAGAGATAGCTCAACCCCGGCGCAAGCCACGAAGTGAGAATGGCGCTCAGAGTAAGCCACAACCAAACCCCAGACCAAAGCCCCCAAAATTGCGCGCGGGTTTCGAAAAAGGCGCTATTGGCAACGACCGCCGCAACGCCCAGCGACCAGAAGGCAATCTGAAGGGGAGATGGGTGAGCAACCCAGTTCACGGGCATCGCGTCTGCGAAACGCAAGAGGCGCGCCGCGATCACCGCCAAGGCACCCGCAACTGTGATCGTGACGAGCCAAGCGACAAGTCCCCAAAAGAACTCGCTGAAGGCCAGTCGCTTTGTTTGAATCAGCCAACCAATCTGGGCTAGCAGCAGAATCGACACGGCGAGTGCCAGCGCGTGTCCGCCGCCCGCAGACCAGTAAATCACGTGCTGCCCAAGGAGGTCAAAGTAGACGCCTGGTTGTCCTGCCGCCTGAGGGACCTGCGTATTGGCAGCTGCGACGACGGCGGCCAGCGCATTTTCTCCGAGATGCTGCAAGGTTGTGAGATTCAGGTTCGCGAAATCATCCAGAGGAGTGTGGTAATGAGTCTCCTCCCCTATGAATGCAAAGTTCAGGCCCTCGTAGCCGGCCTGGTTGAAAATACTGAAGTCTGTGCTATTGGAAAGGAAGTGATATACGACCTGGAAAATGGAACTAGTGGCGGGTTGCACGGCATTTTGCGCAAACAGGTGCACGGCCCATTCGCTTTTGCCGCCGGTCTCAAACATCAGAGCCGGTCCGGCCGTGCCGCGCGCATCCAAATTCACTGCAGTGCGTACTTCTTTTGCCCAAGGGTGCGAGTTGACAAAAGCGCGTGCGCCGAGCAGCCCCGCCTCTTCGCCATCATCGACTAGGAGGATGATCGAGTGACGCGGCTGAGGAAGCGATCGAAGGGCTCGCGCGATCTCGAGCACCGCAGCAACTCCCGCGCCATCGTCCGAATGCCCCGGCGCCGCGGGCACGGAATCATAATGCGCCGCGAGAAGAACGGCGTCACCCGGTTCCGAGCCATCGAGGCGCGCGACCACGTTGTTTACCGTGGCGCAGTCTCCATATTCGCTGCACGCGAAACCGACTTGGACTTGTGGTTTGTACGCCAAGTGGCCCAGTTCGTCGACGAGGCGCGTGCGCACTGCTTCGTTTGCGGCACTCCCAAGCGGGTGGGGCTCATCATCTTCCAGAATTTGCTGGAGAATATCCTGCGCGCGAATTGCGGAGAATTGACTCCGGGGCGCGCCGGATGGTTTCGGGGCCAGCGGCCTGACGACAAGATATGAAAGAAAAAAGATTGCGGCGAGCATCGCCGCGGCGGACAGAATTCGGAGTGGTCCAGGACCCCTGGGTGAGTCCAAACTCCCTCCTCGCGCGTCATGCTAGGCTGCGGTCGAGTACAAGTCAATGGCTCGAACGGAAGGCGAATTACCTAGGCGGCGGAACCCGAACTGGCTATAATGGCGAATCACCGTTGTCTGCTGGCCCCACCTAAGAGGGTCTGCCGGGGAAGTGTCATGAAACCGATTATTGCCAAGGTCCAGGAGTCACAGCTTCGCAAGGACCACCCTGTTTTTCGCCCAGGGGATACGATTCGCGTGCATGTCCGATTGAAAGAGGGCGAAGGAGACAAAGAACGCATTCAGCCATTTGAGGGTGTGGTGATGAGCCGTCGAGGCGAGCTACTCGGCGAGAGTTTCACGGTTCGCCGGGTCAGTTTCGGAATCGGTGTGGAGCGTATCTTTCCAGTGCACTCGCCGACGATCAGTGCAGTGGAAGTGGTGCGCCAGGGCCGGGTCCGGCGCGCGAAACTGAACTATCTTCGCCAGCGCAAGGGGAAGGCAGCCCGCATTAAGCGCGCCGACACACCGGAAATCACTGGCGGCAAGTCTTCAGTCGAATAGGAGTTTTAGCTCCCACGTTGCCAACTACGGTGTGCTAAAATTCGCGGCCGATGGGACGGCTTTGCTCGGCAAGGCATGAGCGAGATGCGCGTCAGCGCGGCTGGCTGCGAATTGCTGGACTTGACGAAGCGGGACGCGGCTCACTGTTCGGTCCGGTCGTGGCTGCCGCTGTCGTGCTCAATCCTAGACGCCGGATTGTCGGCCTTGACGATTCCAAGAGATTGGCTCCCGATCGTCGCTCGGAACTAGCTCCGCGGATCCGCGAGCACGCAATCGCCTGGGCTGTGGCGGAAGTCGATGCCAGCCGTATTGACGCCTGGAACATCTATCAGGCGAGCCGCCAAGCCATGGTGGCGGCAATCTCCCAGCTCAATCCATTTCCAGACTATCTTCTCCTCGATGCCCTCGAGCTTGACCTACCGATCGAGCAGAAATCGCTTATCCACGGCGACGCTCGGTCAATTTCGATTGCTGCGGCGTCGATCTTGGCGAAGGTCGAGCGAGACCGCCGGATGCAGGAGTTTCACCAGCTCTATCCGCAGTATGGGCTGTCGCAGAATAAGGGTTACGGCACCCCCGACCACTTGGAAGCCTTGCGCCAATACGGCCCCTCGCCTTTGCATCGATTCTCCTACGCGCCGGTGCGAGAAGCACGTTGCTGGGCAAGCGGAGCCGAACAAGCTCCATTACCGCTCCAACTTCCACCGGCATTCTAAGTCTAAGGACAGGCTTAGCAGCCCGTCTCGGGTTATTGGCCCTGTTATCCCGTTCGTCACCATCCCTCCCAGGCGTCATGGACCCCCGTTTTCCGCGCGTGCTAACCTTTGGACCGAGCCGCTTTCTCGTCCCGAAGAGGACCTTTAGGACAAACGGGCCAGGACACTCGAAAATTCATGGCATTCAATAAGAACAAGGCGCTTGAGAGCGCGCTGAAATTCCTTAACCAGGGCAAGACTGCCCAGGCGATCGGTGAGTACCAGCAAATCCTGCGGCACGATCCTAAGGACCAGGCCACGTTAATGACCGTGGGCGATCTCTTCGCCCGCCAAGCGGACATGCCGCAAGCCATTGAATATTTCGAGCGCCTCGCACAGGTGTATCTCCATGACGGCTTCAATAGCAAAGCAATAGCGATTTATAAGAAGATTGCCAAGCTCGCCCCGGCTGAATTGGCACCGCTCGAACGGCTGGCCGATCTTTACGTGCAGCAAGGCGTGTTGAGCGAGGCGCGACCGCTTTTCCTACAAATCGCCGAGGCCCATCTGAAAGCGAATCGCGCGCCTAAAGCCGTGGAAATATTGCACAGATTCCTTGAGGTTGAGCCTGACAATCCGCGGGTTCAGATGCGATTGGCCGAGCTTTATAACGTGATGGGCCAGAAAAAAGAAGCGGCGCAAACGTATCTCGCCTATGCCCAGCGGCTTTTCGATAATGCCGAAGCAGATGAAGCAGGCAAAATGATCGAGCGAGCCCTGGCGGTTGAGCCGGGGACCACGAGCGCGTTGCTCCTCCAAGCCAAAGTTCTCGCGCAAACAAACCAAAACGATGCGGCAATCGCCATTCTCGAGCGTCTGCCCGAAGCTGACACGGGCGGGGAGATAACGAATTTCCTAGTCGACTTGGAAATCAGTTCGGGACACGTCAACAAGGCAGCGGATCGCGCTCGAAAACAGTTGGCCAGCAGCGGGCAAACCGCGCTTGTCGAAAAAATCGCGGATGCACTGCTTCAAGCTGGGAAGGCAGCCGAAGCCTTACCGCTGGTGCGCGAACTCCGCGGCCCGATGATCGAAGCGGGCGAGCAGGACAAGTTTCTGAAGCTGTTGTCGAGCTCCGTAGAAAAACTTCCGGACGAGACTGAGCCCCTCGAAATGTTAGCTGACTTCGCCCGGCATACTAGTGATCCGTTCCAACTAAGCGCCGCGCTAACCAAGCTAGCAGATATTTACTCGAATGCCGGAAATTACCCTCGAGCTGAGGAAATGCTGCAGGAATTGGTCGAGCGGAACAAAGGCGATGAGCGATTGATCGCGCGACTGGAAAAGCTTCGGAGTCGCGGCGAACAAGTATTACCAACAGAGGAAGCGTCCGCACCAATGCTCGCAGAACCATCAAACGATATATTCTCTGCACGCAAACAAATCAGGGAAGCGTCCCTTTTAGAATCGCCTGATCCAGAGGCCACTCGCAAGACTGAAGAACCCCTAGACGACGAAACGCAGCGCTACATTGCTCAGGCTCTAACCGATGTGGATCTATTCTCGAGTTATGGGCTTACACAAAAAGCGACGAACCTGCTCGAAAATGTCTTGAAGCGGGCGCCACGTCACGCACCCACTCTGGAACGTCTGCTTGATCTCTATTTGGGTGCAAGCGACGAACAGCGTACAGCCGAACTGGCTTCGCAGCTCGAACAAATCCACAGCGAGCGTGGAGATACGATCAACTCTGAGAGGTTTAAGGAGCTTCGGCAGAGATTTCAGAAGGCCGCTGGACTACCGGAGGGCTCGCGGCTAAAACCCCCTCCGACTATACCAGCCGCAATCAATTCGGGTTCGCACCCAGGAGCGTCCGCATCGCAGGTTCCGGCCGAGGAGGCGTCAGTGTCCGCCAACGCGGTTGCGTCCAAGGGACCAGCGGAATTCGAAATTCCACTAGTTCCCGTGAAGGCAGAGCCCCCTGCTCCGCCAACCATGCGGCCAAATCCAACGGAGCTAACAATCTCAGCCCCAACCCAGGAGGTAGACCTTTCGGACGAATGGGAAGCGATGGTGGAAGAAGTCGGGGGAGAGGCAGAGGCAGCGGCCCTTTCCCCAACGCATGAGCTTCCTGCGGAAACACACACTCCTTCGTCGGAGCCGGAGCCGACCCCCAAGGCTCAACCGACCGAGCCTCCCGCTGCAGAAGCAAACGCAGCTGATGAGTTCGTGGAGCAAACGAACGCCGAGGTCGGGACCGCAGAGAGCATCGTTGAGAACACCGAATTCGATCTCGAGCTAGCGCCAGAACCGGACCCGAAGGTACGAACGGAAAAGAGCAAGACGAATTCCATGACCACGGAAGACTTCCTTAGTGACTTGGCCGCGGAAGTTGAAGATATGGAGATGCCTCTCCAAACTCCGGAAGTTGCCGCAATTCCGGCCATGGCGCCACCCAAGCAATCGGCAGAAGTTGGTGCAATCACAGCGGAGACGCTGAATGAACTTACTGAAGTTTTCCAGGAATTCCGAAACGAACTGGGCGAACTTGGCGAAGAGGGTGAGGACCTGGAAACACATTACAACCTGGGTATCGCCTATCGGGAGATGGGCCTGCTAGACGAGGCGATCGGTGAATTTCAGAAAGTGGCTAAAGCCGTGAAGGAGGGAAAGCCCTTCCGGTACGCTATGAACTGCTCCACGCTCCTGGCGGTCTGTTTCATGGATAAGGGCGAGCCGAGAATCGCCGCTCTCTGGTATCAGGAGGCGCTCGAACTGCCAGGACTCGAGCAAGAAACAATTCTGGCCCTTCGGTATGACCTGGGTGTTTCGCTCGATATGGCGGGCGAAGCAGACGCCGCGCTAGATAACTTTCGCCAGGTATACGCGATGAACATTGATTACCGCGACGTTTCAGACCGGATCGCTACTCTGCAAAAACCCTGATTGCCGACTGTGAACTGCGAGCGCACTGTGAGCGCTCTCACGCTTAGTGCCTAACGCGCGGCGTCACAGGCCTGTTGCCACTCCACCAATAATCTCCCATAATCCTTGTCTCTGCGATGAAGCAAATAGTGCGCGTTCTGATACTACTGGTTTGGCTGCTCTTCGGGCTGGCCCTAATCTTGGTGCCATGGTCGGATATTTGGGAGACGAATTACTTCATCTACCAGTATCCGGGCTTGGGGCTAATTGCGGAAAACACGTTCCTGAGAGGAGTCGTTTCGGGATTGGGCTTCATGAATGTGTTGCTATCGTTAGAAGCTTTTCGACGCAAGACTTCCTCGACCTCGGACCACGGCTGATGATCGCGTGATGAAACCCATTGTGTGCTACGTGACGGAAAGTCAGTCACTGGGATTCACTGAACTTGGCTCCAGCATACTGGCGAAGATCGCAGCAGCTGTTGAAGCAGGCGTGGATTGGGTGCAAATCCGCGAGAAAGAAATGCCGGCTCGACAGCTTGTTACAATTGCTCGTGCGGCTGTCGGGATGACAAGTCATAAACCTCCAGCACCGGACGAAGCGGATCGCCTCGGAGCACTTGTCCTAGTAAATGATCGCCTAGATGTGGCGCTTGCGGCGGACGCCGCCGGGTTACATTTAGGCCGCCAATCGCTGCCAGCGCACGACGTGATCGCCTGGCGGCGGGAGGGGAAGACGGCCACGGACTTCATGGTCGGACTGTCTTGTCACACGATCGACGAACTGCGCCAAGCAGAGGATGCGGGCGCCGACTACGCGTTTTTCGGGCCAATTTTTGATACCCCTGCAAAGAGGCGTTTCGGGCCTCCTCTGGGAATCGCCAAGCTTGCCGCAGCATGCCTGGCAACTCGACTTCGGGTGATTGCAATTGGTGGAGTGACACTGGAAAACGGCACAGAATGCTTTCATGCCGGAGGAGCAGGTATTGCCGCAATTCGAATGTTCCAGCAAGTTCGGGAGCCCGCGGAACTAAAGGGGGTCGTCGAGGGGCTGCATGCTCTTGGTCGTCGGTAGGAGAGAGTTCTATGCACTCAGCCAGCGGCCCACAGGCCGCAAGCTTTCCACGTGCTCACAGATCACCTTAACGACGGCAGCGATGGGAATCGCGAGGATGACCCCCATCAAGCCCCACATCCAGCCCCAGAAAAGAATTGATAGTGTGAGCGCCAGCGCGTTTAGCCGGATGCGCCAGCCGACCAGAGCAGGAATCAGAAAATTTGCTGTCAGTATATGAAGAATCGTTAAGACGACGAAGATTCCCACAAAGGGACCTACCGTATGGTATTGCTTAAGGCCCACAAAGAGCGGGGGAACAAATGAAATAATTGCGCCGAGGTAAGGAATCAGGTTGCACACGCCCGAGACTAGCGCCGTAAGAAACGGAAAGTCCAATCCCAGCCCCCAAAAGAACAGCCAATTGGCCAACACGAGGATCAATCCGACAAGGGCTGTCCCGATTAAATAACTTCGCAGCACCTGAGTGACTTCCGCGAGAGTGTCCCGCACCTGCGTGCGATGATTCGCTGCAAACAATTGCATAGTGGCGTGCCAGACTTGCCGCTTACCTGCCAGCATGAAAAAGACAAGAAAGGGAACAAAACTAGCACCCAGAAGAAACACCGATAGAGAGCTGAGGCGGCCGATTAGCGCGTCGCGAACAGCATGTGATTCGGTGACGGTGACCACGCCTCGATTGGCACGCTCGGCTGGCTCAATCTCGGAAACGTGGGCTTCCAGAGCTTCGAGATTTTTCTCCAGTGACTCGGTTGCCGCCCGGAGCGTCTGTCGATACTGTGGCCAATCGAGACTGAACTGATCGACAGTCTGAATCAGCGACCATCCAAGTACCGCTAGCAGTGCGAGCGTTAGAAGAACTACGAGCAGTGAACCCAAAGCTCGCGGCAAACGAATGGCCTCAAGCCACGTCACCACGGGATCCAGGAAATAGGCCGCCAACACAGATACCAGCAGCGTGACTAGCACGGCAGAAGCCCAATAACAAAATGCTACAACGATCCCGGCCGCGATGATCCGCGCGCTCGCCGAACTAGCGGCAACAACCTTGGTTTCCCCGGCTAGCATTGACTTACCATAACACAGCCATTCGACCAGTGGTTTCCCGGAGGGCATTCCAGTTCGCACCGGTGACGTTTGCGGTAACAAGCGCGAGCCCGCCGGTTTCCGACTTACAGGAGTGCTAGAATCGCTTGCCCGCTCATACCACGATATGGCATTCCGCTTACATGACTAAGCGACTGTTCGGCACGGATGGGATTCGGGGTGTCCCCGGTGAGTATCCGCTGGACGATGCAACGCTAGACCAAGTCGGACTAACACTTGGCGATTATGTCGCTCTGCACTCCCAGAGGCATGGCACCGCCCCGCGAGTGCTAGTCGGGCGCGATACGCGGGAGTCTGGACCACACATCGCTGATCGGATCGCCCGAGGGCTCGCCAAGGCTGGCGCAGAGCCGGTCTCCGCCGGAGTGTTGACTACTCCCGGAGTAGCATGGCTGGTAAGCCGCGAATCTTTTGCTGCCGGCGTAGTGATATCCGCTTCACACAATCCGTACCATGACAACGGCGTCAAGCTGATTTCTCCGTCAGGGATGAAATTTCCAGACGCAGTCGAAGCCGAACTCGAAAAATCGATTTTGTCGCGCGAAACTCGACGGGCACCCGTGAAAATGAACGACCTGCCCCATCATCCCTCCGATCTCCGATTGCACGAAGATTACCTGGCAGGCTTGCGCCAGACAGTGCTTCCTGGTGCGAATCTGGCCGACATGAAAATCGTAATTGATTGCGCTAATGGCGCCGCTAGTGGTCTCGCGCCGGAATTACTTCGGTCACTGGGATCAATTGTGATTGCGATGAACAACTCCCCCGACGGCCGGAATATCAACGCGGGCTGCGGTTCGCTACATCCGGAAACCATGCTTCGGCGAGTAAGAGATTCAGGCGCGACACTGGGTGTGGCTTTCGACGGTGATGCGGACCGGGCGATTTTTGCCACCGCCTCGGGAAAACTCGTGAACGGAGACGGCGTTCTGCTCGCTGCGGGGCGCCATTTGAAAACGACGGGCAAGCTCAAGGGCGACGTGATCGTGAGCACTACAATGGCAAACCTGGGCTTGGAACGCGCCTTGGAAAAATCCCAGTTGAAGCTGGCTCGCACAGCCGTGGGTGACAGGTACGTCTTAGAGGAAATGCAGCGCATCGGGGCTAATTTCGGCGGGGAACAATCGGGGCACATTTTGTTTCTGGACGACGCCCCGACCGGAGACGGAATGCTGACCGCGCTGAAAATCGCCTCTCTTGTTTCGATTGCTGGCCCGCTCGACACCTTAGTGGCCGACCTAAAGGTTTTTCCCCAGAAAATCGTCAACGTGCCCGTGAAGTCAAAGCCGCCGCTCGAAATGCTGCCTGCGGTCGCCTCGACGCTCGGCGACGCCGTACGATCATTGGGGAACACCGGACGCGTCGTCGTTCGCTATTCCGGGACCGAGCCGCTCGCACGAGTAATGGTCGAAGCGGAAAGCGAAAAAGACGTCGAGCTGTGGACACGGTCATTAGCGAGAGCGTTGCGCTCCGCCATCGGATGTTGAGCTTGCTGACGTCTTCCAAAGGACATAGGAACGTGGAAAGAGGCTTTCATAAATTGGATTATGCCGGTCATGCATTTCCTTGCAAACCGTCCCTTGCCACTAAAACCTTATGGGTCAACTAGATGGAACCAGCCGAAGCTTGCGACGCGTTGGCACCGCGCTTGCAGCACAACCTTGCGTACGTTCTGAATCCCGGGGTGGGTCGGCTTCGTCGCGCCGAGGCCGGATCTGGGGTAGAGCAACAGGGGGCCGGGGTGGGCCCCCTTTTTTTCCGCGACGGCATACCAACGCAGCGAACCTGTTAGATCCGCCTAGAAGAGACGGAGCAGTAGCGGAATCATCACGCTCCAGCCATGAGAGACGATTTCCCAGCCACGTGTCAGCTCATCGGACAGAGTTAAAGTGATCATGATTAAGAGCCAGAAGAAACCTGCCAAAATAGCGATGCGGGTTAAGCCGGCAGCATATTTAACGTGCATGAAGAAAAGTACGACGAGCAGCATCTTAATAACAGCAATTACGAGTGCTGCGACAGTATTCCACCGACCTAGATCGATATAGGCAACCCCAGTGGTAAGAGCTGTGAGGCTTATCAAGGCAAGAAACACGCCTACATACGTACTTACCGGAACCACGTGTTCAGAGCTGCCAGTGTGTCCAGAAGCCTCAGACATGAGCTATCAACTCCCTGGATAACGCCCGCCGATCAGATACAGGAGCGGGAAGAGAAATATCCACACAATATCGACAAAATGCCAGTAAAGTCCGCTAATTTCGAGTGGCGCATAATATTGCGGCGAGAACTTATTGCGTGCGGTCATGATAGTGAGGACCGTGAGAATGCCTATACCAACTATCATGTGCAGAGCGTGCAGTCCCGTCATGAAGAAGTAGAAACACATGAATAGTTGGGCACCGGGCGCATACGGACCGTGGTAACTCCAGCTCACACCTGGAACGATTCCGTCCAC
>DATDIT010000049.1:0-11822 GCA_036520875.1 Candidatus Acidiferrales bacterium
CGCAATCCATGCACAATGCCGCGATCTCCCTCTCGCCGCAGACACGCTTGCAAACGACGGACGTGCCGATCGGTTAGCCGAAGCCGCCGGGCCGCTTCGACTTGCTTCAAATGTCCTTCCTCGACTAGCTCTAGCACCTTCAACCGCTCCCGCTCGCGTGCGCTCATCTCGATTCGCCCGTTTCCATCCCGCCTCCCGCCTGGGATGAAACCGGACATTTCTACTTTGCACAAACCGGACATTCTCATTTTGCAGCGACACGCGAAATGTCATGCTGGACATTGGGTTGCCGTTCAGGTAACATCGCGCCGTTTTGATATTCCTTCGCTCTCAAAAAAACAGGAGAATTAGAAAATAGCAATGTCCAAGAATCGCGTAAAAACAGCCACGATGCTCGAATCGCTCGATGCCCTCATCGAGCAGTATCACCTTCTCAAGCACCCTTTCTACCAGGCTTGGACGAAAGGCACGCTTTCCCGCGAATCCCTTCAACTTTATGCGGAGCAATACTACCAACACGTCCGCGCCTTTCCGGAGAACTTGAAGCAACTCGCCGATCGGGCGGAAGCGCCTCTCGCCGGACTGGTGGAGGATAATCTCGCCGAAGAACTCGATCCCGTGTCTCCGCACCCGGTCCTCTGGCGGCAATTTGCCGAGTCGCTCGGCGTAAGCGAAGCCTCACTCGATGAAGCGCATCCGCTTCCCGGCATCGCGGCCTTGCTCGATTCATACGACGAGGTAGTGTCTCAGGGAACGATGACGCAGGCCGTGGCTGCGTTTTACGTTTACGAGGCCCAAGTGCCTGAAATCGCAACGCAGAAGATTTCGGGGCTTAAGCGCTTTTACGATATCACCGAGCCTCGCGCGCTGGCCTATTTTGGCGTTCACGAAGAAGCTGACGTGCGTCACCGTGCCGCCTGGCGCGAATGGCTCGCCAGCCAAAACGAGGACGATAGCTTGGGTGTGCTGTGCGTGGCGGAGCGTAGCCTGAAAGCGCTCTGGGGCGCGCTGGATGCGGTCTATCCAGAGGGTTGCGCCAAGAACTAACGACCGGCGCTCAGCCGGTTCGAATTCGGCGACAGGACTAGGAGCGAGCCGTTTGGTACCGCGTCCTGGTCCTCGCCAAATCCTCCATCATTTATCTGATCTCTTTAGGATCTTTGCGCCGTAGCTCCCGCCGACGATCACTTCCCGCGCCAATCCGAGGAACAGCCCGTGTTGGACCGCGCCGATAACGTGGTCGAGGTGATGCGCCGTCTCCTTGGGATTATTCATCGGTCCGAAAGCGCAATCAGCGATGTAATTGCCACCGTCCGTGATCAGAGGCTTGCCGTTCGGGCCAAGCCTAAGCTCCGGATTTCCGCCCAGCTCACCGAGCTTTTTCAGGGTTACCTGCCAGCCAAATTGAACGATTTCGACCGGAACTGAGGAAAGCGTGCCGAGCTTTTCCGAGACTTTTGTCTCATCCGCGACAACCACCATCCGATCGCTCGCCGCGGCAACAATTTTCTCGCGCAGCAGTGCGCCGCCACGGCCTTTAATCAGAGAGAGCGTCCCAAGTTCAACTTCGTCTGCGCCATCGACAGTGAGGTCGATTCGCAAGTGCTCGGCAAAAGTAGTCAAGGGAATTTCGAGCTGACGAGCAAGCGCGGCCGTGTGCTCCGACGTGGGGATTCCGGCAATGCGCAGGCGCTCGTTCGAGAGCCGCTGCGCCAGAGCGGTGAGGAAAAATGCCGCCGTGGAGCCGGTGCCAAGGCCGACCACCATTCCGCCCTCGACGATTCGCGCGGCGGATTCGCCGGCTAACCTCTTCCATTCGTTTTGCAGCGATGCTTCAATCGGCATTCTTATTTCGTGTCAGTCGTGTCGTTATCGGGCAATTTTCCCGCGGATTCGAGGATCTCGCGTGCCAGATAATTGGTCACATGAGCTTCGTCGCGCGCTTCCACCAAATACGCGGAGCGGAGAAGCTGTTCCTTGCGAGTGCGCAGGGCGTCGCGGATGGCTTGCTGGACTTGGACGTCGGATAGTTCTCGCTGGCCGGCCGCTTCCTTGGCCAAGAGCTTCAGAATGATGTAGCCCCCGTCCTTCACGCGGATCGGCTGCGTGAACTGTCCCGGCTTGAGCGAGAGCACCGCTTTCTTGAGAACTGGGTCGGATTTATTGAATGACGATTCCGGTTGAAACCCAAGGTCGCCACCGGTGGAGGCGCTCGGGTCCTCCGAATAATCCATCGCGGTCTCGGAGAAATCCGCGCCGGCGTCGAGGCGTTGAATCAGCATGGCGGCCTTGCGCCCAGCCTCGGCTTCGTTGGTAGCTTTGTCGTTTTTTCGATTATGAATGGTCGGATCGGGCCGCGGGGTGATCACGATTTGCGCGATATGGTACTGCGGCTCAGCGACATTGAATTGCGAGCGGTTCTTGTTGTAGAAGTCGGTGATGTCCTGATCGGTGATGGTGATTTTCGCGACGACTTCGCGATTCAGCAGTTTCTGGATGGAGAGCTGGCGGCGAATGTCGCTTCTCAGATCGTCGACGGATAACCCGGTTTGCTGTAACTTTTTCTGAAATTCCTCCTCGGTGTAGGGGCTCTTCGACTCGGTAAATTTGTCCTCGACTTCGGCGTCGCTGGCGACAAGATTCATTTTGTCGGCGCGCTCGAGGAGAATTTCGCTATTTATCAGCTCGTCGAGAATGTTGAGCTGAAGAGAGAGCGCCTCTTCCTGCGAGGGAGCAGGCGCCTCGGAGCTAACCCGCGAGCGAAAGATTTTCTGGACGTCTTGTCGGAGAATCTGTTTGCCGTTCACGGTGGCCCATACATCGGGGCCTGGAGCGATTTCCTTTCTGCATCCGGTGGCGAGCGAGGAAACGGCGAGCGCCGCGAGAATCAGAGTCCTCGGCTTCAACCGGAAGTTGCGCATGAAACGTTCAGGCAGCTTTCGTGACGCGCCCGGAGCGAATACAGGAGGTGCAGACGCGCACCTGCTTACGGGCGCCGTTGACGACGGCGCGGACGCGGCGCAGGTTGGGGTTCCAGCGCCGGCGCGTGACGTTGTGCGCGTGACTGATGGTATTGCCGTAACGCGGCTTCTTGCCGCAGATTTCACAGGCGAGTGCCATGTTTCCGTAGCTCCAGAGTGGAAGGATTTCCGACGAATGCGAACCCTGATGCTACCAGAGAATCGCACGCGATAGAAGCGATTTGCAGCCGGCGCGGTGGCGTTTTGCGTCCGATATTCGCGATTTTGGCGAATGGAAAGTGTGACGGGTAGAGTGCGCACTCATTCTTTGTTTTCAAAGAGTTGCATGTGGTTCTACTCGGCAGCACTGTCGAGCAGATTTTGCCGGCGCGAACCCGCGGGACTGCGGGAATAGCCAGGCTTCGACGGCAGCGTCTTGGCTTGTAGTCGTCGGCTGGCGCCGTTTGTGTGACTCTCAATTTCATATTTCTTTAAAATCTCACACCTCGAGCTTAGGCTGTCACGATGCAACGCGGGTTGCAAGCGGTCGTTGGTGTGGACTTTTTCGGGGGCGTGATTTTTCAGGGGATGGGCAGCGAGACAAACAAAAGCCCCAGCCTTTCCGTGTGACGGGAAAGGCTGGGGCTGGTTCCGAGCCGGCTTCCGCGCCTAGAAGATGAACTTCAAGGCCAATTGCGTGATGCGCGGAGGCACCGAGCTATTCTGGACCTGTCCGAAGGTGGTGTCCGCGAAGTTATTGACGGGCGGATTGAACTGCGCGTGATTCCAGACGTTGTAGAACTCGGCCCGGAATTGCAGGTTCAACGCTTCGGTGATCTTTGTGTTCTTGATTAGTGAAATGTCCCAATTGTGCTGCCCGGGACCCATAACTGACCCAATAGCAGAGTTCCCGAAGCCTGTGCCTGCGCCTGGGAACAGCGAACCCTCGCCGAAGAACGGGGGGCCCGCGGGCAGGAACGGGCTGGGGAAGGCGCCGCACGAAGCCGCAGCGTTTCCAGTCGGGTTCGGAATACCTCCGATGCAGGGCGCCGACGTGAAAGCGGCGGGATTGATCCATCCATGAAGAGCACGGAACTCTGTGCTCCCGGTCGTGGCTAATCCGATTCCCTGGCAGACGCCATAACCATTGCATTTCCCAGTATTGGCCGGGTTCAGTTCAGCCCGAACGCCGCCACCGCCGAATCCCGCAGCTCCGCCGTAGTAAATGGTCCCCGCATTGCCGTCGATCACGGTTAAGGGTTCGCCGTCCTGAATCGTGGTGACGCCGGAGACGGTCCACCCACCAAATACATGGCCAGCAAAGCCTTGCTGGTTCTTATAGGGCAGGTCATAGCTATAGGCAATGATAAGGCGCTGCGGACGGTTGAAAGCCGCAAGACCGTATTGCTGGCCGAGATCGAGCGGGTCATTGCTGGAGGCTCCGCCCGATAGGACGTTACCAGGAGCTGAGATTCCGCCTCCGGCCTCGGAGGAATTGATGTTCGTGATCAGCTTGCTCCATGTGTAGGAGGCCTGGAGCAGCAGGCCGTGTGAAAATTGGTGCCGAAGTTGAGCCTGCAAACTGTCGTAAAGGGAATCACCCTGGGTTGCCGTGGTCGACAAGCCGGTTGGACTATAACCCAGATAGCTGACACGGCCAGATGCATTACCAAGATAGGTAGCGCTGTTTCCCGTGTTATAGCGGATCTGAGTGGCCGGATTCGTATTGGCCGCATCGTTGAAGGCGAATGAACCGGGAGTGCCCTGCGCCCCAGAACCGATGATCATCCTCTGATCCTGCAGGTCGTTAGCCGCGGGACCGTTAGGAGCGTTGGGAGCAAGGAAGGCGATGTTGATGGTGCGCGCCCAATCGTAGAGGTGCGTGCCATGCGAACCGACATATCCGATGTCAACGACCCAGTTATGTGCAACCTCATATTGGAGGTCGAGGTTGTACTGGTAGATCCGCGGAACGCCGAGGAACTCGTTGTCCGACGTAGTGCCAAGTCCCGCGCCGCCGCTTCTGTCCTCGACGAGGGTCGCGCCGGTTGAAGGGGTCCCAGTGACCACCTGCAGCGTACGGGGCGTCCACCCCAAGACCGTACCCTGTGACACTCCCGGAACCAGAGGCAAATCCAAGGAGTTACCCGGAAAAGCTGTGTTAGCAAAACCATTGTAGGGCGGGTTGCCCTCCTGGTTGTCCGCGAGCAGGTTTGCGTACACGGCATCGTAGAAGATCCCCCAACCGCCGCGCACAACGAGCTTATTCATAGCCTGCCAGGCAAATCCGATCCGCGGGCCGAAATCGTTGATCGGGGCACCGTGAACCAAGGTCTTGTTGTCGTTGACGAAGACGCCCGTAGCTCCGCCGGGATAGCCGGGAAAGATACCGGCTGGCGCCGTCAGGCCGCACCCGCTGAGCGCCGTTGGGAGGCCGCACCGTGGGAAATTGGGGTTGTAATTCGACGGGACCACAGAACCCGCGAGAGTGCCGGTTGGGTTATTGAGGAAGAAAGAGCCCGTATTTACCAGGGCTGCCTGCGTAAGCCAGCCATTCGCGTAGACTCCCCCGTCCACGTCGGTTGGATACCCGTCGTACTCCCACCGGAGGCCCAAGTTCAAAGTGAGCTTACTGTTCACTTTGATATCATCTTCCGTGTAGGCGGCAAACTCATTGGATCGGAGTCCAAGCGGATTGCCAATCGGTGAAGCGAGTCCGTAGAAATTGGCGAGGATACCGTTTGGAGCGGCCGCCGTTCCCGACGCGGGCGAGCCACTTGAGCTGGTCAGAAAATCGGCTACAGTCGGGAAAATAAATCCACCTCTTGATAGCGACGCCACATTGTATTGAAGGCGATCCACTTCGAAGCCCGCGCGAATCGTGTGTTTGCCGTGGTTCCAGGAGATGTTGTCCTTACCCTCGAATGTATTGAAGGTATTCACGCCCGAGGCAAAAAAGTTTCCGCCGGTGTTCAAGGCGCCAGTCGCATAACCGACTGGCTTATTGAGCGGAAGACCAGCGATTGAAACAGTGGGAGACTGCAGTATGATCGGGTTTATGTTCGTAACGCCGTTCAGGTTGGCGCAGTTGCCATTGGCTTGCGGGGGCGTAACACCCACAGAGCAAGCCGTGAAATAATTGCCCGGGTTGGCAACCTGGCCCTCGCGAACGTACGCAAAGATAACTTCATTCACCAGATTGTTAGTGGCCACTGTGGTTAGCTTCAGGGTTTCATTTAGCGCGGTGTACATCACATTTTCAGGGGCGCCTGGGGCGCAGCTATTGACCAAATTTCCGATACCATCCAGACAGACGAATGACTGGGTCTGCGGGTCCCTGGAATAGAAGAACTTCTGCGAGAACGTGTTCTTGGAATCGACGACATAGTCCAAGTTCGCCAGATACTGATCCTCGTTCGCTCGCGTGGGCTGAGTGTCGGTGATGGAAGAGCTAGTCGTGAGAGGCAATCCGTTGCTGCCAAAGGGAACGCCAGGAATATAAAAGCCCTGGTTCAAGCCGCCCTTGGGGCCTGGGTGCTGGAGGAACTGTATGGCGGTCGAATTGATATTCGACCCATCCGTCGCTACCGGAACTTGCGTGCCGAAGATGGGAATCGCGGACGCGGTACCCGCGAAAGCGCAGCCGAGATACTTGCGGTAGGTCGACGCGTCGCATGGCGCACCACCAGCGAGCAGGTTGGTGGGAACGGTTAGGCCAGGCGTATCAGTGCGCGTGCCATTTGGCTGAGTGAAGGGGTAAAGGCTGAGGCCGGTGCTAAGACCGCTAGCGAAACCATTCGTACCCACGGCGTTGAGTTGACGAAAGCCCTGGTAAGAGCCGAAGAAGAAGAGTTTATCCTTCTTGATGGGACCGCCGATCGTACCCCCATATAGATTCTCATTTAATGGTTCCGGCTTATTGGGCAGCCCGAGCGACGCTTGGCTTATCTTGTTGAAAAAGTCGTTGCCGTCCAGGAAGCTGTTGCGAAAGAACTCCCAGCCCGAACCGTGGAATTGGTTCGTGCCACCCTTGGTGACGACATTGACGCTTGCGCCGGGGTTCCTGCCATACTGCGCGTCGTATTGCGACGTTTGAATCTTGAATTCCTGAATCGCATCCGGATTAGGAATCGCAATGCCAGGAAAGTTGCCCGATTGAGCTCCGCCGCCGCTGCCATAGTTGGTGAGCGTGGCGCCATCCATCATGTAGTTGTTCTGATCGGAGCCGTTTCCATTGACGTTGATGTCCTGCGTGCCGTTCCCGACGGCGGCGGCGCTAGCGACGTTGACCACGACACCGGGCGAAAGATCAATGATCTGGGTATAGTTGCGCGAACTCAGGGGCAGACTGGTCACCGTTTGTGACCCCACGAGGGTTCCGACTGTGGCGTTCTGAGTCTGAACTGTCTCAGCGGTCGCTTCCACGGTTACTTCCGAAGTCTGCGCGCCGATCTCCAATTTTTCATTCAGCACGGGGGTTTCGGTAATGTTCACGGTAACCGACGGGACTGTGGAGGTCTTGAATCCCGAAGCCTCGAACTTGAGAGAGTACGTGCCGGGCGGGATCTGCGAGAATTTGTAGTTGCCACTCGCGTCGGTTGTTGCAGTGCGCGTTTGGCCGGTGCCGGTGTTGGTCAGCGTGACAGTTGCCCCGGAGATCACGCCGCCGGAGGGATCGGTGACGACGCCCGTCAAGGCGCCTGTGGTTCCTGATTGCGCCCAAGCTGGCGAGGTACAGGCAAACAGCACAGTCAAGCATAAGAATAGCGAGAAGACAAACTTCGGAGACACCAGAGACTTACACTTACTCATCACCCACCCCCATTTTTGGCAACGCCACTCCACCCAAGCCCTGAGCCGACGAACTGAATAGTAACCTCACTTTAAAAGAACTACCTAAGCTGACTTGTAACCGGGGAGTATCACATCCGGAAGAGGCGTGTCAAGAAATATTCACCGAGGAAAAATTTCCGAGCCGCGGCTGGGGAGTTTCGCACAGGTTATCCGGTTTACGAGGCCCTCCGGGGCCAAGAAAGGCGGGAAGGGGGTTGGATGGTGGCACTGAGTGCGAAAAACCTCACCCCGTGAAGGCGGGGTGAGCTACATGGTAGAAGGTACAAATCAGCGCTTTTGGCCGACCAGGCCGGCGATCGTATCCATCAGATCGAACTTGGTGAGGACCTCGAGGTTGCCTGCTTCCATTTCGACGAAGACGGCGGGGCTTTCATGGCTTAGCAGGTGGGTGACCCGTTCGACAGGCGCGTTGGCGGCAACTTGCGGCAGGGCCGTACCCATGACTTCACGGACAATCAACTTGCGCAGCTCCTTGCCCTGCAACGCGAGATTCAGGATTTGATCCTCGAAGATGGTGCCGATGGAGCGGTCGTCCTCGAAGACAGGAAGCTGGGAAATATCCTGCTGCTGCATGGTTTGAAGCGCTTGGAATACCGTGCGATTCGGACCGACGACAATGAGGTCGCGCGTCTTGCCGTTCTGGCGTTTGACACGGATACAATCGGCAGCAGTGAGCGTGACTTCCGTATCCGCGTAGCCAAGCTCGCGCATCCAGCCATCGTTGTAGATTTTGCTGAGGTAACGCGTGCCGGAGTCGGGCAGCAGTCCGACAATGAGATCGCTCTTGTGACAATGCTTGGCCACGCGCAGTGCCGCGGACACGCAGCCGCCTCCCGAGCCGCCGGTGAAGATGCCTTCGCGCTTCGCGAGCCGCCGCGCCCACAGAAAGCATTCCTCGTCATTTACTTGAATGATATCGTCCAGCACCGAGAAATCCATCGTCCCGGGGAGAATGTCTTCGCCGATCCCTTCCACGACGTACGTGCGGGCCTTGCCGATATTGCCGGTTTTCCAATATTCGTAATAGAGCGAACCGTAGGGATCGACGCCAATTATTTTCACGCTGGGATTCTGTTCCTTGAGATAACGGCCGGCGCCACTGGCCGTTCCGCCCGTGCCAAGGCCGCAAACAAAATGCGTGATTTTTCCTTCGGTGTCTTTCCAGATCTCGGGACCTGTGGCGCGGTAATGCGCATCGGGATTGGCTTGATTCTCGTATTGATTCGGGTAGTAGGCGTTGGGGATTTCGCGCGCGAGTTTTTTCGCCACAGAATAATAGCTGCGAGGATCTTCAGGTTCGACCGCGGTAGGGCACACGATTACTTCCGCGCCGAAAGCCTTCAGCAGATCAATTTTTTCGCGCGACTGCTTGTCGTTAATGGTGAAGACTACCTTGTAGCCGCGCACAGCCGCCACGAGGGCAAGTCCCATGCCAGTATTGCCGGACGTCCCTTCGACGATGGTGCCTCCGGGGCGCAGCAGGCCTTTTCGCTCGGCTTCATCGATCATGTGGACGGCGATGCGGTCTTTCATGGAGCCGCCGGGATTGAGGTATTCGGCCTTGATGTAGATCTCAGGGGGCACGTCCTTGGCCACGCGATTCAGGCGGATTAGCGGCGTACCGGCGACGGCTTCGAGGATGCTGTGGCACTTCACGACTGCGCGTGCTCCTGTCGGATTGGCGGTTCGGGTGTAGCTTAGAGGCTTCGCGAAAGAGTGTCCAGCGGCAGTTTGCGAGTGGTGGAGGACGATCCGAGGGCGCAGCGAGAGCAGAACCCGTTGGGCGCGCGTGCTATGCTTTTAGAAGAGTGCCGCGCATGGCGCCCGATGCCGAAATCGTTTTCTACGACGGCCACTGTGGATTGTGTGACCGCGCCGTGAAATTCGTGCTGAAGCACGACCGATCGAGCAACCCTTTTCGATTCGCGCCGCTGCTGGGCACAACCTATGCGTCGCGAGTTTCGGCCGAACAGCGCGCTAGTCTGCCGAACAGCATCGTGGTGCTCACAGAAGATGGCACTACGCTCACGCGCTCGGATGCATTCGTTCACATATTTCGGCGGCTGGGCGGAGGATGGAAAACCTTGGCGGGCGCGCTGGCGATGATTCCGCGACCGCTTCGCGACCTGATCTACGATTTCATCGCGCGAATTCGCTACCGAATATTTCGCAGGGGGAACGAAGCATGTCCGATCATGCCGCCTGAGCTGAGCGCGCGATTCGATCCATGATCGGCGGATAGACTTACGCAGAGGGCGACAATCACACGGGAGAAACAATGAAACGAGAAAACATTTCGTCCAACGCGCCCTGGGAACCGATTATCGGCTATTCGCGGGCTGTACGCATGGGGATGTATGTGCATGTTTCGGGCACGACCGCGACCGACGCGCAGGGACAAATCGTGGGCGCGGGCGATCCCTACGCGCAGACGATCCAGGCTCTGCGGAATATCGAATCGGCGCTGGCGAAAGCGGGCGCGCGGATGGCCGACGTGGTGCGGACGCGGATGTTCGTCACCAATATTGCGGATTGGGAGAAGATCGGCCGCGCGCATGGCGAATTTTTCGGCGAGATTCGGCCGGCGACGGCAATGGTGGAAGTAAGCCGGCTGATCGCGCCGGAGATGCTGGTGGAAATCGAGGCCGAGGCGATCGTAGGAGAAATCTAGATACCACCGTGCGTCGCCCGCTTTCCGCCCCTAAGATGGGCGCGGGTCTTGCGCACCCACGTTTTCTTCTTCGACGATGCAGCCATCCATCAGATGGACGGTGCGATCGGCAATGCTAGCGTAGCGCGGGTCGTGGGTAACCATGCAAATCGTGGCGCCGTCGGCGTGCAGCTGATGGAGGAGATCCATCACCGCTTCGCTATTTTTCGAATCGAGATTTCCGGTCGGCTCATCGGCCAGCAGAATCGAGGGCTGGCCGGCCAATGCGCGCGCAACCGCTACGCGCTGCTGCTGACCGCCTGAAAGCTGCGATGGATAGTGTTTCGCCCGGTGCGCCATTTCGACGCGATCGAGCACGTCCTTCACGCGTTTCTTGCGCTCCGGCGCGCCCATGCTGCGGTAAGTTAGAGGCAACTCGACATTTTCGAAAACGGTGAGATCGCCGATCAGGTTGAATGCCTGGAAGATGAAGCCGATCTCGCGATTGCGGATACGAGTGCGAGACGCAAGCGAAAGCTTCTGCACCGGCTCGGTGTGAATCCAGTAATTGCCTTCGGTCGGGGAATCCAGCAAGCCGAGAATCGAAAGCAGTGTGGACTTGCCGCAGCCCGAAGGCCCGGCAATGGAAACGAACTCCCCGCTCTTAATGTCCAGTTGCACGCCGCTCAGCGCGTGGGTTTCCACCTCCTCGGTGTGAAACACCTTGCTCACACCCTCTAGGCGAATCAGCGATTCGGCTGCGGCATTCATTTTCGCTCCTCCCGTTGCGATCGATTCAGAAACTAGGTCTTTATCTCAATTCCACACGGTCGACATTGTCCGACGCGGACATGTCCGACAGAATCACTTCATCGCCGACTTGCAAGCCCTTGCGGATTTCCACCGAATTCACAGACACCTTTCCCAGTTCCACTGGAACGCGCAGCGCCTCTTTGCCGCCGTCAACAACTTTGAACAAGCCCACGGTGCTATCGGCATCGCCATGCACGGGACGACCCACATAAAGCACGTCCACGAGGCGCTCGATTTCAACTGTGCCTTCGACGCTCAGATCCGGCACGGCGCCGGGCGGCAGCGGACCATCGAGTTTTACGTCCACGGTGCGAGTGCCGTTCACCACCGACGGATCGATGCGCATCACGTGGCCCGGAATCAGGCCGTTGTGCGTATCAATCGAGGCCTTTTGACCGATCTCGATATCCTTCGCCTGCGTCTCGGCAATTTTGAGCTGCGCCTTCAAGAGTTTTGGTTGGGCCACGCGCGCCAGCGCCGTTCCTTCCGTCACGCGCTGCCCAACATCCACATCCAGCTCTTGCAGCACTCCGTCGATTCCAGAC
>DATDIT010000050.1:0-29608 GCA_036520875.1 Candidatus Acidiferrales bacterium
CCTGGCGAAGGCGTGCAGCTTGAGGGCGGCGAATTCATCGCTGCGTCCGTAGTGGTGTCGAACGCTGACCCACGGCAGACGCTGCGATTGCTGGGCGACGCGGCAGATCCGGCGTGGCGCAAGCGCGTGGAAGAGATCCCGATGGAGGGCTGCACCGTGAAGCTGAACGTGCTAATGCGTGAGTTGCCTAACTTCACGGCGCGGCCCGGAACCGATCAGCCGCACCACTACGGACAAATCAACATACCGCTCACCAAAAACGAGTGGAAGGCAGGGTTTGCCGCCGCGCGGCGTGGCGAGTTGCCGGAGCATCTATGGTGCGAACTGTATTTTCAGAGTGCTCATGATCCGAGCATCGCTCCCATAGGGCAGCATACGATGAGTGTGTTTGCGCAGTACGTCCCATACAAGTTTGAGCGCGGCACGTGGGATGAGCGGCGGGAAGAAGTGCGCCGACTCGCGCTCGATTCGCTGGCGAGGTTTTGTTCGAATATTGACGATGCGGTAATCGATGCGCAGGCGCTTGGCCCGCCGGATATCGAGCGGAAGGTCGGACTGACCGGGGGCCACATTTTTCAAGGTGAGTGTTTGCCTCCATACATGTGGTCAAGACGGCTTTCGGCGCGCACGCCCATGGCGGGTGTCTACCTGTGCGGAGCATGCACGCATCCGGGAGGAAGCGTGATCGGGATCAATGGGCGGAATGCCGCGATGGCGGTTCTTAGAGATACTGGCTAGCTTCGCACCCGCGGCTTACCATTTTTTGGGCGAGAAAATTGACAGTGTGGCGCGTGTCCGCTAATCTGCTAGGCTGAAATCAAAAGCTAAGGAGCGATGAATGGCGCAGGGCACCCCTGTAAAGCACAAGAAAAAGACCAAGTCTGTATTGAAGAATATCCGGCAGACAGAGCGCCGGGCGGCGATCAATCGCATGAATCGGACACGCGTACGCACGGCGATGCGGCGCATGCGCGCGGCACTTTCAGTCGCGGATGGCGGCGAGGCGGCGAAACTCGCGTCCGCGACGTTTGCGGAATTGGATAAGGCGATTCGGAAACGGACGCTTGCCGAGAACACGGCAAATCGCTATAAGTCGCGGCTCACGCTGGCGCTCAACGCGCTAAAAGCGAAGAAATAGACATCGAAATTTAAAGAGCTGTTGAAGAGCGCTCCGGCAAACCGGGGCGCTTTTTCTTTGTGGGCGCGGGGACGCGCGTGCCACTCAGCCGCCGTGAATGGCTGTGCTAGTATCGACCGCTTATGCAAACTGGAATTATCGGGCTGCCGCAGGTTGGGAAGACGAGCTTGTTTCGGATCCTCACGAAGGCGCGGGTGGATGCGCGAAGCTCGCCGAATCAGGCGCACGTAGGAATTGCGCGCGTGCCGGACGCTCGCGTGGCGAAGCTCGCCGAAGTGTTCAAGCCGAAGAAGGTGACGTACGCGACAATCGAGTACGTGGATATCGGCGGCTTGCAGAAGGACCGCGAGAAGAATTCGGCTTCGCTTGTGCCGTTGCGCGAAGCGGACGCGCTGGCGCACGTGGTACGGCTGTTCGAAAATGCGGCGGTGGCACACGAGCCGGGGCCACTTGATGCGGTTCGCGACATTGTGAATGTAGATATTGAGTTGATTTTGAACGATCTGGAGCAGGCGGCGAAGCGCATCGAACGCGTGGAGAAGGATCTGAAAAAAAAGAAGGATACGCTGCTCGAATCCGAATTGCAGCTTCTGATGCGCTGCCGGCAAGCGCTCGAGGCTGAGACGCCCCTTCGAGAGCTCGAACTCAAGCCGGAAGAAGAGAAAATGCTCACCGGCTTCATGTTCCTTACGCGCAAGCCGATGCTGTATGTGTTGAACCTAGGAGACGAGGAAGCGGCGGAGATCGATCGAGTGATCGAGAAATACCATCTTGAAAAGCTGGCGTCGAAGCGGCAGACCGCCGTGGTGCCATTTTGCGGAAAGATCGAGGCGGAGCTGGCGGAACTGGATGACGCAGAGTCCAGCGAGATGATGCGCGCTTATGGCTTGACGGAATCGGGCCGCGACCGGCTGATCCAGGCCAGCTACCGCTTGCTTGGCTTAATTTCGTTCCTCACATGCGGCGAGCCGGAATGCCGCGCCTGGACCATCAAGCGCGGAATGACTGCGCCCGAAGCCGCCGGGGCGATACACAGCGACATCCAGAAGAACTTCATCAAGGCGGACGTGGTGAATTGGGAGGATCTGCTGAAAGCGGGGAGTTTCGCGGGAGCGCGCGAGAAGGCCCAGGTGCGGCTCGAAGGCAAGGAGTACGTCGTGCAGGATGGCGACGTTATTTTGTTCCGGCATGCGGGATGAGTGCTGAAGAAAAGAGGACCAGTTGGGGGTGGGCCAACCGGTCCCCGGGGTGGTACAGCTACAACTCTGAATAAGAGCCGAGCCTTTCCATCACCCTAGAAAAGGAACTTCAAGCCGAACTGCATCACGCGCGGCGTGACCGACGTGGAGGTGATGATGCCGAATGTCGACGCCGTGTTGAGGTCGTTTCCGGGCGGATTGAATTGCGCGTGGTTGAATATGTTAAAAGCATCCACGTGGAACTCCAGGGTTCGACTCTCCCATAGTTTCATAGTCTTGATCAGGGACATGTCGAAGTTAAATTGACCTGGCCCCAGAATAGACCCGATAGCGCTGTTGCCGAACCCTGAGCCAGCGTTCAGGAAAGTCGACCCGGGCTGACCACATGCAACGGTTGCAGAACCGCCCGGGTTTGGCGTCCCGCCGATGCAGTAAGGCGAACTCGCAGGAAGGGGCGTCAACCCGAGGGCGTTCGGTCCAGCGTATGTGGTTGGCGATAGAGAGATGAAGGCGCCGGGGTTTACCCAGAACTTACCGGGGGTCGCGCGAGAGGTCGTGCTGCCGGACGTGGCAATCGGGATTCCCGATTTACAGCTTTTCGTAGTCGGGTTGCAGTCGACTGGGTCTGCCAGCGCTGCTCGGCTATTGTCGCTGCCGTAGATCGAACCTCCTCCGCCGTCGACGATCCAGAATGGCAGACCGTTTTGAATTGTCGTCACGCCCGAGAGGCTCCATCCGCCCAGGAGCTTACCGCTCAGACCTTCGGTTTTGCTATACGGAAACCTATAGACATAACTGATGACACCTCTCTGCGAGCGGTTGAAGGCCGCAGGTCCGTATTGCTGCCGCAGATCAAGCGGGTCGTTGCTATTGGCAGCCCCGAAGATCACCTCTCCCGGCGGCTGAATGCCGTTTCCCGCAGCCGAGGTGTTGATGTTCGTCAAATTCTTGCTCCACGTATACGAAACCTGCAACAGCAGGCCTCTTCCGAACTGGTGCTTGACCTGGGCCTGCAGGCTGTCATATAGCGAATCGCCAAGTGTGTCCGTGCTTGCAACGCCGCCGGGCGCGAACCCAAGATAAGGAACACGCTCGTTAGCGTTTGTCGTAAAAGTTCCAATCGTATTGGTGGTGATTGGATTCGGATTCGCCGGATCGTTATAGGGCAACGAAGAGGCGATCATCTCCAGGTTCTGCGCACCGGATGCGGCGGTCGGATTGTTGGGGGCGCCAGGCACCAACTGGGCGAGGTTTATGTTTCTTGACCAATCGTAGAGATGAGTACCGTGGCTGCCAATGTAGGCAACGTCCGCTACCCAGTTGTGGCCAAGATCATACTGAATGTCCAGACTGTATTCCTGCACGAGTGGCAAGCGGTTCGCCATTTGCGGCGAATCGGATGTGTATGTAAAGCCCGACGAACAAACGCCAGCCGGACAAATTGCGCCAGTCGTCGGGTTAAAGCCACCACCTAAGCCCGGGACGACGGGAACATTGAACATGTAACGCGGGGTCCACACAAGAGGACCGACGCCGGCTCGCCAGGGATTCTGAAGTGTGTCAGCCTGACTTTGGGGCGATGGTCCAGAGCCTGCTCCGGAATAAGGAGGCAGGTTCAATTGATTGTCGATAAGTAGATTGCCGTAGATCGTATCGTAGAACCAGCCATAGCCCGCGCGGACCACGAGTCTTTGCCCGATCGGCTGCCATGCTACTCCGATGCGCGGCTCGAAATCATTCCAAGGAGTGCCGGGTACCAAGGTCTTGTTGCTGTTGACCGTTACACCCGTGGCACCCGTGGGTGCTGTGAGGCCGAAGTCCCTGACGTCGAAATTCGACGGAACCGCAAACCCGACGAGTGTTCCTGTGGCCCCCAGTGACTCAAACGCTGATCCCGTGTTGACCTTGGGGAGCACTGTTTCCCAGACGTTCGAGAATTGACCACTCTTGTCGTCGGGGAAGCCAGAATACTCCCAGCGTACACCGAGGTTAACGGTGAGCTTGGGACTCAACTTGATATCGTCCTGGGCGTACCAGTCGAACTGATTCACACGGTTGTAGTGCACCAGGTTACCTTTGAGGCCAAACCCAAGGGTGATACCACCGGTCGGCGTGAGGGGGGTGCCGTCGATTGCTGGACCGGAACTGCTGGTCAGAAAATCGGCCGTTGAATACATCAGGAGCTCGCCGCGCTCGGAAGAGGGGATCGTGTTGTTGTATAGGATCCGGTTACCCTCAAACCCAAACCTCAGAGAATGGATCCCGTGGTTCCAGGAGACCTGATCGGACCACTGATATGTATTGATAAAATTGCTGGAGACCATCGAGAAGTTTCCGCCCTGGCTCCAAGGCGCGCCGCCAATTCCAAGAATGTCGAGCTGCGGCGGGACAAGCATTTCCGGGAACTTCTTAGCGAGAGCCGGCAGGGGAGAACCACAAGGAGAACCGTTGAAGGCCAGTGGCTCAATTGTCGCTCCGTTCGGAAGGGAGCAGTCATTCAAACCGAGATTGGGGTCGCTGTTGTTTTCGATATCACGATGAAAATCGAAGTGGGCGTCATTAACCAGGTTAGGCGTCAGAATCGTTCGCAGCTCAAGCTGCCCGATGTGGTTGCCATAATAGGCGTCCAGCGGGGCGCCGGGGTTGCAGTTCCCCGCGAGGATGAAACAATTGAAAGGCTGAACCTGGGGATCTCGCTGGTACATGTAGCGCGCATAGAGCGTGTTCATCGACGAAAGCGCAACATCGCCGTCAGCGATGTACTGATCCTCATTGGCGCTCACTGGATCGGAGATCGCGGTCGAGCAACCGTTACCTAGCGCAGGAACGGGGCTGCTGAGATTGTTGGGACATTTCAGAAAGTTTGCGACTTGCTGTTGTGTCATCGCCGGGAAATAGAAGCCCTGGTTAAAGCCACCCTTGGCCACTCCCTTGGCTTGTAGCAGCGCTACAGCAGTATTGGTGATATTTGCGCTAGTGGCCGGGAGGCCCGTACCCCCAAACAGAGCTGGAAACCCCGTCTGGCCGCCAAATACGCTACCGAGATAGGCCTTGTAGGCGGCCACATTGTTGGTACAACGAACGTCGCTGCAGACACCACTTGAGGCGTCAGCGTAATCGTTCCAAGGCATTAGAAAAGTGTTCGGGGCGTAGCCGGTAGCGAAGCCGCTTGTTCCAATCCCATTGAGCTGCCGGAAGCCTTGATAAGAACCAAAGAAATGCGCCTTATTCTTCATGATCGGGCCGCCCAGCGTGCCGCCAAAAGTATTTTGTTTTAGGGTCTGCGGCTTATTCGGTAAACCCTGGTCTGCCTCACTCCTTTTGTAGAAGAAATCATTGCCATTAAAGAAGTTGTTGCGGTTGAATTCCCATGCAGCTCCATGGAAATCGTTGGTCCCGGTCTTGGTGACCACATCCACATTCGCTCCAGGATTTCGTCCCGAGCTGGCATCATATTGAGATGTCTGAACTTTGAACTCTTCGATGGCATCCGGGTTGGGAATCGGAATGCCGGGAAAGCTGCCCTCTTGAGCCGCCATACCACTGACGTAATTTACGATCGACGACCCGTTCATGGAGTAGTTGTTCTCATTGGCCGTCGAACCGTTCGCGCTTACGTCCTGCGTACCGTTTCCGATGGACGATGCTGTTGCGGCGTTAGCGACTACGCCCGGCGATAGGTTAATGACTTGAGTGTAATTACGTGAAACGAGCGGCAGCGAAGTAATTTCGTCTCCAGAAACGACGCCGCCATTCGTCACGTTCTCGGTTTGAATGGACTGAGCAGTGGCTTCGACAGTGACCTGTGTGGTCTGCCCGCCGACTTGCAGCGCCTGGTTCAACACAGCTGTTTCCGTGACGTTGACGGTGACCGAGGGCACTGTTGTCGCCTGGAAACCCGAGGCCGAGAAATTCACCGAGTAATTCCCGGGAGGAAGCAGCGAAAATCTATACGATCCACTGGACTCCGTCGTGACGGTGCGCGCCTGGCCTGTGCCGATGTTAGTCACCGTCACCATGGCGCCGGTGATGACGCCGCCCGATGGATCGGTAACGGTGCCAGTCAATGCGCCGGTCGATGCGTTCTGCGCCATCGCGAATTGCGCGCCCGTAATCAAGAGCGCTGCGCCAAGCAGAGCAAAAACCAACTTCCGAATCGATTTCATGGTCCCCCCTGTATTAGAGCCCGCGTTCCGGGTCCTGCGGTAAGGCTAAGATTCTGGGGAAATCGCGATCGAGGCACGGAGCAAACAGGCTATCCTAGAGCACACCAAGAGGCGTACATCCGGAATCCAGAATTCCCAGTCCACCCATAGCCCAAGCCCACACACCGCGAATGCCCACCCTGACGGCAAGCACTAGAACCGATTGAGCTTCACAAGTCCATTGCTTATTTTGAGCGATTCTGTTACGAATTATGCAAAAGCAGCCGGGTGGCTGCGTTTTCGCTGCGAGTTATCGGTTTGTGGATACAAAATGCTTTCGTTTGGATACACAACCGGGGTGGGATTGGGTCAAAGCCATGGAACTTCGTCAGTTGCGCTACTTTATTGCCGTTGCGGAGCGCCTCAGCTATTCAAAAGCTGCGGAAGAGCTGCACGTCTCGATATCGCCTCTGAGCCGGCAAATCCGTCAGTTAGAGGACGAATTCGATGTGCGCCTCTTCGATCGTGATCGGCGAAGGGTGGCACTAACGGACGCGGGTGTGCTTTTTTTGCAGGACGCGAAGCTTCTGATCAGTCAGACAGCACGAGTTGCGGATCGTTTGCGCCAAGCTAAGAAAGGAGAAGCGGGCGCGGCGCGAGTCGGCATTGCTTTGCACTTGGCAGACAAAGTTGGCGACATGGTCGTCGAACACGCGAAACGATATCCGGCGGTAGACATTCAGTGCGATAGCATCTTCTCAACCCTACAAAACGGGGCTCTCGTTGAAGGAAAAATCGATATAGGTTTCCTGCGTCCTCCCGTGGATACAGTGCGCCTGAGTTGCGAATTCCTCTATGAGGAAAGGCTTATCGCGATGATGAGCAGGGCGCATCCCCTGGCAAAACGCAAGACCTTGCGAATAAAGGACCTCGCGGATGAGACTTTGTTTCTCCCGGACCCAAGTGTTGGAGGCGGCCTGCTCAAACGGACGCTCGAGCTGTTCGCCAAGGCTGGCGTATCTCCGCGAGTCAGCCCCATGACAGCCGACCCCTTGTCACACGGCGAGGTTCACAAGGTCCTCCTGGCGGCGAACAAGGGAATTTTCATTATCGCGGACGAAGCGTCGACCCGCGCCGAGAACCGGAATATCGCGGTTGCTGTGCCGATTGACGATCCTGACGCGAGAATCGACGTGTATATGGCTTGGCGGAAAACTGAACAGTCGCCGACCGTTTTAGCCATCCTCGATACGGCGCGCGCCGTCTTGGGCACGTTGCCTGCGCGAACCGTGGCGGCCGTTTCAGCAGCCGAACCGACCCAGAGCCGTACCGGCGCATGCAGCAAACAGGCAGCGGTCCCTAGACTACAAAGCTGAAACTACGGCACCCTCGCTGTGGACACACCACTTTTTCTTTTCTGCGTCCGGACGGGTAGGGTGATGATCCCTGCCGGATCGTCACTCTCCTTGAAGCAGAAGAATGTAGTCGAGGATTTGGTTGGCTACATCGAACTTAGCTAGCTTCGGGAGCGAGATTTCGCGACCGTCACGAAGGAAAAGTGTGACGATATTGGTGTCGGTGTCGAAACCGGCCCCTTCTTGGGTGACGTCGTTTGCGACGATCATATCCGCACCTTTGCGCGCTAGCTTCCCCCGCGCGTTTTCTGCCAAGTCGGAGGTTTCCGCGGCGAACCCGACGAGGATGAGACCGGTTTCCTGACGGACAGGCGAGCCGCCCAGCTCAGCGAGAATGTCAGGCGTGGGCTCAAGGTCGAGCGTGAGCCGGCTATCGCCGCGCTTGAGCTTTTGCGATTGCGCAGCAGCCGGGCGATAGTCCGAGATCGCCGCAGCCATAATAACGACACTCGCTTCAATCGATCGTTGATGAATGGCTTTTCGCATTTCGTCCGTCGAGCGTACCGGGACCCAATCGGCGCCTTCGGGCACAGACAATTCCGTGGGTCCGCTGATCAGGATTACGCGCGCGCCGCGGCGGGCCGCAGCTTCGGCGAGTGCGTAGCCCATTTTCCCGGAAGAGCGGTTGCTGAGAAAGCGGACGGGATCGATGTCTTCGCAAGTGGGGCCAGCGGTTACGAGAATTGTTTGGCGTTCAAAATCGCGGCGTAGCCCCAGCACGGCACAAACTTTGCGAACGATGGTTTCCGTAGCGGCCAGACGGCCGGCACCCGTCATGCCGCACGCGAGATAACCTTCGTCAGGATCGACGACGTGAACGCCGCGCGCGCGAAGGGTCTTCAAATTTTCCTGGGTGGCGGGATGCTCCCACATATTGACATTCATCGCGGGCGCGACGACAACCGGCGCTTTGGTGGCGAGATAGAGAGTCGAAAGAAAATCTCCAGCGATACCGTGAGCGAAGTGGCCGAGAATGTCGGCGGTGGCAGGCGCGACGAGGAGCAAGTCGATGCGCTGCGCCACGGCGATGTGTTCGATAGCGCTTTCAACATTTGCGGGAGCGGCATCGTCCGCAGCGAACATTTCGGTTATTACTTTTTTGCCCGTGAGCGCGGCGAAGGTGAGGGGCGTGACGAACTCGCGCGCGGAACGTGTCATCACGACCTGGATGTCGATCTTTTCCTGCTGGAGACGGCGAACGAGTTCCGCAGCCTTGTAGGCTGCCACTCCGCCGGTCACGCCCAGTGCGATTTTCATGGGGGATGAGATCAGCACCCGCCCTTCGCAAACTTCAGGACGAAAGGCGGCCGCTACATCACCTACCAACTATCTGCGGCGCTTTGCGTCGCCCTCTTCCGACCCTTCAGGCAGCTCAGGCAACTCGTATTCGAGGAGGCCCAGTTGCAGTTCTTCTTCCGCGATACGCGAAGTCTTGCGCGACCTGGGATTATCCACCATCGGGCGCCCGCCAATCATCAACTGCCGGGCGCGGCGGGAGACGACCACGACATAAGCAAACTGACTATCCGGCACTTGTCTGAGAGCAGCCATGGGCAAATCAGCCTCCGAAGGACTTCAGAATTTCACGAATCCGCTGTTCTTCTCGAGCAATGCGGCAGCGCGAGCCGAGAGCGATAGCCTGAACTTCGCGTCCAGCACGATCGAGATCGTCATTAATGATGGCGAAATCATAGCTGCGATAGTTGAGCATTTCCTGGCGCGCGCGTTCGAGGCGGCGCCGAATTTCGTCCTCTGAATCCTGTCCCCGCTCCCGTATACGCCGTTCGAGATCCGCAGCGGAAGGCGGCAGGACGAAAACCGCGACGGCGCCGGGCAACTCTCTTTTGGCCTGAAGCGCTCCCTGCACGTCGATTTCGAGAACCAAATCCTTTTTTAGTGCAAGCGCTTCGTCGAGCGATTTCCGCGGCGTTCCGTACCAATTTTTCCCGAACACCTGAGCGTATTCCAGAAACTCGCCGCTTTCAACCATTCGCTGGAATTCGTTTTCCGATACGAAATTGTACCATTTGCCCTCGCTTTCCGTCTTACGCGGAGTACGTGTGGTACACGAAACGGATAGCATCGTCCCGGGAAGCTCCAAAATCTTGCTGACAAGCGTCGACTTCCCTGATCCGGAAGGGCCGGAGACGATAAGAACCAGGGGTTCGGATTCGCTCATTCTATGTTCTGCACCTGTTCGCGAAGTTTTTCGATCTCGGACTTCATCTCGAGTGCAAGCGCAGTGATTTCGACGCCTTCGGCGTCGTTGCCAGGGGTTTTTGCCAGTAGGGTGTTGGCCTCGCGCTGCATTTCTTGCAACAGGAAGTCAAGTTTCTTGCCGACGTCGGCAGCGCCCGAGAGCAACGTCTCAAACTGGCTTACGTGGCTGGCCAAGCGGGCGACTTCCTCGGAGATATCGCTTCGTTGAGCAGCAAGGGCGGCCTCCTGTGCCAACCGCGCAGGATCGAAAGGCGCTTCGCCGAGAAGCTCTTTGAGGCGCATCTGAAGACGCTTGGCAAACACAGGGCGAGCGCGCTCAGCCAGCGCCTCGACCTTCGCCGTGAGGCTCGTAATGCGGGAAAGCCGGCCGGACATCTCGCTGAGCAGCGCGGCGCCTTCCTCTTCCCGCATGTGATCGAGCTTATCGATCGCCGCAGCGAGGCACTTTGCAGTTAGCTCCTCAAGATGTGGCAAATCTTCGTCCAACAATGCGGCTGCGGGACCAATCACTCCCGGCAAACGCAGAATTGCAGCTACGTCCGGCTGCACCGATATACCGAATTGCTTTCGCAGTGCGTCGACAGCATCGAGGTACGCCGCAGCCACTTCCTGATTGACTCCGACAGTGGATGGCCCCGCCAGTTCATGGCGCACCGTGACATCGAGATGCCCCCTGCGCAGACGCTGGCGGACTATTTTGCGTATGCGAGGTTCGATCGGCTCGAAACCTTCCGGCATGCGAAGATGCAGATCGAGAAAACGATGGTTGACGCTACGGATGGCTACGCGCAGGTTGAAACCACTCTCACTGAGGCGAGACTCTCCGTACCCGGTCATCGATTTCAGCCCCTGACGGAATCGTGACTCCGGCGAGTCCAGCCGATCAGCGGGCCCGGGTTGTGATTTTATAGACATTCCATTTCACACTTATCGACCAAACCTTACGTTTTCTGAAAACCCGCGTCCAGAAATAACGCACACCGGCAACCAGAATTGCGGGCTATGCCGGGCCCCCCGTGCGCGTGACGGTTTCGGCATCGCGATACTGCATTTCGTAGAGGCGCGCGTAGGTACCGCCGCGCTCCAGGAGCTCTTCATGCGTGCCACGCTCGCGAATCGAGCCATCGTCGAGCACTGCAATCATATCCGCACGCCGAATCGTGGAAAGACGATGCGCGATCACAAAAACGGTTCGGCCGGTCATTAGATTGTTGAGCGCCTTCTGTACGAGCATCTCGGATTCCGAATCGAGCTCAGACGTAGCTTCGTCCAAAATCAGGATCGGGGCATCTTTCAGCAAAGCCCTGGCGATGGCCAGACGCTGCCGCTGACCGCCGGAGAGGCGCTGCCCGCGATCACCGATCACCGTTTGGTAACCCTGGGGCATGCGAGTGATGAAATCGTGAGCCAGAGCTGCCTGAGCCGCCGCGATGATTTTCTGGTCGGGCATGTCTGGGCGACCATAACAGAGATTATTGCGAACGGTATCGTTGAAAAGAATTGTTTCTTGGGTGACGATGGCCATCTGCTCGCGCAATGAGCGAAGGGTCACTTCCGAAAGATGGTGGCCGTCGATCAGGATTGAGCCCGAAGTCGCCGGGTAAAAGCGTGGAAGAAGATTGACGAGGGTAGTTTTTCCGGCGCCGCTCGATCCCACGATGGCGACAACAGCGCCCGCGGAAACTTTCAGGTCGATGTTCTTCAAAATCAGTGGTTCAGCGCCGTAGGCGAAGCTTGCGCGGTCGAATTCGATCGACCTGGAGAATGGCGGCAGCACTTTTGCTTCAGGGGCGTCCATGATCTCTTTTGGCAGATCGAGAAAAGTAAATACCTGCATCGCAGTGCCGGCGGCCTGCAGGAAGAGTTGATAGACGTTTCCTAGGCGCTTGATCGGCTCGTAAGACTTGAAGAGCGCGTATGCGAAAGAGACGAATAATCCAATCGTCATGCGGTGAGCCTTGATTTCGCCGCGCGCCACGAGGAGCACCAAGGCAATGACGACTGCGCCCAGAATGTCCATTACCGGTGAAGTAGCGGCGAACGCTCTGATCCAGCGCATATTTTCGCGGAGCAGATTGCGCGCCGCCTCGCGGAATTTGCGAATCTCGAAACCTTCCATCCCGAAAGCCTTCACCACGCGATTTCCGGCGATCGTCTCTTGAAGGATTTCGCTCAGATCCGCCAGACGCGAGCGGCTTTTTTCCGAGGAGCGGCGAATGCGGCGTCCGAATTTGCTAACAGGCCAAACCACCGCTGGGATTAAAATTGCCGATCCCAAAGCCATCCTCCAATTGATAACCAGCAAAACGGTCACGAAAGCAATCAGCGCAAAAAGCTGGCGAAAAAATTCAGCGAACCAGTCGGAAAAAGCGCTGCGCATCTGCTCGATATCGCTGATGACGGCGGACATCACGCGGCCGGTAGGATTATGCTGAAAGAATCCAACCGGCTGCTGGACCACTTGGCTGTAAACCTCATTGCGCAAATCGGTGATACCGGAGAGGCCAACATGCTGGATCAAAATACTTCCCACGTATTCCGCCGTCCCCTTAATAAATGTGAGCAAAAGGAGCGCGACCGCAAAAACGGTCCAAACATTGTGAAAATGGCGAGGGACGAAGGAATGCAGGTCAACCACTCGATGCGTATACGGTATTTGGAACAAGGTCAGCGCTTGTGCCGTGGAATGCGGATTCAAAATCACGTCGAAGGCAGGACGGAAGGCAAAAGCAATCAGGAAATCGACCGCCCCCATTGCTGCGATGAGGATAATACCCAAGACGAGACGCGGCACATAAGGGCGCAAATAGCCCAACAGGCGAGCGATTTCCTGCCGCGCCGTGGCGGGCGGAATGAGCGGTTTCACTTTCGCCGCCGGACTCACCATATCAATTTTGAATCGTTCAATTGCGGTACTCCCATCCGTCGGCGCCACCTGCTTCCGGGATGATGTATAGAGATCTTAGGCTATGCATCGCCCCGCCATCTCGCAAGCGGTAATCGCGTTGGCCCACCACGCCACTGGCCGCTGTGAAGTCCCGCCGGCCACGATGTTCACGATAGGGATTTATCGAGATCGCGGTGCACCACTTTCGTGGCATATCCTTTCTTCTGGAGCGAGCGGCGCGTCATTTCGGCCAGAGCTACCGATCGGTGGCGCCCTCCCGTGCATCCGAACGCGACCGTCAGATAACTTTTGCCCTCCCTAATGTAATGGGGGATCAGGTATGTTAATAGACTCTCGATCCTGCGCCGGAATTCTTCTGTCTGCGGAAAAGATCGGATGTAGCGCGCCACTCGTGAATTTCTTCCGTCGAAAGCACGCAGACGCGGCACGAAATGCGGGTTCGGCAAAAAGCGCACGTCGAAAACCAGATCCGCGTCCGCGGGGATGCCGTATCGAAATCCGAAGCTCACGAGCGATGCCAGCAGTGGCCGGCGCCCGGGATTCTGGAAGCGGTCAATAACAAACTGGCGCAGCTCATGGACATTGAACTTCGTCGTGTCGATAATGACGTCCGCGAGACGGCGGATTGGAGCCATTCGGTGGCGCTCTTTACGAATTCCCTCGATGATGGAACCGCTCCGGCCAAGCGGGTGGGGACGGCGCGTCTCGCTAAAACGGCGTTGAAGCGCCGCGTCGCTCGCCTCGACGAAAACCAGACTTGTCGCATGCTCGAGGGTCAACTTGCGATATATGCCCGGTAGCTTTTCAAGCTGGTCGCCCTCCCGCGCATCGACCAGGAGCGCGGCGCGATCCACTTCACCCCGACCTTCCTCGTAAAGCTCGCTAAAAGTCGGAATGAGCGCGACGGGAAGGTTGTCCACACAGTAGAACCCGAGGTCTTCAAAAGTGTTGAGAACTGACCCCTTGCCGGACCCCGAAAGACCAGTAAGAATTACGAGCTGGCGTGCGTGGCGTTTCCGATCGGGGCGCTTCACGGCGATCGCAGCTTAAGCCTTGACCCGTCGGCGGTGGGTGCTCGGGATGCGCAAATCTTCGCGGTATTTGGCCACGGTCCGGCGAGTGACCTGAATGCCTTCGTCGCTGAGTTTCTTTGTGATCTGTTCATCCGTGAGAGGGTGGGCAGCGTCCTCCGCTTCGATCATTTGTTTCACGCGGCGCTTCAGGGATAAGAGCGACATGTCGCCGCCTTGCGGCCCGTTGACGGATTCGGAGAAGAAACTTCGCAACTCTAGGACGCCCTGCGGCGTATGGACGTACTTATTAGCCACCGCGCGACTCACCGTGGAGGGATGCACGCCGACTTCTTCCGCGACTTCCTTAATCATCATCGGTCTTAGGTGATCCGGTCCGTAATCGAGGAAGTCGCCCTGCCGACGAAGAATTGAATGGCAGACGCGCAGGATAGTGTGCTTGCGCTGCTCGATATTCTTCATCAACTGTATAGCGGCAGTAAAGCGCTCCTTGACATAATTGCGGACGTCCCGGTCGGCGGCGTCGCGCGCCAGCAGGCGGCGATACGTGGGGCTCAAGCGGAGCTGTGGCACGTCATCATCATTCATGAAAACCTGCCACTCACCGTCGACTTTACGGAATTGAACATCGGGCTCGACAAGCCTGGGTTCGATTTTGTTGTAGCGCAGGCCCGGCTTAGGATCGAGACGCTTGATAACGTCCACCGCTCGCTTCACCATTTCCACCGGACGGTTCAGCGCGCGCGCGACTTCCTTGAGCTGGTTATTTTGCAGAAGTTTCAGATGTTCGGCGATGATCTGCTGAGCCAGGATGTTTTGCGGGTCAAGCACCTTCACCTGCAGGATCAAGCACTCTTCCAAATTGCGCGCGCCAACTCCGGGCGGATCCAGTTCCTGGACCAATGCCAGCGCTTCTTCGACATCCTCCATCGAATAATTTCCAGACTGTGCGATTTCATCCAGCGTGGCCGTCAAGTATCCGTTTTCATCCAGATTGCCGATTATCGATTCGGCGATCTTGCCAACGGTCTCGGTGCAAATGCTGGCGCTCATTTGCCATGTCAGGTGATCGGTAAGACTCGCGGGCGACGAGAGAAACTTGTCAAACGAAGGTCTCTCGATTTCTTCGTGCTCGCCGCCAGCGGCTCGCTCCGCTCCAGTATCGAGATATTGGGTGAAAAACGATCCGAAATCGAACTCATCGAAGGGATTGGGGGCCTCGGTCTCGGGAACCTTTTCCGTTTCCTTTTTGAGGAATGCTTCGTCGGTGTAACTATCGCCGGTGACGCCGTCCTCACCGAGTTCCTCGAGAACGGGGTTGGCCATAATTTCCTGGTTGATCATTTCCCGAAGCTCAAGGCGATTGAGGGCCAGCACGCTGACCATTTGCACTAGCCCCGGCGTCAATATCTGTTTCTGAGCCAGGCGGAGGTGCAGTTTGGGTGCGAGCCAGTTCATAAGATTCAGTTGAGCCGAAAGCTCTCCCCTAAGTAGATGCGGCGAACATCGGCATTCGCGGAAAGTTCCAATGGTGTTCCTGCGGCTAGAATTTTGCCTTCGCTAATGATGTATGCGCGGTTGGTCACGGCCAGCGTATCGCGCACATTGTGATCAGTTATCAAGACGCCAATTCCCGCTTCACTTAAATCCGCAATGATCTTTTGAATATCCACCACCGTCAACGGATCGATGCCGGCAAAAGGCTCATCCAAAAGAACGAAAGATGGGGAAAGCACCAGCGAGCGCGCGATTTCCAGACGCCGCCGTTCTCCACCCGAAAGCACGTGAGCCTGACTGGAACGCACCCCTTCTAATCCCATTTGTGCCAAGAGCTCCTCCACCCTGTCGCGCCTCTGTTCGGGAGTCACAGACAGGGTTTCCAGCACCGCAAGCAAATTTTCTTCCACAGTCAGTTTCCGAAAGACTGAAGGTTCCTGAGGAAGGTAGCTGATACCGCTGCGGGCCCGCAGGTACATGGGGAGGTCGGTGATGTCCTCGCCATCCAGCAAGACACGCCCGTAATCGGGGCGAGCAAGTCCAACTAGGATGTAAAACGTCGTGGTCTTTCCTGCGCCGTTCGGCCCGAGTAGCCCAACCACTTCTCCCTGCTGAATCTCCAAGCTAACGTCGTTAACGACAGTCCGGCGGCGATACGACTTCCGGAGCTCGGCGGCCTGGAGTTTCAACATGCCAGTTCATTTCTCAATCCGGTGCTTCGTCAGCGTGCGCGAACCTTCTTGCGAATCAATCAAAATCGTATCACTCGCTACAAAGAAGGTCAACGAATGGCCCGTAGTTGTGTCGCTAACAGCATTAGCTAGAGTCGGCTGGCCGCCAGAAAGAACGAACTTTCCATCGGCAGCGGTATATTCGGCCCGCTCGGCCATGCCTCGGCGGTCCCCTTGGCGGACCACCACGTTTCCTTGCGCCACGACGCGGTTCAATTGGCGCCCGTCGGTCGAGAGTTGCGTTTTGCCGCCATTTTCGAGCGAAGTAGTAGGTAGCGCGCCACTTATGGGTCTGCTCCCCTTGTTCCCACCCGAAGGAGCTGTCGCCGGTCCCAAAAATACCTCCAGAGTCATGGACTCAAGCGAGCCTTCGCTTGAGTCAGCTTGTACGCCGCCTTCAAACCGGGCTTTGCCCTCGTCAGCCAAGTACGTGAGCATTGGAGCGCGAACTTTCCACAAGATCGGTTGTGACGACGAGGCTTGGCGCGACGCCAGCTTGCTTCCCGGTAATGCGGCGAACGGTCCACCAATCTGCGGGAAGACGGCGACCACGTGGCCTATGGCCTGCATTTTCTTGGTATCCCGCCAAAGTTCAATCCGATCGCTATCCAGCACAGCGGCTCCTTGCCACAACCGCGCATGCCCGGCGTAAACCACATGCCCCCCGCTTGCCGAGCCTGAAAGCGAATCCGCTGAGACATGAGCGGCGCCAGACCCCAGGTCCACCGAGTCTCCTGCCGCGCTTGGAATATAGGTCGAGACCACTCCTCCGCTGGCGTTCACTTCCCCCGTTTTCTGGTTGAACACCACCCTGCTCGCCGTCGAGCGGCTCATCGAATCCGAAATAACCGGCGACCCCTCCAGAGTCACCTGATCCGTGGCGCGCACGACGCGCGCGCGCGCGGCGGTTGCTTCACGCCCCGCCCCCGCCTCGCTGAAGTGGACATCCCCTGTCTCGTCGAGCGTGTCCCATTCCCCGTGCGCCCCAAAAGTGGCAACAAGCTCCCGTGCCAAGATAACGTCCTCATTTCCGTGGTTGGCTTGCCTGCGAATATCCACGCCGGAGTGTCCGAATAACTCGCTGAGACGTCCATCCGGGCCCGCCTCCGCCACAAATTGCTTCGCGTGCAAGGTGGTCACATCGGCGCCCGTTTTTGATTCGATTGTAGCTGGGGCAAGAGTTTCGGCCCTTTCGATTTTCTGATCACTCACCGGGCCAGCGCCTTTGGCATCCGATCTTGGGGAACCATGCCCGCTCGCGGCGGAGAAATATACGCGCAAGGCCCCAGTCTTCAAATTTTGCGAGTCACCGCCCTTACGTGATTCCGCTTCTACGCCGCCCGTGGCGATCATCTGTTTGATTAAGTTGCCCGCTGGAAGCATCTCGAATTCCGTGTGACCGGCTGAAAAATGATCGGAACCCGTTGCAGCCTGTCGGCTCGCGGATACTTGACCATCAGCGATGATCCGTTCTACATGTCCCGTAGCGCTGAGGGATGCCTCGAAGCGATCCGCTGAAACCGCTTCGTTCGCGTCGCCCTCCATCGCGCGGATTCGCGGATTTCCCTCAGCAGTCACCCGCTGAGCTCGATATTCCGCATCAAGTTCCACCGAGATCGCGCCCGCCGAAAGCTCCCGATCGCCTTCCCGCACCAGCGCCGGTCCGTCAAGCACCGCGGTTCGCTGGTTACGTCGAATTTCGAGGCTTGCTCCGGTCGCGCTTATGGGCGAATTATCCGTCGCAGCGGACGGCGCTATATCAAATTCCACGGAGTGCTCCACGCGCACCATCGAATCGCTAGTGCTATAGCTGACGCCGACCCCTCGCCCGCTTCCACCCGCAAATCTGAATTGGACCGGTGCCTGTGTTGATGCTTCTCCCGTGTTGCGATTGAAGAGCAGATTGCTGGTTGTTACTTCGAGGCTTGAATTCGACGCGACATCCTTACCCGCAGCGGACTTCGTGCTTCCAATTTCGATCTGCACCTCGCCTTCGCAGCGCACATCTCCCGTTTCCGGCTCATAGCTGCACTCGCGGGTGTGGATGTTGTCGTCGCGCTCACCTTTCTTGCCATAAATCGTGATCCACACATCTTCCAGTAGCGAACGGTTTCGGTCCTTATACTCGGTGGCATGCGAGGCGCGAATAGTAAAAACAGTGCGGTTCTGCTCGACCTTTGAGAACGAAATCTGCGCCGACTGCTGTTGGACGGAGGCCGGCACAGGAACAGGACCGTGCCTGCGAGCCCGCGCCTCGCGAACCACCCGCCCGCCGTACACGCCGGCTACGATCAATACAATCAGCGCCGCGGCCCATGCCGCCCAACGTGCGTAGCGCGCAGCTTCACGATTGTACAATCTGCAGTTCCCTCTTTTGAGAAGTATAGGCGCGTGTTCGGCCGGGAACAATGAGGCAGGGTTACATCAAGGCGCGGGCAGAACTCCCACGCCCGCGGCCGCTACGCAATCGCGGGTGGTGTTCTTGACGAGGTACATCGCTTCATCGGCAAGGTGCAGCAGTTCGGCCTTCGTTCGCGAATCGCTAGGATACGAGGCCACGCCCACGCTTGCGGTTACCGTCACATCTAGCCCTGTATCCTTTAGCCAGCGCGTTTCGCGGATAAGACTGTGCAGCCGCCGCGCCACGCCGAGGGCATTCTCCTTCGAGGTTTGGGGAAGTAGCACAACGAACTCGTCGCCTCCATATCGGAAGGCAAGGTCGATCATGCGGCACTTCTCTTTAATCGCTTCACCGATCTCTGCAAGGAGCTTCGATCCCATCAGGTGGCCGTGCGTATCGTTCACGCTCTTGAAGTGGTCCAGATCGATAAAAATTACCGAAAACTCGAATGAATACCGATGCGACCGGTAAATTTCCGTATCCAGCATGAAATTCAAATGGCGGGCGTTGTAAAGACTGGTGCAGTCGTCGGTGATCGTCAGCTCGTGAATGCGCTGGACGTGGCGCGCGTTTTCAATCGCAATTGCAGCGTAATCGGCAAGAGCTTGCAGCAAGGCGAGGTCGCGGGGGCTGAATCCCTCCGGACCGATGCAGTTGATCAGCTCGATCACCCCGAGGCACTGTTCGCGGAAGCGCACGGGAACGGCGACGATCGAACGCGTGGCAACCTTGGTCTTCTCGTCCGCTTGGCCGAAGAAACGCGAATCGACGCTAGTATCCGCAACCACCACAGGTTCGCCGGATTCAGCCACCCAACCCGCCACTCCCTGGCCCACCTTGATACGCATGTCCTTCAGAGCCTCGGAACCCTGGCCCGTGGCAATTTGGAAGTACAGCTCATTTTTCGCCAGGTCCATCAATAGCAGCGACCAGGTGTCGGGGTGCAGGACTTCGTTGATTTTTTCCATGATGGTGCGCAGCACCTGGTCAAGCTGGAGCGAAGAGGTCAGTGCCTTGCCGAGCTCTCTGAACACGGCAACTTCACTGATATCCGGCGGTTCCAGCGGCACCGTGGCATTGTGGCGCCGCTCAACGCCGTCGAAAGGCTTTCCATCGTAGGCCCGGCGCTGCCGTCCAGGTGGCGCGTTCTTTTTTTCGTCTTGGGATTCGGAAGGCAACATTGGCATTATAGTGAACCATTTTAACCCGTCGCAACGGCCAATACCGCCCGATTGCCGAAAGGCCAATGGGTCCTTCCTTTTGGCTGCGCTCGGGTATCATTGACACTGATTCGCCCCGCGTCTATATTTTTCGCAGGTTCCCAGGGAATGTCTTCAACACCTTTCGGCGAACACCTCAAGCGGGAACGCGAAATGCGTGGCGTCTCGCTCAACGAAATTTCCGCCGCTACACGCATCGGCACAAGGTTTCTGGAAGCGATAGAGAATGATAGGTGGAACGAACTGCCCGGGGGCGCGTTCAATCGCGGTTTCATCCGCTCGATCGCACGTTACCTGGGGCTCGACGAAGATAACTTGGTGGCCGAATACTCGCTTGAGACCTCGGCCGACGCGAATACTCGCGCGGCGGCACAGTTCGTCAAGCCTGGCCGGAACTGGCGACCGGTCGTCGGCGCGACAGCCATCCTCCTCGCACTGCTGGCAGCCGGACTGCTCGTGCACCATTTCTTCGGATCGCGACTCATGGCCATGTTGCACAAACCCCATCCCTCCGCGGCCTCAACCGCAAGCTCGGTGCCAGCGTCGGCGGATATCCAGCGTACCGCTCCGAATCAGACAAAGGCACAGCCGGGCCAGGCAAACGCGGACGCCCAAGCGTCCGATCCGGTGCCAGCGGCCACACTTGTGCTTAGCATCGGAATTGAAAAACCAGGCTACTTAAGGGTCGTCGCGGACGGACAAACCGTTTTCCATGAAAGGGTCCGAGCCGGTTACTCCCATAACTTCGAGGCGCGCAACACTCTCGAGATTGTCTCTAGTAGGGCGAGTGGTGTGCGCCTAAATCTTAATGGACAGAGCGTCCCATTTCCTCCTACGCCAGGTAAAATGGCGCGCATCGAGTTAAGTAAAAACGATCTGCGCCCTGTTGGAGAAGTCCATTAGCAGCGAATTGCGCGAACAGATTCGTTCCGGGCATGCCCGGCCGGAACAGAAGATCGCAATCTGCGCCGAGGGCGCCCCGCTTGGCCCCGAAGACCGCGTTGAATTACTTGCTGTGCTAGCTTCGGATTCAGATTCCGATATCGCCGAGCGCGCGCAAAGCGCGCTGTTAAATCGCCCAACGGAGCATTTTTTGGCCGCATGTGCTCGGCCCGATGCCGATCCTCGCCTCTTCGCCTATTGCGCCGATAATCTTCCCGAAAAAAAGGGGATCGCTGATGCCTTGGCTCGCAACGGCAGTTGTCCCACGGCGAACGTTGTACGGATAGCGTCACATCTGACCTCGGCGGGCATTCAGTCGCTGCTCGACAACCTCGAACGGTTTATTTCTGACCCGCACCTGGTGTTGGCCGTGACCAACTCGTCCGCAACGAATACGGAACAGCGTGCGCTCCTGGACGAAATACAAAAGGGCGCTCCGCCGACGCAAGAAATCGAAGAGGCCGCGGCGGCGGAAATCGAGCCAGACCCAATCAAGCGCCAGACCCTCTTTCAGAGGGTCGCTAGCATGAACGTGGTGCAGCGCTTGACCCTGGCACTGAAAGGCGGCCGGTCGGAGCGCATGCTCTTGATCCGCGACCCGAACAAGCTCGTACAACGCTGTGTGCTCCAGTCTCCGCGCTTAAGCGAGACGGAGGTCGAGTTATTTTCAGCTATGACCAACTTGAGCGGAGAGATTCTGCGAACGATTTCGATGACTCGGATATTCATCAAGAGTTACACGATCATGAAAAACCTAGTAAACAACCCGAAGACGCCGTTGGACGTCACTCTGCATCTGTTTCCTCGCCTCACGGCAACCGACCTCATGAAGCTAACGGCCAACAAGAATATTTCCGACACCTTGCGGTCGTCGGCCCTGAAGCTTCACCGAAAGCGCAAAATGGGAGGATGATGGAGCGGGACTTTGTTTGGTGTCACTCGGCAATAAGCATCGCCGATAAAGGTGGTCCGCGCAGCGCATGACTTCTCCAGCAGCAGTTCCGGCCGTCAAGGAAGGATCGGCGGTCATCAGCTCGCGTGGGGTCGAACGTCTGCGTTCCGGACATCTATGGGTTTATCGGAGCGATATTTCCTCCGTGCGGGCCGAGCCCGGTGCCGTCGTCCGTGTGTCCGATGATCGCGGCCGCTTTCAAGGCCGCGCCTTCTACAGCGATAAATCGCAGATCTCGATTCGCCTTCTCGCGCGCAGCGACATTCCTATCGATCGCGCCTTCTTCGCCGAGCGAATTGAGCGTGCAGCTGCCTATCGTAAGCTGATAGTGGAAGATTCAGACGCCTATCGGCTCGTGTACAGCGAAGGCGACCTGCTGCCCTCGCTTATTGTGGACCGATATGGCGAGTATTTGGTCATCCAAACCCTCAGCCAATCTACTGACCGGCTGAAGAGTGAATTCGTCGATATCCTTGTGGAGATGTTTGCGCCTAAGGGCGTGCTCGAACGAAACGACCCCAAGGTTCGTTTGCTTGAGGGACTCGATCAGCGGATTGGCGTCCTTTATGGTCAGGTTCCCACGGAGGTCTTGGCCAAGCAGAACGGCATTACATTCGTCCACGACTTGGCGAAAGGCCAGAAAACAGGCTCTTTCCTCGACCAGCGCGAAAATCATCGGGCTGCGCGCCGCTATGCTTCCGGAGAAGTACTCGACTGTTTCAGCTATGAGGGCGGATTCGCGCTCACGGTTGCGGACAAATCCTCTCATGCTGAAGGCATTGAGATGGCGCCGGCTGCGCTCGGGGCTGCGCGCCGAAATCAAAAAGTGAACGCGATCTCCAACGTCCACTTCCGGGAAGGAAACACATTTGACCTTCTAAAGGAATACGACGACGCAGGTCGCCGCTTCCAAATGGTCGTTCTCGATCCGCCTGCCTTTGCCAAAAATCGCGATAGCATTCCAGCGGCGCGCCGTGGGTACAAGGAAATCAACCTGCGCGCCTTGAAGCTCCTTGCTCCTGGCGGATTCCTGGTCACTTGCTCGTGCTCCTACCACATCAGCGAGGCTCTTTTTCTGCAGATTCTAGCGGAGGCCGCGAGTGATGCCGGTAGAACCGTTTCTATAGTCGAGCGTCGCACCCAAGCGCAGGATCATCCCATCATCCTCACCATGCCGGAAACGCATTACCTCAAGTGTCTGATCGTGCGAGCCTTTTAGGCCTCCGTTTTCATCCCGTCATTCTGAGCGGAGTGCGCCCGCCTTTCTGTTCGTTCGCGTTTTCCAGCGAACGTCGGCGCACGCTGCCGAAGAACCTCTCTTCGATCTCCACCACGCCTTCGGCGTCATCCTCGAGCCCAGTGTCCGTCTTTAATTTCGCGTTCGTAGCGACCGCCGGGGAAGTCCACAGCAACAGCTACTTGCGGCTCACTCTCCAACCTGGCAACCTGATCGTGATGTTGGAATATCCGCCCTCTTGACGAGGGTCGGAAAATTGCTCTTTGACAACTGAATAAGGAAGCGGAGACGAAGAGTCACCCGCCTCGCTGCGCGCTTGCATCCTGCTCCTCGCACCGGTAGTCGTGGCTACCACTCAGCGGAAAGAAGTGAATTTTGCCGTTTGGTGGAAGCCCTCGCATTCACGCGGGGGAGCTGGACTTTAGTCCAGCGAAAAGGGACACGCGTTCTGGATGGGACTTTTAGCCCCCGGCACTAGCAGAACCCTACTCCAACTCGTCTGCCATCTAATCGACAGTAGAGCCGAGTAGAATGTGTCGCAAGTCCCAGAAAACAAACGGTTGGGACACACTCTACCCGACACACCAGTGGAACCCCGAAAACCGGCCGGACCATGATCTCCTGCCGCAGGACTCTTCCCGTTTTCGGTCTCGGCCGACAAACCCGTCCCGCTACCACTCGTGTTTACTTCGCCCGCAAGTTTCCCTACCATAGACCTGCCTCGCGCAACTTTTTGAGCGGCGGCGCGCATTTGCACGCGCCAATCGACAATGCCTAACGGCCAAAGACTCGTCGTCGTGGAACCCAACGGCACGCGCCGCGACGTGGTGGTAATCGCCTCGCCGTTTCGTATCGGCAGGCAAGCTGGAAACGAGTTGACCCTCCGAGACAGTCGAGTCAGCCGTCACCAAGCGCAAATATTAACCGTCGAAGGCAAGCTGGTGCTGGAGGACATGGGCAGCAGCCATGGCACTTTTGTGAACGGAGAAAAAATTCTCCGCCACGAGTTGAAGCCCAGCGATCGAATCGATTTCGGCGTCGCCGATTCCTACCAGGTAATCTATGTTGGTGACGGCGCCACGATCGAGGAAATGGTCGAGCGCATCGAGGCGCCTGCTCCCGAGCAGTCGGGGCCTCGCGAACTTCATCACTTGGGCGTGCTGCTTGAGGTGGCCCGCGCTCTCAGCTCGGGGCTCGCGCTCGAAGATATCCTCACGGCCGTTTTGGACGCCGCCATCGCCCTCACCCGAACCGAACGCGGCGTGCTCTTGCTTCACGACTCTTCGGGTCAGGTACAAACCGCTGTCGCGCGTAACGCGCAGCACGGAACTCTGCGCACGGAAGATGTGCAAATCTCGCAGGGTGTCTTGAAACGTGTCGCCAGCACGCGGCGTGAATTGATCGTCAGTGAAACGGAAGAGGGCAGCGGACTAACCAGCCAGCAGGAAAGCATGGCCCGCCTCGCTCTCCGCACCATCGTTGCGATTCCCATCGATAAACTGCCTGTGATCGAAGCGCTCGACGCTACAATCTCCGCGCGCCAGGGCGAACTCCTCGGAATTTTGTATCTCGATAGCCGTGCTCCTTCGAGCGCGTTTTCCGCGCTCGATCGCGAAGTCTTGCGAACCCTCGCGCGCGAAGCCGCCACGGTGGTGGAGAACGCCCGCCTTTTCGCCGCCTCGCGCGCCAAGGCGCGCCTCGACCATGAAATCGAAATTGCCAGCCAGATTCAGCAGAAGCTTCTGCCCAAGACGCTGCCGAATCTGCCGGATCTCGCTGTGGCCGGTTCGACGATGGCCTGTTACTCCGTCGGCGGCGACTGCTTCGACGTGATTGAACTGGATGGAAACCGTCACGGATTTTTTGTCGGCGACGTTTCCGGAAAGGGAATATCCGCGGCGTTGCTTGCCACCCTGCTTCAAGGCGTCTTTTATACAACCGCGACCATGGATATCCCGCTTCCCGGCATTTTTTCGCGCGTGAATCGGTATCTTTGCGAGCGTAGCGGAGACGACCGCTACGCAACCGTTTTCTATGGCGTGCTGGATGCGGTTGGGCGCTTCGAATACGTCAATGGAGGCCACGTTCCCCCGCTCGTCCGGCGCCGCTCAGGTTCCGTTGAGGCGCTCGGGAGCGCGAATTTTCCAGTTGGCATGTTTCCAGAGGCCGAATATCAGAGCGCGGAAGTAAATCTCGAGGCGGGCGATTTTCTCGTAATCTACACGGACGGAGTGTCCGAGGCCGCCAACGTCAGCGCGGAGCTATTTGAAGAAGCGCGCTTGCGGCAAATCGTGGAGAATTTCAAAGGGCAAACTGTGGGCGAGCTTGCGGAAACGATTCGCGAGGGTGTAAAGGCTTTTACCAAGGGCGCGCCCCAGTCCGACGACGTCACCATCCTCGTCGTAGGATACAAAGGCGGCGTATAACTTCTGACTCATGGGATTGGGATTTAGGAGGCACCCCTTCCGCACAACATTCTAGTTGCGCGCCTTTCAAGCTTGGCCGATAATCCACTAACTCGTTTCAGGCATTCTGTACAGGCGTATTCAGAATGACTTGCCCTCAGTGCAGTACTGCGAACCCTGACTTCGCCGAATCCTGCTCACACTGCGGTACTCCCATGCCGATTGGCGATGATGTAACTATTCGCGTGGTGGACATGTCGGCTCTTGAGCCTGGCAGCGATTTCGGCCCGCGCTACCACATCGAATCACTTCTCGGACAAGGGGGAATGGGCCGCGTTTACAAAGCTCGCGATAAGACGCTCGACCGCACCGTTGCAATAAAAGTTATTCGCCAAGGCACGGTGGCTGAAGCTGGGGCGCTTCAGCGTTTCAAGCAAGAGCTGCTTCTCGCGAGCAAGGTTTCGCACAAAAACGTTCTGCGGATTCACGACATGGGCGAAGTCGGCCCCGTAAAGTTCATCTCGATGGCTTACGTCGAGGGCCCCGATCTTTATCACGTCCTCCGCGACAATCCGAAACTACCCTTGGAGCGCGCCCTTAGTTTTGCGCGGCAGCTTGCAGAAGCGCTCGCGGCCGCGCATGGCGAGGGCGTGGTCCATCGCGATCTCAAACCCCAGAATGTTCTCGTCGACAAGGACGACCACATCTACGTCTCCGATTTCGGTTTGGCGAAATCTTTTGAGGACGACTCAGTCGGCATGACGAGGTCGGGCGCTTTTATTGGCACGCCGCGCTACATGTCTCCCGAGCAAGTGGAAGGAAATCCAGCCGATCAGCGCAGCGATCTCTACGCGTACGGTCTGATTCTCTACGAGATGGTCGCGGGCAACGTGCCGTTCACCGGCGAAACCACTCTGAAGGTGATGTACCAGCGGCTTCAGGAAACGCCCAAGAGCCCGCGGCTCCACAATCCATCGATCCCGGCCTGGTTCGATGCGGTAATCATGCGCTGCTTGGAAAAAGACCCGGCCGCGCGATATCAAAATGCCGATGAAATTTTGCTGGATTTGCAGACAGCCAAATCTTCAGCCGGCGCCAGTCGCACCGGAATCAGCCGCCCGGAAAGCCGGACCGTCCAGATTCAAATTCCCGATTTTGCGCAGCGCCGATGGACCTGGATCGCGACAGCCGTACTGACGCTCGCAATCTTGGCGTTAGCAGTCCCTCAGGTCAGACATTTGATTTTCCGCGGCGGAGCCACGAAAACCTCACGCGCCTCCGGTGTGCCTCCGTTGGAGAGCGGGCGATTCATCGCCGTTCTACCGCTGCAGGTGCTCGGTGACCAGTCGCAACTCGGCTACCTTGCGGACGGAATCGAGGAGGCCCTTTCCGCAAAGCTTTTCCAATTGCGGGATGTCCACGTAACTCCTGAGGATGCCATTGCCAAGGCGGACTTAACCAAGCCCTTGCCCAAAATTGCCGGCGCGCTCGGCGCCAACCTCGTGATCCAAGGAACGCTGCAAGGCTCCGGAGACAAGATTCGGGTGGTGTTGAAGCTGCAGGACACGGCGAACGATAAGCTGCTCTGGAGCCAAGAATTCGATGGCGTCAAAGCGGATCTCTTCACGCTTGAGGACGAGATCTACCATCCGCTGGTATCCGCCCTGAATCTCAAGCCGACGAACGAGGAAGCCGCCAAGGCGGGGGCGCGGCCGACTGAAAACGTCGCCGCTTATGACCTCTATCTTCGAGGACGAAATTCGCTGCGCGGACACGATGCCAAGAGCATACAAATGGCCTTGGACTTCTTCGGTCAGGCTCTGAAGACCGATCCTACCTTTGCGCTGGCTTATACGGGCATAGCAGACGCCAGCCTGAGAATGTACGGTACGCGGAAAGACAGCCTCTGGACCCAAAAAGCCCTCGCAGCCGCCCAGCAAGCCGACCAGCTCAACGACGCCTTGCCGGAGGTACATTCCATACTTGGAGCCGCTTATAGCGCCACTGGCAAATCCGCAGAGGCCGTGTCAGAACTGAAGCGCGCCCTCTCGCTGGCACCGAACTCCGATGAAAGCTATCGCCGCTTGGGGAAGGCCTATCTAGATCGCGGCGACGGCCAGCAAGCGATTGAGGCGTTTAAGAAAGCCATTCAGCTTAATCCATATTTCTGGGTAAATCAGGACGCCCTCGGCAATGCCTATTTTCAACTCGGAGACTACTCCCAGGCGCTGCTGGCCTTTCAACAAATCACGGTCCTGGAGCCGGATATCGACGCAGGGTACGAAAATGTGGGCGTGGTTTACCTTCAGCAGGGCAAGTATCAGGAATGCATACCCTACTTCCAGAAAGCTCTTCAAATCGAGCCATTCTTTTCCACCTTCTCAAACCTTGGAACCGCTTACTTCTTTTTGAAACAGTATACGAACTCCGCAGCGATGTTCGAAAAGGCCGTGGCGCTGAACCCGAATAACACGGTCACCATGGTCAACCTAGCCGACGCCTACCGGGCAGACGGGGAGCAGGATAAGAGCCACGCGGCCTATCAACAGGCAATTTCGCTTGGTTACAAGGAATTGGAGACGAACCCGCGCGATCCAGATGTGATGGCGCAAATCGCGCTCGCATACGCAAAAATCGGAAATTCGCGGGAAGCGATTGACCTAATAGGCCGAGTGCGAGCAATCGACCACAACAACGTCAACTATATCTATGATGTGGCCGCGATCAATGCTCTTTTGGGGCACTCAAACGAGGCACTGAAGGCGTTGCGAGAGGCATTGGCCAAGCATTACCCAGCGGAGTATGTAGCGGGGGACATTGATCTCGCGACGCTTCAGGGAAGCCCCGAGTTCGCCAGCCTGATGAAAGAGTACGCTGCGAGTAAGCGCTAGTTAGACAGGCGCTGAGCTGCCCAGCGCTTCCTAGTCAGAAACAGCATGGGCAGCATTCCAGCGACGAGAAGCAAGATCGTGGAAGGCTCGGGAGTGTTCACGTCTTCAGTGACACCGAATGTTGCGTTCGGTTGGAGGGAGCCTGGGCATACTCCCCCGGCACCACCGTCACTTTGGCATTGACCCGGTCCGCCGAAGAGGAGAAAGGCGAAAGTTACAGTCTGATTATCGCCATCAAAATCGCTGAAGCTTTCGTGAACATCCCCTGAAAACGGCACAGGGCCAAAAATGCAATGCTCCCATACGTTGCTGAGGCATTGGAACGTATCGGCGATTGGAACGTCGGTAAGTAAGAAGAGCAAGGCATTGAGCGGTTTGGTTCCCGTGTATACGAAATCAATCGAGAATCCGGAGGGGTCGAAAGCTTCCACAAGCGGGCCATGGCCATCGTAGGTCGCCGGGTTGTCACCGTCGCTGTTGACGATGATCCGCGGGTCGACTCCATCCGCCTTCGCCGCGGAAGTCGCTAGGGAAATCCCAGTCGCAAGTAGAATTGCCACACACAGCAATGGACCTAACTTCATATACACCCCCTTGGACCGCTCTGGCAATCTTGCACATCGGGTTCCAACCTTGACATCTTCGAAGGAGTGGTAAGTTCCTTATTTACAGCGCCAGGGCGCGACCCGCCTAGAAACTGAGGCTCACTAGGTGCATTTGTTTGCATACTCTTGGAGAGACTTACGCCTTGCCTACTGTGTATGGTGCAATCGTCACTGCGGGAATCTGCTCCTAATGTCCCGCCGATTGTAACCGAACTTTAACGTGCAACTAGACGCTTCTAAGTTAGACTCCGCGCCACATGGCCTCAGAAAAAATGCAGATACTCCCTTCGCAGGGGGCTCGTGACGGTCAGAAGATCCTATCCCTGAAGGGTCCGCTCACGATTCAAACGACTTTCGATTTTCAGAGCGCGGCGCGAGCTGAAACGTCGCCCATTCTCATCATTGACCTCAGCGAAGTGCCGTTCGTGGACTCGGCGGGCCTCGGCGCGCTTGTGGCCGCCCTTGTGACCGCTCAGAAAGCAAACCGCGAAGTCGCGTTCGTCGGGGCAAACTCACGAGTGAAAGCTCTAATGGACATGACCAAGGTCAGCTCGCTCTTCCGTATGTACCCCACAGTCCAGGACGCCCAGGCCGGCCTGACGCCCAAGTAGTTCGGAAACGCCCCGCGACTCGTATTCCGGCACAGTTTCACACATCGACCTCGCCTACTT
>DATDIT010000051.1:0-59870 GCA_036520875.1 Candidatus Acidiferrales bacterium
GACTGAAACATGGTATGGCTCATCTCGGACGTTCGCGATCTGAGGTGCATCACGTCAAAGAGATGCAAAATATCGGCCTTGAACTGCGGATCGATAGTTTTCGCATCAGCGGCAGGGTCCACATCGTCGGCGTCGGGACCGGCATGCGAATACGGGGAGTACGGCTGTGGTTTCAGATTGCCCGAGCCATCGAGAGCGAACACCACGGTAATAGTGGTGTCTACTTCAAGCGGCTGGCGATTTACGCGAAGGGGCCGGTAGCGCCACTGCCGCGCGGCATCAATTGCAGCCGCTAACAGGATGCGAGGACCGGAGACGTATTCAAGGGTGTGGACCGCGCCATCCTTGCCAACCGTGCAATGCAGTACCACTTCGCCCGTGACGTGCGCTTCTCGCGCCGCGGCCGGATATTCCGGCTGAACCATGCGGATGATGGCGGCGGATTGCTCCTTTTCCCCGACTCGAATTCTTTGCGGCAATGGCGAGGGCGAATTAGGCGCGGCGGTTTCGGGCGGGGTGTTCTCTTCCTGCGGATACGTTCCGATCGCAAACAGCAAAAGCGATAGCGTGAGGCCGATTGCAAAAGTTTCGCGGCGCATATTCTGACTCCTCGGCGACGGCTGGGAGGCGTGATGCCTATGCGGAAGTATACGCGCTGAATTTGTGGCGGGCGAGCGGCAAGGGATTACAGCTTCTTCGCCACTTGAAGATCGTGGATTCCGGAGAAAAGAAAAAGGCTCGTGCTCGCGGATTGCGGCACCCACCAGGTACGTCGCCATAGATTATTCCGACTGCGCTGCATGTGACGCGCCAGGATATCGAGCAGGGCTGGCCCTATTTGAGTAGCCGCGTAAATTTCCGGAGAGTGCGCGAACGGGCGCATGAGCGGGTCGGTCTCGATCGCGCCGCGTGTAATTGCGTGGCGGGTCGAGAAAGCGTCAAAGGCAGCCGCGCCGTGCTGCCCCGCGGACAAAATCATCCAGCGGCGTCGCGAGGGCACACTATCCGCCGAGATCACGCGGATCGATTCTGCGGATTGCGGCTCGCGGGTAGGAGCAACCGAAGGCGTTTGCGAATTCGTACCGGAATCGTCGCAGACAGCCGCGGACGCAAGGGGACGCTTCGTCAAGGTACCCGATTGGGGGGCGGTTTGGAATGCTGGAGCAACGACGGCCTGCGGAACCGAAGGGACCGTTCCGCCGAGGTGTAAGAATAGCGCTGCGATACAACAAATCATGTGGAGCAGAATCCTTTTCTCGCGGCTATGGCGAAGCGCCGGCACGGTCAAGGAGCACGGCGGCGACCACGTTCATTAGAGTTTTAAGTGACCTGTTTAGGCGAATCAGTTTCAGGAAGGCACAACGTTTTGGCGATAGCCTCGAACCGCGGTGCATCCTTAGTGGAAGAGAGTTTCCGCGAAATGAGCGTGTGCTTATTTTGGATCGGAGGCCGAGGGCTACAAGGCTTCACCGGCCGTATTCAGCGCGGCCGATAGCGAACACGGAGCCAAGTATGTGCGCCGGGCACGATGTATCGTGCGCCCCACAAATGCAGCGGAGAAAAAAACTATTTGGGGACGGAAAGCGACGTGAGGCTTGATTTGGCGACCGCGAGCGTGCGTTCGATATCGTCGTCCGTGTGGGCGGCAGAGACGAAGAGAGCCTCGAATTGAGAGGGCGGCAGGAGGACGCCGCGCGCCAGCATTTCGCGGAAGAAAGCCGCGAAGCGCGCTGTGTCCGATTTTTTTGCTCCCGCATAGTCGCAAACCGGATCGGCGCTAAAAAATATTGTTAGCAGTGGACCCGTCGCGTTCACATGCGCCGGTATTCCAGCGTGCTGCAGCGCCGTGCGCAAGCCCGCGGCAAGGAGCTCTGCTTTTCGGTTGAGCGAGTGGTAAAAATCGGGGGCTTCCAACTTTGGCAGCGTCGCCAATCCGGCGCGCATCGCGAGCGGATTGCCGGAAAGCGTGCCGGCCTGGTAGACGGGACCCACCGGCGCAATCAGATCCATTATCTCGCGGCGACCACCGTACGCGGCCACCGGCAATCCACCGCCGATTATTTTGCCGAGCACGGTCATGTCCGGTTGGATTTGAAAAACGCTCTGAGCGCCTCCGTATGCGACGCGAAAACCGGTGATTACTTCGTCGAAAACCAGGAGCGCGCCATCGCGTTGGGTAATCTTGCGGAGAGATTCGAGAAAATTCGGCTGCGGCGCGACCACTCCCATATTCGCGGCCACCGGTTCGACGATCACCGCCGCGATTTTCCCCGCGTGCTCGGCGAAAATCCGTTCAACGGCCGCGGCGTTGTTATAAGGCGCATTGAGCGTGAGGCGAGCGAGAGCGTCCGGGACGCCGGGGCTGGAGGAAATTCCCAGCGTCGCGAGGCCGGAGCCGGCTTCCACGAGAAAACTATCGGCGTGGCCGTGATAGCCTCCCTCGAATTTTAGAATCAGATCGCGCTCGGTGAAGGCGCGGGCGACGCGGATGGCGGACATGGTCGCTTCGGTGCCGGAACTGACGAAGCGCATGCGTTCAATCGAGGGGATGGCGCGGGCGATGCGCTCGCCCAACTCGATTTCGAGCGGCGAGGTGACACCGTAGCTGGTGCCGCGTCCGGCTTGGTCCGCGATGGCGGCAACGACATCGGGATTGGCGTGGCCGAGGATCAGCGCGCCCCAGGAAGAGATATAGTCTATATATTCGCGACCGTCGGTGTCCCAGAGGCGCGAGCCTTGCGCGCGTTCGATCATTAGAGGCGCGCCGCCCACGGCGCGGAATGCGCGGACGGGGCTATTCACGCCGCCGACTAGGACTTTTTCGGCGCGGGCGATGAGATCGGATGAGCGGGAGTCGGGAGGCACGGTGGAATCATATTATGAGACAACGAGCGCGGCCACCTCGGATGGTGCTGACATCGAAGGGAGATTCCTTGACTGGGTGTCCCGGCGCTTCGCGCAAAGGCAACAGCACAGGACACTTCGCTCGGAATGACGGCCAGTGGTGGTTGCTTAGCACTGTTTCAGCCAGCGGGCGATGTCTTTGGCGTGATACGTCAAGATGATCGAGGCGCCGGCACGCTGGATGCCGGTGATGATTTCGAGGACGATGCGCTGCTCGTCAATCCAGCCGTTTGCGGCCGCCGCTTTGACCATCGAGTATTCGGCGCTCACGTTGTAGGCCGCCACGGGGACGTCGAAGCGCTCGCGCACGCGCACTATCACGTCGAGATAGGGCAATGCGGGCTTGACCATGATCATGTCCGCGCCTTCGGCGACATCCAGCTCGACTTCGCGGAGAGCTTCGCGAGCGTTGGCGGGATCCATCTGATAGCTGCGGCGGTCGCCGAATTGCGGAGTGGACTGCGCCGCTTCACGGAACGGGCCGTAGAACGCAGAGCTGTATTTCGCGGCGTAAGACAAGATCGCGACGTCGTGAAAATTATTTTCATCGAGCTTGCCGCGGATGGCAGCCACGCGGCCATCCATCATGTCCGATGGCGCCACGATATCGGCGCCCGCGCGCGCGTGCGAAAGAGCGGCGTCGGCAAGCAGCGCGATGCTCGGGTCATTTAGAATTTTTCCGTCCTTGATCACGCCGCAATGGCCGTGGCTGGTGTACTCGCACAGGCAGACATCCGTGATGACCAGCAGATCGAGCTTGGCCTTGCGGATGGCCTGAATCGAAAGCTGCACGGCGCCGCTTGCCAAGACGGCTTCCGAGCCGGTTTCGTCTTTGTGCTCGGGCAGGCCGAAAAGAATCACGGCGGGGATGCCGAGTTCGGCAACTTCGCGGCACTCTTCCACAATTTGATCGGGCGATTGCTGGAAAATTCCTGGCATGGAGCTGACTTCCGTGCGCACTTTTGTGCCGGGGCACGCAAACATCGGATAAACGAGACCGTGAGCTGAGACTTGCGTTTCGCGGACGAGCCCTCTAATTGCTTCCGAACGGCGCAAACGGCGTGGACGATGTGTCGGAAATGTCATTTACGCGCCTTCTCTCGATTTCCTAAGGCAAAGAAGCGGGTCATGGCCTGAATAACGTGGTCCGCATTTGGCTGCGGCGCTTCGAAATTAACCTGAACGCCCGCGTCGCGCATCGCCCGGGCCGTGGTCGGGCCGATCGCTCCGAACTCGGAACTTTTTACAAGGCAATCCAACGTGTCTTTACCCACTATTTCCACAAAATTGCGGAATGCCGAAGGGCTGCCAAAAAAGATCAGGTCAGCACCTTCGCGCCGAATGCGAGCGAGCGCTTCGCCGTCGAGCGATTCTGGCATACAAGTTCGATAAGCGACAACCGATGTGACATTCCCGCCAACTGCGCGGAGTGCCTCAGCGATTCGATCGCCGGCTTGATCGCTTGCAGGCAGAAGGATCTTCGTGCCGCGCGCAAGCGGCCTGAAGGCCGCCACGAATTCGGAGCCAGACCGAGCGGGCGTGGCAACAAAGTCCGGCGGCAGGCCTTCCTTTCTTGCCACCTCGGCAGTCGCGGCGCCCAGCGCAGCGGTCTTGGGCCCTGCAGCGCGCAAATCCAATGGCGCTAGATTTAGTTCTCGCGCACGTTGTGAAAAGAAGCGCACGGCATTCTGGCTGGTGAACGCAATCCAGTCGAATTGAGACAGCTGACGGAGAGCGGAATCTAGCGGGCTCCAGTCTTTCGGAGGAACAAAATCGATACATGGAAGGACTGTGACGTCCGCGCCTTTTTCATTCAGGGCGCGGAAGAACGTAGGCGCCTGCTCCGCCGCGCGCGTGATGACGATGCGCTTTCCGGCCAGAGGTTTGTCAGCGTTGGGCAACGGTTCGTCCAGCGAGCCGCAGGATTTTGTCCGCGCCTGCGCCGATGAGAAATTCGCCGAGGCGCTTTCCTGCCGCAGCGGGATTCGCAGCAGAGTCGCGCGAATCGCGTCGGACGAATTCCCTGCCATCGGCGGAAAAAACCGCGGCTTCGATACGAATTTCGCCGTCGACGAGACGCGCCAACGTGCCGAGCGGCACCTGGCATCCGCCTTGCAATTCATGCAAGAGCGCGCGTTCGGCGGTGATGCATGCGCGCGTCTCCGAGTCGTCTAGCGCGGTAGCTAAGCGCGAGGTCTCCATGTCGTTCGCGCGAGTCTCGATTCCCAACGCGCCTTGGCCGACTGCGGGGAGCATCACATTTTCTTCGAGGACCTGTGTGATACGGCTGCTCAGGCCCAGTCGATTCACGCCAGCGACCGCGAGGATGATTGCGTCGAATTCCGCGGCATCGAGCTTCTTCAGGCGCGTGTCCACGTTGCCGCGCAAATCCACGGCTTCTAAATCGGGGCGGTGGTGGCGAAGCTGAGCCTGGCGACGCAGGCTGCTGGTGCCAACACGCGCGCCCGCGGCGAGAGTATTCAACGTGGCGCCTTCGCGAGAGATGAGGCAATCGCGCGGATCTTCGCGGCGCGTGATCGCGGCGAAATCGAGACCGGCTGGAATTTCCGTGGGAACATCTTTCATGCTGTGGACGGCGAGATCGATGGTGCCGGCCAACAGCGCCTCTTCAAGTTCCTTGATGAAGATTCCTTTTGCCCCGGATTCCGATCCGATCGCGGCATTCACTTGAGCTACGGAGGCGGATTGAAGATGGTCTCCAGCTGTGCGGATGCGAACGATCTCGGTTTCGATTCCGTGGCGCTGCGCCAGCAAAGCTGCAATGTGGTTTGCCTGCCAGAGCGCCAGCGAGCTGCCGCGCGTGCCGATGCGCCGCCGCTTCACTCGTCTTCCTCGCCCCTTACGTCATTTTTATCGAGTCCGAAAATGTGGCGGATGGTTTCAATCGCGCCCAAGCGTCCCCGCATGGCGCCGCCGTGGCGGAGGCGCTGCGCGGGCTCGTCAAGAACGCGCTCGATTAATTCTTCCGTGATGCTGGCGAGGCGTTGCTGTTCTTCCGGTGAAATCTTTTCGCCATTCACGAGGCGTTCGCGCAGAAGCAGTTCGCGATGTTTGCGAAATTGCTCGCGAAGATCGTCCACGACCGAACCGGCTTCGAGCGCCGCGCGCCATGATTCGAATTTCGCCACGTGTTCGGCGATGATGGCTTCGGCGCGCGGGATTTCAGCTTCGCGGGCGCGTTTATTCTGCTCGACGATTTCACCGAGATCGTCGATGTTGTAGAGGTACAAATTGTAGAGATCCGCTGCAGCAGAATCGACGTTGCGCGGCACGCCCAGGTCCACCACAAAAACCGGGCGCCCGTCGCGGGCGGCTAATGCGGCATCCAGCATTCCGCGAGTGAGCACCGCGCCGCTGCTGACCGACGTGACGATAATGTCCGGCGCGCCGAGAACATCTTCGAGGGACGCCCAAGCCACCGCTTCGCCGCCCATTCGCTCGGCGAGTTCGGCGGCATGGTCGTGCGAACGATTCGCCACTCGCAAGTTTCCGATGCCGCGATTGCGCAAATGCTCGACAACTTGCTCAGCCACCGCTCCTGCGCCGACGATCAGCGCGCTGTGACCCTTCAGATTTCCGAAGACTCGCTCGGCGAGCTTCACGCCCGCCAGGGCCACCGACATTGGGCGCGCGCCCACTTCGGTTTCGGAACGCACGCGCTTGCCGACTGCGAGCGCGCCTTGAAACGCGCGGTTCAACATAGGTCCGGTGGAACCGTTGTCGAGCGCTTGTCCGTAGGCGGTGCGGAGTTGACCTAAAATTTCGGCTTCACCAAGCAGCATGGAGTCGAGTCCTGCGGCGACGCGGAAAAGATGGCGGACAGCCTCAGAACCAAACCAGCGATAGGTGCGCCCATGAAGTTCGGCGCGGGGAATACGATGGTAGCTGGTTAGAAAATCCTCCATTGCGTCGGTGACTGCGGGGCCCGAAGTGGCTGGTACGCCGTAAAGCTCGCTGCGATTGCACGTGGAAAGCACCACTGCTTCTTCGAGGATTCCCCGCTTGCGGAGTTCTCCAGCCGCCTCCAACGCTTGCTCGGAAGTGAACGCCACGCGCTCGCGGAGCTCCACCGGAGCAGTGCGATGGTTGCAGCCGATCAGTGCCAGATGGGCGCCTCCCACGGCGCGGCTGCGCGCGAAACTCTTCGAGTTGGAGATGGTCGTCATCAGTAGAAGCGGTGAAACTTGGTCAGATACAAATTCACGATTGTATAGCTGAAGAGCACGGCTCCAAAATTCAGGGCGCAGATTACAGCAGCTCGGGCGCCCCGCCATCGCGCGTTGCGCGAAAGCGCCAGATACAAAATGTAGACCGCGATAATTCCGATGGTGACGATCACTTTCGGATCGCCCAAGGCGTACGCGCCTGTCAGCCGGTGCTCCCAGATCAGGCCACTCGCCACTCCGACACCCAGAGTTGCCAGGCCAACGTAGACGCTGCTGCGGGCCATGCGGTCGAGCACGCTAAGTGCCGGGGAACGCCAGAAGACGGCGCCGGCTCGATGCGAACGCAGCATGCGGTCCTGCGCCAGGTAAACAAGGCTCACAACAAACGACAGCGCAAAAGCCGCATACGCCCAAGTATTGAGCGTCACGTGAAAATCGAACAACGGACCTCGCGCCTGCGGAGGGGGCGGCAGCGCACTGGGCGCAAACCAACCGAGCAGCGCCATCCAGATCGCCAGTAGAAAGGTCACGAAGGCCCCTACCGATCTCTGGCGGTGGATCGTTTCTAGGCCCAGATACGTGACTCCCAAAAGCCATGCGAAAAGCGACATCGACCCAAAAAGATCGTCGTACGGCACCGTGTGCATCCCGTGCGACCGTTCGAGCAGTGAAAAATAATGCAGCGCAATTCCACCGCACAGCAAAAGCGTCGCCAGCCTCCCCACCCAAGCATTTGGGACGTAAAGGATCCGCGCGTAGCAGCAGAAACTCGCCACATACAGCGCGAGACTCAGGTATCCCATATGATTCAGCATGTGAGCCGGACCTTCCGCTTTCGCGTAATTATAGCGCCAAACTCGCCGTCGGCGAGCATGAGGCGCCCTCCCAGAACCATATTCGTCCCCTAAGAAAATTTACAAGGATTCGCCGGCTCTTCGGCCCAAGGCTGTGCCGGCAGATTTGGCGGACGGTATGAGCGATCCACATGAAGTTTCTCGGCCACACTTTCGTGCAGCACGGAACCATCGGGAATTTTTCTTCGCGCTCCCAGCGGAATGCGCCACTTTTTTCGCCGGGCGGCCAAATCGTAGTGAGAGTGCGGCAAAAATTCCAAGATCCACCATTTCCACGTGAGCGAGTTGTGCGTTTTCGCCGCCGGATCGGGCGCAACCGGTGGAGGCGGCGGAATCCTCCCCAGCACCTTCTGCGCTTTCCCCGCGTCAACCAGCAATCCAAACGACGCAGCCTCGCAAAGCATCCATTCCAGCGCAATTTGCGATAATCCGCTTTGCAAATCCGTGTAAGAGCCTCCCACATCCGAATGCACGCCCGCGAACCACACCTGCTTCATATTTTGTCCGGGAAGCGCCGCGCCCCACAGCTTGTCGCGAAAATAGCAGCGTCGCTCGTCAATCGAAATTGCATGCCGTCCGTTGGCGATCGCCGGATTCTGCCCCGTGAACGGCAACCAGACCGGGTCCCAAATCCAGCCTACGGAGCTTACCGTGTCCCAAACGCCCACAAAGTGCACTTTGCAATCGCGGCAAAAAGTTTCCTTGAAGCCCTGCGCTACGCCAAAGGTCTGAGTCATGCCCTGCGCTTTGCGAGACGTCTTCGCGTACAGTCGAATGATGTAGGGAATCAGTCCGTCATTTCCGGGATGCAGCAATCCGAACATGTGCAGAATTCCGCCGAGCACTCGCACCGTGTACGCGCCTCGGCTGAATCCAAAAAGAAAAATATTGTCGCCGTCTTCGTAGACATTCATCAGATACCGATAGGCGTCGCCCACATTGGCCAGCAATCCAGCGCCGAACGCCAGCCCCATGATCACGGACCACGCCTTGGTGAATTTGTTGGTCGCCGCTGGCGCACCCATCGTTCCCACGCCGGGATGGTAATATCCAACCTGCCGCCGCTCATCAATCACCAGCGCGCTATAAAGTTTCACCACGTTCGAATTCGAATCGCTGAATTCGTTTCCCGTTCCATCGCAGCAGATCACGATATTTTTCGCCATATTCTTTCTCCGGCGCCAGGATACGCGTCGCCAGCCAAAAGATACTGCGTACTCCACGGTTGCGCTGGGAATATTTCTGTGGACTCGCCCTTCTGCTATGATCGATAAGAATCTTGCAATCTGATGCCTCGCGCCGACGAAAATAAGAAGGACCTGTTCCTCCGCGCCTGCCGCTTCGAGCCGGTCCACCGGGTCCCGGTCTGGATCATGCGTCAAGCCGGACGTTACCTGCCCGAATATCAGGCCGTGCGCGCGCGGCATTCGTTCTTGGAAATCTGCAAAACGCCCGAATTGGCCGCCGAGGTTTCCATCCAGCCGTTCCGCGCGTTAGACGTCGACGCCATTATCGTTTTTTCCGATATTTTGATCGTCGCCGAAGCCATGGGGCTGCCGCTTGACGTCCCCAATTCGGGGCCAATCCTCTCAAATCCAATTCGCGATCTAGCTGCTGTCCGGCGCCTTCGCGATTTCGATCCCGAGCGAGACACGCGATTTGTCGGTCAGGCGATTCGCGCCATCTGCAAACAAGCCGGCCCCAACGTACCGGTAATCGGCTTCGCGGGCGCTCCCTGGACGCTCGCCTGCTACATGATCGAAGGTCAGACGCGCGGCGATATCTCGCGCGCAAAGCAGATGCTGCGCGACGAACCGGCGCTCACTCGCGAATTGCTCGATCGAATTGCGCGCGCCACCACCTTGTATCTGAAATCGCAGATCGCAGCCGGCGCATCCGCCATCCAGCTTTTCGACACCTGGGCGGGCGAGCTGACTCGCGCCGAATACGAGGCCTTCGAACTTCCCGCCACTCAAATGATCTTTGGCGCACTCAGCGCCGCCGAAGTTCCCAAAATACTTTTCGCGAAAGGTTCCGCGCGGCATCTCAGCAGCCTCGCGAAAACAGGCGCGAACGTTCTCAGCGTGGATTGCAATACCGATCTAGCCGAGGCGCGCCGCAAACTTGGTTCTCATATCGCGCTGCAGGGAAATGTGAACCCTGAAATCCTGCTCGGCGATGAAGCCTCAATCCGCCGCTCCGCGCGCGAGGCAATCGCCAAAACCGGCGGTCTCGGCCACATCCTGAATCTAGGCCACGGAATTTTGCCTACTACGCCGGTCGCAAACGCCAAAGCATTTGTCGACGCGGGACAAACCGCGCTCGTTCGCGGCGCGTCAATCCCGGCGATGTCCGCGGCAAGAACCGCTGACGCAAGCCGCAATGGCACACTCGACGTCGGCCAAATCTCCGAGGAGCTTCTCGCCAAATACAATCGTCCCGGCCCGCGTTACACCAGCTATCCCACCGCTCCGGTTTGGAAAGACGATTTCGGCCCCGACGATCTCGAACAGCGCTACGCCACCGCCGATTTGCGCGGGACGCCGCTCTCGCTGTACATGCATCTCCCCTTCTGCGAAAGCCTTTGCCTCTTTTGCGCGTGCAACGTCTCGATTCAAAAAGATAAGACTGTCGCGATTCCCTATCTCGCCGCGCTCAAGCTGGAAATCGATCACGTCGCGCGAATGGTTTCCCGCAAGCGCCCGGTAATTCAATTCCACTGGGGCGGCGGCACTCCCACGTATCTTTCGCCCGAGCAACTCGAAGATCTCTTCCAATACACCCGCGAGCGCTTCTCCTTCGCGCCTGACTCCGAAATCGGAATCGAAATCGACCCGCGCGTTACCAGCCGCGCGCATTTGGAAACTCTTCGCCGTCTCGGGTTCAACCGGCTCAGCATGGGCATTCAGGATTTTCAGCCCAAGGTGCAGGAAACCATCCATCGCGTGCAGCCCTATGAAATGACGCGCGACCTGATCGCCGCCTCGCGTGAACTCGGCTTCCAAAGCCTCAACGTGGATTTAATCTACGGCCTGCCGTATCAAACCGCCGCCAGCTTCGAGCACACCATCGACCAGGTGCTCACTCTCGCGCCAGACCGCGTGGCCATGTTCAGCTACGCGCACGTTCCCTGGCTCAAAAAGCAGCAGGGCGCATTTGCCGCGCACCTGCCGGAGGGACCCGAGAAGTTCCGCATATTTCGCGCCGGCCTGGAAAGGTTTCTCGATGCTGGATACGTCTACATCGGAATGGACCATTTCGCGCGCCCCGAGGACGAGCTCTCGACCGCTCAGCGCGACCGTACGCTGCACCGAAATTTTCAAGGCTACACCACCAAAGCGGGCACCGACCTTTACGGCATGGGAGTGAGCGCGATCAGCTCCATTGGCGAATCCTACGCGCAAAATCGCCGCGAAATTCCCGCGTATCAGGCGACCGTGGCCGAGCGCGGCATTGCCACCATGCGTGGCTACCGCCTCTCGCAGGACGACATCGTCCGCCGCGCGGTAATCGGCCGCTTGCTATGCCACACCGTGATCTCCAAGCCCGAAATCGAGCGCGAATTCGCCATCTCGTTTGACGAGTACTTCGCTCCGGAAATTGCGAGCCTCGAGGAAGCCGTCTCCGACGGCCTGGTCGCTCTGGATTCAGCCGAGATCCGAGTCACGCCGCTCGGTCGCATCTTCATCCGCAACATTGCCATGGCCTTCGACCGCTACCTCCACGAGCAGCAAATGGACGCGAAGCCCCTCTTCTCAAAAACCCTTTAGCTGATTTCACAAAGTCGCCCACAAAAAAACGGGGCGCATCTCGCGCCCCGCTATCCATCCTCTTAATTGCAGCAATCAGTTACCGGTGTCCTCCTCCGAAACCACCGTGGCCTCCGCCACCGTGGAAGCCGCCTCCGCCTCCATGAAAGCCTCCGCCGCCAAAGCCATGACCGCCACCGCCGTGGTATCCACGGAAGCCGTGCCCATAATATCCGCGGTTATAAAAGCCGCCGCCATAGTAGCCGTAACCATACCCGAGGCCCCAAGGCGCTCCATATCCTCCGTAGAACGCAAACGGCGAATAAAATCCCCATCCGAACGGGCTGTAGAAAACGTCCGCGCCGCCCGGTACGAACGCGTAGCAGCTCAGCCACGGATCCCAATACCATCCTGTGCCGAACCACCCCGGCCCGTACCCCTCGTAAGTCGGTGCCACATCGGCATTCGCTTCTGCCATATATGACGAACGCAGCTTGCTCCAATTATAAAGATCTCCTTCGTAGGCATTCTTGTCGAAACCATGAGCCTTCAAGTTTTGGGCCCCAAGCATTACCGCGTGGCCGCCCTTCACTTTGGCACTCCGATCGTTTTCCTGAACCTCGGCCTGCCCGCTAAAAACTCGCACCACTCCCTGATCCGCAGCGAAATCGTAAAATCCCTTCTTCTCTAAGCGAGTTGCCGCATCGCCTTCGTCGACAATCAAACGATTCTCCGGATGTAAATCCGTCACTTCCACCGTCGCCTCGCCCTTCTGAATAGCCACCTCGGTATCCGTAATATTCGGCGCAATCATCTTCACTGCACTGCTATCGCCTACGCGCAGAAACACACCCGGCGTAAGCAGCACTTCGGCTTTGCCGAGCTGCGTGGTGATCGTCTCGCCCGCCCCGAGTGTCGCCGTCCCAATCGACTTCGAATCCACTGGCTGCGACCCAATCGAAACCTGCCCTTCCACGTAGTTCAACGTTCCAGGATAAGCCGTCCCAGGATGGTCGGATACTCCCCAGGCTGGAGCGCTTAGGATCGCCGCCAGGAACAACCCTGCCGTGCCTTTCAGCGCTGAGTTCCACATTATGTTAGCCCTCCACACATAAGATGCGCCTGGCGGCGATTACGATTTCCGGCCTAAGGCGCCTTTGGCCGAAGAATGGCTAGCGTAAACCACTGATAAAAAGACGCTTACATTTTGGGTACCGCGGGCTCTACAAATTGGTGTTGCAGCGGCGAATGAACCATGTTAGCTTCAGCGAACAAAAAGCGAAGAAGTGCAGCGCGACGCACGAGCGGTCATTATCGGCCGGAGTCTCCGGGAGGGAATTATGGCGGCGTCATCGAGCGGTTTGGCCTCTCGTTCGCAATCGACCCTGGAAACCGTGGAAGAGGTTCTCGCTGCCCTCTCGGCTCGCAATCGCCACGACGATGTCCTCACCGCCATAAAGCACATCCCAGCTCGCCAGGCGCAATTCTGCCCCATGCCGGCTTGGGTGCGTCCTGAACTGGCCGCTGCCTATCGCGCCAAAGGGATCGAGCGCCTTTATTCGCATCAAGCTGCCGCTTCCGAAGTGGCCCGCGCCGGAAAAGACTTCGTGGTGGTCACTCCCACCGCTTCCGGCAAGACGCTTTGCTACAACTTGCCGATTCTCAATTCCGTTCTCGAAAATCCTGACACGCGCGCCCTCTATCTTTTTCCCACCAAGGCTCTGGCGCAAGATCAACTCGCCGAACTTCACGACCTTGCCACTCGCTTGGATGACTCCTTCGGCGTGTTCACTTATGACGGCGACACACCCAGCGACGCGCGCAAGGCCATCCGCGAACGCGCTCATCTAATCCTCACCAATCCGGACATGCTGCACACCGGCGTCCTGCCGCACCACACCAAATGGACGCGCCTCTTCGAGAATCTCCGCTACATCGTGCTCGACGAACTGCATGCCTATCGCGGCGTTTTCGGCAGCCACCTGGCCAACGTGCTGCGTCGCCTCGCGCGCATCGCGCGATTTTATGGTTCTGCGCCGCAATTCATCTGCTGCTCTGCCACCATTGCGAATCCCGGCGAACTTGCCGCGCAACTGATCGAACGCCCCGTTGAGACCATCGAAGAAAACGGCGCGCCCGCCGCCGAAAAGCTTTTCGTTTTCTACAACCCGCCGATGGTCAATCGGAATCTCGGCATCCGTCGCAGCTACCTGAACGAAACCGCGCGCGTATCCAGGGAGCTTCTCGCGCGAAAGCTGCAAACCATCGTTTTTGCCAATAGCCGTCTGCACACTGAAGTGCTGCTCACCTATTTGCAGCGGGCCAATCCGCCGCAGCCCGGCGCGGCTGAGCCGGTTCGCGGCTACCGGGGCGGCTATTTGCCCGGCGAACGCCGCGAAATCGAGCGCGGTCTGCGCGAGGGACGGGTCCGAGGCGTCGTTGCCACCAGCGCCCTTGAATTGGGAATTGATATTGGTTCGCTCGACGCCTGCGTGATGGCAGGCTATCCGGGTTCAATCGCCTCTACGTGGCAGCGCGCGGGCCGCGCCGGCCGCCGCAGCGGAACTTCCTGCGCCGTGTTCGTCGCATCGTCGGCGCCGCTCGATCAATTTATCGTCCAGCATCCGGAATATTTTTTCGGCGGCTCGCCCGAACACGCTTATATCCAACCCGATAATCTGGAAATTCTCGTCAACCACCTGAAGTGCGCGGCCTTCGAACTCCCCATCGCACCGGACGAGCGGTTCGGCGCTGTCGATCTTTCGAATCTCTGCGAGCACCTTGCCGAAGCCGGATTTTTCCATCGCAGCGGAGGCAATTGGCACTGGGTGCAGGAGGCCTATCCGGCGGATACGGTCAGCTTGCGCTCGGTTACATCAGATAATTTCGTGATCGTGGAAACTGCCGCGGAAGACGATGGCAACGTTGGCCGCTTCAAGAAAGGCGGCCCCGAAGTGATCGGGGAGGTGGATTTCTCATCCGCGCTGACGACGGTGCATCCCAAGGCGATCTATCTTCATCAGGGCCAGCAATACCACGTCGAGCACCTCGATTTCGATCAGCGCAAAGCCTACGTCAAGCCGGTAAATGTCGATTACTACACGGATGCAATCCGCTACACGCAGGTGCGCGTACTTGAAATCGCCGAAGAAGAGCCTATCGCATTAGGGGGTCGGAGCTTTAGCTCCGACAAATCCAGCCACAAAGAAGACCGGGCTTCAGCCCCTGAGGCTGCTGCCAATCCGTCATTCCGAGCGAAGCGGCCCGACGCTTTTGCTTCTCCGGACGAAGTCCGGTCGAGCCCCGCACCGAGGAATCTCTCTTCGATTGAGCCGAACTCCGACGCTTCTCGCCAAGATGCGGTTGCTTTTCGTCCGGGCACGGCTTCAGCCGTCCCGGATCGCACAAACGCCCCCGGGGTTTCAACCCCTAACGTCCGCGCTGTCGCTAGCAGAGCCTCCCGTTCGCACGGAGACGTCCTTGTCCGCTCCCAAGTCATCGGCTTCAAGAAAATAAAATTCTTCACCAATGAAAATGTAGGCGATGGAAAGCTCGAACTCCCAGAAAACGAAATGCATACCACCGCCTTCTGGATCACGCTCGATCGCGGACTGTTGCAGGCCCTTCCCTTTGCCCTTTCCGACCGCCAGAGCGGAATGTTCGGTTTGCTCTACGCCTTGGAATCGATGGCTGCGTTGCTCCTGATGTGCGACCGCCGCGATATCGGCACGGCCGTGGGCGAGCGTCCGCCGAGCGCGGGGATTGAAACCGAGTGGCAGGAATTTACAGGGTCGATCCGCGATGTAGCCGCGACGAGAGAATTCTTCGAGCCAAATTTGTACATTTATGACGCATATCCCGGCGGCATAGGCTTTAGCGAGCCGCTCTATCGTGTCTACGATTTGCTCTTGCGCCGCACGCAGGAGCTAATCGCGGCTTGTCCGTGCGAAAACGGCTGCCCCTCCTGTGTCGGACCAGCAGGAGAAAAAAGTGAGCGCGCCAAGGAAGCTGCGCTCGCTATCCTGGAGCGCCTGTGTTCCTAGAGAATCTCTCTTCGCTGCACGGCGCCGGGAAAGTCCACAGGCCTATTTTCACTTCTTGCCTGCATTCGGACTTAGAGTGGGGCGGTAGCAGAGAACTTTTAGTCAAAGGAGCGAAGTGAATGGAGCTTCGATGGAAATCGGTCTCGGAAACGCTGGTGGCCGGAGTCAAAATCGCCGGTCTCAGACAATTGACCGAGAAACCAGGGCCGCCCCTCGTCCGCGACTCTAATCGACAGATGAGCCGAGTAGAAGCCGACGCAAGTTACAGAAAACAAAGGATGGGGGCCACATCTACCCGTCACACTTTCGAGAGGTCGAAATGCAACTGAGCCTTGCGAGCGACCAATGAACACTCACCCTATTCTAAGTCGGCTCAAGGCGCTCCAGCCCAGCCCGCGCCAGCGGCGAGTGCCCCTCGTCACCGAGGTTAGCAATGTGACGCGTGGACTCGCGCCGGAGATTCCCGCCGGGGCCGACCGCCTCGCCGAAATTCTCGGCGCCTCGCCCCGGACTAATCGCTTCGGCGAACACCTCGGCCTGCGTCGCTGGTTTTCGGAAACGATAGGAGATGGCCTCGCACTGAACGCGCCAGAACAGGAAATTGATTCAGCCGCGCTCAGCCTGCTCGTTCCCGGCGCGCCCAAAGAAGTGCGCGACCCCACGCAATGGCTTTTTCTCGACACGGAAACTACTGGCCTCGCGGGAGGCACTGGCACGTATCCGTTTCTAGTCGGCATCGCCTGGTGGGACGCGGGCGGTCTTGAGGTCGAGCAGTTTTTCATGCGCGAGCAGAGCGAGGAACATTCCGTGCTAGTCGCGCTTGCCGAGCGGATGGCCGAGCGCCGCGTGCTCGTCACCTTCAATGGAAAATCGTTTGACTGGCCTTTGCTCGAAACTCGTTACCGCATGACGCGCGCAATTAAGATTCCTGCGCCGCGCGCGCATATCGATTTTCTTCACCCCGCCAGGAATTTGTGGCGGCTGCGGCTCGGCTCCGTGCGACTGCAAGACCTCGAAAAGCATGTGCTCGGCTGGAATCGCGGAATAGACGTGATGTCCGAATTGATTCCTTCCATCTACTTCGATTTTTTGCGCGGCGGTTCGCCAGATCCTTTGGTCCCGATCTTCCATCACAATCAAATGGACTTGCGAGGACTGGCAGGGCTCGCCAGCCGCGTGCTTGCCCTGCTCAGCCACCCGGAGCAGCATGGAACGGACGCCCTCGAATTTTTCGGCTTATCGCGCATCTGCGAACGCCGGGGAGAAAGCATCCGCGCCCGAAAGCTTTATCAGCATTCGATCGCTGGCGCGCTGCCCCCGGAAACCGATCGCGCCGCGCGCTGGTCGCTCTCCCGGCTTGCGAAACGCGAGGGAGATTTGACGCTGGCATGCGAGCTGTGGGAAGGAATGCTCGGAAATTCGCGCGAGGGCCTCCAAGCCTACGAGCAACTGGCAATTCACTACGAACACCGTGCGAAGGAGCCGCATCGCGCCGCTTCGCTCGCACGAAAGGCGCTCGCCGACCTTCATCGCGCGTGCGAACTTGGCGCCATTGCTCCCACGGCGTATCGCCAGCGCCGCGTTCGCTTCGAGCGGCGATTGGTGCGGCTGGAACGCAAAGCGAGCCGGGGCCTCTTGGACGCGTTAGGAGCGGAATCCATTGCTGCCGCCGGTGAATCGAATCAGTAAGCACAAAAGGGGGTCCTATGTCTGAATCGGATAGCACCGCAGTTCGAACCGCAAGAATCTCGGAGCCGGAGAATAAAGCCATGCCTGGAATCTCGGATCCCTATCTGCGCGACCAACTCGAGAAACGGCGCGCGGAACTGAAGACAAACATTGCCGTCATCCCAGCGGATGATGCGCAAGCGGCCGCTCCTTTGCTCGATCTCCTGCAGGAAGTGGATTCAGCGGTGGAGCGCATGGACCACGGAACATACGGAATTTGCGAGGCCTGCCAAGATACTCTCTCACAGGAACGGCTCCTTACCGATCCGCTGGCCCAGATGTGCCTTGACTGCTTGACTGGTGAGGAGCAGCGCGCCCTCGAACGCGATCTCGAACTCGCTGCGCGCATCCAGCGTGGCCTCCTGCCGCAAACAGACACGCGGTTTGAGGACTGGCGCGTTCACTACCGGTACAAACCGGCTGGCGTAGTCAGCGGCGATTACTGCGACGTGATTCCTTCCTCCACTGGAGACGGCAAGGTAATTTTCCTTCTCGGAGACGTGACGGGTAAAGGAGTGGCGGCGTCACTGCTGATGACACACCTGCACGCGATGTTCCGAAGTTTGGCGGGCATCGGCCTCGAACTCGATAAACTGGTTGAAATGGTGAATCGCCTTTTCTGCGAAAGCACTATCGCCGGACAGTACGCTACTTTGGTGTGCGGGCGAATCGGCAGGGATGGCGAAGTCGAAATCGCCAGCGCGGGCCATTTCCCGGCTCTACTAATCGGGAAGAGCAGCGTCAGCCGAATTGAGGCGACGGGTCTGCCGCTGGGAATGTTTTCGACGAGTAGCTACGCGGTTCGCCGTGCGCGCCTCGAACCAGATGACACCCTGCTCCTCTACACGGACGGCATCTCGGAAGCGCGCGATCCTTCTGGAAGTGAATACGGTATCAGCGGGCTCTCACTCGCTGCGGGCGAAAAGTACGGTTCGACGCCGGAAGAGCTGGTTACGGCTTGCATGAAAGACGTGGAAAGGCACGCTTCCGGGACGCGCCAAGCGGACGATCAGACCCTAATGGCGATTCAGAGAGCCCAATCCCGCAACGCATCCTTCAACGACTAACCGCCTAGAGCGCGAACTTACGACGAAGCCGGGCGCTCGATTCCGATATGCGTGCGGTTATGCTCGAAAACTCGCGCGCCTTTGATCGGAGAGGAATCAAGGAGCCGCTGCAATTCCTGCATCGTATATGCCGAGCGGACGGAATCGCAGTAGAGCTTGTACATTAGCCCCTGATAGTGACGCCCGTGCCGCCGAACGTGAAAGGGATAAGCCAGGCGGCTCGGCCTTCGCAGATCGCGGAGCAGGATCGCGCCGTTCGGTTTCGCAAGCCGCGCGATTTCCGCCAGTAATTTTTGTGGCTCGGCGAAATGGTGCAGCACCGAGTTGCACACCACCAAGTCAAAGCTGCCATCGCGAAACGGAATCTGGTTTCCGTCAGCCTCGTGGAAATGAATGCGTCCGGCGAGGTCGACTGCAGGGCCCAAACCCGCAATCCCTTGCGCGATCATATTGGGTGAGCGGTCTACTCCGATAAATTTCCATCGCGTGAGCCGGCGCGCAAGCTTCAGGACGATTTGCCCGGGACCGGTGCCGATATCGAGCGCGCGCCCTCTTTCGCGTTTCGCCACTAGTCGTATGGCGTGGTCGACGAAGGTGTCATCAATGGCGTTCAGGTAAGACTGCGCGGCGGCCGAAGAATACGCTTCCACTTCGGCGGAATCATCCATCACTTCAGGTTCGGCGACGCGCGGTAACTCGAAAATGCTCATCGGAGAAATATCTGATCTCAGTGAGGCCGGGAGGCGAACGCCACTTCGGCTGGCTTGGAGGTTCGGAGCTGCGCCACCGACGGTTCGCTTTCGACTGGTCCCGGGGCGGCCGGCCAGCCGATGGCGCGATTGATTGCGTCGAAAGTCACGCGTGTGGCGCGTTCGACGCTTAGGCATTGCAGCTCCATGCATCGAAGGTAGACGCCGCCCGTATCCGTCTGGAACTGGAAAAAATTCGGACGGCGGTAGAGCGCGGTGCGCGTTTTGTATTTGGTTTCCAGAGCCTCGCTGTATTGTCCAAAAAAACGCGCGGTATCGTCCGGTGTTTCGAGCGCCAGATGAAAGACCAGCGGCGTTTCCTTTGTTTTCATGTCCTCAAAGACGGCGTACCGGTCGCCGTCCCACGCCGGCGAAAGATCGGCGGCTCGCGCGGGATCCAGAAACTGCTTGAGCAATTCCTCGAGGCCGAATTCGCCCATCACATTTTCCTCGAGCAACTTCCAATCCGCGGGAACCAAGCCTTTCCAGGGCGGCATCGTGACCTTGGCCGGTCCGACGTCTTTCAAGTAAAAGTCGGGATGCAGGATTTGCTGCGTCGAAACGGGCGGCCGCTCGAAGAGCAGATGGAGATCGGCCCACCCGGTGTGCGCCTTCAGGAATTGCTGCGCAAAACTGGTGCCCGCGAGATAGGGGAACAAAAGACCGTCGCGAATGTAGAGCGGCGCTTTCGATAGCTTCGGGTCGTTGTTCATCTCTGCAACGGCGCCGGCGCGAATGAGCATGCTCACGTCAACCAGATCACGGACACTGACTTTTTGATCTCGCAGCGCGTAATCGACCATGGCAGCCATGGCGGTGCCTTCACTGACTGCATCGCGCGCCATTTCGGCGTCATCATTCGGCCGCGCGGCCTTGATCCACGGGTCGACATTGAAGGACTGGTCCTCGAGAGCATGCGTGAGCTCGTGCGACATCACCTCTCTCTGCTCGCTCGCCGGGATCCAATCCGCGATGTAGAACTCCTTCGCTTTGGGATCATAGAGGCCGGCGACTTGGTCGGTGAGGACATCAAGCATGAAGGAATCGAGGGGAAATCCTTTGGGGATTAGGCCGAAAGCTTCGAGCGATTTGGTATCGGCGTAGCGTTGCGCTTCGTCCTTGTCGTCCTTTTCCTCGCGGATCAAGTAGTCGCGAATTTCCTGCTTCGAGCGCAGGGTCTTCTTGAGAGGCTGATCGATGGGAAGGTGAAGAATAGCGCTCATCTGCTGCAAGACTTCGTCGGCGGTCTTCAGAAATTCGGGGTTCGGAGTCGCGGGGAGCTGAGCCGAAGGGGACTTCGGAGAAATCGACGCTGGCGGTGATGCGGATTGGCGCGCTGCCGTCGTAATTCCAACCGCGAGGACAAACAGCAAGCCGACGCATCGCTTCATTCCCGCCTCCCGAAAAATATGGCCGCGCAAGAAGGATAACAGGTTTGGATAGCCTGAGCGCGACGGGGTGAGAGCGGCTTCGCGCGCCGAAATCGGTGCGGCAGCCAGCAGCCACGGATGCACGTCGAGCCCGTTTTGCCGCTCGGGATTTTACGCTTGACTCCAAGTATTGATTTGTATATTGTATATGTACAATAGGCAATGAAAAGGCCACGCACGCTACGCATCGAGTTGGCCTCCGCCCAACCGGTCTACGAGCAGATCGTGAGCGGGCTGCGCGCGCTATTGGTTTCGGGCGAATTTGAATCCGGAGAGCAGCTTCCCACGGTGCGGCAACTGGCGATCGATCTTGGCGTTCATCACAACACGGTGGCGGAGGCGTACCGCGTGCTGGCGGAGGAAGGCTGGCTGGATTTGCGCAGGCGGCGAGGCGCGGTGGTCCTCGACCGGCGTGATCCGAAGGCCACTCCCGAGGCCAAGCAGGATTTTCGGAAGCATCTGGAAGAGCTGATCGCCAAGGCCATCACGAACGGAGTCCCGCGGTCAGCGATCGCCGATCGCATGGTGGAGATGGCAAGAAAGCTGGGCCAAGGAGGTACAAGATGATCCAACATTCCGAGTGGATTTTCGGCCCATTCATGCTCGCGCTGGTGGCGCTGGTAACCTGGGCGTTTTGGATGCTGCCGCAGTGGACGCGACCTGGAATTTATTTCGGCGTAACGGTGGAACCGGATTTCAGGAAGACTCCGGAAGCCCAACGCCTGCTCCGAAAGTACAGGCTCGAAGCGATGATCCACGTGGCGATTGCTTTTGCGATGATTCTGGCGAGCGCGTTACCAAGTTATCAGTTTTTTGCATTCGTTGGAGCAATCTGGCTGGCGGTCGGCCCTCTGACGGCTTTTGTGGAAGCCCATAAGCGGGTGCAGCGGCATGCTGTGAAAGCCGTGACTGTTCGCGAAGCGGTGCTCGAGCCGCGCAGCACGCGCCTGCCGGGAGGATGGATCGTGCAGGTGGGTCCGTTTGTGATTCTGCTGGCGACAGGCGTCTTTCTTCATTTTTACTGGGACGAAATACCGGCGCGCTTCCCGGTCCACTGGGGAATCGACGGGCAACCGAACGGATGGTCCAGCCGCACGCCAATGGGGGTATACGGCCCGTTGGTTCTTGGCGCGCTGATATCGGCATGCATGTGGCTGACAGCCAATACGCTGCTTCGATCCGCTCGCATTGTCGATCGCGCGAGACCGGTCTTCGTGCTTCATGATTTCGCGCACCGCGTGGGACTGTTTCTCCTGGTGATCGAATTGTTTCTAGCGGTGGTCTTTTCATGTGTGGGACTGCTTCCGCTGACCGGCGCGATGCCGGTGTTGATTGTGACGTTTTTGATGCTGCCGACGGTTTTCGTTCTCATCGTCTGGCTGAACAAAGGGCGCGCACATATTGAAAGGTCCAGTGAGACGCATCCGCAAGCCGCGGGAGACGGCACGCCCGACGAATGTTGGAAGTTTGGAATGCTCTATTTCAATCCGGACGACGCAGCACTGTGGGTCGAGAAGCGAGCCGGCATCGGCTACACGATGAATTTTGCCCATATTTCGGCATGGGTCATCATGGCGCTGATTTTGCTGGTGCCGATTCTGGGACTAGTGGTGGCGCGGCACAATCGATGAATGAATCAACGGCCCTACGCGGTGTCGTTTGACACGCACTACTCGCAGTATGGCAATCTTTATCTTGGCACGACGGAAAGCGGCCGACTGGAGGCATTGCATGATGCGCGGACTGCAAGCGAAGGACGATCTGCATGAATAGCGCGGTTCGCGCGGCGATTGCTTGCCTGGTACTTTCTTTGGCCTTCCATTCAACTGGCGCGGTTCGCGCACAAAATACCGCGACAAGCGCCGGTGTCGAGAAGCGAATCCAAGCGGGCAAGAAACTTTACGCATCAAGCTGCGTCTTCTGCCATAACGTGGATGGAAACGGCGGGGTCGCCGCTCCGAGCCTCCGCAAAATCGATTTGTCCGCGAGTCAAGTCGCCGGAGTGATTTCGGACGGAAAAGCCGGCACGGCGATGCCCGCGTTTAAGGACACCTACAGCCCCGCGCAGATTGGCGATCTCGCGGAGTATTTGCTTTCTCTGGCGAACAAGGGCGCCAAAACGCGCTCAGCGGCGGCTTCGAATGCGCCCGAGGCAGAAGGCGCCGGAATCTACGCCAACAAGTGCGCCTCGTGCCACGAAGTAGGAACAGCGCCGCTCTTCAATCACTACATTCTCAAGAGCATGTCGCCAGACTATATCCTCTACGTTTTGAGGTCGGGGGCGATGCGGGAGATTGCGGCCGGCATGCCTTTTGGCCAGCGCGTGGCGGTTGCGGAGTATTTGACAGGCAAGCGCGCGGGAAGTTCACGGCCGACGAATCCGCTTGCGGGCCAGTGCGCGAGCCCCGCGCCATCGAATTTTTCCGGGCCGGAATGGAACGGTTGGGGCGTGGACGTGGAGAACAGCCGATTCCAACCCGCCGATCAAGCGGGGCTGACTGCGGCTCAAGTACCGAAACTAAAACTGAAATGGGCCTTCGGATTTGCTGGCGATTGGGGTGCGTTTGCGCAGCCCGTGATCGCGGGCGGGCGCGTTTTCGTGGGCAGCTCGATGGGAGTGGTCTATTCAGTCGATGCTAAAACGGGATGCACTTACTGGAAGTTCCGCGCCGAAGATGCGGTTCGCAGCGCCGTGGTGATCGGTCCGGGAAACCTGGCCTATTTCGGCGACTACCGGACCAACATTTACGCGGTGAACGCGATTACGGGAAAACTCGTCTGGAAAACTCGCATCACCGATCATCCATACGCGCGCGTAACGGATGCGCCGAAGCTCTACGAAGGGCGGCTCTACGCAGGCGTGTCGTCGCGCGAGGAATGGATGGCATCCAGCCCGCATTACGAATGCTGCACATTTAGAGGAGTGCTAGTTTCGTTGGATGCGGCGACAGGGAAGCAGATTTGGAGGACCTACACGATTTCAACTCCGCCGCATCCGACCACGACGAAGCCAGACGGCACGCGGAGGTGGGGACCGTCCGGTGCGGCCATATGGTCGTCGCCAACAGTGGACACGCAAAAGGGACTTCTTTATGTGGGAGTGGGCGACAACTATTCCGATCCGCCGACGGAGCATAGCGATTCAATTCTCGCCGTGGATATGAAGACCGGGAAAATCGTCTGGTCGAAGCAGCTTACGAGTGGAGACACGTTCAACACCAGCTGCATTCAGAGAGACATGGTGAATTGCCCGGCGAAGCCCGGCGGCGATTATGATTTCGCGGCTCCGCCTCTGTTGCGGGCGCTTCCTGGAGGGCAGCGGGTATTGATCCTGAGTCAAAAATCCGCGACGGTACTGGCCATTGATCCGGATAAGCAAGGGACCGTGCTTTGGAGAGCGCAAATCGGCAAAGGCGGACCGTTGGGCGGAATCGAATGGGGTCCCGCGGCGGACGCCAAAGTGGTGTACGAGGCGTTGTCTGATCTGGACGTAATTTCATTTCCCCAAGGGATCGAGGGTGATTCCAAGAAGGGCGGGGGATTATTCGCCCTGGATATTGGGACGGGCAAGCAGGTATGGGCCGCTCGTCCTGTGGCGGGAACCTGTCGCGTTCCGCGATGCACGCCCGCCCAATCCGCGGCAGTGACGGCCATGCCGGGGGTGGTTTTCTCCGGTGCGGATGACGGGCACATGCGGGCCTATTCGGCCGAGAACGGGAAGATCGTGTGGGACTTCGATACAGCGCGCGATTTCAAAACGGTGAACAAGGTTCCGGCACACGGCGGGTCAATCGACGGAGGCGGCGGAGCGGCAATTGCGGACGGGATGGTATTCGTGAATTCCGGATACGGCGCGCTCTTTGGAATGCCGGGCAATGTGCTGCTGGCGTTTAGTCCCGAATGAGCAATGAGCAGAACAGAAAGCGCGGCACACGCGGATACGGATTCTTAGGAGCCTGAGACCGTGGAAACGGGAGCTAGCGCAGGTGGCTCCGAGCGAGCAACCACCGTCAAAGGCAGCGTAACGGTGAAAGCGGCGCCGCGAGGCTCCACATTGCGAACGCGGATTTCGCCGCCGTGCTCCTTCACGATGCCGTAGCAGATGCTGAGACCGAGACCCGTTCCTTTCCCGACGGGCTTGGTGGTGTAAAAGGGATCAAAGACGCGGTGCGGATTGGTAACGCCGGGACCGTTATCCCTGAACTCGACACACAGGCGATTCCCGGCAACCTCGGTTCGAATGGTGATTTCCCCCGGTGCGCCCGCCTCTTGAATAGCATCCACGGCGTTGTTGAGAATGTTGAGAAAAACTTGTTCGAGCTGATGGAAGTCGCCACCAGTGGGTGGGAGTTGGGCGTCAAATTCCCGCCGAATCACGATATTGTTGTACTTCATGTCGAATTCCCGAAGGATTAGAGTTTCCTCGAGGATCTGATTGATTTGAACCGAAGCGCGCTCGGGCTTCTGCTGGCGGGCAAAGCTGAGCAGGTTCTGGACGATGTGGTGGGTTCGCTGCGCCTGTTTGTAGAGCTTTTCGACGTAATCCAGTCCGCGCGGGAGAACAAGTTCGTCGGATTTCAGTAGCTGGGTATAACCGAGAATGGCGGTTAAGGGATTGTTGAGCTCGTGCGCCACGCCGGAAATCAACTGTCCGACGGCGGCCATCTTTTCGCTTTGCAGCAACTGCTCCTGCGTGCGGCGCAACGTATCGTAGGCTTCGCGAGTTTTCTGGAGAAGAAGCGATTTGTCAATTGTGGTGGCGATCTGATTGCCGACGGCCGAAAGCAAATTCAATTCGGCTGTCGAGAAGGATCGCATTTCGCGGCTGCCGATGACGAGGGCGCCGACTACGCTGTCCTTGGCCCAAAGCATGGCCAGTTGGGAAGATTGTATGCCCTCTCGCTCGTGGAATTCGCGCAAGGCCTCCGGCAGAGAGGGGAGAGATCCCGATAGAAGCGTGGCATGAGCTTGGCGTATCTGTTCCAGAAGCGCGGCCGGAATGGCAATTGGTTCAGGCGGGCTCGCCTGATTCGTGCGGCAACCGATCGCCGCAGCTCGCTTAAGTGAGTTGGTAGCTTCATCCAAGAGATATACGGTCCCAAAATCCGTGGCAAAAAGTTCGGCGACCTTAGCGAGGGAAGCGGTCAAGCCTTCGTCGAGCGATTGAGACTGGCCTAGAAGTTCCCCGATGTTGTTTAGCGCCAGCAGGGCGCGATTGCGCCGGCGAACATCAAACTCAGCCTGTTTTTGATCGGTGACGTCAAGCAAAAAGCCCTGGTAAGCGATGACGGTCTCGGAATCGTCCCGAGTGGCGAAACTGGATTCGTGGGCGGTGCGAATATCTCCGTCGTGGCGGCGAAACTGAAATTCGAAATCGGCGACCTCGCCATATTCGTTCAGCAAGCGCTGCCGGCGATCACGATCGGCGGGATTGACATACAACTGCGCGGGAATATCGGCCTGAAGCAATTCGTCATGGCTTTCGTATCCGAGGATACGCATGAAAGCGTCATTGAAATCGAGGAAGCGGCCGTCGGGCGTGGAAATGAAGATGCCCTCTTGGACTTTCTCGAATAGGGTGCGGAACTTGTTCTCGGCCTGGCGCCGGTCGGTCAAGTCCTTCAGCACGTGAATGGTGCCGAGATAGCCGCCTTCAGAGTCGTGAAGCGAAGAATCACTGGCAAGAAAGTATCCTCCGAAGGAAGGATCGATCTCGTCGGCTTTTCCGGCGGCGCCTTCGCAATAGGGGCAACGCGACCATGCAAAGCCGGACGAACGGAGAGCATCGCGGACCGAGCGTCCCACGAGAGTGGCGAGCTCAGCGCCCAGGCGGTCTGCCAGTGCGCGATTGGCTCGGAGGATGGTGCCGTCCAGTGAGTGAACCAGGATCAGATCGTCAATCGAATCGAACGTATCGAGCCATTGCCTGCGAGCGGTGGCGGCGTTTTGAAAGAGCGCGATGTTTTGCGCCGTGAGGCCGAGGAGGTTGGCAACGTTGACGAGGAAGTCCTGTTCCTCACGCTCGAAATCACGGGAAGTTAGGGAGCCGATTGCGAGGAAGCCTCGAGGCTCTTCCTTTCCGGGAACACGAACGAGCATGAGGGTGGCGAGTTTTTCAGTTTCCATCCAGGAACGGGCAGCTGCGTTCTTGGTTTGTGGCGACAACGTAAGAGGCTTTTCCCGGAGAAGCAATTGCTGCAACCATTGTTCATTCGCCGAAATCTGGGGACATTGTTTGCGAAAACGTTCGCTGAATCCGACCGATCCTCGGCACGCGAGAGCGGGAGGCTGTTTGCTATCGTCTAGCAAGAACACAAGTCCGTGGCTGCCGCCGAGGCTTTCGACCAAGTGAGAGAGGACCCCCTGAAGAACTTCGTCCACGCGGAGAGACTGCGTGGCTTCGGCGGTGATCAGCGAAAGGCGGCGCAACTTTTCATTGAGGTCTTCAGTGCGGTCGCGGCCCGCTTCAAGCACGAGGACGGCCATGGCGATGCCCATCATGATCCCGAATAGCCCTTGGAAGGAAACCCGAAAGATCCCTGCGGAGTGCGCTGCCCACTCGGGCTGGTCGAGGCCGTGAAGGCCTCGCAGTAGCAGGGCGCCGGCGAGAAGTTTCCATCCAACGCCGCGATGGCGGGCTTGCGACCGCCAAAAGAACCAGCCGGCTGAAAGATAGAGCGAACACTCGGGCAGCGTTTCGGACCAGTTCGGTAAGTAGTGTATCCGGCCAGCCCATCCAAGCAGGGCTACCCCTGATGCGGCAAACAGCCATAGAGGCCATAGTTTCCAGACCGGCTTGCCCGGATCGCGACAGTCGAGAACCGACGCCAGGAAGAACACTGCGGCCAGAAAAGAAAGCGCCTGGCCGAAATGCGGGACACCGGGGCCACCGCGCCAAAGAGAGAAAATGCGCAGTCCCTGCAATGTGGTATAGAGTGTCCAGCCCGCGAGCCAGTAGCGGAAAAAGCGCGCCGGAAAAGACGGCAGAAGCAGCCAGTACAAAAGCAAAAGGATAAAGGCAGCGGAGCCCTCCATGAAGGCAATCGCGAGAAAGCCCGAGTTGGAAGCAAAGGTCATTTGAAGGCACTTCGAACTAGACGTGTCCGCCGCCTAACGGCACGTCGCGCCTGAGATCTCGGGGATATTAGAGAGCCATTGTGCAAACTAGCACACCGCCAAGAAATCCGGCAACGAGAGCAACGGTTGAATGTGCCGTCCTTTATAATGGGCAGCAGCAGCGGAGCTTACATGGCCCACGAAAAAATTCTTGTGGTGGACGACGAAGAAGCGATCCGGGAAGTGATTTCGACTTTGCTGGATGCCCAAGGTTTTCAGTGCACAACTTGCGTGAACGGCAGAGTTGGACTCGAAACCTTTCGAAAAGATTCGTACGATCTCGTGCTGAGCGACATTGTAATGCCGGAAATGGACGGCCTGAAGCTACTGGCGGAGCTACGAATGGCCGATCCGGATGTCCCGGCGATTATGGTGACCGCCATGCACGACATTTCTATCGCGCTCGAAGCGATCCGCGCCGGGGCTTACGATTACATCCTCAAACCATTCGAGAAGGATCAGCTTTACCTGAGCGTGCGGCGTGCACTGGAACATCGCAGGTTAGTGCTGGAAAACCGAACCTACCAGAGCGACTTAGAGCAATTGGTCGCCGAGCGGACCAGGCAACTCTCCATCGCTTTGCAAGACCTGGAACAATCGTACGACTACACGCTTGAAGCACTGGGCGGGGCGCTCGATGCGAAGGATGCGGAGACCGAGGGGCACTGCCAGCGCGTGACGGCCTTTACGATTACGATTGCAAAGGCAATGGGGGTAGACAACTCACTGCTGCGGCAAATCGCTCGAGGCGCGTTCCTTCATGACATTGGAAAGATGGGAGTGCCCGATCAGATTCTGCGCAAACCCGGCCCCCTGACGACGGAAGAGCGTGAAATTATGCGCCGCCATTGCGATATCGGCTTCGCCGTGCTGGAAAGGATTCCGTTCCTGAAGGAAGCGGCCGAGATCGTCTTGGCGCATCAGGAATTCTATGACGGCACCGGCTATCCGCGCGGACTGAAAGGCGAACAGATTCCGCTCGGGGCCAGAATTTTCGCCGTCGCAGACACGCTTGACGCGATGATATCCGACCGTCCGTACAGGAAGGCTTTGCCGATTTCCGCCGCACGAGCGGAAATACAGCGCTTCTCGGGTACACAATTCGATCCGCAGGTGGTAAAGGTTTTCCTCGCACAACCTGAGCAATTGTGGCGTGAGCTCCATACCAAATCGGGAGATCCGTTCCTTCTCACGCAACTTGAAGCTGTCTAAACCTTTCTCCCTCGCGGTAGAAATTCTCCGACGTGGCAGGTTAGCCCTGCCTGTGGTTCTCCGCCAACTCTCCCAACTCATCTTTAGCGAGTCGCGTTTCGGCGGTGATACATCAGGCCAAATATTCCGACGAAGAGGCTCAGCGCGGGCAGTAGGAGGATTAAAATTCCGTGCTGAAGCGCAGTCCGGCCGTGAGAATCGGCCGCGGCAGCGTTCTGATAGCACATCGCACAACCCTGCGCGATCACGCGGCAGGGCGCGAGGCCAACGCTACCTACCGCGCACGCCAAAATCTTGGCCAACCGAGTGTTGGGTCGAGCGATCAATTTGCCGGACATCGTATTCATGTTCACTTCGCCGCAACCAAAAACAAGAACACACCAAGCCACAGTGCGGTCATGCCATGCCAGTATAGCGCTACTACCTCAGTGGCCGTCTTCCGCAGTATTCGGCCAGGCGACCACCATAAAATCGCCAGCAAGCCCGCGATGCCGCCAAGAAGATGCAGGCCGTGCGCCACCGTGAATACATAGAAGAAGCCGCTGCTGGGACTCGTTGATAGAAAGACTTGTGAAGAAGCGAGTTGCCACCACGCAATAATCTGCCCCGCAAGAAAAAAGATACCTAAAATCGTTGTAACACCCCACCAGTGGCGAAACTCGTCGAATTGCTGCGCAAGGAAACGCCGCCTGGAATGCGCCAACGTGAGGCTGCTGGCAACGAGGAGCAGCGTGTTGAGCCAAAGGATGCGCGGTAGCTCGAAGGGTTGCCAGTCGGAACTGCCAAGACCCTTGCGAACAATCGACGCGCTGGCCAGCGCCACGAAAAACATGAATATCGCGCCGAGAGCGATCATCATTCCCGTCACGTAGGCTCGCTGCGGAACCCCGCTGCCATCAAAGGGTCTTGGACCTCCTGCGCCCGGGCCATCGGCTCGCGAGGCGCCGCCGTTTCCCGCGCCGCTTGCACCGCCCGGTTTGATGAATTCTGTGAGCGCGCTATCCGGCATGCTGAGACTCCTCGTCATCCGCTAAAACTTTTTCCGGCGCGACATTCTGGGGAAGGAAATCCTGGCTCGCGCCGGGAACGCTATATTCGTAAGGGCCGCGATAAACTCGCGGATAATCCCCGTTGAAATTGTCGAAGGGAGGCGGCGACGCAGTTGTCCATTCGAGGGTCGTGCCGTTCCAGGGATTGACTGACGCGCGCGCGCCTTTGGAAAGGCTGCGGAAGAAATTGTAGAAGAAGATGATCTGCGCAGCGGCGGTGACGAATGCCGCAATGGTCATGAAGCGATGCAAGGGCTGGAGCGCAGCCAGATAATTCGCGCCGGTCCAATCCGCGTAGCGGCGGATTCCGCCAGCGATGCCCACAAAATGCATGGGCATGAAGATGCAGTAGGCTCCCGCGAATGTAAGCCAAAAATGAACCTTCGCCAGAGTCTCGTTCATCATTCGCCCGAACATCTTTGGAAACCAGTAATACGTTGCGGCGAAAATTCCGAAGATCGACGCCACACCCATGACGAGATGAAAATGACCGACTACGTAATAGGTGGCGTGCAGCACGCTATCTAATGCCGGTTGCGCGAGGAAAATTCCAGAAAGGCCGCCCGTCACGAAGAATGAAACAAAGCCAATGGCGAAAAGCATCGGGGAATGAAATTGAATCTTGCCCCCCCACAGTGTTCCAAGCCAATTGAAGGTTTTTACCGCCGACGGTACTCCGATCGAGAGCGTCAGCAGCGAGAATGCAATTCCCGAGTAAGGGTTCATGCCACTCACAAACATATGATGGCCCCAGAGCAAAAAGCCGAGAAAACCGATCGCACATAGAGTGGCAGCCATTACCCGATATCCGAAGACCGGCTTGCGCGCAAAGTTCGCGAGAATGTGCGAGACGGCGCCCATGCCCGGCAAAATCGCGATGTACACCTCGGGATGCCCGAAAAACCAGAAAAGGTGCTGCCAGAGGAGCGGCGAACCTCCACTATGGCTTTGCACTTGGCCATTCACCACAAGGCCGGCGGGGAGGAAAAAACTTGTCCCCGCCAAGCGGTCGAGCAACAGGAGAATTCCACCGGCAAGCAGCACGGAAAACGAGAGCAGGGTGAGAACGGCAGTGACCAGCCAGGCCCAAACGGTGAGCGGCATGCGCATCAGCGTCATTCCCGGAGCGCGCAAGTCAATGATGGTGGCGATGAAATTCACCGAGCCCAGCAGCGACGCAAAGCAAAAAATCAATATGCTGACGATCCACAGTGTTTGGCCCAGGCCCTCCCCCGGACCCGTGATTTCTCCCAAGCCACTGAGCGGCGGATACGCCGTCCAACCGCTGATCGGCGCGCCGCCGCGAACAAAAAATGCGGCGATCATGCAAAGGAAAGCGATGAAGGTCAGCCAAAAGGAAAGCATGTTGAGCTTCGGGAACGCCATGTCCGGCGCGCCGATTTGGATCGGCAAAAAATAATTGCCGAAGGCGCTCTGGGGAGCCACCGTGAGCACAAAGAAAATCATCAATGTGCCGTGCATGGTGACGAGCGCGAGATACTGTTCCGGTTCCATGATCCCGCCGGCTACGAACGGAAGGTGCGCCGCGGGCCACACGAGGTGAAAGCGCATTAAAAGGGAAAGAACGATTCCGATCGTTACCGCCGTAAGGGCGAGAAAGAAATATTGCAGGCCCACCACTTTGTGGTCTGAGCTGAAGATGTAGCGGCGGACAAAACTGCTGGGAGCTTCGGCGGTGTCGTGAGCATCCCGGGCCGGAGAACTCACGCGCAGCCTCGCGCTGCATGGCGGCTGTCAGAGCGCGGCGGAATTACTATCGCTATCATTGCAGGGCCGCCTGTTTTCTGAGGAATTGTTCGTAGTTGGGTTCCGACACCACGTCCATGAAACTGTGCATCTTGTAATGTCCCAGACCGCATAACTGCGTGCACACGATCTCATACCTGCCGATTCGATCTGCGGTGAAATGGATGGGGATCACCATACCTGGCACCGCGTCCTGTTGAAGCCGCAATTCGCGTACGAAAAAATTATGAATCACGTCCTGCGAGCGCAACAGAAGTTCCACGGGGCGATCCACCGGGATGGTGAGGATAGGCACAACCACATCGTCCCGGCCCGCCGCATCGTTCGGGTCGAGGCCCAGCGGATTTCCAGCCGGCGCATTTACCAGGCTCGGGTCGAGGCGCCCGAATTTCCCGTCGGCGCCCGGATAGCGGAAGGTGTAGACAAATTGCGTTGTAGTAACTTCTATCTGGACGGAATCGCGGCTTGCAGGCGCGAAACGCATCTCCCCCCACGCTTTGCTTCCGGCAATGCCCAGGCCGACAAACGCAATGATTGTGATGGAGGTCCATAAAATTTCGGCAACCGTGCTTCCGCGAGTGAAGTGAGCACGCTGTCCGCGGTCGCGGAAACGCAGGATTGCGAAGCCGAGTCCAAGCTGTGCGAGGACGAATGCTGCTCCAGTAACGTACAGTGTGAGGTTGTACTGTCGATCGATTTGCCGGCCGACAGAAGTGATGGGCGGAGGAGGCGCGTATATGTGCGCGATAAAAATATAGACCGTAACCGCAACCAATACCGCCAAGAGAACCGCGAGGAGGGCCGGGGGCGCGGCGGAGCCCCGATAATCTCTCTCCGTGCGGCGGGATTTTATCCGCGCGAATCCATCGGCAGAAAGCGATCGGGAGAGTCGCATCGTCGTTTTCGAAGCGCCATCATACAAAACCCGAAAGGCATTTGAAAGAAAGCGGCTGTAGCCGATGGATGCTTGGATTTTTCGGCGGTATGTTTGGTGCGGTCGAGTGGATTCGAACCACCACGCTCTTGCGAGCGCCAGCCCCTCAAGCTGGTGCGTCTGCCAGTTCCGCCACGACCGCAAAGGACTTACCGTTTTTACTGAGGACTGCGTGACTGTCTTGCGACCAGTCCGGAGGTAATCATAAACTTCATCCAGCGTTTCCACAACCCGGCCTTCTTTGGCGGTGCGTCCGCCATCGCGCGTGCAGGTGCCACCCAACTTTATTTCAGCGAGCCGGAAGCAGAGGCGCATTTTGGCGCCAAGCCTGGCGGAGCGCCGATTCGATACTTTAGGCCTTCTGAAAAAGTGTCGAGTAGGGTACACACCGATCCTCTGTTTTGAGAGAGTTGCGAGGGATTCTACTCGGCAAGTGTGTCGAGCAGAGCCCAATTTTTCCGCGCAAAGTAGGCTGTGTGGGCTGGAGCCCGTCTGCCATTCCACCGTTCGATCCAACTTGGGACCTTCTCGCACTACTGCTCCTTTCGGGGCCAAAAAGGCTGTCCCGATTTACGCTAACATAAGGGCAATTTGGTTTTGTCAAGTAGGCGCTGTGGACTTTTTAGATTGGGAATTCAGGAAAAATAGACGCGGAACTTCTCGGCCTGTTATAAATTTGGCCAGCACACACAGGACTTAGATGATTAGTCCCGGCGAAGTGATTTCCTACATCGAGATGTGCCAAGCTGAGGGCGCAAGTCTTCAGCGCGGAATGAACTTCCACCTGAGGGGCAATGTGAGCGTAATTTTAATGAGTTTGCGCCGCGGCGCGCCCTATGCCGATCGAATCGAAGACAATGGCAGGATTCTTATCTATGAAGGTCACGATGTACCCCGCACAAAAGGCGTTACGGAGCCCAAAAAGGTTGATCAGCTAAGATACCTCGCGCCAGGTAAGCCAACGCAGAACGGCCTCTTCTTCGACGCCGCCAAGCGTACCGCCGCGGGAGTGGCGCCCCCTGAGCAAGTCAAGGTGTATGAAAAGATTCGTGACGGCGTCTGGGTATTCGATGGAATATTTGACTTGCTAGATGCGCGCCTGGAAACCACCAATTCGAGAAAGGTTTTCAAGTTTCGTTTAGGGTTACGAGAAACTGGGTCCATCGATGAACCAGAACTGCAGCAGGATCTTCCCCACAATCGCCTAGTCCCGACAGCAGTCAAACTCGAAGTGTGGAAGCGGGATCGAGGGTCGTGTGTAAACTGCGGGAGTCGCGAGAATCTGCATTTTGATCACGTGATCCCTTACTCGCAGGGCGGCACATCTTTGTCTGCGCAGAACATTCAGTTGCTCTGCGCCAAACACAACCTGCAGAAGCATGACAGGATTCTTTAACCGTGCCGTGAGCATTTCACGACCGAGAGACATAGCGACGGTCCTGGTGACTGGTGGTACCAGAGATAAAGACTAGTCGGTGGAAATTGCGCCGACTTCGGGGGATGTGATGGGGGCAGCGGCGGACTCAGTATCAAACTGTGCTTCGGCGAGGCTGGGGAAAGGAAAGAGGCTCGATCCGATTAGCGCGGGCTGGCTGTTGGCACGGCTGCCGCGCAGGAAGCGCAACCGGTCTATGTAGGTTTGGCCGAGAGACATGAAGCCAGTGTAAAAGTATCCCCACACGAAGAGGAGGAAGAAGGGAACTGTGGCGTAGTTTTCGTTCTGAATAGCGTAGATTGTGGCAGCGGCGAAGTAGGCGCCGAGCAGGACTTCGGCAAAGGGCATCAGCCCCGCTCGCTTGTGATATTTTTTCTTTAGCCACTCACCCGACTTTTTCGCACCAGCTTCGACCATATATTTTGGAGTGCGCACGAACTCGGATTTGATTCCGAGAATTGCCTCGATTACGCCGACGGAATTGCGGACGGACAGGCCGATGCCCACGGCCATGACGACAGGAAGATAGAGGAAGGTCCGCTTCCAGGTTTTGGGATAGAAGGTACGCTCGGCCGCCAAATAAAAGGAAGAAATCGAGCACGTTGAGGCGAGGAAAAGCGGCAGGTCAATCACCATTACCTGAAACCAACCCTGGTAAAAACGCACGATCATTGCGGGAAGCAAAATGATGGAAAGAAAAACCATCAGCGGGTAACTGATGTTGGCCGTGAGGTGGAAGAAGGCCTCGGATTTCACCGCGAAAGGCACGTCCGCGCGGATCACGCGAGCCAGGATTTTCTTGGCTGTCTGCATCAAGCCCTTGGCCCAGCGCGCCTGCTGCGATTTGAAAGCGTTCATTTCGACGGGCAGCTCGGAAGGGCACTCGATTTCCGGCAAGTAGAGAAATTGCCAGCCGCGAATCTGGGCGCGGTAGGAGAGGTCAGTGTCTTCGGTAAGAGTGTCGTGCTGCCATCCGCCGGCGTCTTCGATAGCAGCGCGACGCCAGATGCCTGCGGTGCCATTGAAATTGAAAAAGCGGCGGCTGCGATAGCGTGAAGAGTGCTCGATGGCGAAATGGCCGTCGAGCATGATGGCTTCCACTTCCGTAAGCGTGGAGTAGTTGCGATTGATGTAGCTCCAGCGCGTCTGGACCATGGCGAGCCTGGAGCTCGCAAAATAGGGAACAGTGCGGCGGAGAAAATCCGCGGGCGGAATGAAGTCCGCATCGAAAATGGCGACGAATTCGCCGGCTGCCGTTTTCAGACCTTCCTGCAAGGCGCCAGCTTTGAAGCCTTCACGATTGTCGCGATGAATGTAGGTGATTGGGACACCGAGAGCGCGGTGTCGCTCGACGCAATCGCTGGCGACCTGCTGGGTTTGGTCGGTGGAATCGTCGAGAACCTGGATATCAAGGAGTTCGCGCGGGTAATCGAATTGCGCGACGGTCTCGATGAGACGCTCGATCACGTAGCGCTCGTTGTAAATCGGAAGCTGGACCGTGACCTTGGGCCATTCCGCGATTTCCGGCGGCGGGCCGGGTATATTTTTGCGATTTTTGTAGAAGTTGTAGACCAAGTGGTAGCGATGAATTCCGTACATCGCCAAAACCACCATCACCAGAAAATACGGAATCATGATGGCGAGATCGAAGGCGTTGGCCTGGTAAAGCCCGCGAAAAGTTGGATCGATCAGATGCCGCCAATAGGAGTTGAGGGGATCGCCCGCCAAAGACAGGCACAGCGCCAGATTGTATGGAGGCACCAAAGGGGTATCTACTCTACTAACTGCCGGGCAGCCACGATTATACGGCGGTCGAAGGCGGTGTCAACGATTCGTATCCGATCGCTGCGATTTAGATTTTCGATGGGGAGCGGCGCAACTTTTGGAGTGGCCGAGGGGTTCGAGGTTAAGGCAATCGCATGCCGGATTGTGCGCAGGATTCAAACACGGAGAGCAGGTTAGTGAGACCGAGAAGATCCCTGATCGATTTGTTGTAGTTGATCAAGACCAACTCGCAACCGCACTTTTTCGCCGAGATGTAGAGACCGACGATGACGCCGAGGCCGGAGCTATCCATTCGGGTGACTTCCCGGAGGTCGATGATGATTCGGCGAGAGGCAGGAAGCAGACTCCGGACACGGTTCTTCAAGGCTTCGGAATGCTCGACAGTCAGGCGACCCTTGCATTCGACGATCATGGCGTCGTCCCACGGTCGCGTTTCCAAAATCAGGTTGGAGATCGGAACTGCTGCTGAATCCAATGGCATGTGCGACCCCCCGCTAGCGGGGAACTATATATCGAAAGCGGGGGTCTGAGGGAAGCGGAAGTCCATTACTAGATTGAAACTATGTAAAAAGGACGCGATAGCCGCACTCCTTTCTAACGCGGTTTTTGACGCGATCTTCACGCATCTCGGTATGTGCGAGAAAGGGACCCCGCGTTAGGCTCCAATCAGTTGGAGGTCACAATGGCAGACATTGCTGAGACATTTGTCCACGTGCTTCTCTTCGAGTGTTCAAAGTGTGGATGCCCCATTGCATCAGCAGTAGCGAGCATCAACAGGAACGTGGAAGACGTTGATGCCAGTTCCGTTGAACTGACATGTTCTTGCGGCTGGTCAGGAAAAGTATTGGGCGTTGCAGCGAGAAAACGCTGGGTGCAGCCGTGGCCGACCGATGTACTGGACCCGATTTGAGAGAGTGAAAGCATGCAGCCGGAGCGGCGAGTGCGTTGTTACAACGCGGAGCCGAGGTAATCTTCCTAAGGCAATTTAATCAGCCCAGGTGGAGGAAATTCACGGTCGAACCATGACTTCGTTCGGCCCTGACGGCAGACTAAACCTGGCGTTGCGCTCCCGATTCAGTTTCAAAGTTGCGGGAACGTCCAATTCACGCAACTGAACCTTCCGCGTCCAGGAACCGCTGCTCCAATAGTCCGTGCTGGCATACAGAGTTGATCCCACGACTACATATTTTCCAATTTCTTCGCGGCGTCCATCGCGAAAAACGAGGACAGCCGCCGGAACCTCGGTAGAAGGCTCCAGGGTCTGAGTTAGGCGCGGGACGGCGGTCTGCGGACTCGGCGCTCGGTCGGCCGCGGGCAGGCCGGACGGTCCGTCTGTCTGCGACTGACCGTAATTTGTAACACGCACCCAATGATCGCCCTGCAGTTCAATCACTACCGAATCGGGCGCAGAAGCAACCGGCGCCGGTGCCGGCTGGGCAACTTGCTCGATAATCTGAGGGGCAGGCGGCTCGGCTATCTGCGATTCCGAATCGTACCCGTAATCGTAGTCAGAATAGAAATACGGCGCATAGAATGAGCCGGGGAAATAACGGCGCGCGCGGACGAATCCGCGTCCTGCGTGGCCGCGATGCGATGAGCCAGGTCCCATTCGGCTGCCGGAAGTGGGGGCGAAGGAGAAGTGTCGCTGAGCTTGCGCGGGCGGCACAAGCAGCGTCGCTGCAAGAACTGCAAGGGATAGCGTAATCGCGCGTCTATTCATGCACGAATCCGTTTCGGCGTTGAGAGTCGGCAGCGTCCCTTTCAGTGTAGGTATAGTCCCAGCGGACGCGCGAGTCAAGTTTTGCTAGCCGCTGGTGCTGTCCTAATTTGAAATCCTGTTGAAATTTTCATTTAAGGGGGTTACGACAATGAATAGCGCCGGGCTACTACGGAGATTCACGCGCCTGACGAACGCTTTCTCGAAGAAGTTGGAGAATTTGAAGGCCGCTTGTGCGCTGCACTTTGCGCACTACAATTTTTGTCGAGTTCACTCAACGCTGCGAGTAACACCGGCAATGGCCGCCGGAGTTTGTAGTGAAATCTGGCCGCTAGCCACTTTGCTCGAATAAGTCCCCAGTTGTATATATGAGACACAAACATGCGCTCGTCAGCGGATAAGTTTTGGAAAGCGGTAGAGGGATGGCGAACAGCAAATCCCCAGCCGGTTTTGGGGGTAGAGTACTCAAGCAAGATAGAGGAAATCGCTTTCAAAGCCGTTGTTGCGGCTTCAGAGTCAGGTGTCTCAGTAACATTTAAGCCTTTGGATGTCGAGGCTGTCGAAGGTGCTGGTACATGGAAGCTAGACTTAGTAGGAGCCAAGATACGCCTATTTGAAGTTTCGGCTGTTCCTTCAAGCGCGCGCAGCTTGGACGAAACGGAATTAGTTTGCGTCTTTCGGATCGCTTGGGATGACATAGATGGCGAGACAATCCTCTGTACGTTGACTGAGTTTCGTAGTTTCGGGAAACCTTCGTGATAAATATTCAGGTGCTTGCGCCGACACTTTTCCCCCTCTGGTGGCAAGGGACGATTTGGTTAGCCTACCATGCAAGTCAAGTTCCTAGGAGCGTGCAAAATGGACTGGTGGCAAGTTCTGGCTCTATGTGTGGTGATCGCAGTGGGAGCGACAGGTATAGTCCAAACGATATGGAATGCGAGCGAAGCTATCGTTGACGCAATCAGGGAATTGCATCCGCCGAGCGAGGACGATTCCGGGACGCGGCGGCAATTTATGTCAGGAGGTAGACAGTGTTTACGTTTAATTGGGCAATGTTCTGGGCTGTTCTGGGTGCCCTCGTAGCACGCGACGTTTTACGGCTACTCTCATTTAGATTAGGTTTCGGCACATGGGAACTACTCGATAAGATCGAGCAGAACACCAGGCGGTGATAGTGCAAGTTGGATACCAAATGACGATACGATACGTGAGTGTTCACGCAAATTAGGACACTACCTAGCCGCTAGTAGTCTCGCCTAGGTGGGGGTGGAGGGGCTGGGGAGAGTCGAACTCCCGACACGCAGTTTAGGAAAACAAGGGGCGATTTTGACGCGTTTTGAAAATGCCAGACCTGCACCGTTTGTACTCGGTTTGAGCTAATGTGAGCATCGAACTGCTACAAATTTACTACGGTGCCGGCTTGTGATTGGGGGCAGGCCCGCTGCTTATCAGGGGGCACTCTCTCGGCTGGAACTCTTCCTACCGTCACGTTTATTCCATCTCGAAGCTCACGTACATCAGCTTGCCGTCGCGTTCGATCTGCAGCACGCCAGGTGAGCCGGAAGAGAAATCGTGGAGACCGGATCGCAAATCATCCAAAGTCTCAATGGATTTTCCATTAAGCGCATGGATCACGTCTCCCTGCCGCAGGTCGGTTTGGGCGCCGAGCATGTCGGCCGCCAGCGCGGCGACAATCACGCCGGAAGGGCGACGAAGGCCGGGTAACTCGGTGGCAAGCTTGTCATCGATTGCGACGCCAAATATGCCGAGTTTCGTCACAAGCGATTTGCTCGGGTCCGAGAGATTGGCCAGTTCATCGAAATCGGTTCGGTCGCGCCTGACCGGAATCTCAAGAGTCAATTTCCGTCTGCCGCGCAAGACTACAGCCTCCAGTAGAACATCGGCGGGGCGCGTCTCAATGATCATTTTCGCCAAGGGCACGCTCCCTATGGACCGCCCGTCCAGACTCTCCAGAATATCCTGGACTTGCAGTCCCGCATTGTCCGCGGGGCCGTCAGGCCGGACATCGGAAACGATCACGCCTTCCTGCTGACTGAGGTTGAGGCCTTGTGCAAGGTCGGGAGTTATCTGCTGTAGTTCGGCGCCAATGATTACATGACGGACATGGCCGAACTGGCGAAGTTGTTGGTAGACAAACTCGGCGACACTGCTGGGGATTGCGAAACCAAGGCCTTGGCTCCCTCCGCTCTGACTGAGTATGAATGTATTGATTCCGACTACGTTGCCGTCCGTATCGACGAGTGGGCCGCCACTGTTGCCCGGGTTGATCGGAGCATCGGTTTGAATGTACACAGAAGGAACATTTGGGAGCACTTGTCGCGCTACCGCGCTAACGACACCCATTGAGACAGAGTTCTCAAAGCCTTCGGGGTTGCCAAATGCAAGGACAATCTGTCCTTTCTTTAGTGAGTTGTAGTCCGCGAAGGAGAGAGAAGGTAGTCCTTTCGCATCGATTTTCAGCAACGCTATGTCGATCGTTGGTTCAATGCCGATTATTCTCGCGTCCATCGGGGGCATACGATCTGTGAGACCCAAACTGGCACTCACTTGCGAGCCACCTGGAGAGGCGGTGAGCAAGACGCGCACTCGCTGCGCACCTTTCACCACGTGTGCGTTCGTGATGATGTAGCCATCCGGATCAACGATCACACCCGATCCAAGACTGCGCCCTCTGGCAACCACGCTCGCATCGTTCGGATTCGCGTCACTTACCGCTTGAAACCCGCTGACCTGAATTTGTACGACCGATGGCGACACCCGTAACGTGAGAGCGTCGAGCGAGCTGCTAAATTCGGATAACACGCCTGTCCGGTTTGTGTTTTTAGTTTGGGCGGTCAGCGAACTGCTGAAAATCACGCACAGCAGCACACCCAGGCAGCCACGGTTTAGTCTGGAACAAACTCGGTTTCTGGCAAGATCCATATTTAGCTTCCCTCCTCCGCTCCACGGAACGTGTTCAACCACCACCCTATGCTCGTCACACTCTACGCGCCGCGGAACTCACCTCCTCCCGAATGCTCCGAAGCGATGCGAAGATCATCCAACGTATGGAGGAAGGCAGCCCCGGATGCTAAACGGACAAGCAGGTCAGCGTCCTGACTCCATTATATACGTCATCTTCGTGCCTCGTTCCTTGATAGGTAACGGTAATCCCGTTTTCAGAAATGCCGGTTACCCTTTCGGCTTGCCAGATCCGGGAATTGGATCTGATCCAGCCGGACCTTGGCTTAGCCTCTTGTAGGTTTCCTCGGCGGTTATGGGCTGCCCATTTGGAGCGGCTGAGTTGGCAATCTTTTGTATCAGTGTGCTATGTGAAGAAAATGTATCTATTTCTGAATAGACAGTCATGCTGCCTTGCTTTTCCGTGACTTAAATGCTGCTATTGTCGATGACCTGAACGCCGACAGTGCTGAAATATGGTGAGCCGGCCACTGGATAATCCTTACCGTCAGCCTTGACGCTGATTCTAGGCACACAGCTCGTGCACTTGCGGCACGTTCTTTCGGGTGAAGCGAATTGCCTCGGTCGTCCCAGCGAAATCGATCTCCTCAATGTAATCCTTGTTGGGCTGACTGAGGCTGTTTCGTCGCGCGCCGCCCACACGGGCATAGCCATCGCAAATGCTGCCACGAACAAAATCAGGCGAAGGTGCGCGGGAATCCATATGTTCTTTTTCGGATTCTCCTTAGGGTGTTGCCCCTGATCACGTCTGTGACAAGGGCAATGCCAATGCCCATCTTAGGAATAGCAATCCAGATGCCAGGACCGAGCACCGGCCGCGGTCGTAACGCCCATTCTTTTGCATAAGTCTCGATTGGCAAGAGACACGGCGCTCGCTTCATTCACGTTTCCTGTTCGCTTTGTTCACAGTTGCGAAAGCTCATCGAGTGCCCTCGTGTGTGCTCATGATTTACTTCTAAAGAAATCGCAGGGCTTACGAAATCTTGCGTCAACTTTAGATATGGCGATTCCATTGCTCCATGGCTGTGCTTTCGCGATCGTAGAGACAACTACTGTCTTTCCGACGAGGTCCGCAGTACTGGCCCTCATAACCGGCGTTTCTCAAGGAGTCGGCCATGAAAGTCGTCATCATTTCAGACGTTCACGGGAATTACGACGCACTTTCGCACTTGCCGGAGGACTACGACCAACTCTGGGTGCTGGGTGATCTCGTGAACTACGGACCGCAGCCCGCGGAGGTGATCCGTTTTATTCGGAAGCGTGCAGTGCATGTCGTCAGAGGCAACCATGATCACAGTGTAGGTTTTGGCGAGATGCCTCGCTGCTCTCCACGGTTTCGCGAGATGGCTGAAATGACGCGGAGGTACACAGAAGCGGCCTTGAGCGATGAGGATAAGGAATACCTGCGCAGTCTGCCGCTGCAGGTTGACGTCTGGGTTGGCAAGATGCGCTGCAGGCTCTCCCACGCCCCGCCCTCAGATCTTGCATTTAAGACTGGTCAATCCCATATCGAACAGTTGGAGGATGAATGCCGACGCGTGGGTGCCGACATTCTCTTAGTAGGCGGCGGGCACGAGTGCTTTGGTAGAAAGGTCGGCTCCATGCTGCTGGCAAATCCCGGTAGCCTCGGACAACCGAGATCGGGTGAGCCAGTTGCTTCATACGCGGTCCTGAAAGACGGCAAGCTCAGTTTTCGCTCATTTCACTATCCGCTGAACCTGACAGCTGAGAAAGTCCGTGCGATGCCGATTTCCGCTGTAATCCGCAGTGAGTTGATTGCAATCCTGCGCACAGGTTTGGTCCCGCCTAAAAGCGGGCAAAGCATCTCTGTTGCGAGCATTTCTCGAGAGTGGTACCAACCCAGCGCAATTCGCGCAAAGGACTGAAGATGATGCGGTCACTCTGTATCTCAGTCCTGCGTGTCTCTCTCCTAGTAGCCGTGTTCATCATTGAAGGAGCACTCTTGCAGTGAGACGCTTGTCGCGACGGTGACCCGACTCGCAATGTGGTCTATTGTTCTTGCGCGGGCAATCACGAAGCGTTCATTCGTGTTGGTCGAGAATATCAGCAAACCACTCAGCAATATCAGTTTAAAGTTTTGATACGACCTCACCGTCAACAAACGATATTAAGTTTCTTACAGAAGCCTTGTTTTGGACGGTCCCTTATCTTGATCCTCCACATTCGTAAGATTCGCAGCTCGAACACCTCGACGAGCTGGATGCCGCAGTCGTCTGACGGATATCTCGGAATCGTTGCTTGACCTGGGATTTACGCCGGCTTTTCCGGCCTTTTTCCGAAGCAGGCAGTTAGCGCGACGATGCCGAGTCTTCACGGCAGATATGGTCATCCCCAGTTGTGCGGCCGCTTCTCTCAGCGTGAGCTCTTCGATGTCGCATAACAACACCACTACTCGCAATGTTGAAGGTAGCTCGTCAAGAAGCGTGGCAAGGATATGGAACTCTTCTCGCTGAGAATATTCGTCATCCAAGCTGGTCTGAGGATCAGCAAGCATGTCCACGAGGCGGACCTCCTCGTGCTCCGGACCGGGCTCGTCAAGAGAGAAAATGAAGGGGCGGGACCGTTGCCTCCGCAACTTGGATTTCGCGGCGTTTGCCACGATTGTATGCATCCATGTGGTAAATCTCGCCCGACCCTGGAACTGGTCTAGGTGACGGAAAGCCGAGAGCAAGCCGTCTTGCAATGCATCTTCGGCATCCGCCGTGTTGTCGAGCAACCTCGCCGCGATCTTCTGGAGCTGCGGCATGCAAGGAGCGAAGAGTCGATCCAGGGCCGCTGCGTCTCCTCTCACCGCTAAATCCAGCATCTGATCCGACACGTTAAAAACCCCGGACTCGTAGTCGAAAGCCAAGGACTACCTCCCATGACGCCATCAAACGCTCTAGTAGCGCTGAGTGAGACGATGCATCTCCGATTCCAATTGCGACGGAGAACGCGAGGTTAGGCCCGTTCTGACGAGGATGTCGCTGGCGTAACGACGCAAGGGCCCGACAAATCATGCAAGCTCCAGCGAAATCAGTACACTGACCAAAAGCTCGGGAACGCGCCGCAGGCTTGTGATTCTGCGCGCAGTTTGACAATTGAGCCGGGGGATTCCAACGCGCGGCTTCCGTCCGTTCGATCTATTCACGCGCCGGCCTGATATTGTGAAGATTCTTTACAGCTATTGAAAGCGCGGGCAATTCGAATCTCGATCCAAACCCCACGGGATCAAGCCTTACCGGCACTGTGGCCTTCTTGTATATCTGGCATCCGAGTTGCTGTCTTACATACGGACGAGCTAGCACTGGAGCAAGATAACGCGCTGAAAGCAATGGAATCCGCTCACGAGCTACAAAGCGTCCAGACTCTCCGTGGCGGCCGAATACGCTGCATTGCTTTACGGATATTTCCGACTCGTGAACCGATTCATGTACTGAGAATTGTCTGAGAGTTTTGCGAGTACGGCCCAAGTTGTTGAACGCATCGCGACGAGAAAGGATTGAGTGCGCTGCAAACCACTATGCACCCCTTGTTGGCGCTCAAGGGTCGCTCGCATCGTTGATAGACGTTTTCTTGGAGCGTGAGGAGATGCAAATTATTACTGGCAGGATTTGCAAATTGCTTCATGATTCGGTGGGCGAAGTAAATGGCTTCTCGCTAGATACGGGGCTGGACGTTCGGTTTCCCCCAGAGCGGGCCGCTCGCGTGCTGACGGTTGTAACGGCTGGTTCCCGAGTTGAAATCCATGCTCGCATGCGGGTAGGTCGGGTTGGCGATGACTGCGCAGATGTAAAGTTCGTCACGAATTTGGATTCTGGACAGTCGGTAGATCTCTCTCCTCCTCCAACCTCGCACAGTCCAGAGGTGTCGACCTATATTTACGCTCCCCCGCGCAAGGAGACACCTCTGGCCCCCGCCCTCGAAACGGGCTGTGAGTTCCAGCCCTTGGCAACCGCTAGCGATGTGGCGCACCGAATTGAGCAGGCCCATGAGAGATTGCATCGGATTCAGGTATTTCTTATGTATCTCAAGATGACGAATCAAAAGAACTCTGGTCTAAGCGACTATTTGGACGAGGCCGAGCACACCTTCGTGCAGGCGCTGTCTCGATATGAAGCGCGAGATTTCGAGGGAGCCCGCGAGTACGTCGCGGCCTCAAGTGATCTTTCCCGCTTAGTTGAGATCCTTATATCGAGAACCTTTTCCCTAAACCCCAGTCAGTCGAAATTCGTGCCTCCGCTTACCGACCATGTTTCCGCATGCGATGACAGGGCATCCGCGCAGCGCGATCTGGATCGAATCGAACGGTTGCTCTCACGCGTCCAGTGGGTTACTGAAAATGGGACACTCTCATCCGAGGATTGTAATCAAGTGAAAAGGCTTTCTTCTTGGGGCGAGCGTCTCTGCCAGTGGGCTCATCGTTTGCTCGATGCTGATGCAATAGAGGACGCTATCGAGTTTGCGCAAGCGGCCGGTGCCGCCATCTGTTCTGCGGAGCATCTTTGCAGGGAGTGTTACGTCACGCGGAGTGCGGATCCGCAACCTCTTTCTGCATCGAACTAACCAGTGCTTGGCAGATTTCAGCATTACGAGGCCGCTGTTTGCCTGAGTTGATATTATAGCGTCCATGTGGATCAGGCTCCGTACGAAGAAAACTCTCCTCGAAGTTCATGCGCTTCGCACCGGTACTTCGAAGCTGCCTTCACGGGCACGCCTCAGGGAGCGTCGCTCATTTGCATGCGCCCAATCCTGGACCTGCAGCAGAATTTGAAGGAGGATTTTCTTTGTGGTCTAGACTCCGCCTGTCGCGAATCAGCTTTAGCCGGCAGATCATCTTGCTGGGGATTATAGCGGTCGTGTTGTTATTCGCTGTGCTTGTCGCAACGTTCGCCGCCTTGCAATACACGAGGTCGGCGGTCCTCAAAAATGATCAACGGCATCTCGCGGGAACGACAAGAAGTCTGGTCCGTGAATATAACGACCAAGCCGAGGTCGCTCGACAAAATCACCGACCGGATTTACTGGAAAAGTCAGCGATTGGGTCCTCGCAGGATGCTCTTGCTGGGCTCAGCAAAGGCGTCCTGCAAAATGTGGAAGGTGTGGAAGGCGGCTTTTACGCGTTGGCTGAAGACACGCTCGTTGGCGGTTCGTACCCAGCGCGCGGGGGGGCCATTAGTAAGTCAAACACGGGCACTGTTTCAGCCGACTCGCGTCCAGACATCTTACAAGTAGCTCGGGATGCAGTATTGTCACGCGGTCCGTCCGCTCGGGTTCTGACCAGAGGGCAGGACCTCATCCTCATTGATGCGCTTCCACTTCAAGTGGGACAGCGCTACGTCGGCAGCGCATGGACCGTGATGCGGCTGTCAAGCCTTCCCGGGACGAATCGCTTTCGCACCTATCTCATTGCGGTCGGCTTGGGAATCGCGGCGTTTGCGTGCGTGCTTCTGACTCTGCTCGTTGTCCGCGAATTGCAGAGCGGCGTCCGGAAGATCGAAAGCGGACTTGAGGACTTAGAGAGAAATCTCGCATCGGAAATTCCTATCGAGACCGATCCTGAGGAAATTCGCCAGATCGCAAGGGCGATCAACCGTCTGGGAGCCACGCTTCGAAGCAGAATAGAGAGTGAGAGACATATCGAAGACAGGTTGCGACATGCCGAGCGACTTGCTGCGCTGGGGCGGCTGATTGCTGGAGTCGCTCATGAGGTTCGCAATCCCCTGGCGACGATTCGCCTGAGGGTGCAGATGTGTCAGCAAGATTCGGCGAGCTTCGACGCCAAGGAGTCATGCGCGATTGCGCTACAGGAAGTCGAACGCCTCAATGGCATGGTAAATCGACTCTTGAGCTTTTCGAGACCCGTACATCTTCAAGCAGAACCCACCAACTTGGGCCGCCTGGTTGAGCAGAGGTTAGGGAATTTTGCTGAACTAGCCAGAGAACTTAACGTCAAATTCGTCGCCAAATTCAATCGTGACTCCAAGCCTGTGCGGATAGATCAAAGCCACATAGCACAGGTATTTGATAACATCATCCAAAACGCCATCGATTCGATGGCCGAATCCGGCGGAACCCTGTGTGTCAACGTCACAACGGAAGCAAGAACTGCAGAATCTAGCGAAGTATCCGTAGAATTCAATGACACCGGTGGAGGCATGCGTTCCGATGTCGTCAGCCGAATCTTTGATCCCTTCTTTACGACGAAGCCATCCGGAACTGGGTTAGGGCTGTCTATTTGTCACGAGCTTGTGCAAGCACATGGCGGCGAGATCAACGTTGCGAGTGCTGAAGGCTGCGGGACAACCGTACGCATCATTCTTCCGGTCCGCAACCAGGAAAGCGCCAAGCATCCAGTGTAAACTCCGAAACGGATGAGCGAAACGATTCTCATTATCGACGATGAAGCCAACCTCAGGAAGACACTAGCCGAAATCCTGCGGAAACGGGGATATGCGACGCTAGAAGCTGGGGATGGTGCCGAAGCGGTGGAGTTGCTCCGTGATGTAATTCCGTCGCTAATCTTCAGCGATTGGAAGATGCCGAAAGTGGGGGGAGAGGGACTCCTTCGGCATGTAAGAAATGACCCACGCCTAGCGTCGATTCCGGTCATCGTCATTACCGCTTTCGGTTCAAGTCACAGCGCCATTGAGGCGGTTCGCCTCGGCGCTTATGACTTCGTGACCAAGCCGTTCGATCTCGAAGAAATCGCGTTAACCGCGAAACGGGCTCTCGCACACGCGGCTTTGAATCGCGAATTAAAAGAATTGAAAGCCCATGTCGCTGGAAGCAATGCTGTTGGGGCCGGCCGGCTTATTGGTTCGAGCGGCGCCATAATGGACGTATTCAAAATGGTCGGGAAGGTCGCGGAAACCGACTCGACCGTCCTGATTTGCGGCGAATCCGGCACAGGTAAGGAACTCGTGGCAGAAGCTGTTCATTGCTACAGCCAACGAAAAGGGAAGCCCTTTGTAGTCGTCAACTGTGCTGCGATTCCAGAGAACCTGCTGGAGTCCGAGTTGTTCGGCCACGAACGCGGTGCATTCACAGGGGCTACCGGGAGGAAATCCGGCCGACTCGAAATGGCTGAAGGTGGGACTGTTTTTCTTGACGAAATCGCCGAATTGCCGCCGAATCTTCAGGTAAAGCTGCTCCGAGTACTACAGGGCCATACGTTCGAGCGAGTCGGAGGCACGGAGACAATTGAAGTGGATTTTCGGGTTCTAGCCGCCACAAATCGAGATCTTGAAGCCTGCGTTCGCGAGCAGTTGTTTCGAGAAGACTTGCTCTATCGCCTGAACGTAGTCCGCATATCCGTGCCGCCTCTTCGAGAACGCAGATCAGACATCGTTTTGCTTGCGGAGCACTTCCTGCGAATCTACAGCGAAAAGAACAGCTTCCCGGCAGTCGGCTTTTCGGATGACGCCATATTGATGCTTCAAACTTACTCCTTTCCTGGGAACGTGCGGGAACTCGAGAACATGGTCGAACGAGCGGTCTTAATGGCGCGCGGTCGCGTGCTGATGCCCAATCATTTTCCCGCAAACGCTGGAGATTCCCCGTCGAGTAGTTCAAACGGCGACGGCCTAGAACTGCTCTCGCTTCCATTCCACAAGGCTCTTGCGGAACTGGAAAGGCTTCTCATTGAAAAGGCACTCCGCGAGTCCGGGGGGAACAAAACGGATGCCGCGAACCGCTTGCAGATCAACCGCCGCCTTCTGTACAACAAAATCGAAGAGCACAAGATTAACGAGGGAGAATGACAGCACGTTCCAGGGTGATCTCGCTGGAACCGAACCGAGGAGAGAGACGATTTTGTCTTTGCTTGGGTGGAAGAACGGAAAGCAGGTCATCGACATGGTGGATGACGATTAATTTCCTGGGGAAAAAACGTCTTTGCGGACGGAATCTCGGTCGTGCTGACTGGACCGGTAAGCAGGCGCCCGGATCTCCCCTAGAAAAGAAAGAATGGTGGGCCTGGGGAGAGTCGAACTCCCGACACACGGTTTAGGAAACCGTTGCTCTATCCATCTGAGCTACAGGCCCGTGACAAAAGACTACTACAGATTTACTACACTGAGGCCCGGACGGTTAAGAAGCCGCTTCTGGACTTTTTTCTTAATCCCTTCATTACACAGGGGAAATCGGGATTCCCGGAGATCGTGCGAGACACCGCGCAGAAGTTTACGAAACTGCTGCCGAGCTCACGGGAATAGAGTAGGTTCGATGGGAGGTTCGTCCGCAATTTTCTCCAATTCCGGGTAGTGGTGGCGCAGCAGCTCCGGAACCTTTACCTTTTTGCGCGTTAGCATGTTGATGAGTTGCAGCGCGTTGACCACGCCTTTTCCCTCGAAATGGTTGTTGGTGATTACAAATGTCGTCCGGCTCCTCTTTTGCACAGTGCGAATACGCTCGGCCCAGGGCGTTAGTTCCGCCTGCGAGTAGAGATAGTTGTAGCGTTCGTGAGGTGGAAGTTCGGGATCGTCGCTGAACCACGTGTCGTAGCGCCTGCCGTGAAGACGCACGTAGCCGACGGGCGCGGTAGCGATTTCCGACGCCTTGAGAGAACGGCCGATGACGGGCTGGTCGATGTTGCAGAAGCCCACGCCGATTTCATGAAGGAGCTGAAAGAAAGCAGGCTCGTTCCAGGACGCGTGGCGCACCTCGACGACGAGAGGGTAATCCCGGAACCGGTTGGCCAGATGTTTCAAGTGGGCAAGATTGTCGGGCGTCTGATGGAAAGAAAAAGGAAACTGGAGCAAGACGGCACCCAGTTTCCCGGCGTCGCGCAGCACGTCGAACCCGGCGCGGGTATCTCTTTCCTCCTCCACGGTAGCATCCGTTTGATGAGTGAACCTCTGCCAAAGCTTGGCGGTGAAGAGGAATTGCGAGTTCGCCGAAACTCGTTCGATCCACTGTCTGCAATGTTCCGGCTTCAGCGGTTGATAAAATGACGTGTTGATTTCGATGGTGCTGAAGTAGTCGGCGAGATAGGTGGCTTCGTGGAAGCCGCGCGGTCGCGGAGTTGGATAGACGATACTTTGCCAATCCTTGTAGGACCATCCGGCAGGACCGACGTGAAGCTGTTCCTCGGTCAGCTTGGGGTACCTGGATTTTAGGGGCTTGGGTTCGGCCATCGCGGCATGGGTACGAAAGTTTTTTGGAAGCTAGGGGCCACTCCGCTTCTGCTTGTGTTTGGGCTGTTTTGACGGCGGGCTGGCGATTTGCCGGTGATAAACAATTTGGGTGATATGGGCATCGCCTTTTTCCGACGTGAGTTCGAATCGAGAGACGTAGGAATCCGCACCGAGCCGCGTGAACGTGGCGGTCTTGGGTTCACCATCGGTGTGATTTTCAAAGACTGCGGTCGTCGGATTTGCGCTCTGTAGATTCAGGTCTACAGGGTCTTCCTTTTCCCAGGCGACGAGTGCAGGAGTGAAATGGCGGATATGCATTTCAAGACCGCCGTCCCCTTCGGTGAGCGTGACGAGCTCTATAACCAGCGTCTTGCCATTTTCCGAGAGTTGGAACGAGCCGAGCATGGTGCCGGAATGCGGCGGCGTCCAGGCTTCGAGCGCGAGGCGAGGTCCCCAGGTGCCGTGCCATTCGCCCGCAAGCCATGCGAAATCTGCAAGTGTCGGCTGAAGCAGCGGTCCGGCAGGAACGGCCGAAACAGCACTAGCCGCGGACGACGGGAGCGTTTGTGTTCCGTTTCCGGCAGGCTCTTGCGCGGATGCGGCCGCCGCAAAGCTCAGCACGATAAGCACGGCGGCGAGGGCCGCCACCGCCGGTTGATGGGCATTAGACTCCATAAGGGCTGTGGTCACCACGACTATAGCAAGAGACGTGTCGAAGTTCCGAATACCCACGCCGATTTACGCGTGTCGCTTCGAATCGCTGCGGAACAGAGCAGCCCGGAAAGCTTTGACGCGTCCTTCTAGCTGTACGATAATTGGTGATTGGTGACGAATGAAAGCAATTCTTAGTGCGGGCATTGCAGCGCTCCTGATCGCAGCGCCGCTCGCCCTCGCGGAACCTCCCGCGCGATCACAGGCCGCAGCCAGTGCTAAACCCGCAACCGATTCTACGCCGGGCGACGCGTATTACTACTTCACTCTGGGACACCTGCAAGAGCTGCAATACGAATCCACGAATAAATCGCAGTTAGCGGACGACTCGATCGAGTCATACAAGAAAGCTCTGGCGATGGATCCGGATTCGGCTGTGATACAGGAGCGGCTGGCGGAGATCCACGCGAAATCCGGGCACATGCGCGAAGCCACGGAAGAGGCACAGGCGGCGCTGAAGATCGAACCGGACAACGTGGATGCGCACCGGTTGCTGGCGCGAATTTATGTCCGCGCATTGGGAGAAGCGAGCGCGGGCGAAGTTCCACAAGCAGATATCACCCAGGCGATCGAGCAGTTTCAAGCAATTCTGAAGATCGAGCCAGACGATACGTATTCGGCGCTGTGGCTCGCGCGGCTGTACCGTTTCGAAAATCATCACGAGGATGCGGAGAAGATCCTGCGGCAAGTGTTGCAGAAGGATTCGGAGAATGGTCCCGCGCTCGAACAGTTGAGCCAGCTTCTGATTGACGAGGGCAAGTCGCAGGAGGCCATTGGTCTGTTGACGCAGGCGTCCAAGGATTCTCCCTCCCCCGATGCTTACGATCTTTTGGGCAGCGCGTATGCCCAGGCGAAGGATTATGCAAAAGCCGAAGACGCGTACCGCAAAGCGGTCGCGATCGATCCGGACGACGCGGGCCACCGGCACGGCTTGGCCGAAGCCCTGATGGAGCAGGACAAGTACGCCGACGCGCTCGAACAATATAAGAAGCTGGTAGAGCTTGAGCCCGGAACTTCGGAAAACCATCTCCGGCTGGCGCAGCTGTATCGAAGACTGGGCCAGTTTGACAAGGCGCAGGCGAGTTTGGAGCGTGCCAAACAGCTCTCGCCCGGTAGCCTTGAAATTCTTTTCAACCAAGCGCTGCTCGATGAGGACCAGGGGCATTACGACGATGCGGTGAAGCTGCTGACGGACGCGATCGCAGGTATAAAGAGCAGCCAGGCTGGCGACGGGCATTCCAATGCGCTGGCCATTCTTTATGAACAGCTGGGCCGCGCCTATCGTGGTGCGCGAAATTACACGGGAGCCCTCGAGGCGTATGCGGAGATGGCAAAGCTTGGCCCAGATCCGCAGAAGCGAGCCGAAACGCTCACGATCGAAACCTATCGCGAGAGCCATAATATTGACCAGGCAATTGCCGAGGCCAAGAAGGCGCTTGACGGGAACCCGAAAGACCCGGACATGACGGTCACGCTGGCTATGCTTTACGGTGAAAAGACTGAGACCACGGCCGCGACGCAGCTTCTCCAGGGCCTGTTGCAAGGCAACGACGCCGATCAGGAAATTTACGTCGATATCGCGCAGGTGCAGGAGCGCGGCCGAAAATACACGGAAGCGGAACAGACGGCGCAGAAGGCCGAACAGATGGCTCACGGGGATTCCGGCAAGGAGACAGCTTGGTTCTTGCTAGGGTCCATCTACGAGCGGCAGAAGAGATTCGACCAGGCCGAGCAACAATTTCGCAAGGTGCTGCAGGTGAATCCGGATAATGCTCCGGTGCTGAACTACTACGGCTACATGCTGGCGGACCGTGGGATTCGCCTGGACGAGGCTGGCTCGTTGATCGAGCGCGCGCTGAAGCAGGAGCCCAATAATGGCGCGTACCTCGATAGCCTGGGTTGGGCTTACTACAAGCAGAACAAGCTCCCGGAAGCGGAAGAAAATCTGCGCAAGGCGATCGATCGCCAAGGCAACGATCCCACCATCCTCAGTCATCTTGGCGACGTGTATTTGAAGCTTGGCCAGAACGAGCGGGCGGCGGAAACCTTCGAACTGGCGTTGTCAGAATGGCGAAAAGCGGTGCCCGCCGATTATGAGGCTGACAAAGTGACCGAATTGGAAGCGCAGCTGAAGACCCTGAAGAAGCATCTTGCGCAGAAATCCTCTCCGGATTCCGAGAAACCGCAGTAAGCTCCCCCGCATGATTTCGGGCAAGAAACGGACACTGCGTCTCCCTGCATTCGCGAAAATCAATCTGTGCCTGCACGTGATGGGACGCCGCCCGGATGGTTACCACGAGTTGCGCACAATCTTTCAGGCCATTTCGCTGTGCGACACGCTGGAACTTTCCCGAACGTCCAAGCCTGGAATTTTTTTGGAGACAACTGACGCGACGCTAACAGCAGGTCCTGAAAACCTTGTGTACCGCGCCATTGACGCGTTGGGATGTGAGATTGGGTTTCGTGGCGGCATCCGCGCGCGACTCGAGAAGCGAATACCCGTGGCGCGCGGTCTCGGCGGCGGGTCGAGCGATGCCGCGGCCGCGCTGATCGGGATGCTGCGCCTGACGAAAGAAAAAATTGCGCTGCCGCGACTGATGGAGATTGGTGCTGGCCTGGGAGCGGACGTGCCTTTCTTCCTTTTCGGCGGGCGCGCTCTGGCAGTGAATCGTGGTGACGAGATTTATCCGCTCGACGATCTGCCGAAGCAAACGGTCCTTGTCGTTTCGCCGCGAAATATAGGCGTCAGCACGAAAGAAGCCTATCAATGGATTTCGACCGAATTGACAAACCGCGCGAAACCCCCTAATATCTTCGAGTTCTGCGCTCTGTGCTGGAGCCGGCAGAGCAGGGTCTCCAACGATTTCGAGGGCCCTGTTTTCAGCCGCTATCCGCGCCTCGGAGAAATCCGGGACGGATTGCTCAAGCGAGGAGCCGCGAATGCCGCGCTGGCGGGTAGCGGGTCGGCGGTGTTTGGAGTATTCCGAAACCCAGCGCAGGCGCGCCGAGCCGCTCGGGCGTTCCCGGAAGATTCGGTTTTCGTCGCTGAAACTGTTTCCAGGGAAAAGTATGGTCGTGCGATGGGTTGGAGTGTGACCCGATAGGGGAGAACTTTGGCCGACCAGAAGTTCAAAGTCTTCTGCGGGACGTCAAACCCGGCGCTGTGCGATTCCATATGTTCGTATTTGGGAGTACCGCGAGGCCGCGCCGAGCACGGGCAATTCTCGGACGGCGAAACGCGCTATCAGATCCTCGAGAATGTGCGCGGCGCGGACGTGTTCGTGGTGCAGCCGTGCGCGAATCCGGTGGATTTGCACCTGATGCAGTTGCTCATCATGGTCGACGCGTTCAAGCGCGCGTCGGCCTGGCGGATTACGCCGGTGATTCCGTACTACCCGTATTCGCGGCAGGACCGGAAGGATCGTCCGCGGGTGGCGATCTCGGCGAAGTTGGTCGCTGACCTTTTGGAGACGGCGGGATCGAGCCGCGTGCTTTCACTCGACCTGCACGCACCGCAGATTCAGGGATATTTCAATATTCCGGTGGACCATTTGTATGCCGCGCCGGTGTTGGTGGAATATTTTCAGAAGAAGCAGTTGGGACCGGTAACGGTAGTTTCGCCCGATGCCGGCGGTGTCGAAAGAGCGAGGCTGTTCGCGAAAAGGATGGATGCGCCGCTGGCGATCGTGGATAAGCGGCGGATTGACGTGAACGTGAGCGAAGTGATGCACCTGATCGGCGACGTGAAAGACCGCACCGCACTGGTGATCGACGACATTATCGACACCGCGGGGACGCTGGTGAAAACCGCGGAAGCACTGCTCGAAAATGGCGCATCAAAGGTTTATGCGGCCTGCACCCATCCAGTGCTTTCAGGCCCAGCAGTTGAGCGCATTCGAGAGTCGGAGATCGTAGAAGTGGTGGTGACGGATTCCATTCCACTGAGCCAAGCGGCGCGGGAACTGCCGAAGATCAAGGCGCTAAGCGTTGCACCGTTGCTGGCGCGGGGAATACAGTCGATTCACGAAGAGACTTCGATCAGCGAATTGTTTATTTAGGGAGCGTGAGGTAGCACATGGAAACGTTTACAGTTGAAGGAAAAGTTCGCGAGGGACGGGGCAAGGGCCCGGCGCGGCGCACGCGGCAGACAGGCATGGTGCCGGCGGTTCTTTACGGCGGACGCAAGGAGTCCGTGTCCCTGGCGGTGAATGCGAAACAGGTCGCGCGGATTCTGCGCTCGGAATCGGGCCACAACACGATTTTCGCCGTGCGAGTTGCCGAAGGCCGGGAAGAGCAGGCCATGCTGAAGGATTGGCAGGTCGATCCGCTTAGCGGCAAGCTGCTGCACGTCGATTTGCTGCGGATTGCGATGGACGTGCGAATGCGCGTGCGTGTGCCGGTACACACGTTCGGGGAGCCGCAGGGAGTGAAATTGCAGGGCGGCATTTTCGAGATGGTCACGCGCGAGGTGGAACTCGAGTGCTTGCCGGCGGATATTCCCGAAGAGTTCAAAGTTGACGTGACGGAGATGATGATCGGCAAGCAGCTTCGCGCGGGCGACCTGCCGATTGATGCGAATAAGGTGAAGCTGCTTACCGACCCGCAGCGAGTCCTGGCGCACGTCGTCATGTTGAAGAAGGAAGAGGAACCGGCGCCGGAAGCGGCTGTCGCTGCGGAAACGGCACCGGCCGAGCCCGAGGTCATCAAGAAGGGCAAGAAGGAAGAAGAAGGCGAGGCCGAGGGCGGCGCGGAAGGAACCGCGAAGGGCGAGAAAACGGAGAAGGCAGAGAAGCCCGAAAAGAAGAAGTAAGCGAGTGGTGCCGAAGTGCCGGGCGCGTAAGGAGCCAGCTCGCCCATGCGACTCATCGTTGGACTCGGCAATCCGGGCGCCGAATACGAATGGACGCCGCACAATCTGGGTTTTCTCGCCGTGGATGCGCTGGCGGAACGCGCCGGAATTAGGGTCACGCGTCCGGAGGCAAAGTCGCTGATCGGTCGCGGCCCACTGGCGGGCCAGGATGTGATCGTGGCGAAGCCGCAGACGATGATGAATCTGAGCGGCGTCGCCCTGCGAATGTTGGCCGAGCGTTATGAATGCACGCCGGCGGACGTGATCGTTCTGATCGACGAAGTGGATTTGCCGTGGGGCATGTTGCGGATCCGGGATCGTGGGCGCAACAGCACCCACAACGGCTTGAAGTCGATCATCAGCGAGCTGGGCACGGACGAATTTGTGCGCATTCGATTGGGCGTGCGGCCGGAAAAGATTTGGGGAGACCGCAAAGACTTTCTTCTTGGGACGATGAGCCGCGAGGAGCGCAAGATCGCTCAAGAGATGGTAGTGGAGGCAGCCGACGCGGTGGAACTGGTCTTGACCGAGGGCGTCGAGAAGGCGATGTCGCGGTTCAATCGCAAGGTGACTCGTAACGAGGAAGATCTGGAGTAGGTAATTGGTGTTTGCCGCAGCGAAGGCAAGGGATCGAGAGGGCATATGGAAGAACGTCTATACGATTTGATTTTTATCTGCCGGCCGGACACGCCAGAGCCGGAAATCGACAAAGTGATCGCGACACTGGAGCACGCCTCCAATGAAAAGGGCGGTAAAATCGAGAAAACGGAGAAGTGGGGCCGGAAGCGCATGGCCTATCGAGTGCAGCGTCTGCGCGAGGGATTCTATGTGTACATGGTCGTGCGTTCGACTCACGGCGAGGTCGTGAAAGAACTCGAGCGGCGGCTGAAAGTTGCAGACGCCGTGATGAAATATTTGACCGTGCGCGTGGATGAGGAATTAAAGCGCCAGGAAAAGCTAAAGCGACATCGCGAGAAGCGCGCCGCTCGCCGCCCGCGCAAAACCGCCGCGGCGCCTGCTCCGACAATGCCTGGCAGCGGCGAACAAGCCGCGGCCACAAGCTAGTTTGTAATTCAGGAGAAATCGAATGGCAGACGAAAACGCACCGAATCCGCAAGCACCATTAGCGGCGCCAACAGCACCGTCCGGACAGACGTCTGGGCCGGGAGCCTCGTCCGCGCATTCTGGCGGACATTCCGGGCCCCCGAGTCATGGCGGACCAAGCCGATTTGGCGGACCGGGAGGTCCTCGTCCGCAGGGCGGCGGCAGACCGGGTGGTCCGGCGAAGCGAGGCAAGCGCAGTTTCATTCGCAAGAAGAAAGTGTGCCGGTTCTGCGTGGACAAGTCGGACTACATTGATTACAAGAAATCGGAAATATTGGCGCCCTTCCTGCAGGAACGCGGAAAGATTTTGCCTCGCCGCATGACGGGAACCTGCGCGCGGCACCAGCGTTGGCTAGCAGTCGCGATCAAGCGGGCGCAAAATATCGCGCTGCTGCCATTTGCAGCGGAACTGTAACGTTTGGCCCGTTCTTTTGTTGTCATTCCGAGCGGAATGTCCCGCGCTTTTGCTTTTGCGCGAAGCGCCGGGACACGCAGTCGAGGAATCTCTCTTCGGCTTCGGCCTAAGAACGAGTTCCTGTGAGAGTGGGCTTCAGAGCTGTGCCATGAAAGGCTGGAGATCATGCAGATTATTTTGCAGGAAGACGTTGAAAAGCTCGGAACGCGAGGCCAGGTGGTCAACGTGGCCGAAGGATACGCTCGGAATTTTCTTCTGCCGCGTAAGCTGGCGCTCGAAGCCAGCGCCGGCAACATGAAGCGGCTCGAGAAGATGCGCGCCACATTCGCAAAGAAGGAAGCCACGGAAAAAGGCGACGCGCAAAAACTGGCCGAACTGCTGGCGGGCGTTTCGCTTGAACTTACGCGGAAGGCTGGAGAAAACGACCAGCTTTTCGGCTCGGTTACGTCGGCGGATATTTCCGAAGCGCTCGCGGCGAAGGGTTTTAACGTGGAAAAACGCAAAATCGCGCTGGCCGATCCCATCAAAGTTGTCGGCGAATTCGAAATTCCCGTGAAGCTGCACCGCGAAATTGCCGCAAACGTGAAGCTCAGCGTCAAAAAGGAAGCATAGCAGTCAGCCTGGCCCCACGGTGGCGGTTTTTGACATTTTAAGACACTTAAATGTTTCTAATTGAAAGAAGTTGGCGTATTGAACTCGAAACAAATTGGTCCGAAAAAAGCGCACGTAAAATCTAGTTTTCGCTCATTCGACTCGCCGCAGAAATTAGGAACCAAGTCCCTCGCTTACATTGCTCGCCGACCGGTGTTTTCCACTTTTCCGAAATAGTCCACAGGGGCACGTGGTTGACGTTTGCGTTTAGCGCGTGCAGACTGCGCGCACTGTTTGAAAATACTGCGACATTCACGAAGCGATGCGGCGCGGAAAAGGCCGCGGCAAAACAGTCTCTTGCGTCGAGTGAAGTAGTAGGCGAAGATAAGGCGAACATCTAGATGCCTGCAAATACCAGTATCGAGCGGCCGCTGCCTCACAATCTGGAGGCAGAGCGCAGCATTCTTGGCGCTGTGCTGCTGGATAATCACGCGCTGAATGCGGCGGTGGAGCAATTGCGCTCCGAGGATTTCTTTCTTCCGCAACACCGGCACATCTTCGAGCGAATGGTGCAGCTCGGGGAGAAGCAGCAGGCCATCGACACGATCACGCTGATGGAAGACCTGGCGCGAAGCGGCGCGCTCGAAGCCGCGGGCGGCGTGGCCTACCTTTCGCAGCTTGCCGATGGATTGCCGCGCGCGACGAATGTGGACCATTACGCGCGCATCGTGAAAGAAAAGGCGATTCTGCGGAGCCTGATCTATTCGGCGTCCGCGATTCAAGAGCAAGCACTGGCCGGTGGCGACGATGCGGACGTGATTCTCGATCGCGCGGAGTCAACGATTTTCCAATTGGCGGAAGACCGCGCAAAGGCCGGGCTGATCGGCGTAAAAGATTTAGTCAAGGAGAGCTTCGATCGGCTCGAGAAAATTTTCAGCGAGGGGCGCCGGATCACCGGACTTGCCACCGGTTACGCGGGACTTGATAACGAGACTGCAGGTTTGCAACCTTCGGAACTGATTATTCTGGCGGCTCGGCCGTCGATGGGGAAGACGGCACTGGCGCTCAACATGGCTGAGAACGTGGCGCTGCGACATCGCGAGCCAGTGGCGATTTTCAGCCTGGAAATGTCGAAGGAATCTCTTCTGCTGCGCCTGCTTGCTTCGCACGCCCGCGTGGATGCGCATAAGTTTCGCACGGGACACATGAATCGCGACGATTGGGGCAAGGTGACCAAGTCGCTCGCAGAGCTGGGAGAGGCGCCCATCTGGATCGACGATTCCGCCTCATCGACTGTGCTCGAGATGGGAGCCAAGGCGCGACGCCTGAAGCGCGACCGAGGACTTTCACTTGTGATCGTCGATTACATACAGCTGGTGGTGCCTACATCGAATCGGCGCAATAGCAATCGGCAGGAGGAAGTTTCCGGCATTTCGCGGGCGCTAAAGGCGCTGGCCAAGGAGTTGAAAGTTCCGGTTGTGGTGCTCAGCCAGTTGACGCGCGCTCCCGAGCGCGAGGATCGGAAGCCGCAGCTTGCCGACCTGCGGGAATCGGGCGCGATCGAGCAGGATGCGGACGTCGTCCTTTTCATCAACCGGCCGAACTTTTACAAAACGGATATGGCGGAAGAGGATAGAGCCAAGGCGGAAATCATAATCGCGAAACAGCGCAACGGGCCGACCGGCAACTTGAATTTTGTGTTCCTCAGCCGTCACACACGCTTCGAAGAAGCCGCGCCGGATGCCTGGAGTACCAGCGGGGATGACTAGTTTCCGCTGATCGGGCGCGCAACAATAGGTTGCCTCTCGGCGGGCTGTACCTCGTGGTAAAATTGCAAAACGGTTTTGTCCTCGAAGCTATCGGCGAGATTTGAGGTGAAGGTATGAAAGCCGGGACCGACAATCCGAAAAACCACCAAGACAGGATCACCCGCGATCCAAAGGTTTGTGGAGGTGAGGCTGTATTCAAGGGAACCCGCGTCACCTTGCGCACGGTGCTCGCGAGCCTGGCTGACGGGGATCCCGCGGAAGAAATTCTCAAGGATTTCCCCAGCCTGAAACCCGAAGACGTTCAAGCCGCCATCGCGTTTGCTGCGGCTTCCGCTGAAGAGGACTTGCCAGTTCCGGAAGCTCCACACATTCGATGAAGATCAAGCTGGATGAGAATCTTCCCTTCCAGCTTGCAAGCTATCTGGAAGAACTCGGTCACGATACTCATACGGTGCATGACGAGCGGCTGATTGGACATGAGGACCACGAGATTTGGGAGGCAGCGCAGGAGGAATCGAGATTTCTGATTACCCAGGATATGGACTTCTCTGATTCGCGAAAGTTCGTTCCTGGCTCACATCACGGC
>DATDIT010000052.1:0-6856 GCA_036520875.1 Candidatus Acidiferrales bacterium
CGGGATCTCTTCCACGCGCTTGCGCCACGCCGGATCTGCCGCGTCGCCCAGCAATCGCAGCGTCTGCCGTGGGTCAGCGTTCGACACCACTACGGACGCAGCGATGAATTCGCCGCCCTCAAGCTGCACGCCTTCGCCAGGCAAGATCCGCGCCACAGGCCCGCCCGCAGCAACCACTGCTCCCGCTTCTCGCGCCGCATCGCAAAAAAAGAACGAGACCATGCCCATGCCGCCCTTCACGTAGCCCCACATGCCGGGCATTCCGCCCAGTCGCCCCGACGCGTGATGAAAGCGAATGCTCGCGGTTCCTCGATCGAATGGGCTGGCATTGGTCCCAATCACTCCTTGCCCGAGGTACGCCGTCTGCAGTCGTTCATCGCGCAAATAGTGTTCAACGAACTCGGCCATCGACCACTCGAAGAGCACGCGCTTCGCCTCATCATCCTTCCCCAGCCGCTCCTCAATCTGTTCCCGCGTGGGAGCCTCGCCGATCCACACGTCGCCATCGCTCGCCGGACGCAACGTATCGCGTAATCTGCTCAGCACGTCGCTCATCGCGCGCCAGCCCCCCACATCTCCCGGAGCGAAGCCGCGAATTTCCGCCTCGCACCGCTCGTCGCTATCCCAAAGTTGAACGCTCGATCCGTCAAGAAAGGGAACGAAGAGCCCATTTATCGCAGGCGTCCACTGAAAGTCCCGCTCCGGCAGATTCAACTCCGAAACAACCAAAGGATGCAGCAATCCCGCCAGATATGCGCATGGCGACATGCGAACGCCGGGAAAGGGTTCCTCGATGGTGCAGGCGCCACCTACTCGCGCGCGGCTCTCCAACACCAGCACCCGCTTGCCCGCGCGCGCCAGGTATGCCGCGCACGCCAGCCCGTTGTGGCCCGCTCCGACCACAACCACATCCCAGCGGCGCGAAGCTAATTCACGAATGGGAGCAGGCAATCCAATTTCGCCAAGGACTGCGACCGTCGGTGAGATCACGCCACGTAGTATCCACCGCCGAACGTCTCTTGCACAGCTTTTGTGCTGTTTGATCGTTTGTCGCGAAGCGCTACTTACGCAAGTTGGCAAAGGGTGGGCAAGGCAGAATCCAGCGGGGATGAGCTATCGATGTGCTCGGTTGTTGCCATGAATCTGGTAGCTAGTTGAAGCTAAACGATCGGAACAGGCAAGTCTTGATTTGGCAGATGTGTACACGAAGTTTCAGGGGTGGCCCCACTGCGTCTCTTTCAGTTGAACTCTCTAACGCGGATCACATTGTCGCCGGCAAAAGTGACGAACACCGTTTTCGCGGGCGGCGTGCCGTAAATCCAATCCTCGGTTTCCTTGCCGTCCGGTTCGCGCTCGCGAACCTTGTGGTCCGGACGCCCCACCGCCGCAATCACCATGTCCTCATCCATCCCCACCATCGCTTTGTGATCCGTGATCGCCTGTTTGAATTTCGGTGGAATCGTATCGATCCAATTCACCGCGGCCGATTGCTGTTTGGAAAAATCCAACATCACGCCGAGGTCGCGCTTCAAATCTTCGGGAGTCATGTCCGGCACCGGGCGGCCATAGTCCAAAATCAGAACGCCGCCAATCGGCTGCCTCGGACCCGTGTCAGGCGGAGGGTCGCTAGACATATCGCCCATGCCAATCTGTAGATGTTGGCGCCAATTAAAATGCTTTTTTCCCCCGCCATTTATTTGGACGCGTATTTGTCTGTAGCGAAATTCCAGCCCAGTAATTTGAATCGTGTCGCCTTGACCAGCGGCGGTGCCCCACAATCTCAGCGCATCCCGCAGATGTTGCGCGTCCAACGGTTTGCCAACCGCAAGCATGAAGCCATGCTTGCCCGCCGGCAATGAATGCACGAGTTTCGCGTTCTCGCCATCCACTCCTCGAATGAGTAACAATCGCGAATCAGGCTGAAGATCTTTCGCAGGATTGTCCGGCTTTGGCGTTGTCTGCGCGGCTACGCCGGACTGTGCCGCCTCAGTTTTCGCAAAGCCAAAAATACCCGCCGCGAAAGCAATCGCAGCAGCGAGTGCGACGATGTGACGTACGCCCATGGCCAGCCAGTGTCCCTATTCTATTGCTTTTGGCCAAATCCGGGGAAATTTTGGCGCTGTGCAAAGTGAGATGCAAGCCGTCATCAAACGTTGCTCAGGCCGTCTTGCATCGGAGGCGGCATTGCGCGTTCGCTGAAACTGGAGCGGGATAAGAGAATCGAACTCTCGCCTCCACCTTGGCAAGGTGGCGTACTACCACTATACGAATCCCGCCCGTGATGGGTTGTTTCGATAATATTCTATAACAGCTCGCGTGTCAGCAGCAGAACTCCCCGCGAAGAATGTGCCGTGCGCTCCGACGAAAACACCCCCACGAAAACCAGGGTGGAGAACCCGAATTTCTCGCTAGGAATTAGCTCCTTCTCGATCCACTTCCAAAATCCGAGTGGCCTTTACGACGGGGGACTTTTTTTGGCGGTCGGCGAAACGCTCGGCGCGTTCCCGATCGATGTAAACTCGAGCAAACTTTTCCCCATCGTTGTAATAGACAGTCACCTGCCAGTGACGGTGCTTGCGACGGCGGTCACCCCGCTTACCGCCCGATTTTACAGCCTTTTTCCTTTTGGCCATTCGTGGTTGGTCCTCGGTGATTTGAACTATTACAGAAGCCGGACGCGCGGCACAAGTATCAAGTTTGCTGTTGCTGATGCTTACAATTGAAAGCATTTTCCGGTCGCAAACTGCACCGTAACCAGGCTCTGACCCCCATCACGGCGTCAAATCCGACGGCTTCAGATTCAGTCCGCTAACGGCACCCTTCTTGACCTGATAGAGAGCAGTACTGTTGCTATCTTGGGCGTAAACGAACTCGCCAGTAGCCTTCGAAAACCGGATAGTGGTCTTTTCGCCCTTCGGATTGGTCAAAACGACCGCTATTTCCGGCTTCGCCAGAGACTTGAGGTCGGCGGCCGAAGGATGGTCGATTATCTGGTCGGCGGTGAGACCGGTGAGGGCGTCGACAATCTTCCATCCGGACGCTGGCTTGCCCTTCTGCTGCTCCGGAGCTTGAAAACTCCACTCTTCGGGGTTGTCTTTTTTGCGGCTCACTTCGAGCGAGCCGGCGGCATCGGTAATTCGAATTTGTTGCATGTCTGAGGCGGCGACGTCGACGACTTTTTTGTCGCGCAACTGGGCGAATTTTTGCGTCAGCTTCGAGTAGACGTCGTTGCTGATGGTGAAAATCGTGGGGCGAGAAGCATCGCGCGCGTAATACGCGCTTCCGGTCTTTTTGCCGACGAAGAGCGTTGCTGGCGAGCCCTTGCCCGCTGTTGTAGTAAACGTGATGGCGGGTTTTTGCAGGCCGTAACGATCGAGGTGTTCCGGTTTTTCTTCGACGATGGAGGCCATTTTCCCGTTGGCAACGGACTGCAACAGGCTGTCTGTCGCGTCCGGATCGGCGAGAGTGGCCTCGGGCTTGGTGAAATGCCAGAGATCGTTTTTCCTGGAGGCTTCGAGCTGGCCCGAAGGGTTGGAAAGACTGAAGGACGAAACTTCGCCGGCATCGATATGGAGGATGTTGCGGTCCCTCAGATCCTCGACGGATTTGCCCGCGCTGGTTGCGAGGAAGTCCGGAAGCAGAGACACATTTTGCGCGCCATCGATGATGGTGTACGCGGAATCGCTGGAAAAATCCTTGGTGCCGATGAGAATCGTGTGCTTCGAGCCATTGCGAAGCTGGAATTCCAGAGAGACCTGTGGGGGATCGAGGCCATAGACTTTGCGCCGATCGGCGCTGCCCGGTTCCGTTTGCGAAACAAAGGCGCCGGCAAGCTGGTCGGCAATGCCGTCAACGGTGGGCTGATCCGCTTGTGTTTCGATGGGCTGAACGATATTCCAGGTGTCGCCGCTCTTTTGGAGGTGAATCGCCGGTGTATTCGGATCGGCAGGGTGAGCCAATGTAATCGAAGAGATATCGGATGCCTGGATTGAAAACGCGGGCTTCGAGGCGTTGACCGCCGGCTTTGCTTCATTGCCTTTCTTCCAATCGAAATAATAGACAAGGCCGCCAAGGACAATGGCACAGAAAAGCACGACAAGAGTTGGTTTTTTAATCATACCGATTTGCGGTTTCCTGTTTCTACCGGCGCTTCCACCAAATCGAGATCCCCACGAGGATCACGATTCCCGGTAGGAAAAACATCTCGATCCATCGCAGCGAGGCGGCCTGCGCTTCCGTGAGTATGATGTGGCGGCTGGTTGCTGATTTCGGACGAATAGAGATCAAGTTTTCGTCCTGCGCCAGCCAATCGACGGCATTGAAGAAAAGATCGCCGTTGTGCTGCAATCCAATCCACTGATTTTCGGCGAAACTGGAATTTCCGATGACAACCAGACGAGCAGTCTTCGCGCCCTCGGTACGGCTGGCAGCGACACCCAATGAAAGGGGACCGGCAGTCTTAGGATCAAACCGGACTTCGCGCGCCAGTTTCGGAATCGTGAAACTGCGTGGCGAAGTTTTTAGCAACTCGACGGCCATGGGATCGCTTTTGGACTTGTCGGCAATCGTCACCGTGCGCGCAAGCTGGAAAAAAGTCATGCCGCCCTGCAGCTTTTTTGTGATCGGACTGTCGCCATAGTCCACGACTAACGGCGTTTCCGGTCCGGTGCCAAACAAGCGGCCCACGCCGCTGGCATCAACCACGATGTTCGAGGCGACATTGATATTCCAGGCCTGAAATACAGGGTCGAGCTTCGGATCGGTTTGCGGATCGACTTCAATTAGCGCCTTGCCGCCATCGTCCAAATACTTGCTGACCATGGTGGCTTCTTGCGGGAAGAGAGCCTGCTTCGGCCCTGCAAGCACGGCTACGTCGCAAGTAGGCGGGACACCATTCTCCGTGACCAGGTTGACGGACTTCGTGTCATAGCCCTCTCGCTTGAGTCCCTGGTCCACGTTCGAATAGCCTTCCGCACCATCGTCTGTGAGGGATTTTTCGCCGTGGCCGGTGACGAAACAGACCGTCTTGACCTTGTTACGCGTTACTTTGAGGATCGCACTGGTAACGTCTTGCTCGGAAAAAGTTCCGTCGGGGCCGGGTTCCAGGGGTTGCTTTCGCGAGCCGGAGGCCACAATGACGTCGCCCATGTGGGTGGCGCCGAAGTCCTTGGCAACGTCCGGCTTTTCCTGTGGGTCCACATTCTCGAACTTGATGTGGTCACTCAGGTTCCTGTATTCGCCCATCAGATCGTTGAGCTGTGCGTTGGGCGCCTTATCGAAGCGATCAATGTTCACGTCCGACTTGAGTCCCTTGACGGCTTCTTTGGTCTGATCCGAAAGGGTGAACAGTTTCTCGCTAGTAAGATCAAAGCGCTTGTGATGCCTGAAGCCGACGAAGTTCACCAGGCCAAGAATGAGGATAACGGCGATGGTCAGAATCGTGGTGTTGGTGCCGAGTTGGGAAGAGCGGCGCGAAAAGAATTTCACGATCCCGCCGAACCCCACCACGATCGCGGCCAGGACCAGAACCGCCCCCGCGATCAGGAGGATTTTACTGGTCAGGAGGAGTTCGCCCTGCAATGAATATCGGACGTAGCCGCCAATGAGGGCCGCCACGCCCACGCTTCCGATGATTTCCGCCCATTCGTTACGAGTCCACTTCATCCTATGAATCCCTCCGCGACTGCTGGAAGACGCAATTCCAGGTCGTCATCAATGATTCGTTACGCGCGCCGCCAGCGCATCGAATCGACTGAACGCACGGTTAGAAAAATGAACAGAGTTATGAAGCTTAGGTAATAGATCAGGCCCGAGGTATCGATGATCCCCCGGCTAAAATCCTCAAAATGATTGATTACGGATAAGTAGTGCAGCACCTGGCCAGCAGTGCTGCCGGCGTCACGCGAGCCGAAATCGAGCGCCCAGAGAAGCAAGAAACACCCGAATGTAAGGACGCCGGCGATAATCTGATTCTCAGTGAGCGACGAGAGGAAAGCCCCGAGCGCCAGCAGCGAACCGCCAAAAAGCAAAATGCCGAGATAGCCGGCCAGAATTATGCGGAGCGGGGGCATCGGCGAAGTGTGCAGGTACATGAACAGGACGAAAATCGCCGTCGGGAGGAGCATGGCCGCGAAGAGTGTAAGGGAGGCCAGGAATTTGCCGAGCACGATATCGATTTCGCGGATGGGCGAAGTCATCAACAATTCCATGGTTCCGCGTTTTCGCTCGTCGGCAAAAATTCCCATGGTAAGCATGGGCATCAAAAAGAGAAGTATGAGGGCAACCAGACCGAGGAAGACGCGAAGCACCTGGCTGGCAGCGTCAAATGCCGGCGCTCCCATTCCCTGCATTTCCTGCATGGACTCCTGCAGGGCGCTTTGCACGTAGAGATTGAAGAAGAAGCCAGTAATAAAAAGGAAAAGTCCGGCGACCGCATAGGCGATCGGAGACACGAAAAAATGGCCGATCTCCTTGCGATAAATCGCGTATAAACCGCGCATCATCTCCTCCGTTAGTTTGACGCCTGTGCGTGAGCAGCATCATCCGTGGTGAGTTCGAGGAAAATATCTTCCAGGCTGAGGCTGATGCCGCGAAGCTCGTAAAGCGCCCAACCCTGCTCGACGATTTTGGCGGCGATCTGGCTGCGAATATCCTTGCCGGGAGCGACTTCGACGTTGGCAATGGAATGGCCGTTGGAGCGCGAGGCGCTGACCTGCACGCGCGCGGCGCCGGGAATTTTGGTCAAGAGATCCTCGAGAGGCTTTTCGGCGGCTTGCGCGTCAATGTAAATTCTCTGTCCGCCCTTGAGCTGCGATGTGAGGTTCTGCGGCGTATCGACGGCGGCAATCTTGCCTTT
>DATDIT010000053.1:0-81050 GCA_036520875.1 Candidatus Acidiferrales bacterium
GGATGCGCTCGGTGCAGGTGGTCTTCCCTGCATCGATGTGCGCCATGATCCCGATGTTGCGAATCTGGCCGAGTTGTACTTGTCGCGCCATGATTAAAATCGATTCGTTACCACCGATAATGCGCGAACGCCTTATTTGCATCCGCCATGCGGTGAACGTCCTCTTTCTTCTTTACGGCTCCGCCGCGGCCATTCGCGGCATCCATGATTTCTTCCGCCAGCTTGTCGGTCATCGACTTGCCCGACCGCGTGCGCGAGTAAAGCACCAGCCAGTGAATCGCCAACGATTGCTTCCGGAACGGATTCACTTCCACCGGCACCTGGTAGTTCGCTCCGCCGACGCGCCGCGACTTTACTTCCAGCATCGGCTTGCAATTCTCGATCGCCTTCTTGAAAAGCTTGAACGCGTCGTCGTTCGTCTTCTTCGCCACCTGGTCCATCGCGTCGTAGAAAATCGTTTGCGCGGTCGAGCGCTTGCCGTCGTACATCATGCTCGAAATGAACTTTTGCACGAGGTCGCTCCCGTACACCGGATCGCCCGGAATCTTTCGCCGAAGAACCCATCCTTTTCGTGGCATCTTTCCCTTCTCCTACTTCTGCGCCGCTTTGGGCCGTTTCGCGCCATATTTGGACCGCGATTGCTTGCGATTGTCGACGCCCGCCGCATCGAGCGTTCCGCGAATCACGTGATAACGCACGCCCGGCAAATCCTTCACGCGTCCGCCGCGGATCAGGACGATCGAGTGTTCCTGCAAGTTGTGCCCGATTCCGGGAATGTATGTGGTCACTTCAGCGTGGTTGGTCAGCCGCGCGCGCGCCACTTTTCGCAGCGCAGAGTTCGGTTTCTTCGGCGTCTGCGTATAAACGCGAATGCACACCCCGCGCTTCTCTGGACATCCATCGAGAGCCGGCGATTTGGTCTTCGCTCGGATCTGTTCGCGGCCACTACGCACCAATTGTGAAAACGTCGGCACTCTTCCCCCCACTCCGCAAGCCGTTTGTTGTTGCGATTTCGCGCAGCACAAGTGCCGCTCGCGCGAAATTCTGCGAGTGCATGAACAGAAAAGGTCGCCAAACCTGAAGGAACTGCCAGGTACTCCGCTGACGCTACGCTTCACCCCAAGGAGTGAACTGCATCTTACACTGCGGAGAGGCTCACGGCTTTGCGGGGCTGGCGCCCCATTTCGGCCGCTCTTCTTCACCCCGTTCCTTTTTTCTGCGTTCCGGGGCGCGAAGACTTCCCTTTCACCACCAGGCCAAAATCGCCTGAAGACAACCGCAAGAGTATAGGTAAAACAACAAATTGTGTCAACACGATACTTCTGTGGAAATTATGTAATCAAAAGACTTCCGCCCTCTATTCCCCTCCCGCTCCCGTAGTCAGACGGGCGGGTACAGTTCGCAGCAAAAGCCGCTCTGGCCCCCCACTTTGGCTGTCACGTCGGGTCAGAGTTTTAAGCTCCGCAGGCTGTAGAACCGGCCTCCTCGGGGGTAGGCCTCCATATCATTCAGATAACGAATGACTTATTACTGCCTGCGGTGCGCACGGGGCGTGCAAGGTTGAGGCGGACTGCGAGCTTACGCCTCTCACTTTCCTTCACCCATTGCCAATTTCTCACCGGGTCCCCGATACTCGCTTTACCGATGCACGCAAACGCACCTAAACTCATGGCGAAAGATTTCAACAGGGAGCACGGATGAATCGCTTCTGCCCCGCCCTCGTTTGCCTCGCGATCCTGCCAATCGCAGTTCGTGCCCAAGAACGTCCGGCGCCAGCGCGCGGCTCGGAATCCAAGCCGCCGATTTCTACAGAGAAGCCGCCCGATCATTCCCGCGAGCCCTTTGTAATCGAGCAGTATTTCACTAGCGTCCGTTTTGAAAACGACGGCACTGGCGAGCGCGACATCGCCGTGAAGGCACGTATTCAAACGGACGCCGGGGCGCAGCAGTTGAGCCAAATTGTATTTCCCTATAATTCCACGAGCGAGCAGATTGACGTTCGCTACCTCCGCGTCGAAAAGCCAGATGGCAAGATCGCCACTGTCGGGCAGGACGCCATCAAAGAACTGATTGCGCCCATCGCGCGCAACGCCCCCGCTTACTCCGACTGCAAGGAAAAACACATCTCGGTCCCGGCGCTAGTCTCAGGAGACACGCTCGAATACGAAATCTCCACTCGAACCGTCACACCCGCAGCGGCTGGGCAATTCTGGTTCGAGCACCGCTTCCTGAAGGACTCGATTGTTCTCGACGAGCGCCTCGCGGTCAGCGTTCCCGCCTCCAAGAAGATCACCCTGAAATCATCCGCTGGCTCGCCCTACCAAACCGAGACAGCAAATGGGCGCATCACTTACCGTTGGAAACGATCGAATCTTGCCCACTTGCCTTCTGATTCTTCGAATAAGGCCTCGGAACAGCAGCTCGAAAATCCTCCGGATGTCCAGCTCTCCACTTTCGCTTCCTGGCAGGACGTAGCCCGCTGGTATGCGAATCTTTTCTCCGGCCGCGCCGAAATCTCACCGGAAATCCGCGCGAAGACGCAGGAACTCATCCAATCGAGCGCCAACCAGATCGAAAAAATACAAGCGATCTACGATTTCGTATCAAAAAATATACGCTATGTGGACATTCCTTTCGGCACAGGACCATACCAGCCGCATCGCGCCGCCGATGTCCTTGCGAATGGTTACGCCGATTCGAAGGACGAGCAGCTGCTTGTGGCCGCGATGCTCGATGCCGCGGGGATCAGCTCGCAGGCTGCATTAATCAGCTACGCTCGCAAGCTGGATGCCTCAATCCCTTCCCCGGCGCAGTTCGATCACCTGATCACTGCCGTTCCCCTTCGCAACGAACTTGTTTGGATGGATTCAACGCCCGGCGTAGCGCCATTCGGGCTTCTGGCTGCGCCGCTGCGCGATAAATCCGCGCTTCTGGTTTCGGCGGATGGCAGCGGTCAGATCGTCAAAACTCCCGCCGATCCGCCTTTCGTCTCTACCCAGGACGTTCACATTGACGGCGAGGTGAGCGACCTAGGAAAGCTCACCGCCCACGCACACTACATCCTGCGCGGAGACACTGAGTTCGTGCTGCGCCTGGCCTTTCACAAAACGCCTGAGGCGCAGTGGACGCAGCTCGGCCAGACGATTCTCTCTCTTGATGGCCTCCAAGGCGAAGTAAGCTCTGTGAAACCAAGTAACCCGCTGGATACCAAGAATCCTTTCGAGCTCGGTATCGCCTTCACTCAGACGAATTTTGTTGACTGGTCAGCCAAAAGAGCGAAGGCCGAATTGCCGCTGCTCGCAATCGGCGTCCCCAATGCGCCTGGCGAATCCTCCCAACCAATTCATCTGGGCAGCCCGCTCAACGTCAACGTCAGCCTGAAACTTACGCTCCCCGCGATCTTCGAGGCTCAGCCACCTGTGGGAACCTCGCTTACCCGCGACTACGCCGAATATAAATCGAGCTATCGCTATGCGGAACACACTGTCACGGCGCAGCGTTCCCTCGACTTCAAAATGCGAGAATTGCCTGCCTCGCGCGCCGACGATTACGATGCTTTCACTCGAGCGGTAACCAAGGACGAAACTCAGCCGCTGGCCCTTGAAAATTCCACCGCGGGCGCCGGCGTTCCCTCGTCCGCTACCGCGGACGAACTCCTCGAAGCCGGCCTTGCCGCTTTCAATGCAGGTAATGCCGCCTCTGCAATCCCACTCTTCGAACGTCTCGTCCAAATCGATCCACGCCACAAAACTGCGTGGAATGATCTGGGGCTTGCCCGCCTTCGCACCGGAAACTACAACGCGGCGATCGCCGCATTCCAAAAGCAACTGCAAGTCGATCCTTCGGACCAGCATGCGAACGACTATCTCGGCCTCGCCTACCAGCAGCAGCGAAATTATCCGGAAGCAATTGCTACCTTCCGCAAACAGGTCGCAGCGACTCCGCTCGATTCCGTAGCCCACGCCGCCCTCGGCGAAATTCTCCTCGAACAACATGAATACGCCGCCGCTGTCCCTGAACTCGACAAAGCCACCATTCTCTCCCCAGAAAACGTCGGCCTTCGACTGGCTTTGGGAAGTGCCTCTCTCAATGCAGGCGACGATCATAAGGCGCTAGCTGCTTTCGAAGCCGCCGCGCAACTCTCGCCCACTCCCACGGTGTGGAACAACATCGCCTACAATCTCGCCGATCGGGCGGTAGATCTCGACAAAGCGCAGCACTACGCCGAATCAGCCATCTCCGCGACCGAAGCGGACCTCCAAAAAATCGACCTGTCGCACCTGACGCCCCAACACCTCAGCGATGTCGCTAACCTCGGCGCTTATTGGGACACGCTCGGCTGGATTTATTTTCGAAAGGTCGACATCGCATCCGCCGAGCGATACGTTCGTGCGGCCTGGATGCTCGATCAATCTGGCGAGATCGGCGACCATCTCGCGCAAATCGATGAACAACTCGGACAGAAAGCTCGCGCCATTCACGAGTATGCGCTTGCGCTCGCCGCTCCCGGCTCTCTTCCGGAGACTCGCGCCAAGTTGATCTTGCTACTCGGAGGCAACACGCAAATCGATACCCTCGTAGAACAAGCACTGCCCGATCTCGCGGCGCTTCGCCGGATCCCCGCCGGAAAACTCGACGCCGAAGACGTTCAGGCTGATTTTCTGATTTTACTGTCGCCCGGCGAAAAATCCGCGCGAGTGGAAGATGTAAAGTTTATCGGTGGAAGTGACAGGCTCAAGCCGTTCTCGGAACGCCTGCTCTCGCTTGATTACGGAGTGGTGTTTCCGAATCGCACGCCGGTAAAACTTGTTCGCCGCGCCACGCTGGCCTGCGCTGCGAAATCAGGTGATTGCACTTTGACGATGATTCGCCCGGAAGATCTCGCTGCCGCTTACAAGTCGGTAAAATAAGCGCGATCTTGTTGAACGCGCGGCCGCAGAGGAATGCCTCAAGGTTGCCGGCCCTTTCTTCGTTCGCCCGGTACCTTCCCTACACCTGAGCTTTCATCAACCGGCCGACATTGCCCGAAACTCGTAACTCGTCTTCGCGACCAGCGAAGTAACACGCGTTGATCTCTTCCGCTCCCAGAGTTTCTACGGAATGAAAACCAATCGTCGTGAGTTTTTTGCTGAGAGCCTGCGGGTCAAAAAATGTGCGAAAAGGCTCTCCTGCGGCAGCCACGCGCTGTGAGATCGCATCCAGCGCCAGCCGTCCCATCCAGCTCAGCGATTCGCGGGGAACGGCAAAATCGAAGACCACGCCCCCGCCGGAAGAAGTGGAAGCGATGAAGCCCAAAGTGGACATCGTCGCTTCCTCGGTAAGGTACATCACCACACCGAGCCACGAGAAAAACGTCGCCACCCCGATGTCGAATCCCGCTTTCGCCAGTCCTTCGGCTAACGTCTGCCGCTCAAAATCCACGGGCGCATGTATCACAGACGAGGGAATTGGAATCGCTGCCTTCGCCAGTTGTTGCCGCTTCCATTCCTGCGTGGCTGGGTAGTCGACTTCGAAAATGCGGAGCGTTTTTTCGGCGTAAGGATTGCGGTAAGCGAACGTGTCCAGCCCCGCGCCGAGAATCACGTATTGCCGCGCTCCGCGCGCGATCGCCAGGGCCAGTTGATCCTCAGCATAGCGGCTGCGAGCCACCATGAACGCTCGGATGCTTCGCCCGATACTCTTCCCGTATCGGTCCTCACTCCCGAGCTTGGCCGCTGCTTCGGGCCCGATGATCGCTACCGCCAAGGGATCTTCCAGTACGCGGGGACGGTCGAAAATCTGATGCGCAGCGCGCCGCATAGCAACGCGCATTGCCGTCCTGCTTGGCCGCGCTTCGATCACGGAGGAGTCATCGCCGATAGGCAACCAGCCAAAATCGTCATTCCGCCTGCCCTGACGAAGGAAGGGAGCGAAGCATCCCGCGCCTCCAATTTGTCATCCCGAACCAATCCGCGTTCTTCGCGGATTGCGTGAAGGATCTGCTTGCGCCTTTCGTCGCCGCCATCCACCACCGACTACTAATCGCCTCACGGTTAACGTCGTCATTCCGACCGGAGTGTCCCGCGCTTTTGGTTTTAGGCGAAGCTCCGGGACGCGCAGTCGAGGAATCTCTCTTGGCACGACCAAGGAGACCTACTTGATCTCCATCACTTCTTTTTCTTTGGTTGCGGAATGGTCTTCGATCTTCTTCGTTTCGGAGTGGGTAAGCTTCTCAAGCTCATCGAGCGATCGCTTCTTTTCGTCTTCGCTGATCTTCTTATCCTTCTCGAGCTTTTCCACGGCTTCTTTTACGTCGCGCCGTATGTTCCGCACCGCCGTTCGGTGATTTTCGAGCACTTTATGAATGTGCTTCACCAAATCTTTGCGGCGCTCCTCCGTGAGCGGCGGAATCGGGACGCGAACGACTTTGCCGTCATTCGCCGGATTCAGTCCCAGGTCTGAGGTGCGGATAGCCTTGTCGATTAAGGGAAGCGCGCCGGCATCCCACGGTGCGATCACGATGCTCGCCGGATCGGGAACGTTGAGCGTGGCAAGCTGATTGATCGGCATCGGCGTCCCGTGGTAATCCACCCGCACGTGGTCGAGCAAAGACACGTTTGCCCGGCCCGTCCGTACACCTGCAAGCTCTTTGCGGAAATCCTCGACCGCCTTCTCCATTCGAGTTTTTGCCTGCGCAAGAGCGTCCTTGCTCGTGGCAATCGTCGTCATCGAAAAGTTCGCCTCCGATTTCGCAGTTTCAGGCCGCGGTCACGGTTGAACCGACCCGCTCGCCCATCAACACGCGCCTCAAATTTCCACGAACGTTCATATTGAAAACCACGATGGGCATTTTGTTGTCCATGCACAGTGAAATGGCCGTGGAATCCATCACCGCGAGTCCCTTCTGCAAGACGTCCAGATAGCTGATTCGATCGAACATCATCGCATTCGCCACTTTCTCCGGATCGGCGTCGTAGATGCCGTCCACCCGTGTGGCCTTCAAAATCACCTGCGCCTTAATTTCCATCGCGCGAAGCGCGGCCGCCGTGTCCGTTGAAAAATAGGGATTCCCCGTGCCCGCGGCGAAAATCACCACGCGGTGCTTTTCCAGGTGGCGCGTGGCTCGCCGGCGGATGAAGGGTTCGGCCACTTGATGCATTTCAATGGCGCTCATCAGGCGCGTATGGCATCCGGCTTTTTCCAGCGCATCTTGCAACGCCAGTCCGTTCAGAACCGTCGCCAGCATCCCCATGTAATCCCCGGTAGCGCGATCGATGGTGAGTCCGTGCTGCCGGGCTCCGCGAAAAATATTTCCGCCCCCGACGATCAGCGCCACATCGATGCCCAGATCGTGCACCTCTTTTACTTCCGTGGCGATATTTTGGATTGTCTCCGCATGGATGCCGAAAGCATCCGGCCCCGAAAGCGATTCGCCTGAAAGTTTCAACACGATTCGCTGGTAAACGGGTTTCCCCGCGCGCGCGGCGGCACCATCCGCGCCTTTTGGCGCCTTCCTCACGATTGTTTTGGATGCCATGGCTCGCGGCATTCTAACAGAAATCCGCAATTGGATAACGCTCGTTGCATGGAGGAATACGCCACCTCGAAACTTTCAGCGCGGCAAGACGGGATTTTTCTGTGCGTTCGAGCGAAAGGCCTAGGCCTTCAAAACCGGCGCCGGTCCACTCGGCTCGTCGGAACCAAGTGCGGCCGGAGAAGCGCTGTCTGTCTCGCCGACCTTGAATCTAGAAAAGCGACGAATCGACATGTTTTCACCGAGCTTCGCGATGGCCTGATCCACCAACTCTTTCACGGTGATGCCTTCGTCCTTGATGAAGTGTTGTTCCAGAAGGCAATTCTCTTCGTAGAACTTTTCCATCTTGCCGTTGACGATCTTTTCGATCACGGGTTCGGGCTTGCCGCTGGCCTTCGCTTCCTCGCTATAGACTTTCCGTTTCTGGTCAAGTATTTCCGGCGTCACTTCCTCGCGCCGCAGGAACTGCGGATCGAGCGCGGCAACATGCATGGCCACGTCGTGGCAGAGCCGCTGGAAATCCTCGGTCCTCGCCACGAAGTCGCTCTCGCAATTGATCTCCACGAGCACGCCGATCTTCCCTCCCGCGTGAATGTAGCTGGAAACCAATCCCTCGGAAGTCGCGCGCTGCGCTTTCTTCGCCGCGGCCACCTGCCCCTTCTTGCGCAGGATGCTCACGGCCTGTTCGATATCCCCGTTAGCTTCAATCAACGCCGCGCGGCAATCGGCGAAACCCGCGCCGGTCTTATCGCGCAACTCCTTCACGAGTTGCGCGGGTATCGGGTTGCCCTTGCCGGGTTCTGTTGCTGTCGCCATGGATCTGCTCGGTCCTTAGCTGGATTTGGCCACGCTACGTCGTCGGAGTTTCATCGTCGCCCGTTACAGGAGCGGGAACTTCTTCCGTCGAAGACGGTTCGCCTTCCACAAAGTCGCCTTCTTGTTTCTCGTATTGTTCGTAGGCGCTGGTGTCCACATACTCCGGAGCCTCCTCGCCGGGCGCCCCCTCGGCGGCCTTTTCGTCCGCGATCTGCGATTGCTCGAACGACTGCCTTCCGGCGAGAACGGCGTCCGAAATTTTCGAGGTGAACAAACGAATGGCTCGCAGCGCGTCATCGTTGCCGGGAATCACCCAATCCACGAGGCTCGGATCGCAGTTCGTGTCCACGATCGCAACCACGGGGATACCCATCCGCCGCGCTTCGTGCACCGCGATCACTTCCGCGTTGGGATCGATCACAAAAATCGTGTCCGGAATCGTGGTCATATTTTCGACGCCGCAGAAATTCTGCCGCAGATGTTTTAGCTCGCGGTCAAGCCGCGCGCCCTCTTTTTTCGAAAACTCGGCCATGCGGCCGTCTTCGGACATGGCTTTTAGCAGCTTGAATCGCTTGATGGATTTTTGAAGCGTCGCCCAGTTTGTGAGCGTGCCGCCAAGCCAGCGGTGGTTCACGTAAAACATCCCGCAGCGTTGCGCTTCCTCGGCGATGGCTTCTTGCGCCTGGCGCTTCGTCCCCAAAAAGAGAACGTTCTTGCCCTGCGCGGCGTGCTCTGAAACGTAGCGCGCTGCGTCGCGAAACATTTTCAAAGTCTTCTGCAGATCGATAATGTGGATTCCGTTGCGTTCGCCGAAAATGTACTCCTTCATTTTCGGATTCCAGCGGCGCGTTTGGTGACCGAAGTGCACTCCGGCTTCCAGAAGCTCCTTCATCGTAATTTCGACTCCCAAAGTACCTCCTCTAGTGAAGGGATGCTTTCGATCCCGTGTACCGGGACAGCATCCTTTTCTGCCGGTTCCGTGCCGGCCGTGAGATTAATTTAATCAACAGCTCGAACTACCGCTTGCTGAATTGGAAGCGGCGACGCGCGCCTTTCTGGCCATACTTCTTGCGTTCCTTCATGCGCGGATCGCGCGTCAGGAAACCGTTTTTTCGCAGCGCAGGACGCAGTTCCGGATTCAATTTCGATAGCGCCCGCGACAATCCCATGCGCACCGCTCCCGCTTGTCCGCCTACTCCGCCGCCCTTCACCTGAGCTTTCACTTCAACTTGGTCGTGCATCTGCGTGAATTTCAAAGGCTCAACCGCCGAGGTATTCCACGCGATATTGCGAAAATATTCGTCCACTGGCCGGCCGTTCACCGTGAATCGCGCGGGGCCGAGTTTGATGTAGACCCGCGCCACCGCTTCCCGGCGGCGTCCCGTGCCGTAGAATTGCTTCCCGGCCGCATCGGCGACCGAATTAGGCGTTGAACTCAACTTTCCTCCTCTTCACGTTTAGGTCCTGGCTAGCCGGTGTTAGTCACCTGGTCGAGCCAACCGCGACGCTATCCCCGCGACGAACTGATGCAGGAGCGCTCGAAATTTCGAAACCCAGTTCGCGAGGTTACTGCGCGAGCAGCTGAGGCTTTTGTCCGGCGTGGCGGGCAAGCGCTTCATTCCCGGCGTAAACACGCAACTTCTTTGCACGGCGCGCGCGAAGCTTATTTTTCGGCAGCATCCCGAGTACCGCTTCGCGGACGACCTCTTCCGGGCGACGTTGCATCATCAACCGAATCGGAATTTCTTTTAGCCCGCCCGGGTAGCCGCTGTGATGCCGATAAATCTTCTGGTCGATCTTGTTGCCCGTGAGCTTAATCCGCTCGGCATTGATGACAACCACATGATCGCCGGAGTCAAGATACGGCGTGTAGCTCGGCTTATCCTTGCCAATCAATAGTCTCGCAACGCGCGTCGCCAGGCGCCCGAGCACCTGGCCATTCGCATCAATCACAAACCAATTAGCGCCCACCGTGAGAGCTTCCGCTTCACGGCCCTTTGGAACATATGTCCGCATCAGCCCAGTGACACCTTTCCCTGTAAGGACAAACGCAAAGTGTAGGCTATGAAGCAATTCATGTCAACGAAGACTGACCTCCTTCTAAAAACGTGTCGAGTAGAGTGCGTCGCCTTCTTTTGTTTTCTGTGAGTTGCGTCGCATTCTACTCGGCTCAACTGTCGATTAGAGTGCAGGCACACGCTACCCCCTTGCCCTTACGAAGAGCGTTGACTGCGCCCCGACTACGGTTTCGTGGTCCATGCCTCCATCTTTGTCGATGAGAAGGATTGGGTCAAGGGTGAGCGCCTGTGGACTTTTTTTTGGGCTACGCTAGACCGGTTCGGGAAGGCTTTCGCTGCCGCACCCAGGCGTGCACTGGCGGAGATCGGGCCACTTTGCAATAATGAGCGCCCATGCCAGATTTCGCGCCTTCCATTACACGACTGATCGACGAACTTCGACGTCTGCCCGGAATCGGCCAAAAGACCGCGCAACGCCTGGCGTTTTATTTGTTGCGGGTAGACCGCGAGCAGGCCCTGGCACTCTCGGATGCGATTCGCGAGGCCAAAGAACGAATCCGCGAGTGTTCGATCTGCAACAACATTACCGACAGCGATCCATGCCTCTTCTGCGCGAGCGCCACGCGCAACAAGAGCCTGATCTGCGTGGTTGAGGAGGCCACAAACATTCAGGCCGTGGAAAAAACGCGGCAGTTCAACGGGCTTTATCACGTGCTGGGCGGAGCGCTTTCGCCGTTGCAGGGTATCGGCCCAGATCAATTGAAGATCAAGAGCCTGATCGAGCGGCTGAAAGGCGGCACGGTGGAGGAGATTATCGTGGCGACGAATCCCACGGCGGAAGGCGAGGCTACGTCGGTTTATCTGTCGAAGCTGATCAGGCCGCTCGGTGTTCGAGTGACGCGAATTGCCATGGGCATTCCCGTAGGATCCGATCTGGAATATGCGGACGAAGTGACGATGATGAAAGCGATGGAAGGCCGCCGCGACGTGTAGTCCCGCCGGACCGTTATCCCGCCAGAAAATAAGGGTTTGGCTGTATTGCCGCAGGGTAAGGTGCAGGTATTAGCTGAGGGAGAGCCAATGCGAAACCTTACCTTACCGGCCGTTTATGTCTTTTGCATGCTTTTGGTCGCTGGCGCGACCCTATCGGCGGGATCCCCCGGCACCACCACCGCGAGCCGCAGGCATCACCTTTCTGCTCAGGAACTACTGCGCAATGTCGTGAACCACGAGCTAAGCGCCGACAAAAACGATCAAAGCCACTGGATGTACAAAAGCACGAAACGCAAAGAGGGGCGGCTTGAGACAACGGAAGTGATCGAGACGAAGGAAGGGGAACTTCACCGGCTGATTTCCATAGACGGGAAAGCTCTCAGCGAGGAACAACAGAAGAGTGAGCACGAACGCATCGAGAAAGTGGCAAACGATCCGGACGAGATAGCAAAGCGGCAAAAGGACCAGAACAGCGACTCCGACCAATCCGAACATATGCTCGCCGTCCTCCCGAAAGCGATGATCGCGAGCTACGGGGGCCGACGAGGCGCGCTGATTGCCGTGAATCTCACACCGAATCCCCGATATCATCCCACATCGCATGAGACGGAAGTTTTCCACGCCATGGCGGGAAAAGTGTGGGTAAACGGCAAAGAAAACCGGCTTGCGGAGATTGACGGCCACCTGATCAAGCGCGTGGAATTTGGAGGCGGCCTGCTAGGCCACCTTGAAAGGGGAGGTCAATTCCACGTGACACAATCAGAAGTGCAGCCGGGCCATTGGGAAATTACGGCCTTGCACATCCACATGCACGGCAAGGCTCTTTTCTTCAAAAGCATTGGAGTGCAAGAGGACGAAACGCGGAGCGATTTCCAACGAGTGCCGGACGATATAACGCTTGCTCAGGCAGCCGAAAAACTCGAGCCTCGAACGGAGGCGGCGGAACAGTAGGAAGGCTACTTTTTATTTTGCGGATCGTGGAAGTCGGGGCCGAATGCAGGATTCTGGCGGGTGCCTGTAATCTTGATAGGTATTTCGCTGCCACCGTGCGGGCCTTTGAAGAACTGATCGAATGGTTTCAACACCACGGACTTCCATCCAGTCATAGTCTGCGAGAGCTTGGCGTGCATCCGGAGTTTGCCCCGGAAGTCCAATTGGCCCCCGTCAATGTTGTAAATGCCCCCGAGCGCGACCGACGCACCCTCCACGTCAAAAGTAAGGTCGGAAAAAGCGACTTCCGCTTTATTCATTTTGAAACGGCCGCGCAGATTTGAGAGCTCATTAGTGAGATCCAAGTCCTGAGGCTTTCCCTGGCCTCTGCGGCTCAGCGCATCTATTTTCGCTTGCACACCGGAATTGGTGAAGTGAACCTTCGCCAAGCCGAATTGCCCATCGAGTCGCATGCGCTCGATCACATCCTCATTTCCCTCGGGAATTACAATCTTCGCGGTCAGCGTGGCCGCGCCTGTCATAACCGGCTTATCGCCCTTGACGGCGAGAGAAAGCAAATCCTCGATGCGAGAGTCCGTGGAGACAGCATCGAGCGCAATGGTCCGGCCCCTGATTCCGGGATAAACGTCGACGACGGCTCCGTGAGTGAGCAGCGTGGTATGAAGGAATTTCGCGATCACACTGTTAAGAACGGTGTTGCCGTTCGTTCCGTCGACGACGGCCTTGAAATCGGTATGAAGGGCCATTGGATGAGCGGCCGTGCGCAGGGCAAAATCGGGAGTATCGGTTTCTCCCTCGACCGTGAGGTAATTCAGCGGGCCGGCGAAGTGGCCGACCGAAGACAGGATGCCGCTGATACCGTTGATGGTGCCGAGGTCGGCGTGATTGAAGGAATAGTTAGCTGCAACGGGCGTTTCGCTGGGTTCATCGGCTTGCCAAGGCCCGAACTGACCTTCGCAGTGAATTTCGCCGCGAGGTTTTGGGTTCGTGAGGACGGCATGAAAAGTAGCCGCATGAGCAAAACTGAATCCCTTCATCACCAAACGATGGATGGCGAACTCGTTGGGGGGCTTGCCTGCGTCCGAAGGCGGGCGCAAGAGGACGAGCAAGGCGTCATCCGCATCGATCTCGTCGACCACAACAGGATATTTTTCTTGAAAGTTGGTGGTGCTGCCACGAATCATCGGGGGACCGCCGGGGACCCGCGGGGGAGTGTGAATTTGGAGTCCTTCCAACCGCACCCTCGAAATCTCGTGCCGCTTTCCCAATATGGCCAGCAGCCCGGCGTCGACGGTCATTTTGCGAATCTGGATTAAGGGCGGGATGTCAGTTCGATCCTTGTGACGCAGGATCAGACCTTCGACAACGACCTGGACCCGCGGAAAAAGAGTCAGGTGGACGGACGAGATCTGCAGGCCGCTCTTAAAATGATCTCGTAAGTAGTCCTGGGCGCGGTGGTTAGCAACCTCTTGCAGCCTAGGGGCGGCAAAATGCGCAGCCAGCGCGAGGATAAGGCAAAGTAAGGCAACGCCGAGGGCCGTCGCTAGGACCCACTTCGTCAGAGCCCTATGTTTTCCTGCAGTCACCTTGGTATTACGATGACACACGAGGCTTGCAAGACACAATGTTCCGGCGGAAAGGCCATTCCGCCGCCCAAAAACCGGTCAGACGACCTAACTACTATCGGTCCCGCTTGGCGAAGTTACCCTTATCGCACAAGAGCGCCAGGGCAGTTCAGACGAGACAGATTGGGGTGATAACCTAGGACTACCCTTTCCAAGGAGAACGTGTGGTCGAATCCGTGCCATCGAACGACGCCGGTACGCAGAAACGGCGGAGCACCCGCATCGTCCAAGCCGTACCGATCAACGTGGCGGGGGCGGACGCGCTCGGCCAGCCGTTCAAGGAACGGACAACGACCGTGATGATCAACTGCCACGGTTGTAAGTATCAGTCCAAGCACTACGTACCCAAGAATTCGACAGTTACGCTCGAAATCCCTCGCACCGAGCCTGCCCTGCCGCCGCGAACCGTGAAAGGGCGCGTAGTGTGGGTGCAACGGCCGAAGGTGGTGCGCGAACTCTTCCAGATTGGGCTTGAATTCGAGACTGCAGGAAATATCTGGGGGATCGCATTCCCGCCTGACGATTGGTTCGCGTGCGCCGAGTATGAGACTGGCGAAGTCTTCGGAGCCTCCCCTGGGCCCGGCGGCGCCAAGCCATCGGCACCGGGAACGCCTGTTGCAATCACCCCCGAGACGACGGAGACATCCGCGCGAATACCACGACCTGCGGCAACTAGCGCTGGTCCTCCGGCAGAAACGGCGCCAGACAACAAAATCCATGTGGTCCCAGCACCGGCGCAGACGGCGGAGGCTCATCTCGCCAGCGCTCAGCAGATGGCAAAGATGGTGGCGGAGGCCAAGGACACACTGGACAAGACACTCCGGCGGGACGCGCAATCCGCGATCAATGAAGAAATGACGTTTGTGCGCCAGCAACTGGACACGCAGCTCCATGAAGCCGTTGAGCACGCCATCAAGGTCTCGATGGAGCGCGTTTCGGAGTCGGCAGGCAAGAAATTCCTTCAACAGGCAGCCGAACGCTCGGCCGCAATCGTCGAAGACGCGCGAAAAGCAAGCCACCTGAACGCAGAGAATTTGGATGTGAAGGTTCGCGAAGCGGTGCAGCGCGCGGTAAGCCACGCGGCAGAAGAAGCCGCGAAACAGGCAGCCGAACAAACGGCAGCGCACAATCTGAAACAGACGGTGGAAGAAGCGGTCGAACGGGCGATCACGCAGCGCGAGGCGGCCACACCATCGCTCGCAATTCTGGCGTCACCTGAAGCGGCCCAGGAACACCTCGATCAGTGGAAGAAGAATCTAGAAGAAACCGCACACAACGTTCGAAGCAAAACCATCGAGCAAGCTGAGGCCGATGCGGCCGCCGCAAGACAGCGATGGAACGACGACTTCGCCGCCGCGGTGAATAACGCTTCGCAAAAATTGGAAGAAAGGATGGGGCAAGCCTCCGAGTCCGCAGTAACACGGGCGGAACAGGAGATCGCAGAGAGACAAGCGAATATGCGTTCCGGACTGGATGAAGCCGTCGCCGGCGCGCAATCCATCTTCGAATCGCTTGGGGCGACGCTCGAACAGGAGCGGGCGCGAACCGAAGAAACACGGGCACGGCTCGAGGAATCGGCAAAGAAACTGGTAGCACAGGCAGAACAGGAGATCGCGGAGAGACAGGCGAATATCCGTTCCGGACTGGATGAAGCCGTCGCCGGCGCGCAATCCATCTTCCAATCGCTTGGGGCGACGCTCGAACAGGAGCGGGCGCGAACCGAAGAAACACGGGCACGTGTCGAGGAGTCTGCAAAGGCCACGCTGGATGAATCCCTCCGCCGGCTGGATGACATGATTTCCGGGCAGCAAGCAGAAGCGGCGCGGAAAGCGGATGAATTGATCTCCGAGCGCGTGCAGCACGTTGAACCAATTCTTCAGGATGCCGCGCGAAAAACGATCGAGCACTTTTCGGGCGAACTAGATCAGACGCTTGCGCCAAAACTCGAGGCGGCGGAGAAAACCGCTTCCAAACTGACTCACGCCGGCGAGGAAGCTGCCCAGGCCCAGCGGAGCATACGCGAAAGCGTCCACCAGGCTACGGAACAAGCGGAGCAGATTCAAACGGTCATCCGAGAGCAGGCTCGCCGAGCTACGCAGGAAACGGAGAGGGTTCAATCCGCCATCCGGGATCAGGTTCGCCAGGCCTCCGAACAAGTGGAGCAAATTCAAACGGAAGTGCGCGAGCAGATCCAGGGCGCCTCGCAGCAGGTCGTCTGGCAATCGATCGAGCGGATGCGCGAGGAAGCAGCAAAACTGCCTGCGGAGCTCGAGGAATCGTTCCGCGCGGTGGCGTCGAAGGCGGAAGAGGAGTTCGAGCAGAAAAGCACTGAAGCGCAACACGAGACGTTCGAAGCGCTTTCCAAGGCGTCCGACTGGTATCAGAAGAAAGCGCAAACAACGATGCAGTCTTCACTCGAGAAGGCTGTGGAGCAATCCGCCACAGCATTACGGGGCCGCGCCGCCGAAATATCGAGCCTGGTGGCGTCGGAACTGGACCACTACCGTCGCTCGTACGTCGAGCACAGCCGCGGAGAGATCGAAGAGGCTGCAAAAGAAGTGCTGGATCGCGAGCGCGGGAAACTCAATGAATCCGCGGAAGTGACTCATGCCAGCTTCAGCGACCGAGTGCAGCGGATGACGGGGGAATCGCTACGGAGGTTCGAGGAGGCCTCGCGGCAGGCGCTGGAAAAAGCGCGGTCCGATGTGGAATACAATCGTGAAGCCTCGCTTGAGGAGTTTCAGAAGGCGCTGGACCAGAAAATGACGCAGGGCGTGGAGCAGGCACAGGTTTTCCTGCAATCGCAACTCGCGCCTCTGATCGAGGCGCTGGAGGAGAATCGCCAAAAGCAGCAGCGGGATTGGATGGAGAATCTAAAGAAATCCACCGAGGAGTCCATCGAACAATACAAGTCGCGGCTGGAGAACGCCTCCAATTCGTGGCTTCTGGCTTCGGCGACCACTTTGGGGCAGCACTCGCAGGCTGTGCTGGACACTCTGGCCAAGGCCGCTGAAAAAAGGATGAGGGAAAGCATTGCCGGCGTGCTCGCGGGTATGGGTGACACGCTGAAGGACCGCCTGCTCGGCCTATCCTCTGATTTAGGCGCCAAGGATGAGGACGACGATGCGGGGCCTCCTGAGCAAAAGTAATTTCGTTGCGCGCGGATTCGCTCTTCCCCAAGCAGGTCGCTATTTCTGAATGCGACGGGCACCCCCGCTATCCCGCTATAATGTTTCGATATGGCGAATCAGGCTTACGTGAGCGTCTGGTGCAAAGATTTTCCAGAGGACCGCATCATCGAGCGCTTCGGTGCTTTTCTAGAGACGGTACCCTTTTCGGCGGCCCGTCCTGGATTCACGAGCCTGACGATTCGTGCCGTGGACGTTTCGGAACCAACCGTCCTTGAGCTGGATCTTCGCGCGTTGCCTCTCGATGCGGCGGGAATCACGGAGATCGCTCGGGACCATGTTCACGAGGATTGTTCATTCGAGACTGGCGGCTATTGGGATTTGGCCGTGTTCGAGGCTGAGAGCGGAAAATCAAAAATTGAGCCGCAAGCACTCGAAGTGTTTTGTCGGGGCGAGCACTATGAAGACGAGCTTTGGCGCCAAAGCGGCCATTTCGAGGTGAACCTCGGATTCGAACATTTCTTTACTGGGCATGGAGGCGTACTCGGCATTCGCGGCGACCTGAACGCACCGGCGCAGAATCCTGAAGAAGCTCGTTTTATGGAGGCCATGGCTTGGCCGGAAAATCTGGAGAAATACCGAGATATTACGCGAGAAAATATTCGAAAGCTGGTGGGGTGGCTGGGGCGAATCGAGGGGGCTATTCCCTTGGAGCGGGTGCAACTGTGGTCCGAGGGAGAGGAAAACTTCGAAGCGCGGGTGAAGGAAATCCTCGCTGCTTCTTAGCGACGAGCGTTGCGAAACTCGTCTGGCATGTACGGGGGAACAGTGCCGAACGATGTAGTTCCTGAAGGGAACCCAAACGATATATATTGTCTTTCAACGCCCAAAAAACGGCGAAGCCGAACCCATGCATCCCGCGTCTAACACTAAGACTTACCGATGAGCGCCGTCACCCAATCCATTGCCGGAGCGCCCGCGCGCCCTGAGCGCAAACCTTCGGGGTGGGATCAGCTGAAGGTTCTGCTGCCTTACGTAAAGCGCTACAAGAAAATGGTGAGCGTCGGATTATTGGCGCTGGCGATCACAGGAATTGTGGGCGCGCTGCCGCAATTAATCATCGGCATGATCGTGGATTGCCTGCAGGCATCGCCGCGAGCACTATCCACGCTTTCGGGAACTGCGCGACATCTGCTTCATCCTCTCTTTGCATTTTACGCACCACTAAGCCATCACGCGCTGGGCCTTTACTGCATCATTTTGGTTGGCGTGATGCTCGTGAAGGGCTTTTTTTCGTTCTGGACCAGATGGATTCTGATCGGAGTCTCCCGGGAGATCGAATACGATCTGCGAAGCGATCTGCTTGACCGCTTCCTGGAGCTGGATCCGGAATTCTACGCGCGAAATCGGACCGGGGACTTGATGTCGCGCGCCACCAACGACCTCAACGCCGTGCGCATGGTTTTGGGGCCCGGTATCATGTACAGTGCCACCACAATCGCGACCATGGTGTTGGCCATATTTTTCATGGTCAAGCTTTCGCCGGTGCTGACGCTATGGGTGCTGGTCCCGGTCCCATTCGTCGCTTTCTCTGTTCGCTACTTTGGCCAGATCATCCATCGCCTGTCCGAACAAATTCAGGCGGCGCTTGGCGTGCTTTCAACTCGCGCGCAGGAAAACCTGACGGGTGTGCGCGTAATCCGGGCTTACGCGCAAGAAGAGCCGGAAATCGCGCTGTTCGATAAGGCGAATCGCCATTACGTCGAACGCAATATCAAGCTGATCGGGTCATGGAGCCTTTTCTTCCCCGCCCTTTCCGCACTGATTGGTCTGACCGTGGTTATATTGCTTGGCTTGGGTGGCATGGAAGTGACGGATCACAAGGTATCGCTTGGCACGTTCTTATCTTTCTATGCGTTCCTGATCCAATTGGTGTTCCCGATGATTGCGATTGGATTCGTGACGAATATTTTCCAGCGCGGCGCAGCTTCCATGGGACGTCTCAACTATATTTTGAGAGCCAGCCCGAACATCCGGACCAACGCTCTTTTCCAATTTGAGTCTGCATCAATAGCCGCCGAGGCAAACGGCCAGGGCCGTGCTCGCCCAAGCCAGGTTAAAGATCAGGTTATTGCTGACTCGAAAGATTCGATCCATGGCGAAATTGAATTCCGCCGTCTAAATTTCGCGTATCCGGGCCCGGAAGGCATCGCTAATCCCACCGTTCTCCACGACATTAATTTGCACGTTCCGGCCGGTTCGACGCTCGCCATTGTTGGTCCCACAGGAGGCGGAAAATCCACGCTTGCCAGTCTGATCGCACGTTTGTGGGAGGCTCCCGCCGATACGCTCTTTCTCGACGGCCGATCCATTCGCGACTATCCGCTCGATTCGTTGCGCCGCGCAATCGGATATGTGCCACAGGATACTTTTCTCTTCAGCGAAACGCTCAGCGGAAATATTGCCTTTGGCGTAGACCAATCGGCCGAAGAAGAAGTGCTGGAAGCTGCCGAAATCGCGGGCATTTCAGGTGAAATTCAGAGCTTCCCCCAGCGCTTTGAAACTATGGTCGGCGAGCGCGGCATTACGCTTTCAGGCGGACAAAAACAGCGCACTTCTCTGGCCCGCGCGATTCTTCGCCAACCGCGGATTCTGGTTCTGGACGACTCGCTTTCCAGCGTCGATACCGATACCGAGGAGCGCATCCTTCGCCGTTTGCGAGACGTGATGCGCCAGCGAACCACGATTCTGATTGCGCATCGAATCTCGACGGTGAAGGACGCGGATCAAATAATCGTCCTGCGCGAAGGCCGCATCATCGAGCGCGGCACCCACGAAAGTCTCCTGGCGCTCGGCGGCTACTACGCCGATCTGTATCAGAAGCAGCTGCTCGAAGAAGAATTGGCACGCGAATGAGCGATTTTCGCGAAGAAGAAAAACTCGGAAAGATCTACGACACGCAGATCACGCGGCGCCTCATGAAGTACATGTGGCCGTACCGCTGGCAAGTCGTAATCGCCCTCTCGATGACGTTTGCCGTTGCCGCCATGGGGATAGTGGGACCATACCTCTTTCATATCGCGGTCGATCACTATATCGATCCTGGCTTTCGGCATTCAATTCCGAGAAACGCAGCATTGACGGGCGTCATGTGGATGGTGGCGGCATATCTGGGGACGCTGCTCGCGAGCTTTGGCCTGCAATACGTTCAGGTCCGCATCATGCAATCGGTTGGGCAGGAGACGATGTACGATTTGCGCAAAGAGATTTTCCAGCATCTCCAGCGTCTGCCGATGAGCTTCTTCGACCGCAGCCCCGTAGGGCGGCTGGTGACCCGGGCCACTACCGATGTGGACGCACTAAACGACCTTTTCGCATCGGGTGTTGTCGCAATGCTGAATGATTTCGTGCAACTGTTCGGCATGGCGATCTTTCTCTTGTGGTGGCATCCGATGCTTGCCCTTGCCACTCTTTCGCCGCTCCCCTTGATGGTGGCGCTCACGTACGTTTTCCGAAATCACGTTCGCGGCGCAAACCGGGGCATTCGAACGTCCATCGCCCGTATCAACGGCTTCCTGCAGGAACACATCAGCGGCATGGCCGTGGTGCAACTATTCAATCGTGAACGCAAGGCCCAGCAGCAATTCGCCACACTGAACCGCGCCTATATGGAAGCGTACAAAGACGCGATCAACGCCTTCGCTTATTTTTTCCCCGCTGTGGAGTTTTTGAGCATGGGCGGAATCGCGTTCCTTTTTTGGGTCGCTGGCGTGCGTGTAATAGGCGGGACAATCGCTGTCGGAGTACTCATATCATTCATGATGTATGCGCAGAGCTTCTTCCGGCCGATTCAGGATTTGAGCGAGAAATTTAATATCTTGCAGGCTGCCATGGCGGCCTCCGAACGTATCTTTCAACTCCTCGATGAGCCACTTTCCGTCGTTTCGGCTGCTCACACGCGCTCCTTGCCTGCGCCGCGTGGTGAGATTGAATTCCGCAACGTTTGGTTCGCTTATCGCGGTGGACCAGCGCCGAAAGAGGAGGATTGGGTCCTGCGGGATGTTTCCTTCCGCGTGGAATCGGGTCAGAGCCTGGCCATCGTTGGGCACACCGGCGCTGGCAAGACCACCATTATTCAGCTGCTGCTGCGCTTCTATGACATCCAACGCGGACAGATTCTCCTTGACGGTGTGGACATTCGGAAGATCGACTTGCAGCAGTTACGGTTAATGTTCGGAATTGTGCTCCAGGACCCTTTCCTTTTTACTGGCACGCTCGAATCGAACGTCCGTCTGGGTACGGAAACAATCGAACGCCCGGTGACGGAGCGAGCGCTCAGGGAAGTTGGGCTCGGACCTCTTCTTGAGTCTCTGCCACAAGGAGTGGAAACGCCGGTAACCGAACGCGGCGGAACTCTTTCGGTCGGCCAGCGCCAGTTAGTGAGCTTCGCGCGCGCCCTCGCGCACGATCCGAAATTCCTGATCCTGGACGAAGCCACATCGAGCGTCGATACAAAGACGGAGCTTCTCATACGCGAAGCCGTCGATCGTTTGCTAACCGGGCGCACCGCCATCGTGATCGCGCATCGCTTGAGCACCATCCAGCACGCGCATCGCATTCTCGTGTTCCATAAAGGACGCTTGCGCGAACAAGGCTCGCACCAGGAACTGCTTGCCCTTCACGGCATTTACTATCGCCTCTACCAGCTCCAGTACAAGGAGCAGGAGCTTCCAGTGCCGCTAGCCGGAGCCGCTCTCTCTGGATTTTCCCAGCCCTTGCCTGCCGACGATTGATGCGGCACGCATCGCACGCAGCCCATCCGCATGACGCCACCTCGAATCCTGATCTCCGCTGGTGAAGCTTCGAGCGATATGTATGCAGCGCGCCTGGCTACTGCCCTGCGCCAGCAGACTGGCGCACAACTCTTTGGCATGGGCGGCCCTCGGATGGCCGAGGCCGGCGTCGAGCTGATTGCCAATTACCATGAAGTTGCCGTTGTCGGCATTTCCGAAGTGCTGCACAAGATTCCTTCCGTGGTTCGCGTGCAGCGCAAGTTGGCGGCGGAAGCCTCGCGGCGGCGTGCTTCCCTGGCAATACTCGTCGACTCACCGGGCACGCACCTCGGTGTGGCCAGGCGCTTGAAAAACGCTGGCATCCCTGTTGGCTATTTCATCGGACCGCAGGTGTGGGCGTGGCGCGCGGGACGCGTCCGCGTTGTTAAACGTCTGGTGAATCGCATGGTCGTTATCTTCCCCTTCGAAGAGAAGATTTATCGCGACGCTGGAGTCCCCGTGGATTTTGTCGGCCATCCCCTGGCTGACGTAGTTCGGCCAACTATGAACCGCGAGGAATTTGTAGCGCTTCACGGAATTGATCCGGAACGCCCGATTGTTGCGCTGCTCCCCGGCAGCCGCCGTAACGAAATTGCGCGCAATTACCCGCCGGTGCTGGATGCTTGTGAACTTCTGGCGCGCGAGATGAAGCCCTTGGGTGGGTTGCAATTCGTTCACGCCGTAGCGCCCGGCCTGGACGATAGCCTTTTCGCTCCGCATGGCGACCGCTCGGGCGTGAACATCAAGCGAATAAAGGGCGCTGCGTATGACGCGCTGGCCGCCGCCGATTGCGCCATCGTGGCCAGCGGGACGGCCACCATCGAGGCCGCACTTCTGGGCACTCCGATGGTCGTCATCTACCGCGTCGCTAAGACGACGGCCGCAATCCTGCGCCGAATGGTACACACACCTTTTTTCAGCATGGTCAATTTGGTAGCAGGACGCCGCGTGGTACCCGAACTGATTCAAGACGATTTCACACCGCGGGCCGTCGCCGCAGAAGTTCGCTACCTCCTGGAATCGCTCGAAACCCGCGATGAGATGAAAACGGGGCTCGCTGAGGTCCGCGCCAAGCTCGGCTCCGGGGGCGCCATCGACCGAGCCGCCACTATTTTCGGTAGAATGTTATGACCGCCGGGAGGGGCGGGGCAACTGCCGGTACTCATCTGGTATCTTAAGATAAGCTAAAGCTAGATCACCGCTTCCGGAGAGGAAACCTGCTTGTTCAAAGCGTACCAATTCACGGTCACTCTGGTGTTGTCTCTTCTGGCGGCGGCCGGCGCCGCAGCGCAAGGCTCGCACGCGTTTCCTTTTCGGGCCACGAATTACGATGTCGAAGCGATCCTTAATCCGAACGATGGGACGATCCAAGCGCAAGCCAAGGTGGACTTCGTAGCCGATCACGTGGCGAAAACGCTGCTCGTCGAGCTGCACCCCGATTTGCGAGTCACTTCCGTGAAATCCTCCGATGGACATGCTCTGAATTTTGGTCGGGATAACAATACACCCTTGTTGGTCACCGTGGAGCTGCCAGGCGCGGCGACACCGGGAAAACAGATCACATTGACATTTGAATACAGCGGGCCGGTTTCAAGCGCGGACGATAGCCCCACCAGGGGTGTCCGCTTCGCTTCTGTTGACAAAACCTCGGCCTATCTCTTGCTTCCGGCGCGCTGGTTTCCGCTCACCGATTTCCCATCGAATCGCTACACCGCTACGTTTAACATCATCGTCCCCAGCAACTTCACCGTTGCCGGCACAGGAAAGGCGGATCCACCGGTTGAGCACCCCGGAATCGGAGTTGGCGCTCAGAACCAGTCGTCCTACATCTTCCACTGTAACCAGGCTGGTCCGGTGGGCTCCTTCGTGGCCGGCAGTCTGCAGCTTTCGCCAGTCTCGGCACAGGGCGATCAATTTTCGTTTTACACTCCGCCCGCGCAAGCCTCAACTGCCGGGGCGTATGGGAACTCGCTTGCGCAGATCCTGGGCTATTTCTCTGACACGTTCGGCGCGTTCGCAACGCAGCCCAGCATCACCGTTGCGCAAATGCCTGACGGCTCTCTCCCCGGGTACTCCGCCCCGGGACTTCTGCTGATCAGCGCCCGCGAATGGACTCCCAGAGTAAACGATCGCTTACTGTCGCAACTTGCGGCCGGCCAATGGTGGGGATACCAAGTGCTGCCAGCCACAGCTTCCGACGTGTGGGTCACTGACGGGCTTTCTCGCTACGCAGAGGCCATGTATGCGGAAGAATCCGGCGGCGTCGCAGCGCTCAACAAAGCGCTCGAGGATTTTGCCGTCGGCGCACTCATGTTTGAACAGGACACGCCCATCGCTGAAGCGAGTCGCGTCGGCGCCTACTCCGACCAATATCACTCGATCGTGGTCGATAAGGGCGCGATGGTTTTCCACATGCTTCGCGCTCAGTTGGGCGATGACGCCTTCACCGCTCTTCTGCGCGATTTCTACAAGCAGCATGCGGGCAAAACCGCCACGATTGACGAATTCGAGAAACTGACCGCGGCGAAAGTCCCCGCGCCCAAACCCGGCGACCCCAAACTCAATCTCGTCTCCTTTTTCTCTCAATGGCTAAACTCGACTGGGATTCCCGAATTCAGTCTGGAATACATCGTCTACCGAACCCCCAAAGGGTTCGAAGTGATCGGCAAGATTCACCAGGAGTTGGACACATTTCGGATGCCGGTTGAAGTGAAAGTCGATACCGAGGGAAACCCCGAATACAAGAAGGTTCTGGTGACCGGCACGACATCCGAATTCAAACTTGAGACGTTTGGACGCCCGAAACCGAACGGCATCAGCATCGACCCGAACAACAACTTGCTCAAGTCCAGTCCGCAATTGCGCATTCGCGCCACAATCGCCCGCGGCGAGGCGCTGGCGCTTGTGGGCAAATATTACGAAGCGATTCAGCAATATCAACAAGCCCTGGATATCCAGCCGACGGACTCGCTCGCTCACTTCCGCATCGGCGAAGCGATGTTCTATCAGAAAAATTACCAAGCGGCCGCCAACGCATTCCGCTCGGCATTGGGTGGCGATCTGAATCCCAAGTGGGTGGAAGTGTGGTCCCACATTTACATCGGCAAGATTTACGATGTGCTCGGCCAGCGCGAACGCGCCGTCAATGAGTACAACCTGGCCCAGCACACCAGGGACGATACGGCCGGCGCGCAGGAAGAGGCGGCGCGATACATGCGAGTGGCCTACAATCCTGAAAGCACTGCGCCAACGCCTACCGCAACTGGCAGCGGTTCACCGGCCCAGGCTCCAGCACCTGCCGGCGATTCCGCGGCTGACAAACAACCTGTGCTAAAGAGGCGCCCGGAAAATAACTAACTCGAAGCAAAAAGAGCCTCCGCTGCCGCACAAAAAAAGGACTAGTTTGAAGCAGCAATTGCTTCCAACTAGAAACTTTCCAGCGGCAAAATCGGGCGAATTTGGACACACATCCGCCCCCTCGCCAGCCATTTTGGATACCCCGCACGCTTCTTCCCAGCCATCGCGCTTCCCCCCCAAAGCGATAGAGGTAGGGTTACTCCCGGGGAGAGCTGGAAAGCTCTCTGAGAGCGGCCTCAAAAGTTGCTAGCGCCGCTCGATCAAATAGCACGAAGTAAACTTTCTCTACCGACGTCGGGTGCTCGAAGTGTTTCGCGGCCTCGCGCAGCATGATGTCCGCGCATTCGCGAACGGGAAATTGCGCAATTCCCGTGCCCACGGCGGGAAACGCGATGGACTTCACCCCCTTCTGTGCCGCAATCCGAAGCGCGTGCGCGGTCGAGCTGCGCAGCGTCGCGGCTGACGTGCGCCCGCCAAGTTCCATGCTCGCCGCATGGATCACGTAGCGCGCTTTCAGTTTGCCCCCCGAAGTAATCGCCGCAGCGCCGAGCGGAATCGACCCAATCGCGTCGCATTCCACCTGAATCGCAGGACCTCCCTTGCGGCGGATCGCCCCGGCCACTCCGCCGCCTAGTTGCAGATCGTTATTGGCGGCGTTCACGATGGCGTCGGCATCCGTCTCGGTAAGATCGCCCTGAAGAATCTCGATCCGATCAGCAGGAATCATGGTGAGGCGCCTCTTCGTAAAAGTAGAATCTGGCGGCGAACCGACCGGGCGCCGGGTGTCTCTAGTTTAGAGTCATTCGGAGAGCGCGCGGGTCATGTCGCGTTGGAAAAATTGCGCGGCTACGATGAAGAGCAACCCACCGACGAGCGTTGTTATCGCGGCGGTGGACATAGAGTAGCGAATTGCGGCTGTGCCGAGTCGGTAAGCGTAGTGATCGTTGAAGACGCCGATTAGGAATGGACCCAGTCCCAGCCCGATCAGCTCTGAAATGAGATAGACAATCGACGTGGAAAACGCCCGCATCCCCACCTTTACCACGGAATGCGTAGCGCCAACGATGGGTCCCACGTGCACTGGAGACATCATCGAAACAATGGTGAAGCCTATAGTGCACACGAATAGGCTTTTCGCGAATACGAAGAGGAGCACGCCCGGGAATGCGAGTATCGAACAGATCGCCGAAACGTAAATTCGCCAGCGCACGTCCTTGCGCCCCATCCAATCTGAAAGGTATCCTCCCGCAAGCGTGCCGAACAGGCTGGCCCCGGCTCTCACCAGACCGAAGGTGGTGCCGATTTGAGCGGTATTGAGATGGTGGATTCGGCCGAGGAAGGGCGCGGTCCAAACCCCGAAACCGAATTGGGTAAAAGTTGTAAAGCAAAAGCCGATGAGGATCAGCACGTAGCACCGCTGGCCGAACATGTAGCGGAAGGTTTCGAGCAGATTCTGCTGGGCCGTGCTTACCTTTTTGTGCTCCGAACGTCCGCGCACCGGCTCTTTCACCGTAAGACGAAATAGCAGCGCCATCAGGAGGCCGGGTATTCCGGCAACCAGAAACGCATCGTGCCACCCATAATATTGGTTCACCCAGCCGCCGATGAGAAAGCCGAGTAGCCCGCCAAACACCGGCCCAAGCTGATAAATCGACATCGCGCTCGATCTCGTTTCTCCGGGAAAAAGATCGGAGATCATGGAGGTCGAAGGAGCTGTGCCCGCGGCTTCGCCCACTCCTACACCAAATCTCGAAAGAGTGAGTTGCAGCGCGTTGCGCGCGATTCCAGCCAGCGCGGTCATCCCGCTCCAGAGCACCAGGCCCCAGGTGATGATGGAGCGGCGATTGCCGCGGTCCGCCCATCGTGCCACGGGCGCAGCGAGGATCGAATACATGATCACGAAGCCGAAGCCCGAGATGAAGCCCATCATTTTGTCGGAGAGGTGATAGTCGCGCTTGATGGGGTCGATCAGGATGGTGATGACGGTGCGATCCAGGAAGTTCAGGGCGTAAATCAGCGTCAGCATCCCAACCGCGTAGTACGCGGCGATAGAAGTCTTTTCAGTTGGCGCCGCGGCCACTTCTGTCAGGGCGGTGTTCTTTTCGTGCATCACTCCGTCGAACTTCCTTCCGGCAGTCGCTCGCGGCCGCGATACGTTGCCGCACTTGTGATTCGCACGGCGAGCCTATGCTGTGTCTGCGTCCGCGTCAATCGAGATTCGCTGGATCAGTTTGCTTGCTGGGTTCGCGATTGTGCGTCCCTGCCACAAGCGATATTCTCTCGAACATCTATGAACTCGACTACAAGCAACCTGCCTTTGCCATTCGATCACGTCGAGGCGCATGCACATCTCTCGAAAACCGATAAGAATTTGGAGCGTCTGATTGCGCAGGTCGGGGGGTTTCAGTTCAAGCTGGACGAATGCGATAGCGTGTACGAATCGCTGCTCGAAGCGATCATGCACCAGAGCATTGCCGGAAAAGCCGCGCAGGCGATCTTCGCTCGGATCAAGGCACTTGGAACGGACGGTAACTGCCCGACGCCCGAAGAATTGCTTCGAGCGCCGAAGGCGAAGCTACGGAAGGCTGGGCTTTCGAAAGCAAAAGTCGCCGCCGTGCGCGACCTGGCGCAGAAAACAATCGATGGCGTAGTGCCCACGCTCGAAGCCGCGGAAAAGATGTCTGACCAGGAACTCGTTGACCGGTTGATTTCCGTGCGGGGAATCGGCGCGTGGACCGTGGAGATGTTTCTGATCTTCCGGCTGGGCCGTCCCGATGTTCTACCGATTCACGATTACGGCGTGCAGAAGGGATACGCGATCACCTATCGCAAAAGGAAAATCCCCAAGCCGAAGGAACTTTTAAAGTTCGGCGAACGCTGGCGGCCCTACCGGAGCGTGGCAAGCTGGTACATGTGGCGCGCGGTGCAGCTTGCGGGGTCGTCCGCCCGTAAGATCACCAAGAACGGCAAGGCGAGCAGAAAACGCGTTGTGAAGAGAACTATCATCAGGAAGAAGCGGCTCCTTTAGCGGGTGTAAGCCGCTCGTCTCTCGCAAGTAGCCGAGAATCTAAGTTGGCTTTTCACGCGCTGTGAGAAATAAGGCGATTAAGCCCGCGACGAGGATACCGCTTTCGATATCCACGGACGCGGTATGCAACCGATCGAATTGAGTGCGGCGCGTGTCGGTGGCAGGAGTGGCATCAACTGAACCCATCCGGGCCCGTAGCAAGTTCATTCGAGGAATCACGTAGCCCTGCGACACAATCGCTAAACCAGCCATCAGAATTACGATCAGTACCGCCGGATCGACCAACGTCCGTAGTGATTTACCGATTGCCACCGATGCGACCACAAAGATCACTGCGGCGATCAACCCCATCACGTGCAGTCCGCCGAGAGTGAATCCCACCAACAGCCCCGCCTGATCGCGGTTCGGCAACACCGCGAACGCGCCACGCGTCACCACGGCGGCGAAATAGACAATCGCGCCGATCCACGCGCCTAGCGCCAAGACCTTCGCAAATCTCAGTATCCGAATCATCGAAACACCATTGAGCGATCTCGAACGGTAGCGAAACCCGTCAGAAAAGTCGATAGCGGATACACACGTAAAAAAGGCGAACTAACCCACGATTCCCCGTTCCGCGGGCCGGTTGACGCGCGGGTCCTCACGGCGTAGATTGTGCGCCGAGACTGCCCTGTGAAAGAAACGTCTGCGACGAAGGGGTTACAACTCAGACCAATTACTGAACTGACGCGCATTTCAAGATTTTTGGAGGATGGCAAATGCGATTTCCAATGCTGACGTTGCTGGCCGTGCTGGCGACAACAATTCCGGCCGCGGGCCAGGATGCCTGTTCTTGGTCGCGCGACCTGCGTCTCGTCAACGGCAAGATTCATACTTTTGATTCGCAGGATCGCGTGGTCAATGAAGTGACGATTCAGGAAGGGCGTTTCGCCTACATTGGCCCGCCGGGAAATCGCAAATTCAATCCTTGCACAAAGGTAATCAATCTCCACGGGCGTGTGGTCGTCCCAGGTCTGATCGACAATCACAACCACTTCGTATTGTTTAGCCAGCGCCCGGGCTATGACGTGATGGTCGAGACGGCAACGAACATCCCTCAAGCGATGGCGCTGCTCAAGGAGCGGGCTCGACCCCTTCCTGCTGGGGCCTGGGTGACCGCGATCGGCGACTGGACTCCTCGGCTATTCGCGGAGAATCGGCTGCCAACACTAGCGGAACTGGACCAGGCAGTACCAGACCATCCTGTATTCTTCGCCACGTTCGGTCCTGCAGTTACGAACAGCCTTGGGAAGCAGTTTTTCGAGAGCAAGGGCGTCACCGTCGGCGCGACGGGTGCGCTGGCAGGTCCTGCAGCCAACGCTGCGCTGGGCCTATTGCGTAAGATGCAGACTCCCGAGGACAACATTCGCAGCGCCGAGTATGCGCAGTCGTACGTGCTGCGCTACGGTCTTACGACCAGCGTGGACATGGGAGTGTTCGCTGACCCGGAGAGCCCCGATTTGCAGGATGACTTTACATTCCCCGGAATTGCGAGCGGCAATCCCTGGACCGTCTACAACCAGATTCTCGCGCTGGACCATCAGCACAAACTCGACGAGCGCGTACGGCTTTTCATGATCTCGATGGACAAAACGATGGCGCTGCCGCTCTTGACCGAGCGTTTGCTGAATGTCTTCCCGGATTTTGGCGACGGTATGCTTCGCGTGTCCGGCATCGGCGAATTTGCCAGCCCGTGGTTTGCGAATTTCGCAGGTGGGCAGCACCCGGAGAATTATGAAACAGCGCTACAGCTGGTCGCTAAGCACGGCTGGACGTACCAACAACATACGCTTTCTCTCGCGGAGGTGCAGTTCACGGCGCAAACCTATGAAAAGGTCAATGGCGTTACGCCGATCGCCACTCTGCATTGGTCGATTGCCCATATACCGGCGATTGATCCGCAGACGCTTCAGTCGATGAAAAACATCGGGGTAGGCATGGCGCTACACGGTTGGAAATATCTTCAGGGCGGCCAGGGTACGCCTGCCGGGCAGCCTGCGGGCCCGCCCTATCGCACGATCCGTGAAAGTGGGATTCATGTCGGCGCGGGTTCCGATGCGGGCGACATTTCCATGCTCGATCCCTGGTTCGAAATCTATTACATGGTGACTGGCAAAGACTGCACGGGTGCGCTGATCAATTCGGGTGAGCAGGTGACGCGCGAGCAGGCTCTGCGGATGTACACGGCCGACAACGGCTGGTTTTTCAACGAGGAGAACGACCTGGGCTCGATAGAAACCGGTAAGCTCGGTGACCTGGTTGTCCTGAGCAACGACTATTTTGATCCTAAGCGAGTCTCGGACGAGGGAATCAAACAACTAAAATCTGTGCTCACCGTTGTCGGGGGCCGCACTGTGTATGACGACATTCATTAGGAGTCGCGAGCGCTATTTCCTCCGCTTCTTGACTCGGGTGTGGGGCGCGAATAGACTCAGTGTGTTCTTGGTAGAGGCGCGGAGGCCACGAGTAACCGGGTTGAAGTTCCGAGCAGGTTCGGAGACCGGGCGAAAGGGGAAAATCGGGCAGGATGCTCCGCCGAAATCGCTTCGATAAACTGCGATCGAAACGGTTGGGGGACAGGCTGAAAGACCTGTTCACTGTCATCCGTTGTAGGACGGGTGGAGCGCTATCGAGGAGCGAAGACGCGGATGGTTGTTTCGCGTATCCTTCCTTCTCTTTTCCGTTCCATTCAGATCAATTTACCGGGGCTGTCCGCTTGCAGGTAAACGGAGCTCGGGGCGCGATCGAAGAGAGATCCTTCGACTGCGGCCCGCGCCGCGCAAAGACCGCGCGGAAGAAAAACGGCGCGGGACTTCGCTCAGGATGACGATTCCGGGTGTAGGAGGGTGGCGGGAATGGAGAGCACGACGCATGAATGTCGCTGAACTAACTCGTGCGTTGGTCGATATTGAATCGGTCACAGAGAATGAGGGCCGAGTAGGCGCTTACCTCCACGATCACCTTGCGAAACTTGCAGCGAGCACGGGCGGGTGCGTCGAGAAAATGGAAGTCGAGCCCGGCCGATTCAACGTGCTGGCGTGGTGGGGAAATCCAGTTGTGACGCTATCGACGCACATGGACACCGTGCCGCCCTTTTTTGCGTCGCGCGAGGATGCAGATTTCGTTTGGGGGCGGGGCGCGTGCGATGCGAAGGGCATCATCGCGTCAATGACCGGCGCGGCCGAAAAACTTCTTGGCGAGGGCATCGGGAGTTTCGCGCTGCTGTTTGTTGTTGGCGAGGAGCGCAATAGCAAGGGAGCTGAAGTGGCGGCGCGGGCACCTCGCGGCTCGAAGTATCTGGTGAACGGCGAACCGACGGAAAATAAATTGGCACTGGCGTCAAAAGGAGTTCTCCGCTTTGAGATCGAGGCGCACGGGCGCATGGCGCACTCGGCCTATCCCGAGCTGGGCGAATCAGCTATTGAGACGCTGCTGGATGCCCTGAATGCGGTAAGGCGCATGCCGCTGCCGCACGATCCGCTGCTTGGTCCCTGCACGATCAACATCGGAACCATTTCAGGAGGGCGCGCACCCAACGTGATTGCAGACGCGGCCAAAGCCGAAATTCTGGTGCGTTTGGTAGGTGATCCGGGCCCACTTCGGGAGGCTTTCACCGCCGTGGAGCGGAAAAATGTGCAGGTGAAGGAAATTCTTTGTATCCCGCCGATGAGATTTCAAAACGTCGATGGAATGCCAACGACGGTTGTATCCTACACCACGGATGTGCCGATGTTCGGAACCAGTTGGGGAACGCCGCTATTGCTGGGGCCGGGTAGCATTCACGTGGCGCACACGCTGGAGGAGCGGATATCAAAGCGCGATTTGGCGGAAGCCGTGGAGATGTATGCCGGCGTCGTAAGGAAACTGTTGGCGGCCGGGTAAGCTAGGAACTCTTGATGAACCTCGCGATTATCGGCTATGGGAAAATGGGGCGGCTGATCGAACAACTGAGTCCGGAATACGGATGCGAGGTGAAACTGCGGCTGGACGTGGACAACAATGCAAAATTTGAGGCTATGACGAAAGAGAATTTTCGGGGAATCGATGCAGCCATGGAATTTTCGACTCCGGCAACTGCGCCGGAGAACATCGAGCGGCTGTCGCGGCTGGGGGTGAACGCCGTGATTGGGACAACAGGATGGTTCGGCGAAATGGAGCGAGCGCGATCCGCCGTCGAGCGCGGCGGGACGGGGCTGGTTTGGAGCCCGAACTTTTCTGTGGGAGTGAGCCTGTTCAACCAAATTGTCGCCGAGGCGGCGCGGCTTTTCGCGCACCAGCCGGAATATGGCGCGTGGGCATGGGAAATCCATCACTCAACCAAGAAGGATGCATTTTCGGGCACGCTCCTCGCGCTGGTTGAAAAAATGAAACAGAACGGCTACGAGAAGCGAATCGATACGAGCAGCAGCCGCGCCGGCGCGCACCCAGGCACGCACGAGGTTGGATTTGATTCCTCGGCCGATACCATAACCATCCGCCATACCGCGCGCAGCCGGGAAGGATTTGCGCGAGGGGCGCTGCGTGCGGCGCGGTGGATCGTCGGCAAAAAGGGTTTTTTCAACTTTAGCGAGATTGTGAGCGAGCTGGAGTAGTGTGGCGGAAGGAGGCAGAGCAATGTTTATAGGATGCGGCACGGCGCTGGTGACTCCCTTTCGGAAGGATCTTTCGCTGGATGAAGATGCGCTGCGGCGGCTCGTGCGGCGACAAGTCGATGCAGGGATCAATTTTCTGGTGCCTTGCGGCACTACAGGCGAAAGCCCCACGTTGAGTCGCGAAGAGCAACTGCGCCTGATGGAAATCACGATTGAAGAGGCGCGGTCCTCCAAAACGCCGGTGGTGGCCGGCGCGGGCGGAGCCAATACGGCGCACGTGATCGAAATGGCTCGCGAATTTCAGGCGCTCGGCGCGAACGGAATTCTGTCGGTGACACCCTATTACAATAAGCCCACACAGGAAGGTCTCTTTCAGCATTACAAGGCAATTGCCGAGGCGATCCGGCTGCCGATTATTCTCTACAACATTCCGGGACGCACGGGAGTCAACATCGAGCCGGCTACTTTGGTCCGGCTGGCGGAGATAGAGAATATTGTGGCTGTAAAGGAGGCGTCCGGAAACATTTCTCAAATGGCTGCGATTCTCGATAAGGTGCCCCAGAGATTTCTAGTGCTGTCAGGCGACGACGCGATCACGCTGCCGCTGATGGCGCTGGGCGGACGTGGGGTCATTTCAGTTTCGTCTAACGAAATTCCGGCGGAGATGGTGAAGATCGTACAGCTCGCGCTCGAGAACGATTTCGCCGCTGCGCGCGAAATTCACAAACGGTATGCACGGCTGATGGAAGCGAACTTCATCGAAACGAATCCCGGTCCCGTGAAAGCGGCGATGGCGCTGATGGGCTTGCTGGAGCCAGTATGGCGGCTGCCGATGGTCGCACCGAAGCCCGAGAATCTAGCAAAAATTCGCGGCGCGCTCGAATCGGTTGGGCTGGTTCAACAGGTCTATGCTGCGCGCTGAGATCGAGCGGCTGTTTGACGAAAATCCGGCGCGGTATAGCGATGACCACCATCGGCTGTTTCAACAATTCAAGGACGCGCTGAATACGGGAGAGGTTCGCGCGGCGGAGCCGGATGCAGGGTCTCTAAGCGGCTGGCGAACGAACGCGTGGGTGAAAAAGGGCATCTTGCTGGGATTCCGGATGGGCGCGATCGCGGATATGTCGATTGACGCGGCGCGCCAACCGTTCTTCGACAAGTCCACATATCCGGCGAAACGATTTTCGGCGGATTCTGGCGTGCGAATCGTACCCGGGGGATCGAGTGTGCGGGACGGTTGCTACGTGGGCAAGGGCGTCACCTGCATGCCGCCGATGTTCATCAATGCCGGCGCGTATGTGGGTGATGGATCAATGATTGATTCGCACGCGCTCGTAGGCAGCTGCGCGCAAATCGGACGGAAATGCCACATCTCGGCTGCAGCGCAGATTGGCGGTGTGCTCGAGCCGATTGGCGCTCTGCCCGTGATTATCGAAGACGAAGCGTTGGTCGGCGGTAATTGCGGGATCTATGAGGGCACAGTGGTAAAAAGTCGCGTTGTGCTCGGCAGCGGCACCATCCTCAATCGTTCGACCCCTGTGTACGACATTGTGACGGGCGAGGTGCATAGCGCAGGCGCGGCTGGCGAAGAGCCATTGGTGATTCCGGAGAATGCGGTTGTAGTGGCGGGCGCGCGTGCCATTGCCCACGGGCGCGGGAAAGATTGGAATCTCTCGCTCTATACGCCGGTGATCGTGAAATATCGCGATGCAAAGACCGACGCCAAGGTGCAACTCGAAGACCTTCTGCGATGACGCACAGCGTGTAACCTTCAGAACGACTTGAGTTTGCTTTAGGTCTCGGATGTTGCGCTGAACCACTAGCGCCCATTGCTCTGCTAGATTGACGTGCTGGCCTGATTTTGTTATCGTTTTTTACTATTCTTTAGGAGTGTACTCGTGAAACGTCGTGCTGCTCATGGTTCAAGTTCTTCCCACGAAGGCCGTAAGCGCTTGGATAAAAAGGGGTTAACCGCAAAGGTCCCGCCCGATCCCGACGCGCCCGCCAAACAGCAGCAATTGAAGCTCTACGAGGAAGCGCTCACTCATTTTCAACAGCAGAAATTTCATCGCGCCCAACAGGTACTCGAACGCGTATTGGAGGGCCCTAGCAAAGAACTTGGAGACCGCGCAAAGGTTCACCTGCGGATCTGCGAACAACGGATTTCGCGCCTTCCGGCGCCGGCGGCCAAATCGCCAGAGGACCATTACACTCAAGGAGTTGCCCTCATGAACTTGGGGCGATGGGACGAAGCGCGCGAGCACTTGGATCGGGCGCATCGGGCGACGCCCAAGGCCGATCACATCGTCTACGCAATGGCCGCTCTGGATTGCCTGACGGGCGAGGCCGAGTCGGCGATGAAGAATCTAAAGGTTGCGATTCAGTTGCGCCCCGAGAATCGCTACCACGCTCGCAACGACGAAGACTTTAAGTTCTTGCAGGAAGATCCGCGATTTACCGAGCTGTTGTATCCCGAGAGAGATAGCTCCGCCGGCTGATTTCTCCCGTTCTCAACATGAAGAATAACCGGGAACCTCGCTCACCATCGGTGCGGGTGGTCGCGCTTGGTGGAGGGACCGGTCTTTCCACCATGCTGCACGGCCTGAAGGAGCACGTTGCCGAGCCGGGTAGCAGACAAACAAAGCAGCCCATCGCCGACCTGACAGCGATTGTTACGGTTACCGACGACGGCGGTAGCTCCGGGCGACTGCGGCGCGAATATCGCATTCTCCCTCCCGGTGATATTCGCAACTGCATGGTCGCGCTCTCGAAAGACGAACATCTGCTCAGCAAACTTTTCCAGTACCGGTTTCCCGCCGGCCGAGGGCTTGGCGGGCACAGCTTCGGCAATCTTTTTCTGACGGCGCTAACCAATAGTACGGGCGACTTTCCGAAGGCGGTTCAATTGTCCGCGCAAGTATTGGCGATTCGTGGGCGAATATTTCCGTCGACGGCCCAGAATGTCACCTTAGAGGCGGAACTCGAAGGCGGCACGGTAGTAGCAGGCGAGACGAAAATTTCGCGGTCGCGGAAGCGCATTCGGCGCGTTTACCTCGTCCCACGGCGAGTGAGACCTCTGCCGGAAGCGCTCACGGCATTGCGAGAGGCTGATCTCATCCTCATCGGCCCCGGCTCGCTTTACACCAGCATCTTGCCCAACCTGCTGGTCGAAGAAGTTGTTGAGCTGATCGCGCACGCACGAGCCACGCGAGTCTACATTGCCAACCTGATGACCCAACCCGGCGAAACTCAGCATTACTCCGTCGCCGATCATGTGCGGGCGATCTACGAGCATACGAGACCAAGGCTCTTTGACTTCGTTGTGATTAATAAGTCGCCCATATCGCCAGCTGTACGGCGGCGGTACAAGGCCCAAGGCGCCGAGCCTGTCGACCCCTCGCTCGATGAACTTTCCCAGATGGGCTTGAGCTACGTTACCGGAAATTTTCTACGACGAGGAAATGTCGCGCGCCACGATCAATCGCGCCTGACACGGATCCTGCTGGACGAATTCGTGAAGCGGCGCCTTCACGGGTACGCGCGGCCTCGGTCTGGATTTAGCCGCCCGCGCTAGGACCTGGCGCCTTGTAACCTTCTCGGGCGGTCACGACCACCTTTTTCTTCTTACCCTTCTTGTTCACCAGCATCATCGGATTTCCGTCGTCGTCCAAAATCTGGACCGCGATCTTGTGGTACTTGCCGTCCTGCGGTGTGGACGGCGAAAAAACTAGCGTGTACTGGCTGCGAAGATACGTGGAGACCGTATTGAAGATATCTGGCATCTCGCCCTCGAAGCGAGGGAAAAATGCATAACCGCCCGTCATGCGGGCAAAGGTCGACAGTTGATTTTTGGCTTGCAAGTAGCCAACTCCAGCTCCGCCCGGCGAATACAGGTCAATCTCCTCGCCCATCCCCACGGCGAAAATTGTCGTTTCGGTTTCTTTCAGGCGGTTGATGATCTGATCGAGATTGTGCTTGCTGAATGTATCGAATCCGGTGGCAAGGAGCAAAATGGATTTCTTGCCCTTCACGTCGCGCAACTGGTTCAGCGTTTCATATACTGCGTCAAACAAAACTGCTTCGTGGAAGGAAGGGAAACCCAGGCTCATGATGGCTTGATCGATGGAACGCTTGTCCTGGGTGAAATCCTGTTGAAGCGTGGTGCGGAGGTCGAAGGTCTTCAGCGCGACCCAATCCTGCGGTTTCAGACTCTGCAGGAAGCCGTCCGCCCACAGCTGGGCTTTGTAGCCGAAGTAACCCTCATAGTACCCCCAATATGTATCGCTATATTCCATAAGGATCACGATCGTAAGAGGCGCGTCCGTGGGCGCGAAGTTCGTGATCTGCTGGGGCTGGCCATCGTCTAAAACTCGGAAATTCTCCCGTTTCAGCCCGGTGACAGGATTGCCATCCTGGTCTGTCACAATCGCGTCCACATTCACGAGGTTGGACTGAACGGAAATTGCCACTTGCGGCGGCGGCTGCTGCTGCCGCTGCGGCTGCCCGCTCGGCGCTGAACTGGTGGGCGGCTTTACCGGCTCTGGCGATTGCGGAGGTGCGGACTGCTGCGGCCCGTTATTCTGTGCAGAGACTCTCCACGGTTGGATGCCGATCACGGCAATCAGAGCCACCGCCAAAACCACCCAACGACACGCCTTCACCTGCATATTAACCTCACAGACCTTCGATGCCCTTACATCCCTGTCTGGATGTTTGATTGCAATCCAGAAACGCCGCCCGCTGCCGTCCGGGGCGTGACAGCACCACATGATAGTATCGATTTGGCTCGCTTGGCGATGCTCTTTCAGATTTCATAGGAGGCGAGAAGGATGGCGCGCGGAACCGCAAGAATAATCCTCATGCTCTTCGTGGGTGCTCTGGGTTGCGTCTTGCCTGCCCGGCCTCAGGACCACCCGATGCCCGCTCCGCCTGCACAACCGCCTTCAAGTGCGTCACCTACGTCCAGCATCATCGGGATGGAAAATGAAGCCATATCCTGGCTGCAAGGCCTACTTCGCATCAACACCACCAATCCCCCGGGCAACGAACTTAACGCCGCCAAGTATCTCGCCGCTATCCTCGATCGGGAAGGGATTCACGCGGAGATCTTCGAGAGCACTCCCGGCCGCGGGTTTCTGGTGGCGCGCCTTTCATCCAGCGCCGTGCCGGATCCGTCGCGTGCGCTGTTGCTGATGGGCCATCTCGATGTGGTCGGCGTGGACAGATCAAAATGGAAAGTGGAACCATTTTCCGGAATCATCCAGGGTAGCTACCTGTACGGCCGGGGCGCGATTGACGACAAGGGAATGGTCGCTAGCAACCTCGCGGTTTTCATCGCACTGAAACGTTCAGGCGCTCGGCTGAACCGCGACGTGATTTTCTTCGCCGAAGGCGATGAAGAAGCCGGGGGCGCCGCCGGCATGACGTTCGCGGTCGAAAAGCACTGGGACAAAATTGCCGCGGGTTTCGCCCTAAACGAAGGCGGCCGGGTCTTTGAGCAGAACGGCAAGGTTCAGTACGTGGGCGTCCAGGCAAGCGAAAAAGTGATGGTCAATGTGGACGTGATTGCCACGGGAACATCCGGCCACGCCTCCGTTCCGCTCAAGGACAATCCCGTCACGCACCTGGCAGACGCTATCTCAAAAATATCCACCTTTGAAGCCCCGATTCAGTTCAACTCCGTCACACGCGCCTATTTCGATGGCCTCGCCCCGATAGAGGACGAGGAAACCGGCAAGTGGATACGCGCTCTGCAATCCTCCGACCGCGCCGAGCATGCCGCACGATTTATTTCAGATGCCAATCCGACTTGGGACGCGATGTTACGCGACACGATCACTCCTACCATACTGCAAGCGGGAATCCGCCCGAATGTAGTGCCCTCGGAAGCGCGCGGCATAATCAATGTGCGCCTGCTGCCGGGCAACATGATCGACGCTCTGGTCGCCAAGCTGCAGAAGCTGGTAAACGATCCGCAAGTACGGCTAGAGGTCGAGCCTGGCGGAGGAGAAGCAGCTCCGTCTTCTTCCCTGAGCTCCGACCTGTACGCGAGCATCACGAGAGTCGTGGGCAAAGACTTTCCCTCGGCGCCGGTTCTGCCATATATGTCCACTGGCGCAACGGATTCCACGCCGCTGCGAATGCGCGCCGTCCAAGCCTACGGCCTTCTCCCGTTTCCGATGACGCAAGACGATCTCTCACGGATCCACGGTGACAATGAACGCATTCAGCTCGATAACTTTCGTAAGGGGCTCGAATTCCTCAACGACGTCGTCGTTGACTTTGTCGTGGCCAAATAATCGAGGGTTTCCCGTTCGGTCGGTGCGTCGAATTTGCTCAGAATATCGTTCGAACGGCCCCCTCACCATGGACGATTTTTCTTTACACCAACAAGTACTTGCGCGAATTTGACTCCCCGTGTAAAGATTCTCCTCGTATCCTCGGACTACGCCCCCACCTACAAAACAATCTCCATCGCTCCGCCGCCTCCAAGTTGTCTTCCCGAGTATGTTCCACGGCGCGTGCAGCCGAAAAGAGATCTGCCGGCTTTCAATTCACCCAGTTGTCGGGACGATTAGGAGGTTTGTCACTGTGGTCCCGCTGGTAGACTTCGAACTTCTTCCGCAGCCGTCGCCGCTTCCAGTCGGAAAAGGAATTGCGGAAGTTAAATAGGTAAGACCCCCGCCGCAGGTAAATGTAGCCCACCAGCATTCCGCCCAGGTGGCAGATGTGACTGACGTTATCGCCTGACGAGCCGAGGGTGCCGAAAAATTCGATCGCGATCATGATCGCGACAAAAATTTTCATCGACACCGTTACCGGCAGCGGGAACATCCACACACGACGATCGGGAAACAGGACAGCGTTGGCCAGCAGCACGCCGTAGATGGCGCCGGATGCCCCGATCGTGGGGACCAATGCCTGTCCGAGGCCGTGCGGGTCCAACGCCATTTTCACGGCTACGTTGATGACGCCGGCACCTACTCCGCAGAGAAAAAAGTACATGTAGAAGCGCCGCGAACCCCAGGTGTGTTCCAGGTCAGCACCGAACATCGCCAGAAACAACAAATTGAGCAAGATATGCAGAATACCCGCGTGAAGAAACAAGTAGGTGAATAGCTGCCAGACTCTAAATAGGTGCACTACCGCAACAGGCACCAGTCCGAACCATAACAGCCAGAAATCTCGCCCCGCGCGGCCGAAAAGAAGTTCTGAAAGTTCCTGAAGGACGAACACACTGATGCATGCGATACAAAGTGTCTTGACGGCTCGAGGAAAGTAGCCACTCAGGTCGAAGCGATAGCCGCCATAACCGCGAGAGAAAGTGCTCACAGACCCCCAGTCTAAAGGCTCCAAGGCGCGTAGTCAAAAGACGCTGGCTAAAGGTTGACTCACAGGCAGCGACGACCTATAACCGTGGTCCAGGCCGAACGAGCGCTTCGAGCTCCCTGCGAGAAGGAAACAACCGTTTTTGTAATTCACCGATATCGTACGCTAGCGCGTGATTGGCTTGAAATAATCGGGCAGGCGCTTCTTGGTGTCGCGCAGTATTTCGACGATATCTTTTCTGTCGGCAAAAGTGAGTCTGCCGTATTTTTCTTTCTCCTGCCCAGATAAAATCTTCCACATGCGCTCATAGACGGCCGATTTCACTTCGTCCGGCAGGGCGTCGAAGGCGTCTGAATAGATCATGTAGCTGCAGGGATAACGCATCAGGCGATGTTGAAGATCGAATTGCCGCAGCGAGCGGCCTTGGCGGTCAGTTGGACCCTCGCTCGAAAACTTCTCCGCAAAACCTGAGGTGCCCTCAACCCGAGAAGTCATGGGCGCCTCATCCACAAACAACATATAGTCGACTAATTCCCGCGCAGTCTGGCGAACGAGTCTGTCGGTGGCCGCGTGACCCTTTTCCGGATTCATCTCATCCCGGTACGAGGAACGGCGAACATCCCATCCCGCACGGGTGAACAAATTCATCATGTGCATCTGGTGCTCGAAAACCATTAGTGCGACGACATCGCTGTACGGAGAGAGGTAGGCGGCCGTATCGAAGTGACCTTGCAAAGATTCTAGGTTTGAACCCTGACCCGGCGACATCGGCTGGAGTTTTCCCGCTTTATTGACGACGGAGTTGCCCATGTGCGGCATCCAGCCGGTCGAGCCAGTCACGTACCAGCCGCCCCAGCGCTGCGCAAAGGGGCTGCGATCCTCGGTGAGATACTGTTCCGACCCGGATACGGTCGCGCCATCCGGCTCCGGAAACACGCTACGCATCAAAGTGCCGGGAACTCCCAGGGTTGCGTACGATACGTGGCACGCCAAACAGTTGATATCGCGCGACAGGCGGACTTGACGCGCCGGATTCTGGCTCAATGTGTAAAAGATCATGCCTTGCTTGGGATCTTCCGCAGCTACTTCAATGATTGGACCGCCATGTACCCATCCCACCACGACGGAGTCGCTGAAGAAAAGGCTGCGCGGGTTGCGGGGATTGATACGGTCCGCCTGGAAGCTTGTCTTCGAGAAAACGACCAATTGCGACTGGATTGGCACGTCGAGAGCGTCAAGCACAGATCGCAAGTAGCCTTGGGGACCGTCAAATTTGAGATGAACTTCACCGAACTGGATCTTGCGATTGAGCTGCGTCCCCGGATCATGAAGCGTTTGGCTGTTGTATTGTATGGCGGGCTGATCAAGGTCGGCATAAGACATAACTGTGCCATCGCCAAACGTAACCGCGATCACCAAAAGAATCAGCCCAGCAATTAAGACGACACGAACCATTTGCACACCAGCGAAGCCGGGGAGGCAGATCGAATTGTATCATTTGATTAGAATGATCCGATTGCGTCAGCCGATTGATGGCTGATTGTCGTGTGTAGGCCCTTTGGGGCGCCACGTGAGAATTTGATTTCTAGCTTGCCTTACGATACGGTCTGATTGTACAAACTCCATTTCTAAATCGGCTCGCAGTCCGCGGAAGCACTTTCGCAAGGAGGGTTTGATTTGATCGGCGGAGGTTTAACTTAGGATGTCTGATCCTGTAGCGGAAAAGGTGATCGCTACGCTAGCCTCGGTGAAGCGAGTGCCTGCCGAGAACATCAAGCTCGATACCAACCTGCAGGAAATGGGCATCGATTCGCTCGACGTGTTCACCCTTCTTTTCGAGCTCGAAAACGCCTTCAAAATCTCGATTCCAGATGATGACGTCCGCTCCATCAAGACTGTGAACGATGTTGTCGAAGGCATCAAAAAAATTCTCGCCGCTGCTCCGCCTGACACCTCGCTGGGTTCGACCAGCCCGGCGAGCTAACGCATGGCTTCACGCCGAGTCGCCATCACCGGCCTTGGGATTGTCTCACCGCTGGGACTCGATCTCCCCGAAACGTGGGCTGGCCTGCGCGAAGGCCGCTCCGCTATCGGCCCAATACAATCCGTTGACGGTTCACGGGTGGGACTCAAAATTCAAAACGGTGCGCAGGTACGCGCCTTTGATCCTCTAAAGCATTTCCAGGGTGGCAAAGACGCCCAGCTCGACCGCTTTGCGCAATTCTCCGTAGTTGCGGCTCGCGAAGCCCTCCGGGATTCGGGCATCGAACTGACCCCAGCGCTACGCGAGCAATCTGCGATCGTTTGCGGCTCGGCCGTCGGCGGACAAGCCGCGATTGAAGCCGGCTTTGAAGATCTTTGGGTCCAGAGCCGCGGCCGTGTCCATCCGCTAACAATTCCCAAAACGATGGCCAATGCCGGCGCGAGCCACATTTCGATGGACCTCGGTTTGAGCGGCCCGGTCTACACGATCTCGACAGCTTGTTCATCTGCTAACCACGCCATGGGTCAAGCCTTCCGATTGGTGCGCGATGGCCAAGCGGAATTCTCCGTCACGGGCGGCGCTGAGGCCATTTTTACTGTCGGCATGCTGAAGGCGTGGGAAGCGATGCGCGTTATTTCGCCGGACACTTGCCGCCCCTTCAGCAAGGACCGCCGCGGAATGATCCTGGGTGAAGGCGGCGCGATGATGACCCTCGAACCCTTCGACGCGGCGAAGGCGCGCGGCGCGAAAATCTACGCCGAAATCTGCGGCTTGGGCATGACATCCGATGCTCACCATCTAACGCAGCCTACGGTTGAAGGCCCGGCGCGAGCCATGCGAGCCGCTCTGCGCGAAGCAAGCCTCGCGCCAGAAGCGGTGGGATACATCAACGCGCACGGCACAGGGACGCTCGGAAACGATCCGGTGGAATCGCGGGCCATTCGCGAAGTCTTCGGCGCGCACGCGGACAAGCTTGGCGTCAGCTCCACCAAATCAATGCACGGCCACGCTCTCGGAGCCGCGGGCGCCCTCGAGGCTGTTGCGACCGTCCTCGCTTTGCATCACGGAGTTCTGCCGCCCACTGCAAATTATCTCGGCCGCGATCCCGAATGCGATCTCGATTACATTCCCAATCAGTCGCGAGCTGCGCAGGTGGAAGCCGCTCTCTCGAATTCCTTCGCCTTCGGCGGGTTGAATGCCGTGATCGCCTTCCGCGCCGTGCCGCGCTGACCTGCGATTGGCTTCGGCTCCGGGGGACGGCCGCCTTCCTTATTCCCAACTATTTGTCGCGGAGGATTTCAGCGTTGGCGCTGGGGGAAACGATGCGAACAAGGCGCTGTCCGTCAAGAAAGAGATCGACTTCCAGGTCGGGACTCTTGACCGCGAGTTCTTCAAGTTTCTTCCCGCTCGCGTCGTGCGTCCCGGCTGACTCAACGGTAACGCTGCCGGGCGTCAACTCCTGCGGCACGAGCACCGCGAACGTCTGAGTGCCCTTCCGATTCCAATCGTAGAGGCTCGCGAGCACGGCATACTGGTAGTACAAGTTGTTGTCCAGGATCACCACTTGCGGCGAATTGAACGTAAACTGCTGCGCGTAAGGTTTCACGCCCTCGACGTGAAGATCGATCGTCGCAGTCGAACCTTGGAAGCCGATCGTCGCTGTAGCTTTCTTTTCACCTTGAGTAGACCACTCGTAATGCGCGGGTGTGCCGTCCGCGTGGAGTTCCAGCGTGCCGGTGACACGTGACGTTCCTCCAGCACCCTGTATTTCCGATGTGTCGTGAGCCACCCAATCGCCCCCGCGCGAACTGATCTCGAATTCTTCCTTGCCCACCTGCTGCCCGTTCACAAGAATCCGAAACGTGCCCTTATCTGGCGCAAAGACCGCTCCCGGCTTGGGACTCGCCGGGCAAGCGGGAATGCTTGCAGCCTTCAGCGTTCCTGCGCGTGCGCCCACAGCGAAAAGCAGAATCGCGCCGGCAAGAGCTCCAGCAACCGGCATTCGCCCTGGCCTCATACGGTCACCTCGGGAAAAATCCCAAGCGCCAGTATCTGCTCCACAACGCGCGACGGTTCCCCGTCGCTATCCACTCGGTAGTCCGCGAGTTCGTAAGTCGGCAGACGCTCACTGTAGAGCCGGCGGAAACTTGCTTCGTCGCGAAACAACGGACGGTCGGTAATCTGCGCGCAACGTTTCAAAAGTTCCTCAATCGGACAGCGGAGCCAGATGAGCGCTGCGCCCTGCTCCCGGAGCAGCGTTAGATTCTGCGGCTGGGTGATCGTCCCGCCGCCCAGCGAAAGGATGCGTGGTTTCCGCGTCTGCGCGTACTCTGCAACGACGCGCGCAAGTTGCTCGCTTTCGAGCCTGCGGAATTCCGTTTCGCCCGCGCGAGCGAAAATTTCGGAAATCGTGAGGCCAACGGAGTGGCTAATGCACCGATCAAGGTCCGTGTGCATCCATCCAAGCTGGCTGGCCAGCAGGCGCGCGGCGGTCGATTTGCCGCTGCCCATGAATCCAGTCAGGCAGACCAGCCTTCGAGGACGAATCCCGTTGCTCATCATTTCGAATAATCTTGGTTGCGCGACGGCGAAATCAGTTTCGCTTGAGGATGTTGATTGTACCATCGAAGGAGCTGAGTTCGACCATGGCTCGCCCGGAATTGAAAGACCCGAAGAGCCCATTGCCGAAGCGGGGGAGAAAATGGTGGTGAGAAGGGGGGACTAGTTTGGCCTCGTTGTGCACCTTGCCCTTCAACGAAGTCGCACTGAGGTCGAACGAGTCCTCGGGCGAAAAGCGCACTTCGATCACGCCGTTGTAGTTTTTTAGGCGGTAGGTCGAATTGGGCAAAAATTGGCCCGTGAAAAGAATATTTCCCTCGGAAGTTTGCGCTCGAACGTAGGTGCTGCGAAGGTCGATCAGCCGAAAATTCCCGGTAATTGAGGAAACTTCAAGGCGGCCGGCGCATCGGGCGCACTGGAACGAGCCGCCCACCGTCTTCACCGTAAGATAGCCGGCAACGTCGGCCATGTCCACGTCCGCAGCGATCGTCTCGACGTTCATGTCTCCGAGAACGTTCGAGACGTTCACGCCACCCGAATCGTCGTGAATCTGTAGCTCGGCGTCTTCGGGAACGCTGATTTCATAATCGGCGCGCGTCGATTCGGGAGATGCCGAGTCGGAGACTTGTCGCGTGTTGATGTCAACGCGATTGCCGGATTGCTCAGCGTCCACCTCCACCTGGTCCGTGGCGCGGGTTGCGATCAGCATCACTTCCGATTTTGTCCAGGCGCGCACTGTAATCGTGCCGTTCGGATTGTGGACGGTCACAACCGGTCGCGCATCCACTTTGAAATGACGCTGGATTTTATCGGCCGATGCCGGCAGCGCGCTCAAGAGCAGCAGGCCGGGGACGAGCACGCCGGCCACTTTCCAACTCAACGACCCGGACAAATTGCATGAAGTGCTCATTGGCCCTCGTCGCCTTCGGTTACCTGTGCAATTAAGTCTGCTTTTTGCTGATACGCCTCATAGAGATAGTCGCGGACGAATTCGTTTTGGGGTTCTTCGCGCACGCTTTTTTCACATAAAGCAATGTCGTTGTCAATGGCGGCGAGGCTCTTACGCAGGGAAGCAGTCACCACCGGGTTGGTGTCGGCCATGGATGAAATCGCGCCCTCCTCGGTCTCGAGGCTCGCACTCAGCGGCTGCGTCGAGCGCTGCATCCGGCTCATCCAAAGGTTGCTGTCGTTACGTAGACCGTTCGAGCCCGAGAGCACAAATCCCACCGCAATCAGCGCCGCAAGATACGCCCCGGCTAGCACGGGACGCGGCAACACCAAGAATGTTCCGCGGAGCCAGCGTTTCAAGATATCCGAGACGCCCGGATGTGCCGCGTGAATCAGCCCTTCGTCCTGCAGTTGGGCGCGAAGAGCGCTCCAGACCCGCTCGGAAGGTTCAGGATCGGTTGCGGCGAGGGATGGAGCGGTATCGCGGATGGAGTCCAGATCGGCGATGAGATTGCCGCATGCCTTGCAGCTGCGCAGATGGGCTACAGCGGCGGGAGAGCGCTCGCCCTCCATCCACTGATCGAGTTGTTCCAAAAATGCGCTACAGTTCGCCACGCTCATCGATCAATCCTCGCTGCCACCTGCGGCTCGCCGTTCCTCGCGGGCCTTCTCGCGCACCACCTCCTGCAGCAAATCGCGGAGGCGCATGCGCGCCTTGTGCAATTGCGACTTCGAATTCCCGATCGAACAACCCAGCATTTCCGCAATCTCGTTGTGCTCGTATCCTTGCACATCGTGCAGAATGAACGCTGCTTTATAGCCCGGCGGCAGCTGGTCCACCGCTCGTTGAAGATTCACGCGGTCGAGCGAACCGCTCAATCTCAAATCGATCGCGCCGAAGTCCCTGCGCGGCGTACCAGATTCCTCATCAGGCTCGGTCACCTGCTCAAGCGAAGTCTCCTTGCCAGACTTCTTCCGCAGCTTCATCAGCACAACGTTGACCGCCAACCTGTGCAGCCATGTCGAAAACGCGGACTCGCCCCGAAATGTGGCGATCTTGCGGAAGAGCTGCAGGAACGCTTCCTGCGTTAGATCCTCTGCTTCCGCCGTATTCCCGACCATTCGAAGGCACAACGAGTAGACTCTGCGGCTGTGCAAGCGGTACAGGCGCTCGAACGCCGCCGCATCGCCTTGCTGGGCGAGCCGGATCGACACCGCTTCCGGTACTTCCCCAGTTTCGGTTCGTCTCGTTCGGGCCACGCTACCCGTCGGGACGCATCCTTCACTGCGATGCGTCGGCCGCTTCAGAAGTTGTACTTGCGTTTCCTGCCGCGCAACCCATCAGCCGGTGGGGCGGACGATGTAGCCGGTTGCTTGAAGTCCCATTCTGGTGCTTGGGATTCCCCGGCAAGTCTCGCCTATTTTCGATGGAATTGCATCCAGAGTCCAGCCACGCCAGTTCGGCGAGACTCGCCCGCCAATGGTTTGCGCGAGCAGACGTATCCACAACGGTGTGGAAAACCTTCTTTTAGGTTCAGCAGGGCCGATCGGGAATAGGGGCGCGACCCTCAGTCGCGGAAGACAAATTCTAGCTCAATGCCGGCTACTTTAATAATGTCTCCCGACGAGAGAATCATCGGGTGCGTAATTGCCACGCCGTTGACACTGGGCACTGCGTCCGCGGCGCCAATATAGTAAGACTGGTCGTCTCGGCGATTGATCTGCGCGGCTGCCTTGGGTGCAAACCACCCTTTGAGCTTCACCGTAGCCATGCCCGACTTACCCACTACCGTTAGTTTGTCGTTGAGCGTGTACTCACGCCGGTCGGTCTTGCCTCTACGCACAACAAGGGTCGGTACCTTTAAGCGCGTGGGAGCGATCTGTGCACTCTCGCCCACAGCCGCGACTTGCTGGAGGAACTCGCGGCGCTCTTTCGTATCAAGCATGACGGTTTCGTTGATTTTCGGCGCGGCCGCCTTAGCGCCACCGTTTCCACTCGCAAAGCTGTCCTGCCCGCGCGAGTCCGCAACCACGATGGTATGCTTGCCGATGCCGACGGAATCCCCGGGTTTTAGCGTTACCATTTTCACCCGCTGCCCGTTGACGAATGTCCCGTTCATGCTGCCGAAGTCCTCGATCATCAGCCGGTTTTCCTCTCGAAAGACGCGAGCATGGTAGTGGGACACCGCGGGGTTATCGATCACCAGAGCGTTTTCTGGCGAGCGGCCGATGCTCACTTCGTTCGATCCCACGGGCAATTCTTTCAAAATCGAACTCTCGAATTTCAGAACTAGCTTTGACATTTCATTCCTCCTACATTTCAAAACCGAGTTTGAACTTCCATTCCTGATTCTCGCGCTCCGAAAATTCCGCCCCGCTCCGGACCGATGTTAGGCAGAATCCTTCAACCATTTCCCGAGCCGTCCAATGCGCGCCAAAACGCCAATGGATCTTGGAGCGCACCGCAGAACGATGGCGGTAATGTTGTCCCCTCCGCCGGCTTGCTTGGCCGTTTCTATCAAGTGATTCGCAACGCGTTGGGGGTCGCCGCCTCCCGCGAGCAGGGCGGCTATTTGAGCATCGGATAGCTCGCGCGTAAGCCCGTCGGAGCAGAGAAGCAGGGTATCTTCATCCGTTACCAACTCCTCGCCCACGCTCACTTCAACGCTCGCGTCAATGCCCAGAGCGCGGACCAGCACATTTTGCAGTCGGCTGTTGCCCGCTTCCTCCTCTGTCATGCGGCCGCGGCGAACCTCCTCAGCCACGAATGAATGGTCTTGGGTAAGTTGCTCAATTTGGTCGTTGCGTAAGCGGTAGGCGCGGCTGTCTCCCACGTGCGCAATGCTGACGCGCTCATCGGCGAGACGTATCGCGACCACGGTCGCGCCCATCGGCTGCTTGCCAACGCTTTGCCTGGAAGCTTCATACACCGCGCGATTTGCCAAGCGAACGGCGCTAGCAAGGCGATTCGAAGTGTCGGAGACTCCAGCGATGCTCCCGCCGACAATTGGCAGAGCGGGGTTCACCTCTGACTCGCGACAATGCTCAATGATGGTATCTACGGCGAGGCGGCTGGCCACTTCACCGCAAGCCATGCCGCCCATGCCATCAGACAGAACGTAAAGACCCATCTCCGGCGCCGCGCAATAACTGTCCTCATTGTTTTCGCGAACACAACCCTTATCGCTCCGCGCCCCGAACTCAATCGGAACGGGTATGGTCTTTTGCGTCGGGCGATCTAAGTGAACGGCCAATGGAACCTCAAGGATTGGGATTTGGATTCCGGATCGGATTCCAGGTCCGATTCCGATTTCCGGCAGATGGAGAGTTGCCCACAGCACGAGCCCCGGCGAATCCCTGCAGTTGCAACAACTCTAGGGCGCCGGACATTCGGTCGTCGGAAAACGGCCCGGCGAATACCACGAAAAACCGAGTCTCACCGTTCTGCCTCGGCAGCACCTCAACGGACAGGCCGAGATCTTCAATCTTTTTTGCTGCGGTTTGGGCGCGATCTTGCCGCTCGTAACGCCCTACCCAGATGTAACCGGTACCGTAAGCGTGAAGCGTCGCCGCGGGCGATGAAGCAGCGCCAAAGCCGTGGTCAGTGCGCCGCTGCACATCAAGAGCAGCCTGGTCATGGGCTGCGGCATCGGGTTGCCGTCTCGGACTGGCTGCGGGTTCTTGCACCGGCGCAGAAGCCGTAGAGTCGGCCGGAGCGGCAGCTGTTGAAGACGCGTCGCCATCCGCCTGTACTGGCTTGGCCGATTCGGAGTTCGATGTCACCGCAGCCGCAGCCGCAGGCAGTGCGACTGGAAAATCGAGCGCCAACGCCGGAGGCGCCGGCGCGGGGATGGTGCTCGGCGGCGTCAGCTCCTGATATGTTTTGACGATCTTTTCGGCTCGCATCGCTGCCAAGGCTGCGAGAACGAGTAAGGCTCCGAACAAAACCCACACAAAAGCGGGAGCACCCTTTTTTTCGTGCCGCGCGAAGGGCCCTCGAGAAACGGGCGAATCGGGCGCGGAGCGGTTGAAGGCGATATCGGCAAGATTCCTGTTCGCCACGGCCGGAGCTACTGGAGCACGCATATCTGTCTCAAGCTCAGCAATGGACTGAAACCGCTTTGAAGGTTCTTTTTCGAGGCATTTCAAAATCGCCCGCTCGATTCCGTTGGGTATTGTCGGGTCCACCTCGTGCGGCGGAGAAGGCGCTTCGCGCATCTGCTTCAGCGCAACCGCGACCGCGTTCTCAGCCTGGAAGGCCTGCGCCCCTGTAAAGACTTCGTACATGATTAGTCCCAGCGAGTAGATGTCCGTGCGATAGTCGACCGGTTTGCCGGCCACCTGCTCGGGAGCCATGTACGCGGGGGTGCCGACCATCGAGCCGGTCAAGCGCGTAGCCGCCTCCATTGAGCGAGCTATGCCAAAGTCCATGATCTTGACGTTGCCGTGAGTGTCGATCATCACGTTTTCTGGCTTTAAGTCGCGGTGGACGATTCCCTGAGCATGAGCTTCTTTGAGCCCCGAACACATCTGAAGCATCAGGTCAGTAGCCTTGCGCTGCGGCAGGCCGCCAAAGCGGTTCAGCACCGAGCGCAAACTTTCGCCCTCCACAAATTCCATCGAGGTGCAGGCGATCCCGCCGATTCGGTTGAACTCATAGACCCGGCAGACATTTTTGTGCGTAATCTTGCGCGCGAAAAGCAGCTCATTCTTAAAGCGCTCCATCGTTGCCTGATCCGAGGCAATTTCGGGTTTCAGGAGTTTCAGCGCGACAATCTCGCCCGTTTCCCGGTCGCGCGCTTTGTAGACGTTGCCCATACTTCCGTGTCCGGCTTCACCCGCAATCTCATAGCGTTGGGCGAGAGCCGCTAGCGCTGCGGAACTAAGCTGGGCATTCGTTAGACTCGATGGCTTTGGCGCTTCACACTCTGTCGAGAGTGCCTCCGGGACGTCAGTCAGAAGTACCGTCTTCTGCTGCTCGACGTTGCCGCGAGCACTTCGAGGGGCGGGAAAGCCCGTATCGGGATTGGTCGGCTGAGCCATAAATCGACGTATTCAGGATAGGCGAGAGTCGCTATCCTTGGTGTTCCGACGGGGAGGCGTGTTAAGAAACAGTATCTAGTACTGAAATCACATGGAGCGCAGATAGGCGCTGCCCTGGGCAACGCGCCCGCAAATTTACTTTGGTCGTTTGCGGAGAGCTATATCAGAATGAAAGGCTAACTGTCTAAGATTGGTTACAACCGAGGAGGGCTTCTTTGAGGATTTCAGTTATTGGCACTGGCTATGTCGGATTGGTGACCGGCGCATGCTTGGCGGAAATCGGGCACGACGTTGTTTGTACCGATAGCGATGTGAGCAAGATTCAGATCCTCGAGTCTGGTGGAATTCCGATCTATGAGCCGGGCCTCGAGAAAATCATTCTCAAGGCTCGCAAAGACCGCAGACTCAACTTTCGTGCAAATCCCGCCGACGCCGTCTCCGCGGGTGATGCCATTTTCATCTGCGTTGGCACCCCGCCGCTGCCGAACGGCGATGCAGATCTTAGCGCGATCGATTTAGTGGCGCGAATGGTGGCCACGGAAGCCAGGTCGCCAAAGCTCGTAGTGGAGAAGAGTACTGTCCCCGCACGCACAGGGCAGGAGCTGAAACGCGCGCTGTCAGTATATGGCCGGAAGTCGAACGTGAAATTTAGTGTCGCTTCAAATCCCGAGTTCCTTCGCGAAGGCACCGCCGTTGGAGATTTCCTACATCCGGATCGCATCGTAGTGGGCGTCGACGACGAAATGACGGAGCGACAGCTCCAGGACATCTACCGTCCCGTGCTGGAGCGGAAGTTCACATGTCCCGTTCACGATGGCAACTGCCCAGCCGGTCCCGCGCCTGGATGGCTCGTGACGACCATCAACAGCGCTGAACTCATCAAGCACGCCTCCAATTCGTTCCTCGCGTTGAAAATTTCCTACGCCAATATGCTTGCCGATCTTGCCGAACGGCTGGGAGCGGATATCGGCGAGGTGGTACGCGCGATGGGCCTCGATCCCCGGATCGGGCCCAGCTTTCTTTCCGCTGGCTTGGGTTTTGGTGGTTTCTGCCTGCCCAAGGATTTGCAGGCGTTCGTGCATCTTGCTGAGCGTTCCGGAGTGGACTTCACGATGTTGCGCGAAGCGGAACGCATCAATAAAGGGCGCATAGATCGCTTTATTGAAAAGTTGCGCGGCGCGCTTTGGGTCGTACGAGGCAAACAGGTCGCCGTTCTAGGGCTGGCGTTCAAACCCAACACCGATGATATCCGCTTTGCACCGGCGATCGATTTGGTGCAGCGGCTGCTTGCCGAAGGCGCGAAAGTTCGCGCATACGATCCCGAGGCAATGGACCGCGCGCGCGCTGTCTTACCGCAGATCGATTATGCGAAGTCTCCCTACGAGGCCGCGGAAGACGCCGAGGCGCTTTTGATCGCCACGGAGTGGGATGAGTTCCGAAAGTTGGATTGGGATAGGATTCGCGGGGCGATGGCGCGGCCTTTGATCGTCGATGGGCGCAACCTGCTTTCACCGCGCGAAATGAAAAGCCTCGGCTTCGAGTACCGCTCGTTCGGTCGGCCGGACTGACGATTCGGCGTACTTGAGGCGGACTCTATCACCCCGTGCCGGTCGACGTGGCGATCTGCTGCCGGAAAAAATCGTAGGTGATCTTCAAACCTTCACTCAACGCCACCTTTGGCTCCCAATTCAGAATGCGGCGCGCTTTGCTGATGTCAGGGCAACGCTGCTTGGGATCATCCTGAGGAAGTGGACGAAAAACAATGGGAGCCGCGGTGCCCACCAGCGCGCGAACGCGTTCGGCGAACTCCAGAATAGTAATTTCATTCGGGTTGCCAATGTTGACTGGGTCGTGCTCGTCCGATTCGAGCAACCGGTAGATGCCCTCGATCAGGTCAGAAACATAGCAAAAACTGCGAGTCTGTTTTCCATCGCCGTAGACGGTGATCGGCTCGCCAACCAGAGCCTGGTAGAGAAAGTTAGGCAGCGCGCGGCCGTCGTTAAGGCGCATTCGCGGCCCGTAGGTATTGAATATGCGAACCAGCCGCGTATCAACACCGTGATAGCGGTGATAGGCCATTGTGATCGCCTCGGAGAATCGTTTCGCTTCGTCATACACGCTGCGCGGGCCCACGCAGTTGACGTTTCCCCAGTATGTTTCCGGCTGCGGGCTCACGGTCGGGTCGCCGTAACACTCCGATGTGGAAGCCTGAAGAAATTTGGCCTTTTTGTGCATCGCCAGACCCAGGGCATTGTGCGTCCCCAGCGAACCAACCTTCATGGTCTGAATAGGAGCTTTCAGGTAATCTGGCGGGCTCGCAGGCGACGCAAAATGCAGTACCGCATCCACCGGCCCCGAAACCTCGATATATCGAGTTACATCGTGCTCCGTAAAACTGAACCGGGAATTCGAAAGCAGATGGGAGATATTGGAACGCGACCCGGTGATGAGGTTATCGATGCACAGCACGTCCCAGCCCTTTTGGATGAAGAGGTCGCAGAGGTGGGAACCCAGGAAACCCGCTCCGCCAGTGATCACGATGCGCAATGTATGTCCTTTCGCTCACTCTGTCTGCGAAATCGTTATTATCCACGGAAACTCCAGATCGACGAAGCGTTTGAATTCACAGTGAGCCTCACTTGCACACACCCCGGAGCGCGCGCTTGCGGGCGTGGGGCCCGCTACAGTACAGTTTTCGTCCGGCCCAAGGGCGCCGCGCCATGAAGGTTCCAGTTCTAGATCTGAAAGCTGAATACGCGCGGTTGCGGGACGAAATTCTCCCCGCGCTTGACCGCGTCTGCCAAAACTCCTCCTTCGTGATCGGCCCGGAAGTAGAAGCCTTCGAGCGTGAGTTTGCGGATTTCTGCGGCACTAAACATTGTGTCGCGCTTAGCTCTGGAACCGCCGCTTTGCACCTGGGCTTGCTCGCTCTTGGAGTGCAAGCCGACCACGAAGTAATCACCACTCCCAACAGTTTTCTCGCGACGGCGGAGGCCGTCAGTTATTGCGGAGCCGTGCCTGTTTTTGTCGATATCGATCCGGCCAATGGAAACCTGGATCCCCGATTGATCGAGCGAGCGATCACGCCGCGCACACGAGCGATCCTTCCAGTTCACGTCTACGGGCGCCCCGCTGATATGGATCCCATTCGTGAAATTGCCGCCCGTCACGACCTCCGCGTGCTCGAAGATGCCGCGCAAGCCCACGGCGCTCGCTATCGCGGAAAGCGTGCCGGAGGACTCGCCCACGCGGCGGCTTTCAGCTTCTACCCAACCAAAAATATCGGCGCGTACGGCGAAGGTGGCGCGCTGACCACCGATGACGATCAGATTGCGAAGTTTGCGCGCGCCGCGCGCTCCCATGGGCAGACGGCTCGCTACGAGCACGAATTCATCGGCTATAACTACCGCATGCAGGGATTTCAAGGCGCCGTGCTCAGGATCAAACTCCGGCACCTATATGCGTGGACCTCGCGACGCCAGGAAATCGCGCGCGAATACCGCCGCCTACTCGCCAATGCGCGGGTCGAAATACCGGCGGACGATCCCCGCGACGAATGCGTTTACCATCAGTTCGTGATTTACACAGACAATCGAAATGCTACGGTTTCCAAGCTTGCGGAACGGGACATTGAAACCGTCGTGCACTATCCCAGGCCAATTCACCTGCAACCCGCCTACTCATCCCTCGGCCTGCCGCCGGGAACATTCCCCTGCGCCGAACGAGCTTGCGAGCGCGTGCTCAGCCTTCCGCTCCATCCAGGATTGACTTCAGAGCAGATCGCCTACGTAGCGAATGCCGTGCGCGAAATAGTCGGAGAGAAGTAATCCGTCAGTGGCCGATGCCTTACAAAGTTCAAGCACTGGCGCCCCGAGATGATTCATTGTGGGGCGGCGGGGTCTCGCCTGATTCGTCACTCGGCACAGCGCCGAAGCCGGCCCCGCTAGGGCTGCCCACTCTCTGCCGCAGCAACTCCGAAAATCCCTCGAAAAGTTTCGAGCAGGAATCGCGAACGGCTTCATCGGCGGAACGTACCAGCGTCTCTATCGCGTCCCGGCCATGTACATTAAACTCGCGCACCGATGAATCAACCCAGGAATCGCTCTCTTTCCGTAGACGCTCCTGGTATTTTTCGGCCGCTTCATCGCTGGCGTGATTTAGTTTCCGGAGCCAGTCCGCATGGTAGGCCTCGCGTTCGGCGCGATAACCATCCAGCGCGGAAGCGAATTCTGCGCTAAGAAACCGTCGTCCCTCGGCGACGCTGGTTTCCAGTTCCGAAGCCATTTGTGCATGAAAGCGATCCATGGAAGTGCCTGCGCCCGTCTCCAGGTTGAGCAAAAGCTCGGAAGCAAACTGCTTCAGATCCTGCTGGCGCTCCTCGATGGCGCTGCGGTTGTCGCTCAAAAATTGCTGCCCTTGCTGTTCCGAAATGTTGCGAAGCACTTGCCCAAACGACGAGGCAGCGGCTTCCGACGCCCTCTCGATTTCCGTACGAGTGCGCCCCGAAATTTCCGCGGCGACGCCCTCGATGCGCTCATACACCTTTGCCAGTTGGCCGGCCGATTGTATTTCAAGCGCCGCATCGAAATGCCGCCCCGCGTCCGCGGTTTTCTCTCCCATGTCCGCGCCGGCCTGCACCAGTGCCTGCTCGGTCAGAACCTGCAGTCGCGCACGCGCCTCCTGTTGAAACCATTCCGATGATCTGCCGATGGATTCCGCCGCGGTATGCGAAGCGCGAACTCCCGCGGCATCCAGTTCTTCGCTCCATCGCGTAAGGGCCCCTTTTCGCGCCTCCTCGAAATCGTTCCGAAGGCTCGCGAGTGTGGCAGTCGCCTGTCCCATTGCTTCCCGCTGGCTATTTTCTGAGACCTGGCGCAGCCTTTCGCGATGAAGCCGGAGGTTTTCCTCGCCCTCCATTTCGCGTGCTGTCAGCTGCCGCACTAATTCCGAAGCGCGCTCCAGACCAGGAGCAAGTTTCGTTTCCACCTCCAGCGTCACACGTTCGGCCAAATGATTGCCCAGCGCATCGAGCGTGGACCCTAGGCGCTGTGGAACGCCCGCCACCAGGTTTTCCGCCCGCCGATTCAGTTCTTCCGTTTGCAACTGAAGAATATTTTCCAATCGCCGGTGAAGTTCATCCAGCGTGTCGTGAGTCGTGGCGTCTAGCTCAGCCGAATATTCCTTCACGCGGCTTGCGGCCTTTTCCATCTCTGACAAAGCGGAGCGCACGCGCCCCAATTCTTGGTCAAGCGCCGGCTTCAGTTCGGAAAGCGCGTCGCGAGCCTCCGATTGCATCAGCCCAAAGGGCTGGCGCAACTCCGAAACTCGTTCGGACATTCGTTGCTCGGCAGCGCGCAGCACTTCTTGAGAATGCCGCGATATTTCGCCGACCAACCGCTCAATGCTGCTGTCGAGCGACGATTGCAAAAGTTCGTCCCACTGCGTCTTGGCGCGCGTCATCTCCGAATCCAAATGCTCCTGCAAACGTGAATCGCCTCCGGCGGCAAACGCCGCCGAATCCTTCGATGCCTCCGGGACGCGCTTGTCAAGCGACGCCTCGGCCGCCTCCATTCCCAGCCGCGCCTGTGCCATCCTTCCGGCTGATTCTATGGCCGCTTCTTTTTCGGCGCGCAACGCGGTCGCGGCCCGCTCCAGTTCTTCGCTCAGCTCGCGTGACTGGCGAGCGCTCCGCTCGAATTCCGACCGCAGCTCGGCTATCCACTGTTGTTTGGACGCAACATCTTCCGAGAACGCGCGGTGCGCCTCGTGTTGCTCCCGCTGGAATTGTTCTGCCGCCTCGCGAACTTTTTCGGCGGCTTGTGTGGCGGCTGTCTCCGTCGCGCGCCTCACCTGCTGCTCCATTTCCGATTGCCAGCTCTCCAGGAGCGGGCTAGTCTTCGCCGGATGTTCCACGCCCTCGGACGTTTTATCTAAACCTGAATTCCACGATGGTATTTTCATGTCGTATCGGCCCTGTTCCCCTACTGGCGCATTGGCGTCAGCTGTGATGTGAGGTTCATCACCTCTCTCAGATTTTTTGCGCGCGTCTTGCTTCCCTGATGTGACATATTCTTCCGCCACGCCGGAAGTTTCCTCAAACTGCCAGTCCGCGGGAGATGGATCGATATTCCAGACATTCGCCGGCCTCTCCAGTTCCACCGCAATCTGAAAAAACTCCCGCACCGAATGCGGCCGCTGAATCCACGCCACGCGCGCGCGCGTGCTGCGATGTTTGGGATCCTCGGGCAGCTCCAGGGTTACCCAGGTGTTTTTTGGCAGGTGATGCCTCGACAAATAGCGGCAGCCCTGAAGATTCAATGCAATCGTCGCTGTGCGTTCCTCGAACGGCTGGCCAAGCAGGTCGAATCCGTGTACTACCATTACCACGGACTTTGGCACTCGCTCGCTGCGCCGCCGCTGTGTGCCTGTATGACTCGCGTGAGATTCTGACACGGCAGTCCTCGCAAACTACCTGCGAGAGGATAGCACCGTCGCAGCTTCCGGTCGAGAGCCGCTCGCAAGCATCTTATATCGCTGCGCGTACTCCGCGCGTTGACAAACCAGATTGCTTGCGACTAGCATTCTTCGCAGCGCTGCAAAGCGCCGGCCGATCGCATCGGCGCAACCAGGAGTTCACTATGTCGAGCGTATACCTCGAAGAATTATCCGCCGTAGGAGCAGTTCGCTTCCCGGACATTCCTATCTACCAGGGTTCCGGCGCGCCGATGCGCCTCGAAGCGGACTTGCGCGATTGCGAAGTCACCTATGGCGAAGTGCCAAAAGATCTCAATGGCATTCTTTATCGCTGCGGCCCCGATCGCCAGTATCCCCCCATGGGAGGCGATGACATCTTCATCGACGGCGAGGGCATGGTCGTCATGTTCCGCTTCGATAATGGCCACGTGGACTTCAAAAGCCGCTACGTTCGCACCGAACGCTTCCGCATCCAGGAAAAGCATCGCCGCGCTCTCTTCGGACGCTATCGCAATCGTTACACGCGCGATCCCATAGCCCAGAATTGCAATCCCGGCACCGCCAATACCAACGTCGTCTGGCACGCCGGCAGGCTGCTCGCCCTCAAAGAGGACGACATGCCCTACGAGCTGAATCCCTATACCCTCGAGACCGTCGGCCGCTACGACTACAATGGCGCGATTAAGTCCGTTTGGATGTCCGCGCATCCGCATCTCGATCAAACCACAAACGAGCTCCTCACTTTCGCCTATCAGGCCAAAGGTGACGGCACCACCGACGTCGCCTACTTCGTCATCGGTCCCGACGGCAAATTGAAGCACGAAGTTTGGTTCAACGCGCCGTGGGCCGGGATGGTCCACGACTTCGCAATCTCCGACAAGTACGTCATCTTCCCGTTCTTTCCCCTGCTCACCGATGTGGACGTGCTGAAGAAGGGTGGCCCCTTCTATACCTGGCATCGCGATCGGCCCACCGTAGTCGCGATTGTCCCGCGCTACGGCAAAGCCCAGGACGTCCGCTGGTTCCGCGGCCCAACCAGTTTCGCCGGCCACATGATGAACGGGTCAACCGATGGCTCGAAGGTCAGCCTCGACGTGTGCCTGTCGCAGGGAAGTTCATTCTTCTTCTTCCCCAACCATGATGGCACGCCTCCCGACCCCTCACTGGGTGCGCCTCATCTCACGCGTCTGACGTTCGATCTCGCCGGCAACACCGAGGAATACAAAACAGATCAACTTTACGATTTTATGTGCGAGATGCCCCGCGCCGACGACCGGTACTATGGCAACGGAACGTACCGGAAGGGCTACGTCATCTGCCGGGATCCCAATGTCCCCGGAGCAGGCAACATCGGATTCAGTTCCCTCGGCCAGTTCGATCACAAAACGGGCAACGCGAAAGTGTGGAACCCCGGAGAAAATTCGGGCGTTCAGGAACCGCTGTTTGCTCCGCGCAAGCCGAATTCACCGGAAGGCGATGGCTACTTGCTCGCGCTCGTCAACCGCATGGCGGAAAATCGCACCGACCTCGCGATTCTGGACGCGAAAAATGTCGAGGCTGGCCCGGTCGCGATCGTTAAGCTCCCGCATCGCGTCCGCATGACGTTCCACGGCATGTGGGTTTCGCAGGAAGCGCTCGATAGCGGCCGCTACTCGGCCGTGCGCACCGCCTAGCAGCGGCCTCGATGCCATGACCACCGAAAATGGAATTGCCAGCAAGCCCACCGGCCACTCCGTTGACGAGGCCGTAGTGAAGTTGCTTCAGTTGTTGACGGCTGGCGGCGTCACCCTATTCGCGCTCATCGATCATAGCGGCGAAGCGGAAAAAGTCGGCCTCAAGATGCCGCCAACGAAGCTGCTGATCTTTGGCAATCCCAAGGGCGGCACGCCGCTGATGCAGGCTGCTCCCACTATCGCAATCGACCTGCCGCTGAAAATCCTCGTGTGGGAAGATGCCGCCGCGAAAGTCTGGATTTCCTATAACACTCCCGAGTATTTTGCGGAACGGCATCACTTGCCGCCCGAACTTCTGAAGAACATCTCCGTGGTCGAAACCTTAGCCGCGAAAGCAGCTGGGTAATCCATTTGTAGAATCCGTTCGTTGCTTTTTGGTCTGCTCTACCTTCGCAACTCTGCCCTGCGGCTACGCTCCCTCGCATCAGTTCCACGTGCTCTCCATTTCCACCTTTTGGCCAATCTTCAGAAGCCGCGAACGCAAACTCTCCCGGTCGAGGCCCGCGAAGAAGCAAGCTCGTTCAAAATCCTCGTGGTCCTCAAAAATGAATTGCTGGGCCTTTCGGCGTTCACGCAGCGTTCCCCTTTGCCAATCCTCTAGCGCCCGAGCGACGACTGCAGTCCATAACCTGCGCTCTGAAACGCAATCCTCAGTTACTCCATCTCCGCGGTGAGGCGTCGGTATCAGCGTCGCATCCACCCCCATGATATGTTTCCCCCTGTGTTTTCCCGTCGGACTTCCGAGCCCGCTATCCGCAATAGCCTTCGCATTCTCATCGCCAACAGGGGGACTCAAAGGAAGGACACTCGCCACGTAACGTTAAGTATTAAAGTGGTTTACAGCCGACAAAACTGCCTGGCAGCAGCCTCATTGCTGGCCCGTCCTCGCACCTGTTCCCAGGCCGCCCAAACTGTTCCTCTCGGAAACACCTCCTCTTTCTGTTCGTCTGTTGCGCGCCCTCTCTCGCCGTGTTCCAATCGGACCTGGAGAATCAAAAGATGGCTCAGGTAGTAGCGCTGGTCGATGATCTTTTCTTCCAGGCCAAGCTGATCGAGACCGCGAAGCAGGTCAGCGTCCAGCTCCGCACTTGCACCACGCCCGAGGCTCTCGCCGCCGAAATTGCAAAGGACGCCCCGCGCCTCGTTCTCATCGACCTGAATGCCCAGGGCAACCCACTCGACGCCATCCAGCGTGTCCGCGCCAGCAGTGAAGAAATTCCGCTGGTCGGCTTTCTTTCCCACGTGCAGCTCGATCTCGCCGAAAGCGCCCGCGCTGCCGGATGCGCCGACGTGATGCCGCGCTCGAAATTTACTCAGAACATGGCAACCATCTTGGCCCGCGCCAAATCCTAATCCTCATGACGATTCGCGCTGCCTTTCCGGTCGTGTCTGCAGGCGTCGTCATCCTCATGCTTCTGTCCGCTGGGCCTCTCCGCGCGCAAGACGGCACTGAATCCGACCCTGGCAGCGCCCTCGCCGCCGCTCTTTCCGCCGCGTGCCGTGCGAACGAACCTCACTTCGCGAACTATCTCACTCAGCAGAACACCGCCGCCTTCAAGGCCCTCCCCGCCGATCAGCGTACTTCCTTGCTCCAGCGCTTTTCGCTCGTCAGCGAAGCCGGAAAACCTCTGCTTGATTCTGATCCGCAAAATCACATCATCCTTCGTTGCCAGACACCGGAATCCACCACGGAATTTCGTTTCGGCGACCCGCGTGTTCACGAAAATCTCGCTTTCATTCCCGTCAACGTGGTCGATGGCCAGCAGACGCAGTTTGGTCTCGTCCGCGAAAATGGCGGCTGGCGCCTGATTTCTCTGGGCTTGGTTCTTCTGGATATCCCGCAACTCTCGAAACAGTGGGCTGACTCCGATCTCGCCGCGCATGAAGATGCCGCAGTCGCCACTTTGCGCGGCCTGGCCGACGCCATCCAAACCTATCACCGCGCCTATGGCAAGCTGCCCGATTCGCTCACGCAGCTCGGTCCCGCGCCGAAGGATCAGATTTCGCCCGAGCAAGCTTCGCTCGTCAACGAGCACCTCGCCGCTGGCAGCACGGCCGGTTACAGATTTCGCTACAGAATCGTTTCTTCCTCGGAAGAGCAGAATCAGACGTTTGAGCTAGCCGCCGTTCCGGAAGCCTACGGAAAAACGGGGCGCCGGTCTTTCTTCATGGATGCCGCCGGAAAAATTCACGCCGCGGATAAGCACGGCGAACTCGCCACTGCCGACGACTCACTGGTCGCCCAGTCGCCGTGACCCTCGCGTGAAAATCCCAGCCGTGCGCGCTCGTATATAATTATGGCGCGCCCGTTTTCGTTGCTGGCGTCATCCCCGATGCAGGTTTGTTTAACGTTCCTGCTGCTTTCGTTTGTAGCTGCAGCTCTGCCCGTCGCCGCTGGGCAGAAGCAAGAAGCGCAACCACCTCCTGTTGTTGCCTCCGCGCAGCAAGTCCTCAGCGAAATCTCGTCGGGCCAGTTTGACATTGTCGAGGGCCGCTACGATGCGCGCCTCTCGGGCGCTCTCGCCCCGGGACAGCTCGCCATGGCCTGGGGACGCGTGCTTGCTACGGTGGGCTCGTTCGAATCCGTTGTGTCGGCAAGAGTTGGCAAAACGGGAACTCTTGATGTTGTGATTCTCGAATGTAAATTTCAGAAGGGCGAAATCGACGTGCAGATTGCTTTCGGCCCCGAAGGAAAACTGGCCGGCCTTCACTTCGGTCCGCATCGCGTATCGCCGCCGCCGTGGACTCCGCCGCCATACGCCAAACCCGATTCTTTCAGCGAGCAGCCTCTCACTCTCGTCAACGGGAATTTTGAACTCCCCGGCACTCTCACGGTCCCGAAAGGCGAGGGCCCATTCCCAGCAGTGATTCTGCTGCAAGATGTCGGGCCACGCGATCAAGACGAGACGATCGGCCCCAATAAACCGCTAAAAGACCTCGCCTGGGGCCTCGCCACGCACGGCATCGTTGTGCTCCGCTACACAAAACGCACCGGCAAGTATGGCGAGCGCAGCAACACCGACCCAGCAAAGCTCACTGTGGACGATGAGACGATAAGTGATGCTCATGCCGCCGTTCTGCTGCTCGCCAAGCAGTCAATGGTCGACCCCAAGCGCATTTTTGTCGCGGGGCACGGCCTCGGCGCCTATCTCGCTCCCCGCATCGCAGCCAACGATCCCCAGATCGCCGGAATCGTCATGCTTGCCGCCAACACAGTTCCGCTCGAACAGTTGTTTCTGGATGAAATCCATTACGTAGCCTCAACAAGCGGGACTCCACCAACAGCAGACGATCAGAAACAAATCGCCTCGGTCGAGGACAGCATCAAAAAAATCGAGAGTCCCGATCTGAAGCCCGGAGAAACGATCACGCTATTGGGCAGCGCGCTTCCATCCTCTTACTGGCTCGATCTGCGCAGTTACAATCCCATCGCCGCGGCCGAGGCCCTGAAAATTCCCATCCTGCTTCTGCAAGGCCAGCGTGACTTTCAGGTCCCTCCCGCTACCAATTTCGATCAATGGAAGGCGGCGCTCGCCAATCGCAGCAATGTAACTCTGAAACTGTATCCCGATCTGAATCACCTATTCATGTCCGGCACCGGCCCGTCACTCCCCCAAGAATACGAAAAGCCCGGCCACGTGGACGACCAGGTAGTAACCGACATCGCCACCTGGATCTCCACCGCCAAACCCCCGCAGTAGCACAGCCCTGGGACGTCTCGGGTGGAAGGGCGGGGTTTATAACCCCGCCATAAAGACGTCGCGCGCAGAGCTTTCCGTTGCGCAGTTCTATCGCAGCTCGTAGTTTCGCTTCCCTCTTGAATTTTACGCCTCCGTTGAACAAAGGTCCGGGCTTCCGGGATTTCGATATTCCAGACTTACTTCCTGTCCGTTTTCGAATCGGCCGAGAAAAACCATACTACGCCTACAAAAAAACATATCATTCCGGCATACATCTCCAAGAGACTTCCGAGACGCCCGGGTTTAGCCTCTGACGTTTCGGGTGCCCCATGCTCGGTTGTGAGCGCGGGGCTTTTCTCGATGTTCCCCGATGAATCGACGGATCGCCCCCCTTCCGCTCGCGCCGCCTTACCCGTGCCACCTCAACCCGCGGCGATCCGAAAAGTCCACAGCACAAGGTCCTTGCAACATCGATCACATCAGGCAAGATGCTACCGTGGCTACAAAGGAGGTTGAATGCATCTTCGAGCCAGAGTGAAGGAGCAGCACAGAGGTCGCTCCGAAACCGGACGCGTCGACCGGCTCGCCTCTGCTGATTCCTCGATTCCTAATCGACACATCGGACGAGTAGAAGCCACTCTAAGTCACTCAAAACAAACAATCGGCGCACACTCTACCCGTCACAAAACCACGAGGACAAAAGCGCTTCTCCAACGACATCTTCTCGTTGCCCTCCTGCGGATACCGCTTTGCGCCTCGCTCGCAGTTATTCTCGGCGCCGCCCCGGCTCTGGCTGGCCCCCGACCCTCGAAGGCGCTCACGGTCGAGCGAATCTACACCGCCCCAAGCCTAAGCGGCTCTTTGACCGAAGGAATCGAGTGGGAGCCTGACGGCAAGCGCATCTCCTATCTCGATCACACGCCCGAGACTGAGATGTGGACGATGGATGCGGCGACCGGCCAGCGCAAGGTTCTGGTGAACGCCGATGTGCTAAATCAAGTCACGCAGCCGCAAGCAACGAAAGCCGTTCAGTCAACGGGGCTCGGCCGCGTCCAAGCCGAAACCTACTTCTGGTCGCCCAAAAACGATGCCCTGCTCTTTTCCGGCGCGAGCAGCCTGGTGCTGCTGAATCTGAAAACGATGGAAGCGAAGCCGCTGGTAAATCCCTCCGACGACGCGGGCCACGAAATCGCGGATCCCAAATTTTCTCCCGACGGCCAATGGGTCAGCTTCGTGCGCGATTCAAATCTCTGGGTGGCAAATATTGCAACTGGCAAAGTACATGCCCTGACCATCGGCGGGAGCGAAGAAATCCTGAAGGGCCAGCTCGATTGGGTCTATCCCGAAGAACTCGACGCCACCACCGCTTATTGGTGGTCGCCCGACTCTTCAAAAATTGCCTACTACCAAATGGACGAGCGGCCGGTCACCCGCTATCCGATCATCGACATGAGCTCTGCGACCGGAGCGATCGAATACGAGCGCTTCCCCGAAGCGGGCGGAGCGAATCCCATCGTGCGCGTGGGTGTGGTCTCAGTCAGCGGCGGAGAAACCAAATGGATGGACACCGGCGCGGATACGGACGTGTATCTTCCCCGAGTCGTATGGCTGAACGATAGCGAGCGCGTGGCGATCGAGCGCCTGAACCGCGCCCAAAATCGCCTCGACCTTCTTTTCTGCGATGCCTCCACTGGCTCTTCCGAAAACATCCTCACCGAGACTGACAAATATTGGGTCAACGTCGCCGACGATCTTTATTTCTTCGCGGATAATAAGCGCTTTCTCTGGTCGAGCGAACGTACCGGTTTTCGCCACTATTATCTCTACGATCTCGCGGGACATCAGCTTGAGCAGTTGACCAGCGGCGATTGGGCCGTCACCGGCAACGGCGGCGTCGGTCCCGGTGCCGCCAGCCATCCCGCTGTCGACGAAGCGCATGGCTTCATCTATTTTCTTTCCAACAAAGATAACGTTCTCGATATTCAGCTCTACCGGCTCGCGCTCGCGGACAAAAGCGTCACCAGAGTGACGCGCGAGCCGGGCACTCACGACGTGCTCATCGCCCCCAATGAGTCCGCTTTCGTGGACACCTATTCAAACGCCATGACGCCACCTCGCCAGGATCTCGATCACATCGACGGCGCTCTCTCCGCCGCAATCAATGAAAACAACATGCCGGAACTTGCCGACTATCAACTCTCTCCCGTGAAATTCCTGAATGTTTCCGCGGACGACGGTACGAAGCTCTACGCCTCGATCATCCAGCCGCCGGATTTCGATCCTTCGCGAAAATATCCCGTGCTGGTCAACGTGTACGGCGGCCCGCAAGTGCAAAACGTCCACAACGCCTGGGACGGCAAAGATTTTCTCTGGCTGGAGATGATGGCCGAAAAGGGCTACATAGTTTTCACTCTCGATAATCGCGGCTCCTACGGTCGTGGACACGCCTTTGAAACCGCCATCTATCACCACCTGGGAAAAATCGCGCTGGAAGATCAGCTCACAGGCGTGAAATACCTCAAGTCGCTTCCCTATGTCGACCCTTCGCGCATCGGCATTTGGGGCTGGAGCTTCGGCGGGACCATGGCGCTGGACGCCATGTTCAACGCGCCCGATGTTTTCAAGGCCGGCGTTTCCGTGGCGCCCGTAACCGACTGGCGCCTCTACGACACCATTTACACCGAGCGTTACATGGGCCGGCCGCAGGATAATCCCGAGGGCTATCGCGATTCCTCCCCTGCGAATCAGGCCGCGAATCTTCGCGGAAAATTAATGATTGCGCATTCCACCGGCGACGATAACGTCCACTTCGTAAATACGTCCGAGGTGCTCAACAAGCTCATCCTCGCCGGTAAATATCCGGCCGACCTAATGATCTTTCCCGGGCGCGGCCATGGCATCGGAGACGCGCCTGCGCGCATCCAGCTCTTCAAGGGAATCACTGATTTTCTGGGAGATAACCTGTAGGTACCAAAACCCATGCAACTGCTGGCACCCCGGAACAGTCGAACTAGAATGAGGGCAGCGGCCGAAAACTTAAAGCCGCCCCGGAGTGCGAATAGCTTTATGCTTCGAGGCACAATGGCGTTGCGCGGTAAGGCCGCGCAAGCAGCGGGATGCCTAATAGCAATTTCGGCGTTCTGCTTCGTGGCATCACTCTCGCCGTGTTATGCCGCCGGCCCGCAGCCCAGCGACTCCGCTGAAGCCCCGCCTTCCCCTGCCGCCTTGCTTGAGAACGGCTTTCGCAATCTCTACGAATTGAATTTCAAGGGCGCGCGTGCCGATTTTCTTTCTTACCAGGAGAGGAATCCCTCTGACGCGATGGGCTCGGCTGCCGAAGCTGCAAGCTATCTCTACGAGGAATTCAACGACAAAGGAATTTTCACATCGAAGTTCTTCCTGGACGACGAAAAGTTTCTGCACGGCGCGGAAGGCAGTGCGGCCGAGAACCGCAATCCGGCTTTTCTGGCCGCCAATAGCCGCGCCCGCGCAATGGCCAAGGCAACGCTGAAAACCGAGCCAAATAATGCGCACGCCTTGCTTGTCTTGACGATGGCCGACGGAATGGAGTCGGACTATGACGCCATGATCGTAAAAAAACAGATGGCTGGACTTGGATTGATGCGCCAGGCGGAAGCAGAAGCCAACAAACTGCTGGCGATCGATCCGGATGCCAAAGATGCCTACCTCGCGCTGGGCGCGAGCAATTACGTGATCGGGAACCTATCCGGCGTCAAGCGCGCGTTCCTGTGGTTTGGCGGCATCCACGGCGACAAAGACCGGGGAATTGAACAATTGCAGCTTGCCGCGGACCACGGCCACTACCTTAAACCTTTCGCCAAAATTATGCTGGCGCTGGCCTACGAGCGCGAGCACAAGATGGATCTTGCCCGCCCGCTGCTTGCCAGCTTGGTGAACGAATTCCCGTCGAATCCCCTTTACGCGCACGAGCTCTCGCTGATCGACCATCCAACCGAGCCGTAATCTATTTCGCTCGCGCGCAAGTCTCGGAATCGCAGTCGCTACCATTTCACGCGCACGCGATAATCTAGAGTTGCCGTGCCGTCTTTCTCCACTGGAATCTGGAAACCGATTGTTGAAACATCCAGCTTCGTCCATTTGTAATTCGAGTTGACCACTTCCCAATCGCCGCCGATCGGCTCGCGGACTTCCACAGTTACCGGTCCGCTTTTGTGGTTGCGCAGCGCGATCTGGTATTCCATCTCGTAAAGATCGTACGCGATCTTTTTGTAATCGGTCTGCTTGCGTTCGCAAACCACGTCGAATGCGTTGCCCACATAGATTCGCAACGTTTCGTCTTTTGGAGTGTGAGCGATGTTGTCTTCGCCCGCAAACTGCGCGCCGCCCTGCGAATCCGCTTGGTAGACGCGCACCGTTCCGGCGGGCAGCGGCATGCCCAGGCCCGCCTGTTGCTCGTTCTTGAAGCGGTAGAAAACTTTCACCGGCTCAGGGATGGCGTTTCCGGTCCCTTGCGGGTTGCGGTAGTAATATTGCTGGCCTTCAACCTGAAGATATTTTTCGACAGGAATACTCGTTCCGGTGAGCAGGCTGATTTGCTTCGATTCGTTATTCTGAATCGAAGTGCGCCGCCCCAGCGTGTAGAGGTGATACTCGGAAAAGTTCTCTTGAGCGAATTGCGCGGGTGCGGCGTTCATAGCCATGGATTTCGCGACCATGTCGCGCTCTCGAAGCATGATCTGCGGCGTGCGATGAACATCACCTGCCACAAGCTGCAATTTCGCGTCGTGGTAAGCGGCGCCACTGTTGTTCACTAACGTGACCCAGCCGTCGAGATCAGCCGTCTTTTCATCGCGCGCGACGGTCAACACGTAATCCGCGTTCCAATTCATGTCGTTGGCGAGGTACGACGCTTCCACCTTTTGCGCGTCAGCGCCGCGATTGTCGAGCGTCCACACCAGGGTGGGACGGCTGTAAAGATTGTCCGGCAACTCAGGAAAGCGATAGGAACCGACGCTGAGGCCGGTGACAATTTGGTTTCCGATCTTCCAGACAGGGCCGCCATTGTCTGAAAGCAGCAGCGCTTTCGTTTCCATGCCTTGCCACTCGAACGAGACTTCCTTGCCCACGTATTTGTTCAAAAGCTTCTGCGGATCGAGCAGGTCGTACTCGTAATTTTGCTCGATCACATTCAGTTTCGAGGGATCGGTGAGCGAACGAAAATGTACCGTTACAGGCATAATGGAGGCGGCCACGTCTTCAAAACGCAATGGAAACACGCCGGGGTGCAAGCGAATCTGGCGGACGTCGCGAACTAGCGCGATATTTGAGTTATAGACGGTCACCGAAAGATCGGACTGGTCTTTCTGAGTAGTGGCAGAGTGATCGGTCTTCGACTGGCTTTCGCCGCGTGAATCGGCGGCGCGGACCTCTCTCTGTTTTCCGCCTGGCGAAACAAAAAGGGCCGTTGCTGCTAGAACGGCCGTAAGGGCAATTTTCGCTGTGCGTGATGGCATGGACTATCTCCTTCGCGTAAATACTGCTTCAGGGTTAGAACGGCGAGGAGCAGGTTTCTTGCAGCCTATTTGAGGGAATTGTGACGGCTACGGGAGGGGATGCCAGTGCTTGCCGGCGTCGTTGGTTCGGAATTTGAGGCCTTCAGCAGTAGCGACAGTAGCGGAGGACGCATTCTCGGCGACAACTTGAACAAAATCCGCTTGCGCCGGCGGCACAATGCTTTGCCAATGCGTTCCATCGGTTGTGAGAAGGATCAGCGAGTCGCGGCCGACGAGCCAGCACACTTGTGCGGATGGAGCGGCGATGGAAACAACCTGCGCGTTTGCCACGGGCAGATCGACCGGTCGCCACGTTGCGGCGCCGTCTTCGGATTTTAGAATTCCCTTTTCCGATATTTGCCACAGCACATTCGGATCGGGGGTCCGCACCACTCGCGCCACAGCCCCGATTGCACCTGACGCGGGCGTAGCCTTTGCGTCCTTTTGGGCGTAGAGATTCGGCGTGGCGGGCGCAGCCATTTGCTGCTTCGATTTCAGAGCCTGCGAACTTTCATCCCTTCCCGCATGGACTATCCCACCGGCATTTGCCGCCTGCGCGGACGGCGGAGTTGCCGCGGGAGAAGCGGGGCCTGGATGCAAATCGTCCGGGGACGTCGTGGATTCGGTGTTGGTCTGAGCGGCGCGGTCCTCGGAATCGCTGTGAGGCGCGCCAGCCGATTTCGCCGCGAGGTTCGAATCGGTATCCTTGCGAGCATCAAAGGGTCTGACTGGATGCAGCCGTTCGTTAGTCGAGGGCTGGATCACCTCGCGGGAAACGGCATTCTGCTTTTTGTCGAGCGCACGATTTTGCGCCATTTCCGACTTCGGCGAGGCAGCAGAAGGCGCGCTCTCTGCCGGCGTGCGAGACGGCGCGGGGCTTTCCTTCGCCGGCGACTCCGACGGCCGGGACATAGCGACGAGTGTTTGCGATTGCGATTCCCTATTCGAATTGGACGGACGCTGCACGATCCAAATCGCTGCAACGATCAAGGCGGTAGCCACAGGCGCAAGCCAGCGCCAGTCCCAAACCCACGCCCGGCGTCCCGCAGGTTGTGCACCGTCTCCCGCGACCGCGGCGTCTCGGCTGGCGCGTTCCACCAGCGCAAGTTCCTCGCGGCAACGTGCGCAACCGGAGAAATGCAATTCGCAACGTGCTGTTTCCTCCGTAGTCAGCGAGCGCTCAAAATAGGCTGCCAGAATCTCCGGCTCGGGGCACTCACCGGCAGCAGCGGGCTCGTGGGCGAGGCTTTGACGCAGCATCTCGGCACCTGTCTTTTCGGGCCGTGGTGAAGCCATGAACCTATGCTCCTCCCAACATCTTAGAACGAACGAAATCGCAAATCTTGCAGCATCGGTATCAGTCCCGTGTCGAAAGCGCTCTGTGTTCGGCCTGCGAATCGGCCTGGGTTCCAGAATGTCGCAAGCTGGCCGTCAAATCAAAGGGCCATTGGCCGGAGGCGTATTGGAAGCATAGCCGCAGCTGCTCATCGCTGAATTTTTTGTCGCGGCGGAGCGCCGATTCTACGTCGTGCCGAATATCGCGCCGCGTGCGCTCGAGTTTGCGCGAGACGGTGGCTTCGTGTTCGCCGAGCAGCCGTCCGATTTCGGCGAGAGTTCGGTCGTCGATGTAGTAATACACGAGACGCAGCCGGTCGCGCGGATCGAGAGCAGTGAGCGCGCCCGAAAGAGCTGCTTGCAGGATGGCCGTGTAGATCGCTTGCTCGGGATCCGGCAAAACATTTGCCGGGGACGCAGATGCAACTGCTGCGATCTCCGCGCGTGGCTCACCTATGTGATCTTCGAGCGACTCTGTTCTTCGAGTGCGGCGTATTTCGTCCACGTGCCGCCGCGCGAGGACGGCGCGCAGCCAGGTGCTGAGCTTGCTGCGGCCGTGAAAATAATCGAAGAGCGATTGCCGTTGCCCATCGCGCTCGCGCAAACCGTACAAATCGGCGCAGAGGGAATCGGCAAGATCGCGGGCCGCGGACTCGCCACCGGCCGCGTTTCCCACGATGGCTCGCGCGGCGCGATAAAGCTCCGGGCGAAATTGTGCCATGAAAAAATCCCATGCCGCGTTATTCCCTGAGCTGCACGCACGCGCCAAAGCGAGATCGCGAAGATTTAGGGTTTCGAGGTATGCCCGGATTAAATGTTCCTGTAGTGGCTGGGCGGCTCCGAAACGATGTGCGGTGCTGCGCTCTAGCGCGGTTTGAAAATCATCGCGAGGGAGATTCCACTCCGCGGGCGGGTCGGCTTTGCGCCAGCATGTTTCGACGAGCGCAGCAAGCGATGGCGGAAATCGCCTGGCCGCAGCCGATGCGAGCGAGGGTTTTTCAAATTGTTCCGAATCGTTCGCCGCCGACGAACGAGACGGACGAAGTGGCATGCTTTGGATGATACCCAAGTACCGCCGGAAGGTTGCATGCAAGCCAGGCACGGTTTCCTTGTTTCAGAATTGCCACCGGCTCCGCGCAAACACCAAGTCACCAGGAGCATTCGTTCTCGTTAGACACCGGAACCTCCGTTTGCCGGAGGCATTCGATGGCAGCCAAGAGTTGCTGTGCCACCGAAAAATGAGTCGCTGCGTGGCCTACTGATTGCCTCGACTTACGTGCGCAGGCAAGCGTGCCTGCGCCACGCAGCGATACGGCAAAAGACGGATGTGATATCTTGTGCAGGCGAGTGGTTCATCTCTTGGGAGGTTCAATGGAACCGGGCAGGCAGCGCCGCACCGATCGCGTCTCGCTCACATTGTTGCTGGAAGTTTCCGGTTTCGACAGCCAGGGGCAGGAATTCATCTCGCCTGCGCGGACTTTGCAGATCAATCGCAACGGCGCGGTGATTCTGCTGGACCGCGATCTGAAGGCTGAGCAGCGAATGATTATGCAGCGAAGAGCTCCCAGCGAAGCCGGCCGCAGGAGCGAAGTGCGGGTGGTGGGACAGTTCGGGCGCCAGGACGACGGCTACATATATTCGGTGGAAATACTCGATCCGGCAGCCGATCTGTGGGGCGTGGAGTTTCCTCCGGTTGCCGAATCTCCCGAGTCGGTGGCGCGAATGCTGCTGGAGTGCATCTCTTGCCGCAACCGTGAAGTGGTCTACCTGAACGAATTGGAGCTGCGAACGTTTGAAAACAATCGAGGAATCGCGCGCCATTGCAAAACCTGCGGGGTGCCTAGCATCTGGGTGCAGGCGCCGCACGAAGACGAGAAGAAACTTTTCGGACGTGCGCGCGGCCGGCGCGGAAGCGACGGCCAGGCAGGCGTGCCACCCAGCGGCGAGCAGCGAGGACGGCAACGCCTGAGGCTTAAAACCCGGCTGACCGCGTGCGTCCGGCAGCCGGATACGGACGACGAACTCGCGGTCTGCGAGGATATTTCGCCGGTGGGGATGTGCTTTCGCAGCAAGCGCCGCTACGATACAAATGCGGCTATCGAAGTTGCTGTGCCCTACTCGCCGGACGCGGCGAATATATTTCTGCCGGCGCGCGTGGTTTACTCCGAGGAAATGCCCAAGGCCGGCCTATTCCGCCACGGCACGGAATATCGAAAACGAGGCGAGTCCGCGAGTTAGGATTTTCGCACGCGTATGCGGGAGCGCGGCTAGACTTCCAGAATCACCGGCAAAATCAGCGGGCGCTTGGCGGTTTGCTTGTTGAGGTAGCGTTTCAAATCCACGCGAATTTTTTCCTTGATCACGCTCCAGTCCATTTTTTCTTCGGGGCTGGATTGCTCGACCGTCTTCAGTATTACTTCCCGCGATTTGGTAAGGACTTCCTGGCCGTCGTCGCTGGGCAGGAAGCCGCGCGTGACGATCTCCGGCGAGCCTTCGAGCATGCCCGTGTGTTTGTCGATGGCGATGATGGCTACTACCACGCCGTCTTCGGAGAGATGCCTGCGGTCGCGCACGACCACGTCTTCAATTTCCTCGAGCGATCCCGAATCCACCATCACGCGCCCGGCAGGAACCGGCTCGCGTTGATGCGCCTGACCATCGGCGGTGAATTCCACGGGATGGCCGCTTTCGAGCAGGAAAATCTGGCCGGAGACCGCGCCGACCTGTTCTGCCAGCGCGGCGTGCTGAAATAGCTGGCGGTATTCTCCGTGCAGCGGCACGAAATATTTCGGCTTCACCAGTTGCAAAAGGATTTTCATTTCCTCCTGGCTCGCATGGCCGGAAACGTGAATCGGCGCGGAGCGTCCACCTTCGTAATAGACGAGCACGCGCCGGCGGAAGAGATGGTCAATCATCCGGAAGATGGCCTTTTCATTTCCAGGAATAATGCGGGCGGAAAGAATCACGGTGTCGTTTTGTTCGATGCTGAGCAGGCGGTGATTATCCACGGAAATTCGCGAAAGCGCGGACATGGGTTCGGCCTGCGTGCCGCTGGCGAGCACTACCAGCCGCTTCGGATCGAAGGTGCGTAGATCCTGCGGCCGCACAATGCTGCCATCGGGAATGCGAAGTTTGCGGAGGCCATGCGCTATCTCGACGTTGTCCACCATGCTTCGGCCGACGAATCCAACTTTGCGGCCCACGCCGCACGCCACGTCGATCACTTGCTGGATGCGATGAACCGAACTGGAAAAGCAGGACACAACAACTTTTTCCGGCGCGGCGCGAAATAGCTCCTCCATGCGCACTACAACGGCGCGCTCGGACGGAGTGAATCCCGGCCGCTCGACGTTGGTGCTGTCGCTAAATAGCGCGAGGACTCCTTCCTGTCCGTATCGCGCGAAGGCGTGCAGGTCGAAAGGTTTGCCATCGACAGGCGTAGGATCCATTTTGTAATCGCCGGTGTGAATGATCACGCCAACTGGTGTGCGGATCGCGAGAGCCACACAGTCAATCGTGCTGTGCGTGACGTGCAAGTATTCAATCTGAAAAGGCCCGAGGGTGGTGACTTCACCAGGAGCCACTTCATGTAATTTCGCGGACTCCAGCAGCGCGTGTTCCTCCAGCTTTTTTCGCACCAGCGCGAGCGTGAATTGCGTGCCGTAGATTGGGACATTCAAGTCGCCAAGAATGTAGGGTATCGCGCCGATATGGTCCTCGTGTGCGTGCGTCAGCACGATAGCTCGCACCATGCGCTTATTCTGTTTGAGATAGGTGATATCGGGAATAACGATATCGACGCCGAGTAGCTCTTGCTCGGGAAACATGAGGCCGGCGTCGATGACGATGATGTCGTCGCCCGAGCGGAGGGCCATCATATTCATTCCGAACTCGCCCAGACCGCCCAGCGGAATTGCCAATAATGAAGGTGCGCTCAAATGGTTGTGCTTACCTCGTAATCCAAGTATCGACTTCCACGACCTTATTGCTCAAGCGAAATCGCTTCTTCCACATGCTTGTGAGCTTTGCCAATGTGTCCGAGGACGCGCTCCTGCAAACCCTGCGCTGCGCCATTGTCTTCTTCCTTCGCGACATCGTCGTGCGCTTTGTCGAGCAGAGCGGCCGCTTTGTTGAGGCGGCCAACCCATCGCAGGTGCGAATCGAGTCCAGGATGGTCTTCGAGATTTTTTCCGTCGTCGATGGCCGCCGCCTTGATTTCGGCGATGGCTTTATCAATCTCATCGATTGCGTTCCTCTCTTGATCTTTCATTTCGCCGCTATCGGGATGCGCCAGATAGGCGCGTGCATGTCGCAGATCGGCGAGAGCGTGCAGATATGCGGGATGCCTTTGCGGGGCGGGCGTCGCCTTTGCGCTGAAGACCAGAGCCAGCGTCATCACGACCAACACAGCAGCCGTCAGTGTGCAAGTGCGCTTCATTTTCGGATTCTCCTCGACGTGAATGTTTCGCAATCGGGCAAAACGGCACGCGCTGCGCGCCAGCGGCAATTCGGCGCGGCGCTGAGGTCCCTAATCTAACACTGCACCGCAGTTTGCGGGTAGCGGTTCAACATCCGGGCCTTGCGCGCATTCGCAAAATTCGCGAAAGCCCTATAGAATTGCACGACCTCGGAAAATTGAGGGCTTGCCCGCCGCTGCGGTAGCGGCGTCCTGCGCGAAACGCGCACCAATGAAACGTATTTCCATTCTCGGTTCCACCGGCTCGATCGGGCGACAGTGCCTGAGCGTGGTCGAATCATTGCCCCATGACTTTGAGGTAGTGGCACTCGCGGCCGGCTCGAATATCCGGCTGGTGGCGGAGCAAATCGAGAAGCACCGTCCGAAAGTGGTATCCGTCGGGACAACGGAGGCGGCGGCGGAGTTGTGCCGGCTGCTGAAATCCCGCGTCACGCGCGTTGGCGGACGCCGCAAAGACCGCGCCTCGCCGGAGATCTTGTCTGGCGACGAAGGAATGGAGCGCGTGGCGACGCATCCCGACGCCGAGATGGTGCTTTCGGCTGCGGTCGGCGTGGTCGGACTGCGGGCCACGTACAAGGCCATCGAGCGCGGCAAGAGCATCGCTCTCGCTAATAAGGAGGTTCTCGTCGCCGCTGGCGAAGTGGTGATGGCGGCGGTCGCGCGGCATGGCGTTTCGCTGCTGCCGGTGGATAGCGAGCACAACGCAATTCACCAGTGTCTCCGCGCCGGAACCCGCACCGAAGTCAGGCGATTGGTCCTCACCGCTTCTGGCGGCCCGTTTCGTGAGACGCCGGTTTCGCGACTCGCCAAGGTGACGCCGAAGCAGGCTTTGGCGCATCCGAATTGGAAGATGGGACGGCGGATTACCATCGATTCCGCTACCTTGATGAATAAAGGCTTCGAGGTAATCGAGGCCCGCTGGCTCTTCGGCATGGATTTGGAGAAGATACGCGTAGTCATCCATCCCCAGTCCATGGTGCATTCGATGGTGGAATACGCCGATGGCTCGGTCCTGGCGCAACTGGGGCCCCCGGATATGCGCATGCCGATCCAATATGCGCTAACCTATCCGCAGCGAGTCGCATCAAATAATTGTGCGCTGGATTGGGCAGCGTTGCGCAGACTTGACTTCGAGGAAGTCCCGCCTCGAAAATTCCCCTGCTTCGAATTGGCCAGGGTGGCACTTCGCCAGGGAGGGGCGATGCCCTGCGCACTGAATGCCGCGGACGAGATCGCGGTGGCTGCCTTTCTCGACGACCGGCTGTCGTTCCCGGGAATCGCGGAGGCGATCGAAGAGGTTTTGGAGAAGATGCCGGGCGGGCCGCTCGGAAGTATTGACGATGTTCTCGCCGCCGATGCGGAAGCTCGCCGGCTGGCGCGCATCGAAGTGATGCGGCGGGCGGGGCGGAAAGGCGCGGGGCGCAACTAGTTTCTTTTTTGCGCCCTTGCCGGAAGTCGGCCATCCGCGGCGTCTATCTTCCGATACTATAAAGAGACTTTATGACCGAAACGCTCAGAATCATACTCGCCGGTGGCGTCGTTCTCGGCGTCATGGTTTTGCTTCACGAATGGGGCCACTTTATCGCCGCAAAGCTGTGCGGCGTGCGCGTCGAAGTTTTTTCGATTGGCCTGGGCCCGCGAATATGGGGAGTGAAACGGGGCGACACTGATTACCGGCTGAGCGCGTTTCCGTTGGGCGGCTATGTCCGCATGGCCGGGGATAATCCTGTCGCGGAGCGCACCGGTGAGCCTTACGAATTCCTCTCGCGCCCACGCTGGCAGCGATTCCTCATCGCCGTCGCCGGTCCAGTGATGAACATCCTGCTGACTTTTGGCATTTTCTGGGGCATCTATTTATTTGTGGGCATGCCGACGGATACGTACCTGAGCCGCCCTGCTGTGGTTGCCGCCGTGCCGCAGAACCTTCCCCCGGGACCGAGCGTCCAACCGGGCGATCGAATTCTCGGCGTGAACGGCGTCAGCACGCCCTCGTGGGAATCAGTACTCGCGCAAATCGATAAGGTTCAACCAGGCAGCTCTATTTCAATCGTTGTAGATCGTGCCGGTGCGAAGCAGACTCTCACTGAAAAAATGCCCCAAGGGCAGGATGCCTCTGATTCGCTGGTCGGATATCCGGCGATGCCCGCAGTTGCCGATGAGATTGCCATGGGGTCTCCCGCCGAAAGGGCTGGGATGAAGGCTAATGACGCGATTGTCTCCATCAATGGCCGGCCTGTCGCGAGTTGGTTGCAGCTTGTGGAGCAGGTACGCAATTCGAATGGGCACTCCGTCCACTTCGTGGTGCGGCGCGACGGAAAGGAAATTCCATTCGATATCACGCCTATGCACACCCTTGGCGCCGACGGTGAACTCGCTTGGCAGGTTGGCGTCAGTGAAAAAACAAGTGAGACTTACGAGCGCCAGGGTTTTGTTGAGTCCGTCCGCGACGCGGGTATCGCCACATATTCAGGCACTCGCCAGATCGGGCAGGTTCTTGGCGGCCTCTTTAGTGGCAAAGTCTCTCCGCGCGACTTGACGAGTGTCGTCGGTATCGCCCGCGAGGCCGGGCGGGCGGCAAAACGCGGTCCGATGAGGCTCTTGGAACTGACCGCGGTCATCAGCCTCAATCTCGGCTTGCTAAACCTTCTCCCAATTCCGATTCTGGATGGAGGTCACGTCTTGATGTTGGCTATTGAAGGAACGCTTCGCCGGGATTTGAGCGTTGCGATCAAGGAGCGTTTTATTCAGGTGGGTCTCGTCTTCATCCTGAGCATCTTCGCCTTTCTCATGTATAACGACATCCTGAGGGTGATCCAAGCTCGCCACTAGCGCGATCGGTCCGCTCCCGCGTGGGCAGCCGCTTTCCATCTCATTTTGCTATAATGCTCGCAGTAAGATGTCGGCCACTCCCGCACATCGCGTTTCAACAGGCGAACGCATCAACGTTCACGAACCCGCTGGAAAGCTTCAGCGCGAACTTGGCACTCGCCGCATTCGCCTCACGCGCCAGCGTCGCGTGGTCGTTCAGGTGATCGAATCGGCGGTTCGCCACATGGACGCCGCCGAAATCCTCGAACAGGCTCAGCAGATCGACTCCAAAATTACCCGCGTCACCGTTTATCGCACCCTGGAACTGCTCAAGCACCTCGGACTGATCGACGAGCTGGACCTTCTTCATCTTCGCGGGCATCGTCATTACTATGAAAGCCACGGCCCTCGCGATCACATTCACGTGGCCTGCATTCAGTGCGGAAAAGTCCGCGAGTTCGAAAGCGAGCTGTACGAAGACCTGAAACAGCAGATCTCGCGCGACTGCGGAATCGAAATTAGCGTGGCGCGCACGGAGATCGGCGGACTTTGCGAGGAATGCCGCGCCAAGACGGCGGTCGCCGGTTAGCGGCCGCAGCGGGTCGTGCCGAGGGTGGTGTTTCTCACGCCGTTTTGCTTGCTGCTTCCCTGAAATACTCCTTCGCTTCTTCGATATCGCGCAGAACCTGCGCTCGCAGCTCTGTGGCGCCTGAAAACTTTTGTTCGTCGCGCAGCCGCTTGAGAAAGCGCACCTCGAGTTTTCCGCTCGTCAAATCTTCGCTGAAATCGAGAAGGTGCGATTCCACTGTCCTGCGTGCACCATCGAAAGTTGGCCGCACGCCGACGTTGGTCGCCGCCCGATAAGTTTTCCCTTCGACCATCGCTTCGGTGGCGTACACGCCATCCTTGGGCAGCAACTCCTGTTCGGTTGCCAGATTCAATGTCGGCACCACGAGCTTCCGTCCTTGCCCCGTCCCAGTCCTGATTTCTCCGGCGAGCGAAAAGGGACGCCCGAGCATTCGTGCGGCTTGTTCGACATTGCCGCCGCGAAGCGCTTGGCGGACAGCCGTGCTGGATACCACACTTCCCTCCTCGACCACCGGCGGCACAATCGCAACTTCGAAGCCCCATTGCGCTCCGAGATCTGCAAGCGATTTGGCGTCGCCCGCCTGATGATGCCCAAAGCGAAAATTGGTCCCGATCAAAACGGATTGCGCTCGCATCGTATCCACCAAAAACCGCCGGACAAAATCCTCCGGGCTGAGTTTCGCAAGCTCCGCATCGAATTGAATAACCAGCGCAGCTTCAATCCCCATCGCCTCGATTGCGCCCAAACGCTGCGCAAGCGTTTCCAGCAGCGCGGGAGCTTCGGCGGGCCGGAGAACGCGCGCCGGGTGAGGATAAAATGTGAGGACGGCGCTCATTGGCCCTGACTGCCGCGCCCGTTCGCGGACGCCCTGAAGTATCTTTTGGTGCCCAAGATGCACGCCGTCAAAGTTTCCGATCGTCAGCGCGGTGCGCTTCCCGCTGTTGCCGAAGCGTTCTGCCCAAGCCCCGGCGGAATGTAGGATGGCAAGCGGCATCAGAGTTCAACCTTAAAGCTCAAGCCGTCATACGCGAGCCGGACATTTTCCGGCAGCCGTGCATTTGCTTGTTCGTGGCCCAGATCGTGGCAGATGTGCGTGAACCACGCACGCTTTGGCCGCAACTCCTCCACCAGCGCGAGCGACTGTTCGACGTTCGAATGTGCTGGATGCGGGACGTATCGCAACGCGTCTAAAATAAAATCGTCGAGGCCGCGCAGCAGCGCCTTCGAGCTATCCGGCACACTGCTGAAGTCGGTCAGATAAGCCGCTTTGCCGAATCGGAATCCCAGTACAGCCTGGGATCCGTGTATCGCGGGTATCGGGACGAAGTTTGTCCCGAATAAATTGAACGGCCCGTCGATTTCATGCAGGTCGACTAGCGGAACCCAGCTGCCCGCATCAGCCTCGAAAATATATGAAAATTGCCTCCGGAGGGTTGCAAGCGTTTCTGCCGCCGCGTAGATAGGCACCGGACCTTTTAGTTTTAGATTGAACGGGCGTATGTCGTCCAGCCCCATCACGTGATCGGCATGCCCATGCGTGTAGATGACCGCATTCAGGTGGTCGATCCGCGCCCGGATGGCCTGATGGCGGAAATCCGGCGTCGTATCGATCACCACATTCCGCTCTCCATACGAGAGCAGCACAGAGGGCCGCGTCCGCTGGTCGTGCGGGTCCTTCGATTCGCACACGGCGCAGTGGCACCCCAGCGTGGGCACTCCCATCGACGTGCCCGAACCCAAAACTGTCAATTGCAGTGAGGCCATCGGATCACTGGAAGGCTTCTAGTCGCTTGAAGTAAGGACCGGCCAATATCTCAGGCAAATTGCACAGGCGTACAAAGCGGCGTCACTTCTTCTGCGCCGCCTGTTTGGCCATTTGCGCGGCGGCCGCTTTCGAAATTTCCATGTATGTAAGTTTCAGGCTGCCGATCATTTCCATCAGCAGGTCGTCATCCGCCTTCGCTAAATTTCCCCGCGTCTTTTCGCGAAGAGCGTCCAGCATGTCGATCACCTCATGCGCTCCTTCCAAATCGACATAGGCCTTTCCCGTCTGCGGATCGGCCATCCCGCCGAGCATGGCAGCCGCGTTGCGCGTAAGGAAATCCACCAGCATCTGAAAATTCCGTGAAGGCTCCGCCGCATCGGCGGCGGCTGGGGCCGACGCGGAGCCTGCGTCGCTTCCCGATTGAACATCCGAACCGGGACCGCCTGTTCCGGCCGTCTGTGGAGTTTTTGCGGCGCGCGCTTTCTCCACTTCGATATTTGCGGCTTTCGTCGCTGCCGCTTCTTCATCGCGCCGTTCCCGTTCAACAACACCTTGGCGCAATTCCCCCTCTTCGGTAAAAAGGCGCCGGTCTACAACCTTGAATCCTTCATCTTGTTGACGATCAGCCACGTACCACCCTTTTGAACTCGCTTTAGGACGCCAAGTTTGAGCTGGAAATAAAAGTCTAACATCGGCACCCACGCGCCACAAGCCGCCACGCTACGTGCGTTCAGGCAAACGCGGGTTGCACGAGCGAGCCGCACCCGGTAAATTGGCACATCGCCTGAGACGGTGACAAAAAGACTTATGACTCGAAAGAGCAAAATGCCCATCAAGCGGGCGAACAAGCGCACCAAGGTGCCGGCCTCCATTCGCTCCCGAATTTCCGTCAGCCCCGGCGACAGATTGGCCGGCCGATGGTTCGCCAAACTCGTCGCGCTGCAGGCTCGTCTGCGCGCGCCAAACGGCTGCCCGTGGGATCGCGAGCAAACTCATCAATCGATCCGGAAATATCTCATCGAGGAAACTTACGAAGTTCTCGACGCCATGGATTCGGGCGACCCACGCAAGTTTTCATCCGAGCTCGGCGATCTGCTCCTCCAGGTGGTTTTCCACGCGAACCTGGCCGAGGCATCCGGTCGCTTCACGATTTCCGACGTGATCGAATCCGTGCACGAAAAGATGATACGCCGTCATCCGCACGTTTTCGGCAATGTGAAGGCCAGCACGCCCGCCGCCGTGCTAAAAAATTGGGAACAGATCAAGGCCGGTGAACGCGCCAGTGAGCGCTCGGCGAAGGGCCAAGCGATTGCTTCCTCAGCTACGAAATCGCCCGCGGATGAATCGATTCTTTCCGGAGTTCCGCATTCGCTGCCGGGCGCTCTGGAAGCGTATCAGCTTACGCGCCGCGCTTCCCGTGTCGGCTTTGACTGGGAGAATCTTGCGGGCATTTTCGACAAGCTCGACGAGGAGCGGCGCGAAATCGAATCCGTTGTCCCGGCAGCTTCTGAAAAATCTGCGCCGCACCTCGAGGAAGAAGTAGGTGATCTACTTTTTGCCAGCGTTAACATCGCGCGTTTTCTGGGCGTGGACCCGGAAATTGCGTTGAAGAGCGCTAATCGGAAGTTCAAAAAGCGCTTCCAGTGGATGGAATCCGCCGCCGCGCTAGAGGGCTGCCGCTTTGCCGATCTGCCCCGCGCCCGCATGGAGGAACTCTGGAATCAGTCCAAGCTTGAAGCGTGATTCGGTCTCGTTTCACGTAAACTTCCGCCGAAATCTCGCCTATACTTTGCACGTAGGCTCAATGGAACGTTCGCCCTCTTACAACGAGATTGAGATTCGGCACTGCGCAACGCTCGCGGAATACGACGAGTGCGTCCGCCTCGAACATTTAGTGTGG